>NZ_CP031194.1:0-603918 GCF_003344965.1 Streptomyces paludis | reverse complement strand
GGCCCGTGAACCAACTGGTGGTCGTGTACATGTATCCGACCAAGGTCCGGGTGGTGCCGTCCGGGCCCTGCCATCGGTAGACAGGCGCGGCATACCGGTTGTTGCACCACCAGTGACTTCCGCTGTACCAGCAGCCGGCGGCGGCTGCGAGGTCCGGCTGCGGAGCCGGAGCGGCGGACGCAGCCGCTGGCATCGTCATCAGGGCGGGCGGCGGCTCTGGGCGCAGCCGGGGGTTCCGAGGAGCGTGCCGGACATCGAGTGCTGAGGACATCGACTACCGGAGGGGTGTTCCTGGCCGGGGAGTTGAAGCGGCACGGCGCATTGTTCCCGCCGGTTGAGGTGGAGCTTCCGTGCGCTGCGGCGCGCCTGCGCCGTGATCACCCTCGGTTACGATGCTCCCTTCATGCCAGAGGCCGGAAGCAAGGGGCGCACACCGTCGTCGACGGACCGCCCGGGTAAGGAAGGAGGGGGAAGCGTATGACCGTCGGAACTCCCCGGATTCTCCCCAAGGCCAAAGAGATGGGTGGCCCGGGAAAGTGCTGAGAGAGATCGTTGCGACCCGCTATGTCACGCCCCTGCGTGAGGGCGGCTCGCTTCCGGGGATCGTCGAGGCCGACGATCTCGGTACGTATGTCATGAAGTTCACCGGTGCCGGGCAGGGGCGCAAGACCCTGGTCGCCGAGGTGATCTGCGGGCAGCTCGGGCGGCGGCTCGGGTTGCGGGTGCCGGAGTTGGCGCGGATGCGGCTCGATCCGGTCATCGGGCTCTCCGAGCCGGACCAGGAGGTGCAGGAGCTGCTCAAGGCGAGCGGCGGGCTGAACCTCGGGATGGACTTTCTGCCCGGATCGATCGGCTTCGATCCGCTCGCCTACGAGGTGGATCCGGAGGAGGCGGGGCGGGTCGTCTGGTTCGACGCGGTGATCAACAACGTCGACCGGTCCTGGCGCAACCCCAACCTGCTGGTCTGGCACGGCGATCTCTGGCTCATCGACCACGGCGCCACCATGATCTGGCACCACAACTGGCCGGGCGCCGCGACCTCCGCCGCGAAGCCGTACAACGCCTCCGACCACGCCCTCGCGCCCTTCGGGCCGGAGGTCGCGGCGGCCGCCGCGCGGCTCGCGCCGCTGGTCACCGAGGAGCTGCTGACCGAGATCGCCGCCGAGGTGCCGGACGAGTGGCTGATCGACGAGCCGGGGTTCGACTCGCTCGACGCGCTGCGCCGCGCGTATGTGGAGCCGCTGCTCGCGCGCGCCGCGACCGTCCACGAGCGGATCGTCCTGGACGCGCCCACCAGGGACACCCCGTCCAGGGCCCCCGGCTGGCTCGCCGAGCGGCTGACGCCTCGGCAGGACCGGGCCCGTGACGTGCGTACGAGTGATGTGACGGCCCAGGACGCCCAGGACGCCAAGGAAGGTGGGCGATGAGCGGCGGGCGGGACGTCTACGAGTACGCGCTGCTGCGCGTCGTGCCGCGTGTCGAGCGCGGCGAGTGTTTCAACGCCGGGGTGCTGGTCTACTGCCGCGCGCACTCCTATGTCGCGGCCAGGACCCTGCTGGACGAGGGGAAGCTGAGGGCCCTCGACCCGACGGCCGACATCGTGGGGGTACGGGCCGCCCTGCGCGCGGTCGAGGGCGTCTGCGCCGGCGGTGACGCGGCCGGGCAGGCGGCGGGTGACGACGCCGGCCGGCGGTTCCGGTGGCTGATCGCCCCGCGCTCGACCGTCGTACAGCCCGGTCCCGTACACACCGGGCTGACCGCCGATCCGCGGGCCGAGGCCGAGCGGCTGCTCGATCTGCTGGTGCGCTGACGGGCCGGGCGGACGCGGGCGTGTGATCTCCCGCGCCGATCCGGTCCTCGGGTGCCGTGGGCGTTGACACCGGGTGCCGGGGCTTCTAGCGTCTTCGACTGCTACCTACTAAGCGGTTGCTCAGCGGTGCTCAGTGGTCGGGAGAGCCGCGGAAGCCAAGGGCGAGGAGAACCAAGGGATGTCCACCACCGAGCAGCGCGTCGCCGTCGTGACCGGGGCGGCGCGGGGCATTGGCGCCGCCACCGCGGTCCGGCTGGCGGCGGAGGGCCGGGCCGTCGCCGTACTCGACCTCGACGAGGCCGCGTGCAAGGACACCGTCGAGAAGATCACCGCGGCCGGCGGCACCGCGCTCGCCGTCGCCTGCGACGTCTCCGACAGCGCACAGGTGACGGCCGCCGTCACCCGGGTCGCCGCCGAGCTGGGGGCGCCGACGGTCCTCGTGAACAACGCGGGCGTGCTCCGGGACAACCTGCTCTTCAAGATGAGCGAGTCCGACTGGGACACCGTGGTGAACGTGCACCTCAAGGGCGCGTTCCTGATGTCGAAGGCATGTCAGAAGTACATGGTGGACGCCGGCTTCGGCCGGATCGTCAGCCTCTCCTCCAGCTCCGCGCTCGGCAACCGGGGCCAGGCCAACTACGCGGCCGTCAAGGCGGGGCTCCAGGGCTTCACCAAGACCCTCGCCAAGGAACTGGGCAAGTTCGGCATCACCGCCAACGCGGTGGCGCCCGGCTTCGTCGTCACCGAGATGACCGCGCAGACCGCCGCCCGCGTCGGCATGGGCTTCGAGGAGTTCCAGGCCGCGGCGGCCACCCAGATCCCGGTCGCGCGCGTCGGGAAGCCGGAGGACATCGCGAACGCCATCGCCTTCTTCACGGGCGAGGACGCCGGATTCGTCTCCGGCCAGGTCCTGTACGTCGCCGGCGGACCGCTCAACTGAGAACGGGGGAGACGGACATGACGGAAACAGTGACGACGGCGGAGCAGCCGCGGCAGGTCCCGGAGAGCGGCCGGGTCGCCCTGGTCACGGGAGCGAGCCGGGGCATCGGGTACGGGATCGCCGAGGCGCTCGTCGCCCGCGGCGACCGCGTGTGTATCACCGGGCGCGACGAGGAGAGGCTCAAGGAGGCCGTCGAGCGGCTCGGCTCCGACCGGGTCATCGGCGTCGCCGGCAAGGCACACGACGAGGCGCACCAGGCACTCGCCGTGGAACGCGTCATGGAGGAGTTCGGCCGGGTCGACTTCCTCGTCAACAACGCCGGTACGAACCCGGTCTTCGGCCCGCTCGCCGAGCTGGACCTCGCCGTCGCGCGCAAGGTGTACGAGACCAACGTCATCTCGGCGCTCGGCTTCGCCCAGCAGACCTGGCGCGCCTGGCAGCGGGAGAACGGCGGCGCCATCGTCAACATCGCGTCGGTCGCCGGGATCTCGGCCTCGCCCTTCATCGGCGCGTACGGCATGAGCAAGGCCGCGATGGTCAATCTGACGCTCCAGCTGGCCCACGAGTTCGCCCCGGTCGTCCGCGTCAACGCCATCGCGCCGGCCGTCGTCAAGACGAAGTTCGCGCAGGCGCTGTACGAGGGCAGGGAGGCCGAGGCCGCGGCCGCCTACCCGTTGGGGCGGCTGGGGGTGCCCGAGGACATCGGCGGCGCCGCCGCGTTCCTCACCTCGGACCAGTCCGACTGGATCACGGGGCAGACACTGGTGATCGACGGCGGAATCTTCCTCAACGCCGGAGTGGGCTGACCGGCCCCGGCAAACCGAATATCGGGACGGTGAAACCGGAATTCGGTGCCGCTGTTCCGGAATTCGGAGTTCTGTGAACCGCATAGCGGAACGGAGCGGTAGCGGGTTGACCGCCGCCCGTTCACCGTTCGAAAAGCCCCGCCGGATTCTCTGAGGAGCCGGCGGGGCTTTGCGGTATGGTCTGCCGGATCCACGGGCTGAACAAGGAGCGTGTGCGTGTTCCACCGGACCGGCCGCCGGGCCACTACGGCATTGACCCTGATATCGCTGCTCACCGGATGCGGCCTTTTGCCGGGCGGCGAGGATTCGAGCCGGCGTATCGTCGTCGGGACGACGAGCGAGCCCAGCACGCTCGACCCGGCGGCTTCCTGGGACAACTCCTGGGAGCTGTTCCGCAATGTCTTCCAGACTCTGGTCAGCTTCCCGACCGGCAGCTCGGCGCCGCAGCCGGACGCGGCCAGGTCCTGCCGGTTCGCCGACGGAGACCAGCGGGTCTTCGAGTGCGAACTGCGCGAGGGGCTGAAATTCACGGACGGGGAACGGCTCGACGCGTCCGCCGTGAAGTACACGTTCGACCGGATCCTCACGATCAAGGCAAAGGGCGGACCGGCCGGACTCCTCGATTCCCTCGAACAGGTCGAGACACGGGGTGACCTGACCGTTGTCTTCCGGCTCAAGAAACCCGACGCGACCTTTCCCTTCATTCTCGCCACGCCCGCCATGTCCCTTGTCTCTCCCGGGAGTTACCCGGCGGACAAGCTCAGACAGGACGGCGGAGTCACCGGCTCCGGTCCCTATGAACTCGCCTCGTACGTCAGCGGGGAAAAGGCGGAGCTGACGAGGAACGAGAATTACAGCGGGTTCGCGAAGCGCAAGAACGGCGCTGTCACGATCCGCTACTTCACGGACTCCGACAAGGTCTTCGAGGCGCTCAAGAAAAAGCAGGTCGACGCCGTGTACCGGGGACTCACCTCGGAACAGGTCGTCGAACTCGAAGAGCGCAGACCCGGGAACGAGTATCTCCAGTTGGTCGAGACCGTCGGCGCGGACATCCGCTACCTCGTGTTCAACCCCGCGGATCCGGCGGCCGGGAAGCTCGCCGTACGGCGGGCCGTGGCGCAGGTCGTGGACCGGGACGCGCTGGTCGCCAAGGTCTACCAGGGGACGGCCGAGCCGCTGTACTCGATGGTGCCCAAGGGCATCGCCGGGCACGCCACCAGCTTTTTCGACCAGTACGGCGACCCTTCCACGGCCAAGGCGAAACGTTTCCTCGAAGAGGCGGGGATCAGCACCCCCGTACCGCTCACGCTCTGGTTCACCTCGGACCGCTACGGGTCGGGTACGGAGCTGGAGTTCGTGGAGCTGAAGCGCCAGCTGGAGGCGTCGAAGCTGTTCGACGTCACCCTGCGGAGCCAGCCGTGGAAGCAGTTCCAGGCCGGCTACCAGAAGGGCGAGTACCCCGTCTTCGGCCGCGGCTGGTTCCCGGACTTCCCGGACCCGGACAACTTCGTCGCCCCCTTCGTCGGCAAGGAGAACGCGCTGAGCACGCCGTACGAGAGCCCCGAGATCACCGGGAAACTGCTGCCCGAGTCGCGCAGGCTGAGCGACCGCGCGACCGTCGGGGGCCACTTCGGACGCGCGCAGCAGATCCTCGTGGAGGACGTCCGGCTGCTGCCGCTGTGGCAGGGCAAGCTGTACGTGGCGTCCACGGACGACATCGGCGGCGGGGAGCGCGCGCTCGACCCTCAGACGGTCATGCAGATGTGGGAGCTGGAGCGGAAAACCAGCTGGTAGGGGCGATTGTCAGTGGTGCCCGGTAAGTTCGGTGGCAGTTCGCAAGTGATCCCCTACCGGAGGTTGTTGACGTGACCTACACCGACATGCTGCCCGAGTCCTGGCGCGGCGTCCTCGGCGAGGAGCTGGAGAAGCCCTACTTCAAGGAGCTGACCGACTTCGTGGCGGAGGAGCGGGCGAAGGGTCCCGTCTATCCGCCCCGGGACGAGGTCTTCGCGGCGCTCGACGCCACCCCGTACGAGCGGGTGAAGGTGCTGGTCCTCGGCCAGGACCCGTACCACGGAGCGGGCCAGGGGCACGGGCTGTGCTTCTCCGTGCGCCCCGGCGTCAGGACCCCGCCCTCCCTGCGGAACATCTACAAGGAGATGAAGGAGGAGCTGGGCCACCCCGTCCCGGACAACGGCTATCTGATGCCCTGGGCCGAGCAGGGCGTCCTCCTGCTGAACGCGGTGCTGACGGTCCGCGAGGGCGAGGCGAACTCCCACAAGGGCAAGGGCTGGGAGAAGGTGACGGACGCGGTGATCCGCGCGGTGGCCGAGCGGCCCGACCCGGCGGTCTTCGTCCTCTGGGGTGCCTACGCGCAGAAGAAGCTGCCCTTGATCGACGAGGAGCGGCATGTGGTGGTGAAGGGCGCGCATCCCTCGCCGCTCTCCGCGAAGAAGTTCTTCGGCTCGCGTCCGTTCAGCCGGATCAACGAGGCGATCGCGGCGCAGGGACACGAGCCCATCGACTGGCGCATCCCGGATCTCGCCGACCGAGCCTGAGGGGGATTGTCCGCCGCTGCGGTTAGCGTCTTGTTTGTCGGATTTACTGGACGGGCAAGCGGAGGCGGCAGTGATGGAGCGGCAGCAGACGTCGGAGGACGCCGTCATGACCCGGATCGGGCAGGCGGTCATGCTCCTCCACGCCGGTGATCGCGAGGAGGCGCGCAACCGCTTCGGCGCGCTCTGGACGGAGATCGGCGAGACGGGGGACACGCTCCACCGCTGCACACTCGCGCACTACATGGCGGACACCCAGGACGACCCGGGGGACGAACTGGCCTGGGATCTGCGGGCGCTGACCGCGGCCGACGGATATGGACACGGGGAGGGCGGCAGGGGTGGGTACGGGCGGGACACCGACGGCGCGCAGGGGGAAACGTCGGCCGCGTCGGCGGTGCGCGCCTTCTACCCGGCGCTCCATCTCAACCTCGCCGCGGACTATCTGAAGCTCCAGCGGCCCGAGGCGGCACGGCTCCATCTGGACCGGGCGCGGGCGGCGGCGGACGCGCTGGGGGACGGGGGGTACGGACAAGGGGTCTGGGCGGGTATCGACCGGCTGGAGCGGAGCCTGCGGTCGCGCGGTCAATGACCGGAGCCCTGGCCCTGACCGGAGCCGGGGCCGGAGGCTTGGGCGGTGCGGCAGGCCTGCGCCTGGGGGCTGTCCGCCGGCCAGCCTCCCAACGTCTCGCCGAGGCCGCAGAGATCGGCCGCGCCCGGTACGGATCCGGCGCCCGGACCGGCTCCTGATCCGGCGCCGGTCGGCAGTGGCGGGAGCGCCGTGGGCCATCGGGGGGCGGGCCGCTCGCGCGGCGGGTGCCCGGCGGTCCCCGGCGCGCCGGGGACCGGTCGCCCGGCCGATGCCGGGGGAGCCGCGCCGGAGTCGCGCGGGGCGGACGCCGGAGCCCGCGCTCCGGGCGGGGCGCCGGGCGGGGCCGGTGCGGGAGCGACCGCCTCCAGCGCCTCCCTGCCCGGCGCCTGGGCGATCGGTGGCGTTACCTCACCGGCGGCCGTGGGGGCGGATCCCGGGCCGGGGCCCTCGCTGGATGTCTCCGTCCAGGGCGTGGGCCCCGCTGTGGACAGCGGCTCGACGGCCACACAACCGGAGACGGCCGTGACCGCCATCCCGACCAGGACCATCGCCGCGCTTCTTGTTCTGTGCACCTGGGCAACTCTGCTGGTCGCGGCGGCCGTAGGGGAGGGGAAAGGCGCGGATTTGGCCCGGATGGGTGATACCGGCCACCACCCCGCTGACCGCGCGACCCCGCTGCCGACCGCACCGACCCGCACGGCAACGGGCGCGGCGGGCGGCTGCCTCTGCCGCTATTCGCCCGTCACGCCGTCGAGGCGCTCGCGGATCAGATCGGCGTGGCCGTTGTGCCGGGCGTACTCCTCGATCATGTGGAGGTAGATCCAGCGCAGGCTGTACGGATGGCCCGTGGCCCGGTCGCGCCGGCCGGCGCCCGGGTCGTCCAGCGAGTGTCCCGAGGCGAGTGCGCGGGCGCGGGCGATCTCCGCCCGCCAGGTGGTGTGCGCCTCGTCCCAGGTGTCGCCCTCGCCGGGGTGGAAGTCGCCGTCCCTGTCGTCGTCCGTGTAATAGATCGGGCCGGCCTCCTCGGCGGCCAGGGTTCTGCGGAACCAGGCGCGCTCCACCTCGGCCATGTGCCGGACGAGGCCGATCAGGGTCAGCCCGGAGGGCGGCACGGACGCTTCCCTGAGCTGTTTCTCCGTCAGCCCCGCGCACTTCAGGGCGAGGGTCTCGCGGTGGTACTCCAGCCAGCTCTCCAGCATCTCGCGTTCGCCCGCGACGGTGGAGGGATCGATGCGCTCAGGTGTGTTCATGGCCGCCATCCTCACGTGCGCGAGGCCGCCCCGGCCAGGGATTATCCGCCCGCGCCGCGCTCCTCGGCGCCGCGCTCCGCCGCGCCGTCGCCGAGCATGCCGCGCAGCAGCTCGGTGAAGCCCCGGCGCAGATCGTCCAGCGACGGTACGGCGCTGTGGTACGAGCCCGCCGCGCAGGAGAACAGCAGCCCGTCGCACCAGGCCACCAGCGAGTGCGCGTGCCGCTCGGGCTCGGTGGAACCGGCCGCCCGCATCATCGCGACCAGCGGGTCGCGGAACTGGCGGCCCGTCGCGTCGTAGAACGCCCGCAGCTCCGGACGCCGGGTGGCCTCCAGCGCCAGTTCGTACCGGGCGACGAGCAGCTCGGGGTGGGCGGTCAGATAGCGGTGCAGCGCGAGCGCCAGGGCGTCGGCCGGCGCCGTGCGGCCGTCGCCGGTGAGGGCCGTCCCCACCGGGGTGAGCACCCGCGCCTCGCGCTCCGCCTGTCGCCGTACCGCCGCTTCGAGCAGCGCCTGCCGGGTGCGCGCGTGGTTGGACGTCGAGCCCTGCGGCAGCCCGGCCCGTTCGTCCACCGCGCGATGGGTCAGCCCGCGCATACCGCGCTCGGTGAGCAGGGTGAGGGCGGTGTCGGCGATCAGCTCGGCCCGGGAGACGCCCGAGGGGCGCGCGGAGGGCGACGCGGGAGCGGTGGACGCCGGAGTGGTGGACGCGGAAGCGGTGGACGCGGGAGCGGTGCTGGTGGTGCGAGGTGCCATGGCCCCAATCTATCCCGTCCACTACGGCTGTAGTACGGTGGAGACAGGTCACTACACCTGTAGTTTCCGCGCGAGTTTGCGTGTCGTGTCGTGTGTTGTGAGAGGGAGAAGTCATGCAACAGTCCCGCGCCGTCGTCATCGGTGGCGGCATCGGCGGACTCACCGCCGCCGTGGCCCTGCACCAGCGCGGCTGGGCCGTCACCGTCCTCGAACGCGCCTCCTCCACCGCCCCCGTCGGCGCCGGCCTCGGCCTCGCCCCCAACTCCCAGCGCGCCCTCGACACCCTCGGCCTCGGCGACCGTGTCCGCGCCCTCGCCGCCTGGCAGGGCGACGGCGGGCTCCGTACCCCCCGGGGCCGCTGGCTCAACCGGCTGAGCGGCGAGGCCGCCGCCGCCCGCTTCGGCGGACCGCTCGTCCTGGTCCACCGCGCCACCCTCGTCGACCTCCTCACCGCCGCCCTCCCGGCGGGAGCGGTCCGTACCGGCGCCGCCGCCCGGATCGAGGACCCGGGCGGCGCCGTGGGCACGGCCGGGGCGCCCGCCCGTACCGCCGTGGTCCGTACGGACGACGGCGAGCTGGCCGCCGATCTCGTCGTGGCCGGTGACGGCATCCACTCCGCCGCGCGCGCCCAGCTCTTCCCCGGCCACCCCGGCCCCCGCTACGCCGGCTACACCACCTGGCGCGTGATCGTCCCCGCCGGACCGGACTTCGCGCCGCACGAGACCTGGGGCCGGGGCCGGCTCTGGGGCACCCAGCCGCTCAAGGACGGCCGCGTCTACGCGTACGCCGCCGCCGCGGCCCCCGCGGGCGCGCACGCCCCCGACAGTGAACAGGCCGAGCTGCGGCGGCTCTTCGGGGACTGGCACGACCCCGTACCCCGCGTCATCGAGGCGGCGGAGGCCGGCCAGGTCCTGCGCCATGACGTGTACGAGATGAACGAGCCGCTGCCCGCCTTCCACCGCGGCAGGACCGCCCTCCTCGGTGACGCGGCACACGCCATGCAGCCCACCCTCGCCCAGGGCGGCAACCAGTCCATCGAGGACGCCGTCGTCCTCGCCCACCACGCCGGCAGCGGTACGGACCCCTTCGACCCGGCGGTCCTCGCCGCGTACTCCGCCGACCGGCTGCCCCGCACCACCATGGTCGTCCGCCGGGCGGCGAGCGCCGGACGGCTCGCGTCCTTCTCCGCCCCCGCGGCCGTCGCCGTACGCGACAACCTGATGGCCGCCGCCTCCCGGTTCGGCCCCGGACTCGTCCTGCGCACGATGGAGGGGATCGCCGACTGGCGCCCGCCCGGCCACCCGTATGCTTCCCGGACACCGGGACGGACATCTGGCCGGACATCATGACGGACACGGTGATCGCGGACCGAACAGACTCATGACAGGTCAGGGAGGCACACGTGAAGGTCGGCTGCATCGGTCTCGGTGACATCGCGCGCAAGGCATATCTGCCGGTGCTCGCCACACGGCCCGAGATCGAACTGCACCTCCAGACCCGCACCCCCGCCACCCTCACCCGGATCGCGGAGACCTACCGCATCCCCGCCGAGCGCTGCCACACCGACCTCGAATCACTGCTCTTCGAGGAGCTGGACGCCGCGTTCGTCCACGCGCCGACCGCCGCGCACGTCGACATCGTCTGCCAGCTCATCGCGGCAGGCGTGCCGACGTACGTCGACAAGCCGATCTCCTACGAGTACGCCGACTCCGAGCGCGTCGTCCGCCTCGCCGACGAGGGCCGTGTCAGCCTCGCCGTCGGCTTCAACCGCCGCCACGCGCCCGGCTACGCCCAGTGCCTGGAGCATCCGCGCGATCTGATCCTCATGCAGAAGAACCGGGTCGGCCTGCCCGAGGACCCGCGCACCCTCGTGCTGGACGACTTCATCCATGTCGTCGACACCCTGCGCTTCCTGCTTCCGGGCCCCGTCGAGCACACCGACGTACGGGCCCGGATCCGGGACGGCCTGCTGCACCACATCGTCCTGCAACTCTCCGGCGACGGCTTCACCGCCATCGGCACGATGAACCGGATGAGCGGATCGGCCGAGGAGATCCTCGAAGTCTCCGGCCAGGACACCAAACGCGCCGTCCACAACCTCGCCACGATCATCGACCACAAGGGCCAGCCCAGCGTCCGGCGGCGCGGCGACTGGGTCTCCGTGTCCCGCCAGCGCGGCGTCGAGCAGTGCGTCCTGGCCTTCCTCGACGCCGTACGGGCCGGCAAGCACCTCAGCGCGCGCGACGCCCTGCGGACGCACGAACTGTGCGAGCGGGTGGTACGAGCGGCCCAGGACCAGGCCGCTGTCTGAGAGCCTGTCGGGTGACCTCTGACCGGGCGGCCACGCCCTGACACGCACGCTTCCCGCGTTGCCGAAATGCCCTAGTAGCTCCGCTACGAGGACTTTCCGGCGCCTTGGAATCGCACGCGCCAGACCGCGTCCGCTATCCGATCGAAGGTCACCCGACAGGCTCTGAGCGCCCGCCGGCCCTCCACCGCGCCGAGCACCGCCAGCACGGCCAGCGCGCCGTACACCGCCCAGTCGCCGAACCGTACGTACGCGGTCGTCCCGCCGCCCGGCGGGACGTCGAACACCGCCGCGGCCGAACGGTCCGTACCGATCGCCCCGCCCACCCGCTCCCCGTCCGGGCCGAACACCGCGCTGACCCCGGTCAGTGTCGCGTGCACCATCGGCCGGCCGGTCTCCGCCGCCCGCAGCGCCGCCAGCGAGGCATGCTGCTCCGGCGCCCAACTCCCCTGGAACGACGACGTCGAGGACTGCCCCACCAGCACCTGGGCCCCCTCCCGCACCAGCCGTCTGCTCATATCGGGGAACGCCGTCTCGAAACAGATCAGCGGCCCCACCCGGGGCCCGCCCCGGCCCTCGCCCGGCAGTACCATCACCACCTGCCCGGTGCCCCGCACCCGGTCCTCGCCCGCCGCCCGGCCCACCGACGTCACCCAGCCGAGCGCCGACCGCGCCGGTACGTACTCACCGAACGGCACCAGCCGCATTTTGTCGTACGTATCGCCCGTCGGCCCGGCCGGACCCACCAGCGCCGCACGCTTGAAGACCCCCGTACGGCCCGCCGCGTCCGTACTGCGCGCGTCCACATTGACCAGCAGCGGGGCACCGACCCGCCGGGACAGCACCGCCAGCCGCGCCGCCAGATCCGGCCGCGTGGCCAGATCGGCGCCCACACTGCTCTCGCCCCACACCACCAGAGCGAGATCCTGACCGGCCAGCGTGCGCGTCAGCGCCTCACCCCGGGCGAACCGGCGCTCGACGGAATCGGCACCGTCGACCACCCCGGGCGCCACCACCCCCGGCTGTACGACCGCGATCCGGACCGGGGCGGACGCCGACGCGCTGCCCGATCCCGCCGTGCCCGATCCCGTACTCGACGGCTCCGGAAGACCCGACGGGCGCGGAAGCCACACCTCCACCGAACCCACCACCACCGCGCACAGCACCAGTGCCCCAGCCCCCACCCTCCTCGCCCCGGCCACCGCGATCGCCACCACCAGCGCCGTGTTCACCGCGACCACCAGCAGACTCACCAGCCACACCCCGCCCACCGAAGCGAGCCGCAGCGCCGGGGACACCTCCCACTGGCCGGCGCCGAGCAGCCCCCAGGGCCCGCCGAGCCCCTCCCAGGACCTGGCCAGCTCGACCATCAGCCACCCCGACGGCACCACCGCCACCGCCGCACCGGCCCGCCTGACCGACGGCGTACCGCCCAGCGCGTACCGCACCAGCACTCCCCAGGGCGCCCAGAGCAGCCCGAGCAGCGCGGCCAGCACCACGAGGAAGACATGCAGACTCGGCAGCAGCCAGTGGTGCACGGCGGCCATGAAGCCCAGCCCGCCCAGCCAGCCCTCCAGCGCGGCCCGGCGGGCGGTCGGCGCGGACCGTACGAGCAGCATCCAGGGCACCAGCGCCGCGTACGCCGACCACCAGAGGGACGGCGCGGGAAAGGCGAGCGCGGGCAGGGCGCCCGCCCCGGCCGCCGCCGCGCCCCGCCACCACCGGATCCGCATACGGGAGCCTCCTCGTCCTGGCCGTCGGGCGGTCCAGCACTCCCTTCCCCCTCGCGCGGACGCCGAAGCGAAGCCGCCCCGGGCGGCCCCGGGCGGCCCCACCGGCGGGTCAGCCGTGGTGGCGTGCGGCGTGCCGCCACTTCTCCCGGGCGGCCACCGTCCGCAGCAGCCACCCCCCGTCCCCGCGCACCAGGCCGAACGTGAACCCGCCGCCGCACATCAGGTCCTCGCCCGACTCATGGCGCAGCGGGCTCAGATACTCGGCCCGCACCTCGGCCCGGTCCCCCGGATAGCCGCCGAGGTCCTCGATCCGCAGCCGTCGGTTGACGATCAGGTGCTGCCGGACGCGGTACGGGCGCAGGATGCCGGCCAGCCAGTCACCCACCTCGGCGGCCGGCCCCTCGATCCCGCCCGCCGCGGTGTAGTCGGCACGGCCGTCCGGTGTGAACAGGGCCCGGTACGCGGGCCAGTCGGCGTCGTCCACGGCCACCGCGTATCCGGTGACCACCTCGTCGATGGCCAGCCGGTCCATCACGGTCGCGAGATCCACACGCTGTGTCATCGGTTCAGTCTCCGGCAGCGGGCGCCCCGGGCCAAGAGCCACGCACGGCCGACGGCGACGGACTCCCGAAAGATGACACGCACGGTCAATTCCGGCCGAAGAACTCGATCTCGGCGATGGCGGGCCGCCGCCCGGGACCCGCGCCGTAGACCTCGGCTATCGCGAGCCGCACCCGGACGACGTCCGAGCCCCGTACCTCGAAGGTCTGCTGGCCAGGACGGTCCTTGAGCGCGATCCGCTTCTCGGCGGAGCCGCCGTCCTCGGAGCGCAGCGTCACGGTCAGCGCGGCCGGCCGGGACTGCGCGAGGAACTCGTCCTCCTTCGCGGACCGCCCGGAGAACACCACCAGCCGCGTCACCCGCACCGGCCGCTCGAAGTCGACCTCCAGGAACTCACCGATCCCGGGCCCCGCCTCCTTCGGCACCCAGAAGCGGTTGGTGTACGTGTCGATCGCGGTGGCCGGCGGATGGTCCGGCAGAGAACTGGACGCGCGGATACCGCTGGGACGCAGCTCGTCGGGCGTGCCGGTGCTGTCGCGGGTGAAGTCCCACGCCTCCGGCAGATACGGGCGCCCGAACCAGAGCGCGCCCGCCAGCACCGCGAGCGCGATCGGCACGGCCAGCCGCGGCCTGCGCCACAGCCGCCCCTTGGGGCGGGTACCGGCGACCGGCAGCACCCGGCCGCCCCGCCGCCGGCGCAGGATCCGCCGCCACCACGGGAGCGGTACGTCCGGCGGCGGGCCGGGATCCAGCAGCAGCCCGCAGCGCCGGCAGAGCGTACGCTCCGGCGCGTTCTCCGTACGGCAGTTGGGGCAGCGGACGGACGGCCCGCCTGCGGCCGGGGGGAGGACGGCCGCCGGATCCGGCGGCCCGGCGTCGGGCTCCTCGGCCGGGCCGGGCACGGGGACGTCCAACCGGTCGCCGGGGCGGCGGGGGCCGGTGGGGCCCACAGGTCCTGTGGGGCCTATGGGATTGGTCGGCGCGGGAGGCGCGGGCGGCGTGGGGGGTACGGGCGGTTGCGTGGGCCGTGCCGGGGGCGGGACCGGGTCCGTACCGGACCTCGATCCGGCGTCAGGTGCCGGCGCCGGCAACGGTGGTTCGGGAGCGGTACTTACGCCGGGGCCCGCTCCGGTGACCGTGCCCGTGGGGGCCGGTGCGCCGCCCGTATCCGTACCTGTGCCCGTACCCCTCCCTGCGCCGCTGCCCGCGTCCGGGTCGGTCCAGTCCAGGAACGCCGAGCAGGACGCGCAGAACGTCGCGCCCGGCGTGTTGCGGTGGCCGCACTCCGGGCAGTTCACGGTGTCCCTCCGGACGCGCCGGGTGCGCCGGACGCGCCGGGTGTGCCGTCCGTCGTGCTCGGCAGGATCTCCAGGGCGTACCCGATGTGCGCCGGGATCTCGCCCTCGATCAGCTCCTCCACCCCGACCCGGTCCACCCCGTCCGGGTCGGCGACCCGCAACCGTACGACCACCCGGGCCCGTTCGTCGCCCGGCAGGTCGGTGTACGGGGTCGGGGACCATGCCGAGCCGCCGCTCTCCTCGATCTCCGGTACGACCCCCGTCAGCCGGGCGACCGCGTCCGACAGACCGCCGCGCGTGCCCCGGCGGCTGTGCCGCGCGACCGCCTCGGTGACCGCCGTCCGGCGCCGGTCGACCGGTTCGTCCGGGCGCGGCTCCGCCGCCACCCACTGGGCCACCCAGTCGAGGAAGTCCTCCGGCGCGCTGCGCGGGTCCAGATGGGCCGGCAGATTGTCGAGGGTCAGCTGCACCGGGGCCAGTACATCGTCCAGCGCCGACAGGAAGCGCCGTACGAAATCCTGCTCCAGATAGAGCGCGGGCAGCAGTTCGACCAGCGGATGCGGCGAGGCCAGCCCGGGTACGGTCGCGCGCATGGGCTCACGCCTCCCGGATCCGCAGCTGGTGTTCGAAACTGAAGGCCAGCGCGTGCCGGTCGAGCGTGATCCGGGTGGTCGGCTCGCCGCGCCGGCCCGTCATCGGATCCGCCGGGTACAGCCGTACGTCCTCCACCAGATCCACGTCCGCGACCCGCTGGAGCACCGCGAACGCCTCGCCCGACTGGATGGGCCGCCCGAACGGCCAGCCCTGCCCGTCCGGGCCGCCCGTCAGCGGGTTGAAGTAGCCGTACAGCGCGGTCAGCGCCTCCTCGCGCAGCCGCTCGGGCACCGCGCCCCGGCGCGCCTGCACCTGGGCCACGACCGTCACCCCCTGGTAGAACGGCGGCTCCACCACCAGCCGCGCGCCGATCGGCCGGCGCTCCTCCAGATGGGCCCGGATCTGCTCCATCGTGTCCGGCGGCGGGGTCAGCTCCTCGAAGCCGATCCGGCCCTGTTCGTCACCGCTCCCGGACGGTACGACCAGCAGCCGTACCCCGCCCGCGTCCGCGTCCCGGCCCGCCGGTACGCAGTGGACGCGCGCCGCGTCCGGGGCGACCTCACGGGCCAGCAGCTCGTAGTCGTGCGGCACGACCGCCCGGTGCAGGGTCCGCAGCGTCATCGGCCCGCGCACCCGGGCGCTCTCGACCGTCTCGCCGTCCACACCGCCGAGCGCCGCCCGCCGGTTCTCCACCCGCGCCACGAACGGCAGCGAACCGCGCAGCACGCGCAGCGCGCCCCGGGCCACGTTGCCGCGCCGGCCGCCGCCGGTGCGGTAGCTCCGTACCCGTACGGGACTTCCCTTGCGGGGGACCGCGCCGTAGTACCGCAGTCCGCCGTCCCGCTCCCGGACGGCCGGACCGAAGTCCACCCGGCCGGAGTTGGGGTCGAGCGTGATGTGCCGGTCGTCCGGTCCCGAGTGCGCGAAGTCGTCGACCCGGGTCCAGTCCGCCCAGCCGGACCGCGCCTCGACATCCGCCACCTCGACCACGAAGTCCCCCGGCACCACCGGTGGCCGCGCGAGCAGGAAGCTCTGCCCCGGCACGCCCTCCGCCGCGCCGAGGATCTCCTCCCGTACCGTCTCCGCGTGCGCCGCCTCGACCGTGCCGCCGATCGTGAAGGCGGTGATACGGCGTACGGTCGGCGACGCGACATAGCGCGGCTGACCGGGCTCCGCCGCCAGCAGCCGGCAGCGCAGCCAGCCGGCCGAGCGCCGTACGACCTGGGACGCGGTGTGTGTCCGGGGCAGATGCAGGATCAGCTCGCCCGACTTGTTGAAGCCGCCCGTGTCGTCCTTCTCGATCTCGCAGGCCCGCCACTCCGTGCCGTCGAACGCCTCCCAGAGCAGCGGCGGGCGCCGCGGGTCGACGCCCACGCCCTCGATCCGGCAGTCGAGCCGCAGCACGACCACGCCCGCCGGTACGGCCCGGGACAGCCCGACGTAGAGGGCGTCGCCGGGGGTGGGCGTGGCGCCGAAGCAGGGCACGTCCCGGCCGAGGGCCAGTTCCTCCGACCGGTCGGTCGCGTCGCCCGCGGCGGACCGGGTCGCGAGGCGCTCGTACGCGCAGGGCAGGAGCGTCAGCTCCCGGCTCGTGGTGAACACCACCGCCTCCTCGGTCTCGGTACGGACCGTGGCGACCTCGGTGCCCGCCCGCACCCGTACCGGCTCGGGCCGGGGCGCGGAGAGCCGGAAGGTGACCTCGGTACGGGCCGCCGTCGGCGGATACAGCCGTACCCCGATGAGGTCGAGAAAGGTCAGATAGTTCTTCTCCGGCACCCGGTTCAGCCGGTAGACCAGCTGGTCGACCATGGTGGCGAACGCCTCGATCAGCGTCACCCCCGGGTCCGAGACATTGTGGTCCGTCCACTCCGGGCAGCGCTGCTGGACCAGGCGCTTGGCCTCGTCGACCAGGCCCTGGAAGCGGCGGTCGTCCAGATCGGGGCTGGGAAGCGTCACGCGCCGTCCTCCTCGTGCTGCGGGATCACATAGAACGGGAATACGAGATTCCGGGGGTCGTTGGAGCCGCGCACCGAGTAGCCGATGTCGATGTACAGCACGCCGTTGTCCGCCTCGTCGAACCGGACGGTCACCTCGGCCACCTCGATCCGGGGCTCCCAGCGCTCCAGCGCGAGCCGTACCTCGTAGGCGAGCTGCCCGGCCGTCCCCGCGTCGGCCGGGGCGAACACGTAGTCGTTGACGGCGCAGCCGAACTCCGGCCGCATCGGCCGCTCGCCGGGCGAGGTCGCGAGGATCAGCCGGATCGACTCCTCCAGCGCGCGCTCCCCGCCGACGAGGGCGATGGAGCCGGTGGCGTCCGTATGCGGCGGAAAGGCCCAGCCCGCGCCGATGAACTGCTCTCCCATCCGGCTCCCTCACCCCCCGATCCGTACGCTCGCGCAGCCGGACACGACGGCCGATCCGCAGCCCGCCCGGTCGCCGACACGGGCCGCGCGGGCGCCCCCGATCAGTACGGTCGCGCTGCCTGGGCCGATGACCGTTGACGGCGGGTGCGTGGCCGGGGGCGGGGCGGCGCAGTGGTGCGGGGTGCCGACCGTGGCGGCCGGTCTGCCGCCGATGAGCACCGAGGTCACCCCGGGCGGGGCGACCGTGCCGGGGTGGCCGGTGGGGTCGCCGACGCGTGCGGCTGCCGACATCGCTCCGTACTCCTTTCGAGGGTTCTGCGTGGTGGTGCCGTGCGCTGGTGGTGCCGTGCTGGTGGTGCCGTGCGCTAGTTGATCTTGACCAGGGGCGCGTTGATGGAGCAGGTGGTGCCGCCCTTGATCTCGGTGCGCGAGGTGCCGTTGACCGCGACCTGACTGCCCTGGACATCCAGCGCACCGCCCGTGGCCAGCCGCAGCCGGCCCGTCCCGCCGTCCACCTGGACCCCGGTGCGGGCCGTCAACTTCACCGAATCGCCGCTGAGTTCGAGCACACCCTGTCCCGCGTCCAGCGTCACGCCGCGCCCCGCCGTGATCGACACCTGCTGCCCGGCCTCGATCTCCACGCTGCCGTCGCTGTGGATGACCACGGTGGTGCCCCGGCGGTCCAGATCGATCTTCAGCTTCCCGTCGCCGGTCACCAGCCGTACGCCCTGCGGGCCGTTCGCCGCGTCCAGCAGCTCCAGCTGATTGCCGCTCCTGGACGCGAAGGCGCGGCGGTTGACGGCTCCGGTGGTCGGATCGACCAGCTCACCGCCTCCGGGGGCGCTCCCGGAGGCTCCCGTATCCACCGGGCCGCCGCCCTGGGAGGGCTTGTCCTGGCCGTTGTAGAGACCGGCCAGGACATACGGCCGGTCCAGATGCCCCTGCTCGAAACCGACCAGCACCTCGTCGCCCACCTCGGGGATGAACGCGTCGCCGCCGCCCGTACCCCCGGACTGCGCCGTACGCGCCCAGTCGCTCGCGTACTCGTCCGACAGCCAGGGGAAACGTACCTTCACCCGGCCGAGCCCCTCCGGGTCCTGGGTGTCCGTCACCGTCCCGTTGACCAGCCCGGCGCAGCTCCCGCCGGCCGACGACCCCGTACCGCCGGACCCTCCCCCGCCCCCGCCCGTCAGCCCGAACAGGGAGCGTTCCTGCTGGCCGGAGACCGTGATCCATGTCTCGTAGCCGCGCACCGCGTCGAACACGTGCCGCGACGACGTGACCGTATAGCGGCCCTCGAAGGGCGCGCCGACGGCGTTGAGCGCGACCGCGCTGCCCGCCCGTACCTCAGGGTTTCCCCTGATCACGGCCTCCAGCTCGGCGAAGGACCCCGAGATCCGCTCCGCCACCGCCTTCGCCGCCCGGTCCACCTCGGCCTGGGTGCCGTACGACGCGTCCGTGACCACGAAGCTCGCCTCCCCGAACGGCGCCGACACCTCGGCCGAGGTCACCCCCAGGTCCAGCGTCGTCGACTGCCCGGCCGGCGCCCGGCCCACCAGCGGCTGCTTGGCCGCCATGTCCCAGCCCCGTACCTCGACCTCCGACACCTGCTCGGCGGCGGACACCCCCGCACGGCAGCGGATCAGATTGCTCCCCATCTCCAGCACCAGCGGATTCTGCTCGGCCCGCGCCGAACCGTCGGGCGCGCCGCCCGCGTCGGTGGGCCGGGTGATGTGGAGCTGTCCGTCGCGTACGTACGCCTGCGCGCCCGCGTCCTCGGCCAGCCCGCGCACGAACTCCCAGTCGGTGATGTTCGGTTGGGCGACATGGGCGAGTACGGGACCGGCCACGTCGACCGTGCCGGGCCGCAGCCCGGCCCGCTGCGCGACCTGGGCGCAGATGTCGGAGAGCGTCATGTTCTGGTAGCCGGCGATCCGGCGGCCCCGGAACAGCCGGTGCGACTCGTCGAGGCCCCGGACGACCGTGAAGGTGCCGGTGTCGTCGATCTCCACCTCCAGCGCGGTGACCACCCCGGTCAGCAGCGGCGTGGGCGACGGGCCGCCGCCACCGGCCCGCGCGAGCAGCCGGACCTCGGCGCCGATCTTCAGGCCGGTCCGCTCCAGCAGCACGCGGGCGGGGTCGCGGAAGCGGAGCACGAAGAGATCGGGGAGGGTGCGGCTGTCGTCCACATAGCCTTCGACCAGGGTGTTGGCGAGGGCGGGCGGCAGCGGGCTGCCGCCGAACTCGACGACCAGCGACTTCGCGACGCTCTGCTGGGGCATGGGCGCTCACTCACCTCGGCCGTATCGGACGGGAACGCTCCGGAGCCGGACGCGGTGGAACGGATCGCTGGGTCCGCCGGTCCCTTTGCTGGGTCCACTGGTCCCCTTGCTGGGTCCGGCGGTCCCCTTGCTGGGCCCGCTGGTCCCTTTGCTGGGTCCGCTGGTCCTTCAGCCGTTCCAGCTCGTCCAGCGCGGGCAGCAGCAGCTCCCGCCCGTGCGCCAGCCGCATCGGGTCGTCGATCCCGTTCGCCTCGGCGATCACCCGCCACGCGGCCGGATCCCCGTACTCGCGGTGCGCGAGCCCCGGCAGCGAATCCCCTGCCCGCACCCGGTGCACGCGCCGCGCCGCCAGTGCGCCGGAGGTCGGGTTCTGGCCCGGGGTCTCGCCGCTGATCTCCTCCATCGTCACCTGGCAGAGCGCCCGGATCGGCACCCCGGAGGTTGTGAAGAGCGTGTACTTCGCCTGCACTTGGCTGACGTAACCGGGAAAGCCGGTCAGCCCGCCCCAGTGGAAGATCACCCACGGCGGCGACGAACGCTGCTGCTGGCGCGTCTCGTTGGTCGGCACACAGCAGGCGAACAGCTTCTCCACCGAGGTCACCACGCTGCTGTCCTGCGTATCGCTCGCGTCGAAGAACATCTCGACCGTCAGCTTGCTGGGCTGCGGCCCCTGGTACTCCGGCGGCCCCGAACTCTTCGCCCCCTTGGCCGGTGTGCGCTTCCAGGAGGCCGCCTTGGTCAGGCTCAGCTCCTTCGGATTGAACTGGAAGTCGATCCGGCCGCACGGCCCGCCGGGCATCAGACCGCCGCCGGCGGGCGGGGTGCGCAGCTCCAGATACGCGTGTTCCAGCTTGGGCCTGGCCGAACCGGCCGCCCGGGAGCCGGCGGCGGCCGTACCGGAGGCGCCGGGCGAACCGGCGGCGCTGAAGGCGATGGGCCCGCTCATCGTCGGCTCAGCCCTCCATCACATAGCCGTGATGCGCGATCTCGATCGTCTCGACGGCGACCTTGGGCGACTCGGGCGTGAACGAAGGCCCGGTCCAGCGCACCGGCACCACCTCCAGCAGCCCCCACTGGGCGACCTTGCGGCCGTCGCCCGTACGCGCCTCGATGCGGGCGGTCTTGCGGCTGAAGCCGGTCGTCATGCTCGCGAACCACTGGGCGACCTTCTCGGTCTCGCGGGTGAGGGGCCGGGAGAGCTTGACGTTGGAGTACTTGAGCCGGGTGGGCAGCTGCCAGACATGGCCGTTGTTCCCGCCTTCCTCACGGGCTTCGAGGACCACTTCGCAGCCGAGGCCGTCGCAGGTGTTGAACGAGCCGAGTTCGATGTCGTCGATGGTGACGACGAAGCAGACGCTGACGGCGGGATCGTCGTGGTCGGTGGACGGCATGGGTCGTACCTACCTCTCGGTGCTCGCAGTACTTGTTCCGCTAGTGCCTGGTGTTGATGAGGAAGCCGGCGCGTTCGCGTTCGAGCCGCAGATCGGCTTTGAAGAGGCGGCTGAGGGGCGGGTAGAGGGCGCGTACGAGTTCATCGGTGACGGCGGGAGGGGCGGCGGAGGCCGGGGCCGGGTCGGGGAACTCGGAGTCGGTGGTGGGGCCGGGGCCGGGTCCGGGTTCGGGACTGGGATCGGGAGCGGGTTCCGGAAGCTCCGCTTCGTAGCTGGGCTCGGGCGGCGGCGAGGGCTCGCTGAACTCCGTTTCCCGCTGGATGACGGGGAAGCTCGGGCTTCCGTACGCGCTGGGCAGGAGGCCGGCCGGGACAGGGGAGGAGGACGGGGCGCCCGGGGTGGCGGTAGCACCACCTGCACTTGCACCTCCACCTCCACCTCCACCTCCACCTCCACCTCCACCTCCACTTCCACCGAACACGACACTGCCGTCGGCCATCCGCTGTGCCACCCCGGCCGCGACCGCGACGGAACCGGCGTCGCGGAAGCCAGGTGGCGGCACGGGAGGACCGCTGCTGGGCAGCCGGCGCTGGACGGTGGTGGGTTCGGGACCGGGGCCGGGTCGGGGGCCGGGTCCGGGTGTTCCGGGGGTGTCCCAGCGGACGGGCGCGGCGGGCGCGGCGGGTTGGTGGCTGGGCCGGCTGTCCATGGGCGCGCCCGGCCCGGTGACGAAGAGGGGTACCGCCCGCTGTGCGATGAGCGGCGCCACCGGACCGGACGCTGTCTGCGGGGTGCTGTACGGGAGACCGCGCGGGACACCCAGCGGGGTGCCGGGAACGTCGAGGCGCTGAAGGGGTACGGGGGCGGTGGTGGCCGTCGTTTCGTACGCGGGCAGACGCGGCGGGCGTGGAACGTGCGGCGCCTGGAGTCCCTGGGACTCCTGAGGCAGGCGCGATACGTGAGGTGCGGGAGGCGGCATGACGAGGGGCGGTACGTCGCCGAGCAGGGGCGCGGGCGGGGCCTCCGTACCGGTCGCGTCAACGCCGTCATCGTCGGTGGGGCCGGTCGCGGATTCCACCTCGGTGATCGGCCCCGGCCCCGGCAGCCGGGCGGCGATCCGGCGCTGGGCCGTGGGCGGCAGCTCGGCGAGCGGGGCCCCGAGCCCCGAGGGGCGCGGGGCGGCGGAGCGCTGAACGGGGGCCGGGTCGTTCCGTACGGGGAGATTCGGTACCGGTTCGTCGGGGACGGCCCCGGCCGACGCGTCGGCCGGGGTGGGCGGTGCGGGCGGGGCCGGGGGCAGGACCGGCTCGACGGGGCGCTCGCTCAGCAACTGACGTACCGGCAGTTCGAGCGGCGCGGCCTCGGCGGAGACCATGGACTCCGCGACCGGGATCGGCCCCGGGATCGGCCCTGGGCTCGCCCCCGACGCTGCTTCCGTACCCGATACCGCCGCCGCCGTCGCCTGGGCGACCGTACTGCGCTGCAACGGCACGGCACTGGGCCAGGAGGCGATGACCCCGGTCCCGACGGCCCGTTCCGGTGGCTCGCGTCCCTCCGTACCGCTCGGCGCGGTGAGCCCGTGCACCAGTCCGGCGGGTGCCTCCGGGCTGACCAGGTGGCCGAGGGGAGAGGACAGGGTGGCGTCCTGCCGGCTGCTCAGCGAGGACTCGAAACCGCTCGGGTCGGTGACCAGGTCCGGTGTGCCCAAGACGCGCTGGACGGGCGGGAGTTCACGCCAGCCGTCGTGCGGCGTACGACGAGGGGCAACGGGTTCGGCGGCCGGTGCGGCCGTACCCGTCCGTTCACCCCGCAGCCAGGACAGCAGTCCCATGAGCCCTCAGCCCCCCCCTCGTTACCTCGGTCGGTTTCCATGCTTCGCGCCGGTGAGCCGGGCGATCTCCGCGATGTAGCGCCGCCGGTCGGCGTGTTCCAGATCGAGCAGTTGGTCGAGCGACCAGTGGAAGTGGTAGGCGAGGTACGCGACCTCCTCGTGGAGCAGGTCGGCCGCGTACGTCACGATTCCCCCGGGCGACCACCCCCGCCGGCCGCGCTGCCCCGGCCGCCCCCGCTGCCGCCCGCCAGATCCACGGCGAAGTTCTCCTGGCAGGACGGGCAGGTGACGGCGGCCCTGGTGTGCCCCTCGGAGTTGATGCGGCGGTAGAAATCCTGAAGGAACGCCAGGTCGGAGGCGAACAGATCCTCGATGACACCCGGGTGGACGTCATCGACGGTGCCGAGCCTGGTGACCACGCGCGCGATGAGGACCACCGAGAGATACGCCGAGTTCTCTCGTACCCGGTCGTCCCGCAGCGGGACCAGCTCGTCGCGGGCGGTGGCGAGCCGCATCACGCCCGTACGGTGCACGGTGCCGGAATCGTCCACGTAGCCGCGCGGCAGCTCGAAGGCGAACTCGGTCCGCAGGCGGTCGGGGGCGGAGTGCGAGGCCGAGGGCGCGGAGGACTCCGGTGCGGGAGTGCCGGGAGTGGCGGGCGCGCCGGGCGTGGCGGACAGCACGCGCCGCATCAGTCGACTTCCATGCTCTCGTAGGTGATCGACAGCTTTTCTGTGAGCACAGAGGTGTCGCCCGCCTTGAGCGTGCCGATCTCCAGGGACTTCGGCCAGGCGTTGATCAGCTTGTAGCGCTTGATGGCGACGCCCTCGTAGTCGTACACGATGATCGCGCCGTTGCGCCGGGCGTCGGCCATCCGGCCGAAGCGGGAGTCCTTGATCCACCGCTCGAAGCTGTTGTCCTCGGTCAGCCCCCGGCTGACCGTGACCTCGCCGGCCTTCGGGCGCCCCGGCAGCTTCTTGACGGCGTACTTCCCGTCGGTGGTGTTCTGCTTCAGCTCGATGACGTCCTGCTCCATCTTCAGACCACTCACCTCGGTGATCTGCTTGATGACGACGCTGTCGAATTCCAGGCCGAAGGAGTGTCCGACGGAACTGTCGAGATCGGGAAGTGGCACGACGAGCCTCCAATACGCGCGTAACGGTTAAAGGTTTCCCTTTCTCTTTCCCTTTCCTCTCCCTCTTCCTTTTCCTCTCTCCCTACTCGTCGACCGCGCCCATTCCGCCGGTCAGCTGCGACAGCCGGAACACCACGAACTCGGCCGGTTTCACCGGGGCCACCCCGATCTCGCAGACGACCTGACCGGCGTCGATCGTCTCGGGTGGATTCGTCTCGCGGTCGCATTTGACGTAGAACGCCTCGTCCGGTGTCAGTCCGAACAGCGCGCCCCTGCGCCACTCGTTGACGAGGAAGGCCGAGACCGTGCGCCGGATGCGGGCCCACAACGCGTCGTCGTTCGGCTCGAAGACCACCCATTGGGTCCCGTTCAGAATGGACTCCTCCAGGTAGTTGAAGAGCCGTCGCACATTCAGGTACCGCCATGACGGATCGGCCGCCAGGGTCCGGGCACCCCAAATGCGGATTCCGCGGCCGGGAAAGGCGCGGATGCAGTTCAGGCCGATGGGGTTGAGGAGGTCGTGCTCGCTCTTGGTCAGCTGGGTCTGGAGGGCCACCGCGCCCCGTACGACCTCGTTCGCCGGCGCCTTGTGCACCCCGCGCGTCGCGTCATTGCGCGCCCACACCCCGGCGACATGACCGCTCGGCGGTACGAAGGTGTTGCGGCCGGCCGCCGGGTCGAAGACCTTGAGCCACGGGTAGTAGAGCGTCGCGAACTTGGAGTCGAAGCCGGCCGTGTCCGTGCGCCAGCCCCTGATCTGCTGCGGACTCAGCGCGGGCGGCGGATCCAGGATCGCGATCCGGTCGCCCATCAGCTCGCAGTGGCTGATGAGGCTCTGCTGCACCGACAGCACTGACTCCAGGTCCAGCGCGCCGTGTTCGTAGGCGCTCATCAGATCCGGTACGGCGACCATGGTGACCTCGTCGATGGCCTCCAGCGCCCCGAGCCCGGTGCGCCGGTCGGGATCGCCCACGTACGCCTCGGCGGAGAGCGGCCCGGCGACCCCGGCCTCGGGAACCGCGCCGACGGCGGCGGGTTCGAGCGTCAGGGTCTGCGCCGGCGGCCGGGCGGGCGCGGCGCCGCGCCCGGTCTCCTCGATCGCGATCAGCCGGGAACGGCGCGTGACTTGAGCGACGACGTTGTCCTTGCTGCGCTTGGTGGAGACCGCGTCGTACGTCTCCACGACCTCGCCGCCCTCGGAGACCAGCAGGGTGAACACGTCCTGCGGCGGGTCCTCGGCTTCGGGGTCGGTCACCTCGACGGTGATGTCACCCGTCACACCGGGGAGGGTACGGACGAGGTACGGCCCGAGCGCGGCGGCGGGCCCGGGAACGAGTGCACCGCGGGCGCCGGTGGCGGCGTCATTTTCCGCAACCGGGGATGCGTCCGCGGCTGTGACCGCGTCCGCGTCCGCGCCGATACGGATGACGTAGCAGGTGCCACCGCCGTTGGCGAAGAACCCGTAGACGGACGAAGCGAGATACGTTCCTTCGACGAAATCGCCGAACTGGCTGACGAACTGCCCCCAGTTCGAGATCAGGGTGGGCTCGTTGAACGGCCCGCGCTGGGTGAATCCGACAAAGGCGGCGACGGATGTACCGACGCCTTCGATCGGCCGGGAGCCGGACTGGATTTCCTCAACGTAAACCCCTGGGGACAGATAGGACGGCATACGGATATCTCCTTGACCGGGGAACACGGGTGATTCTCGCGGCGGGTGAGATCACCGGGAACGTGCGTACGGCCGCCGTGCCGTACCGAGCCGGGTGCCCGAAGAGGCATGCGCGGCGGGTTGCGCGATAGGGCAACGAAAACTGCCCCGGACCAGCGCCCCGCACACTGCCCTGCGGGCGAGCCGCCGCCACAGGCTGACTGACATGTCGGGGACCGGTGACCGGGTGCGCGGGTGAAGGCGCCTCCGGAGAAGAGTTCCGTGGCGACGGACCGCGCGCCGGTCACCGCCGCCCGCTCCGCGACGCCGGATTCCGTACCGCCGGATTCCGTACCGCAAAAGGCGTCTCCCACCACATCACGGGGCCGGGGCCTGAGCATAAGGACCGTACAGCGACTCCAGACGCGAGCCGGGAACGCGGCGGTGTCGAGGCTGGTGGCACAGCGGTACGCGGAGGTGGTGAAGCCGCCGCCGGCGCAGGCGCCGGGTTTCCGGCGGGTCCAGCAGGACGTAGCGACGAAGAAGCAGACGCTGAAGCAGCACAAGCCGGCGGCAACGGAGTCGAGGGCGGCCCAGTCCGCGGCAGTTGCGCCCCCGGACGACCGAGAGGCGCAGGGCAAGACGGCGAACGCCGAGAAGATGAACGACGCGAAGCCGGGCGAGTTCAACAAGGCGGCGTTCGTCGGGGCGGTCAACGAGGCGATCGAGGCGCAGGCGCCGAAGAACCTTGATGACGCGGACAAGTTCGCCGACTCCGGCAAGGCCGACAACATCAAGAACGCGGTCGACGGCAAGGTGCAGGACGGCAAGGAGTCCTCCGCCGACGCCATCGAGACCGCCACCACCGCCGCGCCGGACACCTCGGGGGCCACGGAGAAGCAGGTCACCCCGCTCACCCCGGACCAGCCCCCGGCCAACCCGGGCGCCCCGAGCGCGGCGGACGCGGTCCCGGCGCGGCAGCCGGACGCGGTGCTGGACTTCCGCGAGGGCAACCAGCGGGTCGACCAGGAGATGGCCGACGCCGAGGTCACCGAGGACCAGCTGGCCCGGGGCAACGAACCCGCCTTCGACCAGGCCCTCTCGGAGAAGAAACAGGGCGAACAGCACACCGCCCAGGCCCCGGCCACGGGCCGCGCCGCCGAAGCCGGACACCTGGCCACGGCCAAGGCGGGCGCCGCCGCGACCGGCGCCCAGGCCATAGCGGCCATGACGGCCGACCGTAACGCGGCGGGCAAGGGCGTCGACTCCGGAAAGGGAGCGACAAAGTCGGCGGACGAACAGAAACGCGCCCAGGTCACGGCCAAGCTCCAGAAGGTCTTCGACACGACGCAGAAGGACGTCGAGAAGATCCTGAACGACCTGGACGGCAAGGTGGACCGGCAGTTCACGGCGGGAGAGAAGCGCGCCCGCGAGAACTTCACGGCGGATCACAAGCGCCGGATGAAGGAGTACAAGGACAAACGCTATTCGGGCCTCATGGGCAAGGGCCGCTGGATCAAGGACAAGTTCAAGGGCCTTCCGCAGGAGGGCCTGAGCATCTTCAAGCAGTCCCGTGAGCTGTACGTAGAGCAGTTGCAGACGGTGATCTCGACCATCGCCGACATGATCGGCCAGGAACTGGGCCGGGCCAAGGCACGCATCGCGACCGGCCGGAACGAACTGAAGGCCGAGGTCGAGAAACTCCCCGCGGATCTGAAGCGGTTCGGCGAGGAAGCGGCGGCGGACTTCGCGGGAAAGTTCGACGACCTGGAGTCGGAGGTCAACGACAAGTCGACCCAACTGGTCCAGGACCTGGCCCAGAAATACACGGAGGCACTGAACTCGGTAGACGAGGAAATCAAGAAACTGGAGGAGGAGAACAAGGGGATCATCGCGGCGGTCATGGACGCGGTGGCAGGCGTGATCCAGACGATCCTTGAGCTGAAGAACATGCTCATGGGAGTCCTGGCCAAGGCGGCGAGCGCCATAGCCAAGATCATCAAGGACCCGATCGGCTTCCTCAAGAACCTGGTCTCAGCCCTGGGCGCCGGCCTGAACCTCTTCATCGCCAACATCCCCGACCACCTGCAAAAGGGCCTGGTCTCCTGGCTGCTGGGCACAGCGGTCAGCACGGGCCTGGCGATCCCGGCCAAGTTCGACCTCAAGGGCATCATCCAGCTGATCGCCTCCCTCCTGGGCCTGACCTGGGACAACATCCGCGCCCGAGTAACCCGCAAGGGCGTCCCGGAAAAGGCGATGGCAAAGGTCGAACAGTCGGTCCCGGTAGCGGGAGCCCTGGCACGAGAGGGCCCGGCGGGAGCGGTAAACGAAATAAAAGAAGAAACAGGAGACCTCAAAAAAACAATCCTGGACGACCTGAAGTCCTACCTCATCCCCACGGTCCTCATAGCAGGCATCACCTGGATCCTCTCCCTCCTGACCCCCGCCTCAGCCTTCGTCCGCGCGGTCAAGGGAATCATCGACCTGGTCACCTTCATCGTCACCCAGGGCGCCCAAATCTTCGACTTCGTCAACGCCTGCCTCGACGCAGTCATAGCCATAGCCAACGGCGCCTCCGCCGGCGTCCCCAAAACCATAGAAACAGCCCTGGCCACCAGCATCCCCCTCCTCCTGGGCCTCCTGGCCTCCCTCCTGGGCATAGGCAGCCTATCCAACCGAGTCCGCCAAGCCTTCCAGAAGGTATCCCGCCCAGTAAACCGAGCCATAGACAAACTGGTGGAAAAAATAGTCAAGGCCGGCAAAAAGATTTTCAGTAAGACCAGCAAGAGAAAGAATCGGTATATCGAGAATGGCGAGACCGGAAACACCAAGAAGAGCTACAATGTCAAGCGAAAGGCTCGGGAGCTTTTGGCAGGACCGACCGCAAAACCTCTGGATAATAAAGCGGAGCTTGAAGCGATCATCTCTCGAGTGTATAGGCAACTGCGATCGTATGGTCTGAAATCACTCAGCCTCAAGCCGATATCATCACCTGATGGAGTCAATCGGTGGGAGATTCTAGCCAGGGCAAGTGCTGCTGAAAAGGTAGAAGAAGCAGAGGTGGTTCAATTTGACCCAGCTATCTCGAGGTTCCTTCCCCCGTATGGCGAAATACTTTCTCAAAGAATAGCCGACAGGTGGTGGACTGATCAGCTTGGGCCCACGCAGGCGTGGGAGGAAAAAGAAGTCCTTTCCGGGTTTGCGGAAGAAGCTATTGATGAACTCGGCAAACCGCGAACAAGCGAAAATCTGAAAGGATATTTCGATTCCAGTAAAAACGGTGGCGTGAATCGCAAAAATAAAGATGCAGACTCTCCGAAATTCAAGAGCTATGCTCTTCATGAGCTCAATCCGACTCCCGCGCATTCAACGCGCCAGGCTTTCTATGAGAAAATAGGAAAAGGTGCAGAGGGTAAGCTCAAGGATGGGGCTAAGCCTTCTGTAAAAAAAGGAGATCTGAAAAGCAAGCTTGACGAACTAAACTTTCAGACAGATCATCAGTTTGGCAGGTTTTCCTCGCTGCCGGTTCCGAGGCGAGAGCTGGATCCCAGACTGAAGCATGCGGCTGGAGGAAGGGTAATTGAATTCCTGAAGGACATGGCGCGTGACAAGAAATCGCAGGGGCTAACATTGGATGAGTTGAAGGGGCTCTGGAGTGAGAAAGGCGTTGGTGAAAATCCGCACAGGAAATGGCTCAAAGCGGAATTTCGAGGGGAAGCGGAAGGCAAGCACGAGTGGATTCCAACCAATCAGATGCTCAAGATAGTTCAAACGGCCATCGATCAAGGATCGACCAACAATTCCGTCGCTTGGATAGAGCTGCAAGACAAGCTGCGCTCGTTCACTACGGACGTAATATGGGAGCTGCGAGTCACTGATAATATGTCTGAAGTGATGAGTCATGACATGGATGCACACGTGGGGGCGTTCATGGCGTATGACGGAAATCCCATCTATAACGGAAGAGATCAGAAATGGCATAAACCCTTGCGTGACTATTTTGATGAATTTATCCGAAATAATGAGTTCGGAACACCGCTTGGGTATCTTGCGCATTTGCGAGAAATGCTCACCGCTGGTAAATTGATGTGGAAGGGGGGGAATGCTGGCGACTTCACTGCTGAACAGCGAGATTTGCCAATAAGGGCAATCTATAAGTCAATCCATGTCAAAGGTGAAGTTACTGAGGAATCTCAGCGGGAAACTCCGCTGACGGTCGATGACCTTATAGCTGCACAGCAGGATGCGTACTATCGCGTGCTCGACGATTTCTTGTTGGCGGAGGCACATATTAAGAGTTTGCTCTGAATTCGCACTCGGAGGAGTCTTGGGAATGGAACTTGATCCAGCAGTGGAAAGGGCGCTGTTCCGGGCTGTGGGTCATGGCAGTCCGATAACCCGGGAAGAGCGAGAGTCTGTTACCAGTCTGAATATTCGGAACGCCGAAAATCTTGGCCGCCTGGACGGTTTCTCGGCGCTTCAGCGTCTCGTCATAGTGGGATGCGACCCAATTAGATCAAGTCTATTCTCCGGTATTGATGTTCTTCGTTCGCTGGTGGTAGAGGACAGTGGATTGAGGGAGATTTTCGGGGTCACCTCGCCGTCGCTGCTAAATTTTTCCCTTCCGCGGAACTTCGTCGAAGACCTGGTCCCGCTCCTTAATCTTCCTACATTGCTCCAATTTGACGTTACGGGAAATCCACTATCCGAGTATTCGTATCGAGAAGTGATTCCTGAAATGAGCCGCAACGGCTGCCGTGTTGAGGTCTCTGGAGAGTTGGAGTGGAGATTGACTCTGCGCTTGCACTCTGAAGGAGTTCCGATCTCTTGCTACAGAAGTTCTAAGGGTTATAGACTCTGTCGTCCTGGTCTAAAGTTGACGGACTCGCCTCAGTACTCTCATCCTGTGATATCGATAGAAGTTGTTCAAGAATTATTGAAAGGGAACCCCTTCGCGGCTCATGAATATTTTGATTAGATTTACATTGTTCCGGTTGAGTTTGGATTGACGTCGACTACCTCCGGGATTTGGGTTCTGCCCTTATGGGTGATCGATGCCTGGACTTTTTTTGGTATTTGCATTGAGTGGCATGAGTCAATGGTGGGCTTTTTCCGCACGCGGGTGGATTTGTTGTGTCCTAATGTTGGGGTTGGCTTGTTGCTTTTTTGGGCGGGGTTGGTGGCTGCACGTGGCTGTCATCGACTGGATCGACGAGTGCAGACTGCTCCATCTCCCCACGCGCCTCGACTCCGCCCACGTGCGGGCGCCCGAGCCCGTTGACCGGGGGAAACCCGGTTTTCCAGGACGGCATGTCCATGTCCAACAGGAATGGACTGCCCAAACGAGATACGCCCCCGAAAACGGCCGGCACTACAAGCCCGGCAAGCTGTACGCAGACAAAGCATGCGAAGTTCCTGGCCTCAATAAATGGCTCTGTGGAAAACTTATCGGTGTCTGCATCGTCCGCAGAGGAATCGAATCCCGCGAACGAATGGGATGCCGAAGGTGGTGAGCGATTGCGCGCCCTCCTCGGCCTCGGCACAACAATCTGCCGCTACGGGCGATTTGGCCCTACTCGTCACATAGGGCACGTTCCTCAGGGCTGTCCCGCAAGTCGCGGCTTCTTCTCAGAGACTGGGCCTCGGTCGATATCCCCGGGCCTTTGACCGCGTGCTGTGGCAGCCTGCCGTCATGCCAGCAGAGCTGAGAGAACATGCAGGTCGTCACTACGCGCCATCCAGTTCCACTACGCCTTGCCCGACGATTCCTGGGCTGTGGAGCTGAGTGAGGCCGTGCCTGCGCCAGCCGCGCGGCCTGAGACGCCCAACGCGGCGACCCATCTGCCCGGTCCGGCCTTCCTGGTGGCACTCATCCCCGATGAGGACCCTGATCTGGAGCCGGCCGTTCGCACCTATAGCCCTGACGAGCACGTCATCCCCTACGCGATCATGCAATGGTTCATGGAGCTGGTGGCCGACCAGGTGGAACGCTGCCGCATCGCGTTCGAGCAGGGTGAACCCGAAGCAGTGGAATGATCACGCAGTGGCTGCTGTGATCACGGCGTCGGAGCCGTCCTGGACAGGTCCGTCTACCGGGCTGAGCCCGCAACAGTTCGGGAAGCTCGTGACAGCGCTGCGGCGGGAGGGCACCGACCCGGTGCGCAAGGGCCGGCAGTGGAGGCTTCCGCTGGAGGACCGTGCCCTGCTGGTCGCGGCGTACTCGCCAAGCACACCGTACTCATTGCGGATGGCACTCTGGCCCCCACCCGCGACCACACCGTGGCCGAGCAGTCCAAGAACTACAGGTACTCCACCAATCACCAGGTCGTCACCGACGCCGACACCCGCTTGGTTGTCGTCGTGGGCCGGCCCCTCGCCGGAAACCGCAACGACTGCAAGGCGTGGGAGGAATCCGGCACCAAAGCCGCCGTCCGCACGACCACGACGATTGCCGGCGGTGGCTATCCCGGCACCGGGCTCGTCATGCCCCACCGCCGAGGCAAGGGCAAAGAGCCGCCCGACTGGAAACAGGAGCACAACAAGTCCCACAAGCAGGTCCGCGCCTGAGTCGAGCACGTCTTTGCTCGCATGAAGACCTGGAAGATTCACCGCAACTGCCGCCTCAAAGGCGATGGCGTTTACCACGCCATGCTCGGCATCGCACGCCTGCACAACCTCACCCTCGTCGGACAGGCCAGCGACCGCACAGCGGCCGAATCTGTTCCGGGCGACTCATAGATCATTTACGGGACAGCCCTTAGGCTGCCCATTCCGGTGAGTATCCAGGGCAATCGCTACCCGGTCGGTAGGAAGCGGGCTTTGAGGTGGGTGGGGGCCAGGCGGTCGATGAACTCCAGGGATACCGACGTGGCGTTGGGGGATTCGATGGTGAAGAGGCTGGCGAGTCGGGATGTGGTCAGTGTCAGTTGGCGCATGGTCAGGGCGGAGCCCAGGCAGACTCGGGGGCCGGCGCCGAAGGGGAGGTAGGTCGGGCCGGGGGCGGGGCGTCCGTTGAGCCAGCGGGTGGGGTCGAACTCGTCCGGCCGGGGCCACCATCGTGGGTCTCGGTGGATCAGGTAGGGGTTGAGCAGTACGTCGTCACCGGGGCTGAGCGACCAGTCGCCCAGGGTGGTTGTCCTGCTGGCGGTACGGGTCATCAGCCACACGGGCGGGTACAGCCGGAGCGTCTCACGGACCACGGCCTCGGCCAGCGGGGTACCGCCGTCCGTCGGACCGTTCGCTTCGCTGCGGAGGTCGGCCACGAGTGCGGGGCGGCGGGCGAGTTCCCATACGAGGGAGGTGAGGGCGGCGGCGGGGACTCCGTGGCCGCCCATGAGGATGCTGTGCAGCGTCGACGCCACGGTGTTGACCGGCGGGGCCGGTTCGGCGGCGAGGAGAAAGCCGAGCAGGTCGTTCCGGTGCGAGTCGGGCTTGGCTGCGCGGCGCATTTGGACCTTGCCGGTCAGTGTTTCGGCCAGGCGCCGGGAGGTGTCGAAGAAGCGCCGGGTGCGGGGGAGTGGCAGCCATGCGGGGAATTCGTGGGACGACTCCGCGAGGGGCCGGGTGGCGCGGACGGTCTCGTGGAGGAGATCGGGGACGCCGGCGGAGTCCGCGCCGAAGCAGTACTCGGAGATCATCCGGGCGGTGAGTGTCCGCATCGTGCTGAGCACGTCGACGTCACGGCCGGCCCCGTCGGCGATGACCGTATCGAGGATCGCGACAGTCAGGTCGTCGGTCGCGGCGGCTGCCGTCCGGTTGAGTCCTGGCCACGCGGCCCGGCGATCCGACATCCAGGAGGCGGCGTGTGCGGTGGCCAGATCGAAATCCTGCTGCGTGTCAAAAGGCGCCAGCTCGGTCACAAACGCTTCACCGGTGCGGATGAGCGCCTCGTGGGTGAGTGCCGGGTCGATCACGAACAGCGTGTGCTTGTTGTAGGAGAAGACGTCACCGTAGTCCCGGTGGCAGCGGCGCAGGAAGCCGATCCGGTCGGCCTCGTACGCGCGGGTGTTGCCCTTCAGCCAGTGTCCACGCGGGCCCGGCGGCCAGCTGCGCTTCTCGCGGTGTGCCATGAGCCCTCCCCGGTGAATCGCAGGATCCCTTGGGAGGGACCCTGCGATCGGCGTTCTCCGCTGAGCGGGTCGGGCTATCGAGCGTGATACCAGTAGATGTAGCGTCCGCTGACTCGCTTCCGGCCCACCAGGTGAACCATCAGGCGTCGTGTGCGTTTCATGAACACCTCACTGCCATCGAGCCGAATAGTTTTTCGAGAGTGCCACGGCTATTCGCATCGGGCAATGTCGCATCCAGGACTTTCGCCGGAAGCTGTGATATCAGGTGATGTTGAGTCAAGTGTGTTACGTGGAATGGATGTTGTTGGCAAAACCCGTTGTTATGTACGGCCTTCTGTCCGGTCTTCAGCCGCTCCCGAACCGCTCCCGGCGGACTGTGCCGTCTTCACCGTGAAGATCAGGGCCTTGCCGGTGAGGGTGGGGGCTACGGACCAGCCGGGGGCCAGTAGGTCCAGGAGTTCCAGGCCCCGGCCGTGCTGGTCCCACTCGGTGGGGGTGCGGTGTTGGGGGTGGGTCTTGCTTCGGTCGTGTACTTCGATCTGGATCGAATCGTTGCGCGGGGCGTGGCAGATCAGGTCGAAGCCGCCGTTGCCGGGGTGCAGGACGGCGTTTGTCGCGGTCTCGCTCACCAGGAGTTTGACGGTGTCCCCGTCGACCCAGGGGTACGGGGCGTAGGCGCGGGCCGCTATGGCTCTGGCCTGGGGGACTGCTGCCGGTGTGGCGGGGTAGCGCTCCACTGCCAGGACGTATGCACGTTCATCCATGACCATGACCCATGCCTCTCAGGCGTGCGGGACGTCGGGGCTACGCGCCGGAGTTGTTCGTGTTCGCGGTGCGTGTAAGCGAGCTTTGTGCATACTCACGTCACTATGCAAGCAGCTGCTTTGGGATTCACTCTCGCGTGGCGGGTGAGGGGGTGTCGTCGCGCTAACCTTGCTTGCGGGCAAGGATTCGGGCCGCGATGCGAGGGAGCGAAGTGTCAGCGAGCGGCAACACCAACGCTCTTACCGCCCTCCGGGCTTTCGGTGACGAGCTGCGGCGGCTGCGGACCGGGGCCGGATTCCGGACTCAGGAGTCGGCTGCGGCGAAGCTCAAGTGTTCGCAGAGCAAAGTCAGTTACGTCGAGGCCGGCAAGCGGTGGCCGGACGATGACCTGCTCAGGAAGATGTTCCGTGTGTACGGGGTGGACGCGTCCACCCAGGCCGATATCAGGGCCTCCGTCCGGGCCGGGCAGTCTCTCGGGCGGCCGTGGTGGGACACGGCGGAGTCCCGGGAGGTCTTCCCCGGTACGAGCATGCAGTTCTTCGCGCTGGAGGACGTCGCCGAGACGATGTGGGTGCACTCCGGCAACTACGTGCCCGGACTGCTTCAGACCCGGGCCTATATCGAGGCGCTCGTCGAGTTCGGCCAGCGCGAGGAGAGCGCGGCCCACCGTCGTCTCTTCGTCGAGGCGAGGCTCAAGCGGCAGCATGTGCTGGCACGGCAACACCCGCCCACGCTCCACGCTTTCGTCCTTGAGGCCGCGCTGCGCGTGGTCGTCGGCGGTCGCGACGTCATGCGGGAGCAGCTCGGCAGCCTGCGGGCCGCGGTGCAGCGGCCCCATGTCACGCTTCGGGTGGTCCCCTTCTCGGCCGGTGCCGCCGCGACGCTCGGAGCCCCGTTCCAGGTCTACGACTTTCCGGGGGCGGACCGCCGCAGCGTCACCGTTCGTGAGACCTCGCGCAGTGACGAGGTGACCGACGAGGAGGGCGTGGTCGAACAGATGCGCCGTCGGTTTGTGGAGCTGGCGGCGGCCGCCTGTAGCCCGGAGGAATCCGTGCAACTGCTGGAAGGGATCGAGAAGGAACTGTGAATCGGGAGAGAGAAGACCTCTTCACCGCCTCGCTCGACGGCCAGTGGGTGACGTCCAGCCTGAGCGGTCCCAACGGCGACGCCTGCGTTCGCGTCATGAAGATAGCGGGCGGCTTCGCCGTCGATGACTCCAAGAGTCCCGACCGGCCGCCCCTGCGCTACACCCACGCCCAGATGCGCGCCTTTCTCCTCGCGGTCGAGGCCGGCGCGTTCGATCAGTCGGTGCAGGCCCCACCAAGGCCATGAGAGGGGCACCCGGGAAAGCCTTCGACATGGGGGCTCCGTCCGGGAATCCTGTGCCGTATGACACAGGACGAACTCTGGGACCGTGAGACCGCCGACCGATACGACACGCCCGGCGTCGGTGTCTTCTCGGACGAGGTGCTGGGGCCCACTGTGGATCGGCTGGTTGAACTTGCCGGGGAAGGGAAGGTGTTGGAGTTCGCTGTTGGTACGGGGCGGGTCGCCGTGCCGCTCGTGCGGCGTGGGGTGGACGTTGCTGGGGTGGAGATGTCTGCGGCCATGATCGACCAGCTGCGTACCAAGGTGGACGAGGCGGCGCTTCCGGTTGTTGTGGGGGATATGGCGACCGCGCGCGTCCCCGGGGTGTTCCAGCTCGTCTATCTCGTCTACAACACCATCTCCAACCTCCTCACCCAGGCCGAGCAGGTCGCCTGCTTCCGTAACGCCGCCCGTCATCTCGCGCCCGGCGGGCGTTTCGTCGTCGAGCTGTGGGTTCCTGAGCTGCGGAAGCTGCCGCCCGGGCAGCCGGCCGTGGTGTGGGAGGCGCAGGCCGGTTACATCGGGCTGGATACGTATGACGTGCTGCGGCAGCAGGTCGTGTCGCACCACTTCCGGTTCGGTGCGGGCAGCCGGGAGGCGCGGCTGTTCCGCAGTCCGCACCGGTATATCTGGCTGGCCGAGCTGGATCTCATGGGGCAGCTCGCCGGATTCGAGCTGGAGTCCCGGCATGCCGACTGGGACCGGTCCGAGTTCACCGCCGAGTCGCGCTCGCATGTCTCTGTCTATCGGCTGCCGTCCGTGTAGTGCCCGGGCCCTGGCCCGCGGGTCTACGTCAGCAGGCTCAGGTACTCGCCGAACTCCGACGCCAGCGTCAGCCGGCCCAGCTTCTGGTACTCCCGCTGGATCGCGTGGATCAAGGTCGGCATCGTCACCGGAGTGCCCGACGCCGCCGACAGATACGCGGCCGTGATCGCGATCGAGCGGATATTGCCGCCCGCCAGTTCGAAGGAGTCCGCGCAGAAGTCCAGGTCCAGGGAGGGGGACCGGGGGAGGGTGCTGCCCAGGGCGCGGTCCCACAGCAGGCGGCGGTGGTCCGCGTCCGGGATCGGGAAGTCGATCACCAGGTCCAGCCGGCGGGTGAAGGCGTCGTCCAGGTTGGCGCGGAGGTTGGTGGCGAGGATGGCCAGACCGTCGAAGGACTCCATGCGCTGGAGCAGATACGCGCTCTCAACATTCGCGTAGCGGTCGTGGGCGTCCTTGACGTCGGAGCGTTTGCCGAAGATGGCGTCGGCCTCGTCGAAGAGGAGGACACCGTTGACCCCGGCCGCCTCGGAGAAGATGCGTTCGAGGTTTTTCTCCGTCTCGCCCACGTACTTGTCGATGACCGTCGCCAGATCGACGGTGTACAGGTCCAGCCCCAGGTCCGCCGCGATGACCTCCGCCGACATCGTCTTCCCCGTACCCGAATCGCCCGCGAACAGCGCCGAGACGCCCCGGCCCCGGCCGCCGCCCGGGCGCATGCCCCACGTACCGAGGACCTGATCGCGGTAGCGGGCGCGAGCCGTCAGCTCGCGGAGCTGGGCGTGGGCATCGGCGGGCAGGACCAGGTCGGACCAGCCGACCGACGGTTCGATACGGCGCGCCAGCCGGTCCAGGCCCGCCGCGTTCTGCGCGCGGGCGCCCCGGCGGACATCCGCCGCGGCCACCGGGCCGTCCGACAGCGCCGCCGTCTGGGCCGCCCCCCGGGCCGCGCCCTCGATCTGGTCCGGGGTCAGCAGGAAGGGGGAGAGCAGCAGGCTGATGTCCAGGTCCGGCGGGAGCGGCGCCGGGCCCGGGTACGCCTCGCGCCAGAGCCTCGCCCGTACGGCCGGTTCCACCCGGGGCGCCCGCAGCGGCAGCGGCGGGCCCGCCGCCGACCACCCGGCGTCCCACGGGACCCGGCCCACCAGCACCGTCGGGAGCGGACTGTCCGTCAGCAGCCGCAGCAGCGCCGGGTGTTCGCGGGCCAGCGCGTCCACCGGCGCGCACACCAGCCCCGCGCCCGTCAGCCTGCCCTCCCGTACGAGCGCCCGCACCGCCTCCACCGGCGTGGGGTCCGCGGCCAGCCGCGCCAGGTCCAGACCCAGCACACCCCGGCCCGTCAGGGCCAGCGCCGTCGCGGCCAGCGCCGTGCCCGCGCCCCCCTGGTCCTCCCGCAGATACGCCAGGAGTACGCCGGAATCCACCGCCCCGGCCAGCGCCTTCGCGTCGCCCACCCCCTCCACCGGGTGCCACGGCGCCAGCAGATCGGCCAGCCTCGGGTCCGTCGTACGGTCGCCCAGCAGATGCGCCGTGACCCGGTCGGGGACGCGCAGCGCGCGGCTCAGGAACGGCCGGTCCGCCTCCTCCACCAGCAGCAGCCCGCCCGCCCGCAGCGGCGCGTACGGGCCCAGCCGGGCGCGGGCCGCCGCGTCCGCCGGGGTCAGACCGCACAGGCCGAGCGCCAGGCCGATGCTCGGGCGGCGCCGGGTGACATCGTCGTTGAGATAGCCGTAGAACGCCTCGAACCGGTCGTCCAGATCCGGTACGAGCGCGATCAGCAGGATCTCCACGTCCAGCGCGGTCAGTCCGAACTCCCGCCGCAGCTCAGCCAGCGGGATGTCCGGAAGAGCCTCGCCCGGGACCGGTTCCGGTTCCGGCGCCGGGAAGGGTCTGCCCTCCTCCAACAGTCGCCGGACCGTCTCCTGTGTCAGATACAGCCCCCGGAACTCGTCGTCGGGCTGCGGATCGGTCCGCCGCCGCGCCTCCACCGCCCGGCGGACGCGCTGCTCGATCCGTACGGCGGCGGCCAGGAGGTCCCGCAACTGGCCGTCGGCAGAGGTGTGTTCAGCCATCGGTGCCGTGTGTTTCCGTGATGCGTACCGACAGCCCCGGCCTTCCGGCGGGTGCGGCCGGGGTCTCCTTCTCCCCCGGCCCGCCGCCCCTGCCCCCTCCGTACACCGGCAGCCCGCCCCCGCCGCCGCGCCCCTCCGGCGTGTGGTCCCCGAACACCACGCGCAGCCCCTCGTCCCGTACCGGCGGGCCCGCCGGATACGTCGGCGACGCCGTCACCGGCACACTGACCACCAGGTCCAGCGACGGCTTCAACTCGCCGCCCAGCGCGCTCCACACATCCGCGAAGGAGCGGTCCTCCGGCGGCGGCAGCGCGATCGACATCGGTACGGCCGCCCCGATGTCCGCCAGTGTGCCCGTCACCCGCTCCGGCGGCAGCGCCTCGTACCGCAGCAGGCAGATCAGGAGCGAGGACAGCAGCCGGTGTTCGTCCTCCGGGCGCTTGGTCCAGGCGGTGATCAGATAGGACAGCTTGAAGAAGCGCGGCGGGCGGCGGCGGGCCACGACCGCGGCTCCTTCGTACTCGTTGTGCAGCCCGCGCTCGCGCCGCCGGATGTCCTCGCGGATGTCGTAGAGATACAGATTGACCGTCGGCGCGTTCACCTTGGCCGCCCAGTCGCGCGTCGGCGCGTCGAACACCACGGAGATCTGCGCGCCCTCCAGCACCTCCGCCCGCAGCAGGGTCCGCAGGGCGTCGTCCACCTCGTGAATCACGGGCCTGTCCCTTCAGATCGTACGTACGCGGTTATCCGCCCCTACGGTCATCCGCGGCCCGCGAAGTCCGGCGGCTGGAGTGTGCGCGGGACCACCAGCACCGGTCGCTCCAGCCGGTCCAGGTCGCTGACGCCCGTACGGAGCCGCCGCGGGCCCAGCACGTCCTTGCGCAGCACCAGCACCTGCGCCTCGAACGTCCCGTCCCGGCCCGTCACCACCGGTTGGCCGGCCGCCGCGGTGATCCCCGCGCTCCAGGACAGCCCCACGCGTACGCCCGGCGGGAAGTCCGTGCCCCGCGCCACCACCACCTGCCCCGGCTCGACGACGGCCGGCACGACCGTCAGCCTCGGCTGGAGGACCCGGAGGCGGGCCCGCGCGGTGTTGTTCTCCGGTCTGCGGTCGGGCAGTGTCGCGATGGCCGTCCCGTGGACCTCGGCGTTGACGGCCGTCCGGTATCTGGCCCGCTGGGTGACCTCGATCCGGCCGCCCGCCGGGATGATGCAGGGCGCGGCGGTGGTGCAGCGTGTCAGCCGCGCGAGCGTACGGTCCGCCGCGTTCGGTGTCTTCGGCCAGGCGGTGGTCAGGACGACCCCGGTGGCCGTCTCCGGACCCGCGTTGGCGAGTGTGAAGCGGGCGGTGGCCACGCGGCCCGCGTAGGTGGTGGCGGGTGTGATCCCGACCCGTACGGACACATCGGCCGTCGGCGGTACGGGAGTTGGCGCGGGCGGCGCCGGCGGTACGGGCGTGGGCGGCGCCGGGGTCGGGGGCGGTGTGGTGGGCGGGGGCGGCGGGAGCGGGTCCTGGAGCACCTCGACGGTCGCCTCCGCCGTGCCGGTGTTGCCGGCCGCGTCGGTGGCCGAGCAGGTCACCCCCGTACGGCCGACCGGGAAGAGCGAGCCGGACGCGGGGACGCACACGACCGGCAGCGGGCCGTCCACGGCGTCCTCGGCGGTGGCGGTGAACTCGACGCGGACACCGCCGGGATTGGTCGTCCTGACCGTACGGTTGTCGACGGTGACGACGGGCGCCCCGACGTCGTTCACATCGATGGTGATCGTCTGGATCAGCTCCGGGTCGGCCACGGCGTTCGCGCCCACACTCTCCGTGCCCGGCGCGCCGCCCGCGCCCACCACGAACTGGACCGTGCAGGTGAGCCGTGTCCCCTGCGGGGCGTCCGCGGCGACCTCGACCGTCTCGGCGAAGTCGGCGACGCCCCCACTGGTCACGGTCCGTACGGGCGGAGTGAGGGTCACCGTCAACGCGGAGTCGCAGGCGTCCAGTTGATGGCCGACGGCGGTGGGGAGATTGCTGAGGCCCTCCACGATCGCCTCCACGACCGCGTCCGAGTCCACACCCTCGATCATCTTGCCGTTGGTCTCCCGGATGACACGGTCGGCCTGGCCGGGGTCGATCGGCGGGATGTCCCGCTGGTTCGGGAAATTCGGGTTGTTGGCGAAGCCCGTGCCGTTGAGACCGTCACCGATCGGGGTGTCGATGTCGACGCCCACCACCCGGATGCCGGCGTTCTGGAGCGCGGGGATCGTGTCGTCGAGGTAGTGCCCCATGCTCGGGTTGTGACTGGAGGCGTCACCGATCAGGACGATGATGGGGCTCGCGTCCTCGCGGAACACGGTCCCGCCACCACTGCCGTGCGCGATCTGCCACAGACCGTTGATCCAGTCCTCCGCCGGGCCCATGCTGTTGGCGCCGCGGTCGAAGGTGAGGTCGTCGACACCGCGCTTCACCGCGTCGAGGTCGTACGTCAGCCCCTGATGCAGGGTGAACACCCGGTCGCCGTCCACCTGTTGGTCGCCGAAGGCGGTGACGGCGAAGCGGGAGTCGGGCTGCGCCGCCCGTACCTTCTCGGTGATGTCGGAGAGATCGTCCTGAATCCGCCCGATCGCGTCCCCCATACTGCCTGTGCCGTCCACCAGTAGCACGATGTCCGGCTTCGGCGGGATCTCCGGTGTCAGCACCCGCTTCTCCACCGCGAGCGATCCGCCCGGGTCGAGCCGCTCCGCCACCACCGCCGGTGTGACCGGGTTCGCGGGATCGGGCGGCTCGGCCGCCGAGCCGGTCACACTCCCCGCGACCAGCAGCAGCAGTGCGAAGGGCAGCACACGCAAGGCAGTCGCGCCCGCCCTCTTCCGGGATCGCCGCACGGAACCCTCCCCCACCCGCGTCCGGGCACCGGCCACCGGTGGCGGATCCGCGGGCTCCTACCCTCCACGCCTCGCGCTCCCCGGTCAGGGGAGCGCGAGCCAGTTCCGCGGGAATCGGATACTGCCCTTTCGTGCACCCGTACCGGGAGGCCGATTGATGCGGATTCGGCCGCTCTCCATCGGATCTCCACTGATCATTACGGATGAATCCAGGGACAGCCCTCAGATCAGCCCCTGGCGCAACGCGTAGGCGACCGCATGAGATCGATTACGTAATTGCAGCCTGGTCATGACCGCGTGCAGGACGTTCTTTATCGTGCGTTCGGAGTACGCGAGCTTCGTCGCGATCTCCGCGGTGTCGTACCCCTCGGCGATCAGCCGCAGTACATCCATCTCCCGCGAAGAAAGGCCGGTGAAGTGCAGGCCGCGCGGTCCGAGTACCTGGCCCTGCAACCGCCCCACCTGCTCCAGCAGCCGGCCGAGAAGATCGGCGGGCACATGCCCTTCGCCCTTTGCCACGGACACGATCACCCGGACCAGATGATCCGGCGTCGCCTCCGCGCGCCGGATCACCCCGGCCACCCCGCACTCCGCCGCGCTGACCAGCTTCTGTTCGTCGATCTCGGTGGCCACCAGCACTCCGCGCGCGGTGCCGCCGCGCTGAATGGCGCGCAGCATGCGCAGGGCTTCCTCGTCGATCACATCCACCACGACGACAATCACCTGGGGCGCGGGTTCCTCGTCATCGAAGCCGGTCAGTGTCACCTCCGGTCTGGTCCGCAATTGGCTGGCCACTCCCGCCTGGGAGATCGGATCCTGCGCCCGCAAACCGACGATCGTGCGTTCTGTCATGAAATTCCCCCTCCGCACATGCGAGCCGATGCGTCATCTCGGGCCGTATGGGACCAGGCGGCGGTCAACCGCGGGTGCGGCCGTAGTCGCCTTACGCATCGGCAGTTACTCCTTTCCCATCCCAAGAGGATATGAAATCCGGTCCCGACCGCCGGGCAGCGTTTCTGCCCGAAAGTGTTCCTGTCCGACCGCTGTTCGCGGGAATTCGTGGATCTACCGTGCCCGTATGAGTGTTACGGCCAGCCTCGACGCAGCGTCCGTCACCGCAGAGCCGGGCGGTCGGACGGATGTCCCCCTACAGATCCTCAATTCCGGCAGCACGGTCGAGGAGTACCGCTTCGAGGTGATCGGAGCGTGTGCGGCCTGGGCGACGGTGGAACCCCCCGCTCTCTCGCTCTATCCGGGCGCCACCGGTACGGTCTCTCTCCGGCTGAGCTTGCCGCGCGACCCGTCGGTGCCGGCGGGGGAGACGCCCTTCGGGGTACGGGTGACCCCGACGAGCGACCCGGGCGCGGCGGTGGTGCCCGAGGGCACGGTGAGCGTCGCGCCGTTCACCGAGGTCACCTCGGAGCTGGTGCCGCGCGGTTCGAGCGGCGCGTACCGGGGCCGCCACCAGCTCGCCGTCGACAACCGCGGCAACGCGCCCGTGACCGTACGGCTGACCGGCACGACCGGCACCGAGCGCGCCACGGTCGAACTCGCCACCGCCGAGCTGCTGATCCCCTCCGGGCGCGCCGACTTCGCGAAGCTGTCGGTGCGCCCGGCCGGCCGGATCTGGCGCGGGACCCCGGTCACCCACACGTTCCAGGCGTTCGTGACACCGGTGGTGGCGGAGGGCCGGGAGGCGCCCGAGCCGCTGACGCTGGACGGTTCGTACGAGCAGCAGGCGATCCTGCCGCGCTGGCTGCCGCGCGCCCTCATCCTCGCGGCGGCCGTGCTGATCGCGCTGGTCGGGCTCTGGTACGCGCTGCTGCGGCCGGCCGTGAAGTCGGCGGCCAGGGAGGCGATCACCCCGGAGGTCGTCGCGTCGGCCGTGGCGAAGTCCCCGTCCGCGAGCGGTGGTTCGGGCAACGGCGTGGACGGGACCGGCGATCCCGACGGTGGCGGCGCCGGGAACGAGGGCGGGGCCGCCGGTCCGTCCCCGTCTCCCAGCACAGGCTCAGGTACGGGTACGGGCGGCGGCGGCGCGGGCGCGGGGGCCGCGAACGCCCCCGGCACCCCCACCAGCGCCCGCGTCGAGGTCAAGGACGCCGTCGGCGGCGCGCCGAGCACCGGCTCGGCCTACAAGGTGCCGGGCGGCAGTGTCTTCGCGCTCACCGACATCGTCGTCCAGAACCCGCAGGGCGACGCGGGTACGCTCACCGTCCTCAGCGGCGACGCGCCCATCCTCCGGCTCGCGCTGGAGAACTTCCGCGACTCCGACTACCACTTCGTCACCCCGATCCTCGTGGCGTCCGGCGAGGAGGTCACGATGACGGTCGACTGCCGGCAGGTCGGCAGGCCGGTGAAGGCCCCGACGCCGGCGAGCTGCTCGCAGTCGCTGCTGGTGGGCGGCACACTGCGGCCCACCATCGAGGCGGCCGACTAGGAAGCACCGCCCGCCCACAGGAGAACGGCGGAGGGGTACGGTACGGGCCGCGCGCCCGTCGCCGTACCCCTCCGCCGCGCGGTGAAGACGCCCGTCAGGCCGGTGGCTCCTCTTCCTCCTCCTCGGCCCCCTCCGCCTCCCGCTGCACGAACGAGCCCTGCACATCCGCCGGTTCCTCGTCCTCGTCCTCCGCCGCCTCCCGCTGCACGGACGGCACCGACGGCCCGGCCGCCAGGGACTGTACGGACGGAGCGGGCGCCGCCGGCGCGGGGCCGGCCACCGGCGCCGGGTCGGGGGCGGACGACATGACCCGCTCGGCGTTCGCCGTGGCCTCCCGCTCGAAGCGGTCGGACGGATCGCTCACCCGGATACCGCCCGGCGCCGCCGCGCCCTCGACCGGGCCGTTGCGCTGCTGCACCACATGCGTCAGCTCGTGCGCCAGCGTGGTGCGCCCGGCGGACGAGGACGGGTCGTAGCTGTCGCGCTGGAAGACGACATGGTGGCCGACGGTGTACGCGTGCGCCCCGACCGCCTTCGCCGACTCGTGCGCCGCCGAGTCCGTGTGTACCCGTACGTCGGAGAAGTCGGCGCCCATCCGGCTCTCCATGTCCGTACGGGTGTCGGTGTCCAGCGGCGAGCCGCCGGTGGAGATCACGTCATGGACGGGCGAACGCTCCTCCGCCGTCTCGTCCGCCGTCTCCTCGGGCGCGTGCGCCGCCCCGGACCCCGCTGCCGTAGCGTTCCTGCTGAGCACCGCCCCGGCCGCTCTGTTGCCCACCGCGCGTTGCAGGCTCGTCATCCCCGCCGTACCGACGACATCGGACCGTCCGGCGACCGCCGCCCGGAACAGCCGCGCCGTTCCGCCGCCGTCGTGGGCGTCCGTGTCGCCCCGGGGCCGTACGGACTCGTCGTGCTCGTGCTCATGGTTGTGTTCCGGGCCGCTTCCCGAGCCGTGCCGCCGTTCGTGTCCGGGCATCTCCGTCTCCTCCGGCCGGTGCCGTGGCCGCGCCGCGGGACGGCGGACCTGTCCACCGTCCCACCCTGGCGCCACGGTCCGCGGACCGTCCAGCCCGCCGCCCCGCGGGAACCGGGCACTCCGCGCTGCCCCATGGGGCAGCGGACACCGCCCGGCGCTCCCTCACGGGTGCGGCGGGCGGTGCGGTGGTGATGCGGGTGTGCGGTGCGGGGTGGTGCAGTGGGAGCGCGAGGGACGGGGGGACGGCGGCGGCAGGAGCGCGCTACGCCGCCGCGTCGACCTCGGCGTGCAGGGCCTCGGCCCACTCCAGGAGGAGTACCTCGTACGCCTCCGCGGGCCATGTTCCGTCGGCCGCGTCGACAAGCGCGCGAATGCGCTCGTTGGCCGCGGCGGCGCCGGAGGCCCGGGAAGCGGGTGCGGAAGAAGAGGACATACGACAACCCTAGAGCCGGGGGCGTGCGCCGGTGGCCGTTCGGGGCGCGTTCTTGGTCACACTCCGCGCTCCCCGCGTGACACAGAACACGCCGGGAGCGCGCAACCCCGGGAATCGGCCGGGCGTCAGCCCGCCGACTCGCCCGCGTGCGGGCTCAGCGTGTCCGTCCCGACCAGCACGAACAGGGCGATGCCCAGCAGCACGCGGTAGATCACGAACGGCATGAAGCTCTTGGTGGTGATGTATTTCATGAACCACGCGATGACCGCGTATCCCACCGCGAACGCGATCACCGTCGCGAAGATCGTCGGCCCCCACTCCACATGCCCTTCGCCCACGTCCTTCAGTTCGTACGCGCCCGAGGCCAGCACCGCCGGAATCGCCAGCAGGAACGAGTAGCGCGCCGCCGCCTCACGCGTGTAGCCCATCAGCAGACCGCCGCTGATCGTCGCGCCGGAGCGGGACACGCCCGGGACCAGCGCCATGGCCTGGCAGAAGCCGAAGATCAGACCGTCCCGGACGCTCAGCTCCTTCAGCGACTTGCGCTCCTTGGCGACCCGGTGCCGCGCGCCCGTCTCGTCGCGCGCCGCCAGCCGGTCCGCGAAGCCGAGGACGAGCCCCATCACGATCAGCGTGACCGCGATCAGCCGCAGATCCCGGAACGGGCCGTTGATCTGGTCCTTGAGGGTGACACCGAGGACCCCGATCGGGATCGACCCGACGATGACCAGCCACCCCATCCGCGCGTCCTGGTCCCGGCGCATCTCCTTGTCCGTCAGGGAACGGAACCAGGCGGAGAGGATCCGCGCGATGTCCTTCCTGAAATAGATCAGGACGGCCGCCTCCGTGCCGATCTGGGAGATCGCGGTGAACGCCGCCCCCGGATCCTGCCAGCCGGCGAACGCCGCGGTCAGCCGCAGATGCGCGCTGGACGAGATGGGCAGGAACTCGGTCAGTCCCTGGACAAGCCCGAGGACGAATGATTCGAACCAAGACATGAGGTACTACGCCATCCAAGAAAGGTATATGCACTGACCGGTCGAAGCGCGGCGCAGTGGCGAAATGAGGCTTACGTTCCGGTCTCCGCCAGCTTAACGCTCAAGGGTTACGGGACAGTGGCATGTACCTGAACGCCACGGAGCGCCGACTCCGCCGACCCGTGCCGCGTCTTGCATCTGACGGTCCGTGAAATCACCTGACCTGCCGTTCGGAGGGGAGGGATAGATCACAGTGAGGCGCTCTGCTGCGGCTCCGGCGCGCTGCCCTACGATCTGGCCCATGACGGTCCTGCCTGAAGACGGGCTATCCCTGGCAGCGGAGTTCCCCGACCCCACCCGAGAGCAGTGGCAGGGCCTGGTGGCGGGTGTCCTGCGCAAGTCGGGCCGGGATCTCACCGGGCCGGCCGCCGAGGACGCGCTCGCCACCGCGCTCCAGGACGGGCTGGTCACCCGTCCCCTCTACACCGCCGACGACGCGCCCGCGAGCGCCCCCGGCGCCGGATACCCCGGCTTCGCGCCGTACACCCGGGGAGGCAGGGCCGAGGGCGGCGCGGTCTCCGGCTGGGACGTACGGCAGCGGCACACCGGCACCGACCCCGCGCGCGTCAACGAGGCCGTCCTCGCCGACCTGGAGAACGGGGTCACCTCCCTCTGGCTGGCCCTGGGCGGATCCGGGGTGCCGGTCGAGGCGCTGCCCGCCGTCCTCGACGGCGTGTATCTCGACCTCGCGCCCCTCGCCCTCGACGCCGGCGAGGAGTTCGGCCCCGCCGCCCGCGCGCTGCTCCGGCTCCACGACGAGCGCGGGGTGGCCCGCGACGCGGTGCGCGGCACCCTCGGCGCCGACCCGGTCGGCGTCCTCGCCCGTACGGGACGGGAGGAGGCCGGCGCCACCGGGACCGCCGCCGAGCTGGCCGCGCTCTGCGCCCGGGAGTACCCCGGGCTGCGCGCCGTCGCCGTGGACGCCCTGCCGTACCACGAGGCCGGCGCCTCCGACGCCCAGGAGCTGGGCTGCTCGCTCGCCACCGGCGTCGGCTGGCTGCGCGATCTGACCGCCGCCGGGCTCTCCGTCGAAGAAGCCTGCGGCCAGCTCGAATTCCGTTACGCGGCCACCGCCGACCAGTTCCTCACCATCGCCAAGCTCCGGGCCGCGCGCCGGCTCTGGGCCCGCGTCGCCGAGGTGTGCGGCGCCCCCGCGCCCGCCGCCGCGCAGCGCCAGCACGCCGTCACCTCATCGGTGATGATGACCCGCCGCGACCCCTGGGTGAACATGCTCCGCACCACGGTCGCCTCCCTGGCCGCCGGTCTGGGCGGCGCCGACTCCGTCACCGTCCTGCCCTTCGACCACCCCCTCGGACTCTCCGACGCCTTCGCCCGCCGGATCGCCCGGAACACCTCCACCATCCTGCTGGAGGAGTCCCACCTCGGCCGGGTCATCGACCCGGCGGGCGGCTCCTGGTACGTCGAGTCGCTCACCGACGCGCTCGCCCACGCCGCCTGGGACTGGTTCCAGGAGATCGAACGCGCCGGCGGCCAGCGCGCCGCCCTGCGCTCCGGCCTCATCGGCGAACGGCTTGCCGCCACCTGGCGGGAGCGCTCCGCGAAGCTGGCCACCCGGCGCGAACCCATCACCGGCGTCAGCGAGTTCCCCCAGCTCGGCCAGGTCCCCGTCGTACGCGAGACAGCGCCGCCCGCCCCCGCCGGCGGGCTGCCCTCCGTCCACCGCGACGACGCGTACGAGGCGCTGCGCGCCCGCTCCGACGCGCACCTCGCCGCGACCGGCGCCCGCCCCCGGGTCTTTCTCGCCGCCCTCGGGCCCGCCGCCGCCCACACGGCCCGCGCCGCCTTCGCCGCCGGACTCTTCCAGGCCGGCGGTATCGAACCCGTACACGACCCGGTGTCCGTCGACGCGGCCACCGCCGCCGACGCCTTCACCCGCAGCGGCGCCGCCGTCGCCTGCCTCTGCTCCAGCGACGCGCTGTACGCCGAGGGCGCCGCGCCCGTCGCCGAGGCGCTCAAGTCCGCGGGCGCGCAACGGGTGTTCCTCGCCGGACGCCCCGGCGACCTGCGCGAGACATATCTTCAGGCCGGAGTCGACGAGTTCGTCGTCGCGGGCGGCGACGCGGTCGCCGTCCTCACCTCCGTCCTCGACCGGATGGGAGTGGCGTGATGCGGATTCCGGACTTCTCCGAGATCGGGCTGGGCTCCGGCGCGGGCGCCGCGGCCACCGAAGACCAGTGGCGGACCGCCGTCAAGGAACACACCGGCGCGGCCGACCACGAGCTGTACTGGGACACCCCCGAGGGCATCGCCGTCAAACCCCTCTACACCGAACGCGACCTGGCGGGCCTCGACTTCCTCGGCACGTACCCCGGGATCGCCCCGTATCTGCGCGGCCCCTACCCGACGATGTACGTCAACCAGCCCTGGACGATCCGGCAGTACGCGGGCTTCTCCACCGCCGAGGAGTCCAATGCCTTCTACCGGCGCAATCTCGCCGCCGGGCAGAAGGGCCTCTCCGTCGCCTTCGACCTGCCCACCCACCGGGGGTACGACAGCGACCACCCCCGGGTGACCGGCGACGTCGGCATGGCGGGCGTGGCCATCGACTCGATCTACGACATGCGCCAGCTCTTCGACGGCATCCCGCTCGACCGGATGAGCGTGTCGATGACGATGAACGGCGCCGTGCTCCCCGTCCTCGCCCTCTACATCGTGGCCGCCGAGGAACAGGGCGTACCGCCCGAGAAGCTGGCCGGGACCATCCAGAACGACATCCTCAAGGAGTTCATGGTCCGCAACACCTACATCTATCCGCCGAAACCCTCGATGCGGATCATCTCCGACATCTTCGCCTACACCTCGCGGAAGATGCCCCGCTACAACTCCATCTCCATCTCCGGCTACCACATCCAGGAAGCCGGCGCGACGGCCGATCTGGAACTCGCCTACACCCTCGCAGACGGAGTCGAGTATCTGCGGGCCGGACTCGGCGCCGGACTCGACGTCGACGCCTTCGCCCCCCGGCTCTCCTTCTTCTGGGCCATCGGCATGAACTTCTTCATGGAGATCGCCAAACTCCGCGCCGCCCGGCTGCTCTGGGCCAAGCTCGTCAAGAAGTTCGACCCGCAGAACGCCAAGTCCCTCTCCCTGCGCACCCATTCACAGACCTCCGGCTGGTCCCTCACCGCGCAGGACGTCTTCAACAACGTCACCCGCACCTGCGTCGAGGCCATGGCCGCCACCCAGGGCCACACCCAGTCCCTGCACACCAACGCCCTCGACGAGGCCCTCGCCCTCCCCACCGACTTCTCCGCCCGGATCGCCCGCAACACCCAGCTCCTCCTCCAGCAGGAGTCCGGCACCTGCCGGGTCACCGACCCCTGGGGCGGCAGCGCCTACGTCGAGCGGCTCACCTACGACCTCGCCCGGCGCGCCTGGCAGCACATCGAGGAGGTCGAGGCGGCCGGCGGCATGGCCCAGGCCATCGACGCCGGTATCCCCAAACTCCGCGTCGAGGAGGCCGCCGCCCGCACCCAGGCGCGGATCGACTCCGGCCGCCAGCCCGTCATCGGCGTCAACAAGTACCGCGTCGAGACCGACGAGAAGATCGACGTGCTCAAGGTCGACAACTCCTCCGTCCGCACCCAGCAGATCGAGAAACTCCGCCGGCTGCGCGCCGAACGCGACGAGAACGTCACCCAGGACGCCCTGCGCGCGCTCACCGCCGCCGCGGGCGACGGCGCCCGCCCGGGGCCCGGCGGCCTCGACGGCAATCTGCTCGGCCTCGCCGTCGCCGCCGCCCGAGCCAAGGCCACCGTCGGTGAGATCTCCGACGCCCTGGAGCGCGTGTACGGGCGCCACTCCGGCCAGATCCGTACCATCTCCGGTGTGTACCGCCACGAAGCAGGCGCCTCCCCGGCCGTCGAACGCGCCCGTACCGCCGTCGACGCCTTCGAACGCGCCGAGGGCCGCCGGCCGCGCATCCTCGTGGCCAAGATGGGCCAGGACGGCCACGACCGCGGCCAGAAGGTCATCGCCACCGCCTTCGCGGACCTCGGCTTCGACGTCGATGTCGGCCCGCTCTTCCAGACGCCCGACGAGGTCGCCCGGCAGGCCGTCGAGGCCGACGCGCACATCGTCGGCGTCTCCTCCCTCGCCGCCGGCCACCTCACCCTCGTACCGGCGCTGCGCGAGCGGCTCGCCGCCGAGGGCCGGGACGACATCATGATCGTCGTCGGCGGGGTGATCCCGCCCGCCGATGTCCCCACCCTCCTGGAGATGGGCGCCGCCGCCGTCTTCCCGCCCGGTACGGTCATCCCCGACGCCGCCCTCGACCTGCTCGACGCGCTCTCGGCGGCGCTCGGCCACGAGAGGTGACCGCGTGCCGCCCCCGATCGACGTCGACACGTACGCCAAAGGCGTCCTCGACGGCTCCCGCGCGTACATCGCCCGCGCCATCACCCTCGTGGAGTCCACCCGCCCCGACCACCGCCGCCTCGCCCAGCGGCTGCTGACCCAGCTCCTCCCGCACTCCGGCAACGCCCGCCGGATCGGTATCAGCGGCGTCCCCGGCGTCGGCAAATCCACCTTCATCGACGCGCTCGGCACCCTGCTCACCGGCCTCGGCCACCGCGTCGCCGTTCTCGCCGTCGACCCCTCCTCCACCCGTACCGGCGGCTCGATCCTCGGCGACAAGACCCGTATGGAGCGCCTCGCCGTAGATCCCGCCGCGTTCGTCCGGCCCTCACCCACCGCCGGTACGCTCGGCGGTGTCGCCAAGGCCACCCGCGAGACCATCATCGTGATGGAGGCCGCCGGATACGACGTCGTCCTCGTCGAAACCGTCGGCGTCGGCCAGTCCGAGACCACCGTCGCCAACATGGTCGACACCTTCCTCCTGCTCACCCTCGCCCGCACCGGCGACCAGCTCCAGGGCATCAAGAAGGGCGTCCTCGAACTCGCCGACGTCATCGCCGTCAACAAGGCCGACGGCCCCTTCGAACGCGATGCCCGCGCCGCGGCCCGTGAACTCGCCGGCGCGCTGCGGCTGATGCACCCCGTCGACGCGGCCTGGACACCACCGGTCCTCACGTGCAGCGCGCGCGAGTCCACCGGCCTCGACACGGTCTGGTCCCGGCTGGAACAGCACCGCGAGATCCTCGCGGCGGACGGCCGTCTCGCCCGTAAACGCAGCGACCAGCAGGTCGACTGGACCTGGACCATGGTCCGCGACCATCTGCTGGACCGGCTCCGGGAGGACCCGGGGGTACGGGCGCTGGCCCCGGAGCTGGAACGGGAGGTCCGGGAGGGCCGTCTGACGGCGACGCTCGCCGCGGAGCGGCTGATCGAGGCGCTCTCGCCGCCCGGACAGGGGGAGGCGTCAACGGGCGGAGACGCGGCGCCACGCCACGACCGCCGCCCCCACCCCCGTCACCACGATGAACCCCATCGCGCACAGGAACAGCGGTGACATCGGGGAGGACGCGCGGCTGCCCGCGATGACATACGCCGCGGTGTTGGGGATCGAACCGAGCGCCGTCGCGGTCAGGAACGGCGTCCAGCGCATCGTGGAGACGGCGGCGCCGTAGTTCGCCGCGGCGAAGGGGACACCGGGGAAGAGCCGGATCGCGAGCATCGAGCGGAAGCCGTGGCCGCTCAGCTGGCCGTCCGCAGCCTTCAGCCAGCGCCCCCGCAGCAGGGGCCGCAGCGCGTCCTGGCCCAGGAGGCGGCCGAGGCCGAAGGAGAGACCCGCGGCGAGCACGGTGCCGGCCAGGGCGGCGGCCAGACCGTACCCCGAGCCGAACAGCGCGCCCGCGGCGAGATTCAGCAGCGGGCGGGGGACGAACGCGACCGCGCACAGGCCGTACGCCACGGCGAACAGCAGCACCGCCGCGCCGCCCGCGACCCGGGGCGGCCAGCCGTCGGCGAGGAGCCGCTGCGGCTCGTACAGCAGGACGACCGAGAGCGCGGAGGCCAGCAGGGCCACCAGCAGGGCCAGCCGTGACCAGGGGGAGAGCAGCGCCCGGGACCAGCGGACGGCGCGGCCGGGGGGAGGCCCGGCGACGGTGCCGGGGGCGGGCCCGGTGGCGGTGTCGAGCATCCCGGGAGACTAGCCGACGCGGATGAACCGGGACGCCACGGCCACGCGAAAACCATTCGACGCGCCGCCGACGATGCGTCAGGATCAGGGGCATGTCCCGGTACGCCTTCCTCGCAGCGCCGTCCGCAGTCGCGGACGCGCCGAAGGCTGCCGCGGTGGACGCAACCGCATCGGCGCCCCTCGGCGGCGCCCGAAGCTGACCCTTCCCGGATCGTCCGGCGGACCCCGCAGGGGGAGGGTCGGCAAGGCTCAGGGGTCCCGCTCACCGCTTCGAGCACAGGGACAACGATCATGCCCAAGACGGCATACGTCCGCACCAAGCCGCATCTCAACATCGGCACCATGGGACATGTGGACCATGGCAAGACCACACTGACCGCCGCCATCACCAAGGTCCTCAGCGACCGGGGGACCGGCACCTACGTGCCCTTCGACCGGATCGACCGGGCGCCGGAGGAGGCCGCGCGCGGGATCACCATCAACATCTCGCACGTCGAGTACGAGACGGACACCCGGCACTACGCGCATGTCGACATGCCCGGACACGCCGACTACATCAAGAACATGGTGACCGGCGCCGCCCAGCTCGACGGGGCGATCCTGGTCGTCTCCGCGCTCGACGGGATCATGCCGCAGACGGCCGAGCACGTACTGCTCGCCCGTCAGGTCGGCGTCGACCACATCGTCGTGGCGATCAACAAGGCCGACGCGGGCGACGACGAGCTGACGGATCTGGTGGAGCTGGAGGTGCGCGAGCTGCTCACCGCCAACGGGTACGGAGGCGACGCGGCCCCCGTCGTACGGGTGTCGGGCCTGCGGGCGCTGGAGGGCGACCCGCGCTGGACCGCGTCCGTGGAGGCGCTGCTCGACGCCGTCGACACCTATGTGCCGATGCCCGTCAGGTACACGGACGCGCCGTTCCTGCTGTCCGTGGAGAACGTCCTGACGATCACCGGGCGCGGCACGGTCGTCACCGGCGCCGTGGAGCGCGGCACGGTACGGGTCGGGGACCGGGTCATGGTGCTGGGCGCCGACCAGGAGACGGTGGTGACCGGTCTGGAGACCTTCGGCAAGCCGATGGAGTCCGCCGAGGCCGGTGACAACGTCGCGCTGCTGCTGCGTGGCATGCCGCGCGACGCGGTCCGCCGCGGCCATGTGGTGGCGGCGCCCGGCAGCGTTGTGCCCAGCCGGCGCTTCACCGCGCGGGTGTATGTGCTCTCGGCGCGCGAGGGCGGCCGTACCACCCCGCTGACCAGCGGCTACCGGCCGCAGTTCTATATCCGTACGGCCGATGTCGTCGGTGACGTCGACCTGGGCGAGGTGGCGGTCGCGCGCCCCGGCGACACGGTGGACCTCACCGTCGAGCTGGGACGTGACATCCCGCTGGAGGCCGGACTCGGCTTCGCGATCCGCGAGGGCGGCCGTACGGTCGGCGCCGGCACGGTCACGGAGCTGCTCTGAACGTCACGGACCGGGCGTGCGCCCGCCTTCCCCCGGGGAGGCGGGCGCACCGCTGTCCGGGGCGCACAATGGAGCGGTGAACGAGCCGATCCCCGTCATCCGCGCCGTGGACCACGGCACCGCGAAGCTGCTGCCCGATGTGGACCGGGAGCGGGCGTGGCTGCTGACGGTGGACGGGGCGCCGCAGTCGTACGTCGATCTGGACGAGCCGGCGCATCTGGAGTTCGAGTACGTACGGCGGCTGGCGCATGTCGTCGATCTCGCCGCCGGGGCGGGCGAGCCGCTCACCGTGCTCCATCTCGGCGGCGGGGGCTGCACCCTGCCCCGCTACACCGCCGCGACCCGGCCGGGATCGGCGCAGGACGTGGTGGAGGCGGACGCGGCGCTGCGGGCGCTGGTGGCGGAGCTGCTGCCGATACCGGAGGAGACCGGAATCGCCGTGCACACGGCGGACGCCCGGCGGTGGCTGGAGGCGGCCCCGGACCGGTCCGTGGATGTGCTGATCGGGGACGTGTTCGGCGGCTCGCGGGTGCCGGCCCATCTCACCACCGTCGAGTACGCCCGGCAGACCGCGCGGGTGCTGCGCCCCGGCGGGGTCTACGCGGCCAATCTCGCCGACGGGGCGCCCTTCGCCTTCCTCCGCTCCCAACTGGCCACCTTCGCGGCGGTCTTCGCGGAGCTGGCGCTTGTCGCGGAGCCGGGTGTGCTGCGCGGCCGGCGCTTCGGCAACGCCGTGCTGCTCGCCTCGCAGACCCCGTTCGACACCGCGGCGCTGGCCCGGCGCACCGCCGCCGACGCCTTTCCGGCGCGGGTCGAACACGGCGCCGCGCTCCGGCGGTTCACCGGGGACGCCGCGCCCGTACGGGACAGCGGAGCGGTGCCGTCGCCCCGGCCGCCCGACGGCGCGTTCGGTATCGGCTGACAGAGCCGGGGCCCGGAGCCGGGGCCGGTCAGGAGGTGCCCTGGGACTCGCCCGTCAGCCGTACGGTGCTCAGGATCTTCTTGATCGTCGCGTCCGGCAGCTCGTCGGGCACGTTCATGCCGCTGTGCAGGATCCAGGTCGAGTAGTCCCCGTTGGCGTTGGCGAAGGAGAAGGCGAACGCCTTGCCGTCCGAGTCGCACTTGTTCCGCTTGGTGATCCCGGTCGCGGTGGCCTCCGAGAGACTGCCCTTGAGCCCGGACGTGGTCGTGTAGTCCGTGGCGGGCGTGACCGTGATCTTCTCCTTGAGGGCGCTCTTCGGCTCGTGCTGCGCGTACGGGGCCCAGGCCCAGTTGCCCGCCTCGTTGGACGCGGCCTCGGCGGTGGTCTTGGCGCCCCGGGCGCCCTTCGTACCCGTACCGGCGAGGCTGGTGTACTCCAGCTTGCCGTCCTTGTCGGTGTCCTGGGAGCACCACTTGGACTTGTAGGAGGCGGGCGCGGAGAAGGACACGATGGGCGAACCGTCGCCCTTGGCCTCGTCCTCGTAGCCCGAGATGGTGCCCGGTGAGCTGACCTCCCACTCCGGCGGCACGTCGAACTGGGTGCCGTGCTTGGGGTTGGTGACCACCTTCCAGCCCGCGATCTGCGGCTTGGCGGCGGTCGAGCCGTCCCGGGGGTTCGCGAGGGAGGCCGAGTCGCTCGGCTCCTCGGAACCGGAGGCGGACGCGGAGGACTTGGCACCGCCGGCCGTGTCGTCCGTACCGTCGTCCTTGTTCACGAAGTACACGGTGCCCGCGGCGGCGAGCACCACCGCGGCGGCCGCGGCGACGGCGACGATGGCCGTCTTCTTCTTTCCGTCGTCCTTGCCGGGTATGGGTCCGCCGGGCGGGCCCGGCACGGCGTACTGCGGCACGGTCGGCTGCTGGTACGGATTGGGCCCCGGGTAACCCGGCTGCTGCGGGTACCCGGGCTGCTGGGGAGGGACCGGCTGCTGCTGGTAGTCCGGCTGCGGCGGATAGCCCGGCTGCTGGTAGCCGGGCTGCTGGTACGGATTCGGCGGTGGGTACCCCGGCTGCTGGTACGGGTTCTGGTTCGGGTCCTGCGGGTTCTGCTCGCCCCCGGGCGGCTGCTGTCCTGGCCACATGGCCCGTAACGATAGAGGGGACGGCCCGCGGTTGTGACGCTGCCCTGTCAGGGGATGGCGAATATCTCCTACTCGCGGGTAACCTGGCGGCCCATGAGCACTGAACAGCAGACCCTCGGTGAGCAGCTCGCCGACACCGTTCCCATGGTCAAGACCCTCGGCCTGGAGTTCCTGGAGACCACCGCCGAACGGGCCGTGCTCCGCCTCCCCGACCGGCCCGGCTTCCACAACCATGTCGGCGGACCGCACGCCGGCGCGATGTTCACCCTCGCCGAGTCCGCCAGCGGCGCGATCGTGCTCGCCGCCTTCGGCGACCAGCTCGGCCGGGCCGTACCGCTGGCTGTCCGGGCGGAGATCGGCTACAGGAAACTGGCGATGGGCCCGGTCACGGCCACCGCCACGCTCGGCCGCCCCGCCGCCGAGGTCGTCGCGGAGTTGGACAGCGGCGCCCGGCCCGAATTCCCCGTCGCCGTCGTCCTCACCCGCACGGACGGCGCGGTCACGGGCGAGATGACCGTCGTCTGGACGCTGCGCCCGCATTCCTGATCGCGCCGATCAAGCGGGTAGGCTGCCCGGACCATGCGCCCGTGAGTGACATCGTCCGGGCAGTCCCGTGATCGGAAGGAACCGGCGTTGCACGTCGAGGAGTGGCTCGCGACCATCCCCGCGGTCAGTGTCTATCTCCTGGTGGGGGTGGTCATCGGGCTGGAGAGCCTCGGTATCCCGCTGCCGGGTGAGATCGTCCTCGTCAGCTCGGCGCTGCTCGCCTCCCAGCAGGGCCACATCGATCCGTACATCCTCGGCGCCTGCGCCACGGCCGGTGCGATCATCGGTGACTCGATCGGTTACGCCATCGGCCGCAAGGGCGGCAGGCCGCTGCTCGCGTGGGCGGGCGCCAAGTTCCCCAAGCACTTCGGCGAGTCGCAAGTGGCCCTGGCCGAGCGGTCGTTCGAGAAGTGGGGCATGTGGGCGGTCTTCTTCGGCCGGTTTGTCGCGCTGCTGCGGATCTTCGCCGGGCCGCTCGCCGGTGTGCTGCGCATGCCGTACTGGAAGTTCCTGATCGCCAATGTGCTCGGCGGCATCGTCTGGGCCGGTGGCACCACGGCCGTCATCTACACACTGGGTGTGGTGGCCGAGGCATGGCTGAAGCGCTTCTCCTGGCTGGGACTGCTGCTCGCCGTGGTGATCGGTATCGCCTCGACGCTCGTCGTGAAGAACCGCGCGAAGAAGGCGGGCGAGCAGGCGGAGCGCGAGAAGGCCGAGAAGGCGGCGGCGGGCGAGGAAGCCGCGGCCGGCGGAAAGACGGCGACGGTGGCGGATCCGGCCGATGCCGAACCCGTCCCCGTCTCCGCCGCCGCTCCCGCCGGTACGTCCGCCGACTGACCATCCCGCCGGCAGATCACTGCACGACGGGCGTGAACATCACCGGCAGCGAGGTCAGCCCCCGCATCAGAATGGACGGGCGCCACGTCAGCTCGTACGGCTCCACCGCCAGCACCACGTCCGGCAGCCGCTCCAGCAGCGTCTCCACCGCCGTACGGGCGATCACGTCCGCCAGCAGCGGGCCGGGGTACGGACAGCGGTGCTCCCCGTTGCCGAACGACAGATGCGCCGAGTTCTCCGCGCCGATATGCCCCTCCGGCCAGATCTGCGGATCGGTGTTGGCCGCCGCCAGCCCCAGCACCAGACAGTCGCCCGCCCTGATGTGCTGACCGCCGAGCCGGGTGTCGCGCACCGCCCACCGGCCGATGTAGTTCTGCATCGGGGTGTCCAGCCACAGCACCTCGTTGAGCGCCTGGCCCACACTGAGCCGGCCGCCGGACACATTGAGCGCGAACCGGTCGTCGGTCAGCAGCAGCCGCAGGGTGTTGCAGATCCAGTTCGTGGTCGGCTGCTGCGCGGCGGCGATCAGGGTGATCAGGTCCTGGACGGTCTCCTCGTCCGTCAGCCCGGCCGGATGCGCCAGTATCCGCGACGCGAGATCCGGGCCCGGCGCGTTCCGCTTGTCCTTCACCAGCCGCTCGATCCGCTCCTGCGCCCGCAGATACGCGGCGACCGGGTCGTCGGTCTCCGCCGCGTCCAGCGAGATCCGCAGATCCCGTACGAGATCCTCGGTGTCCTGGCTGTCGGGCGACATCCCGCAGAGCTGGACCACCGCCCGCATCGGCAGCGCGTGCGCGTACGTGTCCATCAGCTCGGCCCGGCCGCTGCCCGCGAAGGTGTCGATGAGCCCCTCGGCCAGCTCCCGGCAGAGCTGCGCCAGCTCGAACTGGTCGACCGTCTCCAGCGCCTCGGTGATCACCCCGGCCCGCCGCTGGTGCTCCGCGCCCTCCGCGAACAGCACCGAGGGCTGATGTGCCAGGAACGGCTTCATCGGCCAGTCCTCGGGGATGGTCTCCCACTGGTTCCACCGCCGGGAGTCCCGGGCGAACAGCTCGTCGTGGCTGGTGACATACGTGACCTCGGTGTAGCCGAGCACCAGCCAGGCCGGGATGCCCCCGTCCAGCACGACGGGGGCGATCGCGCCGTGCTCCGCCCGCAGCGTCCGGTACAGCTGGGTGGGGGTCTGCTGATGGTCGAGACCGCTCAGCAGCGGTGCCCGCGTATGCGCCGGACACTCCGGGGGAGCGGCCGCCGGCCCGGCGGCGCCGGGGGCGGATGTGGTGGGTTCCGCAGGGTCTGCTGGGTCGGTCATGGTGTCAGCTCCCTGGCCACGGCCAGTTCGTAGAGGTGGTCCACGAGGGTGATCAGTACGTTCTTGCCCGACGCGCGCACCCGCGCGTCGCAGTCGATCAGCGGTACGTGCGCGGGCAGCGAGAGCGCCTGCCGGATCTCCGCCAGCGAGAAGGCCGAGACATCGTCGTCGAACCGGTTGACCGCGACCACGAAGGGCGTCCGGTGGTGTTCGAGCCGGTCGACCGCGTACCACGACTCGCTCATCCGCCGGGTGTCGACCAGCACGACCGCGCCCAGCGTCCCCGAGAAGAGCCGGTTCCACAGGAACCAGAACCGCTCCTGCCCGGGCGCCCCGAAGAGATAGAGGACCATCCGGTCGTTGAGGCTGATCCGGCCGAAGTCGAAGGCCACCGTGGTGGTGGTCTTGGTGGTCAGCCCGGCCGTCTCGTCCACGCCGATGCCGGCCTGGGTCATCACCTCCTCGGTGTTGAGGGGCCTGATCTCGCTGACCGAACGGACGAGGGTGGTCTTGCCGACCCCGAACCCGCCCACGATGACGATCTTCAGACCGGTCTCCGCGGCGGCGGGCAACGGGGTTCGGCGGGCGGGGAGTTCAGAGGTTGCGGAGTCCATGGAGCACCTCCTTCAAGAGGGCGGAATCGGGCATGTCGGCGACGGAGCGCGCGGCGCGCGGATGCCGGGCGGTGATCCGGCCGGTCGCGAGCAGATCGCCGAGGAGGATCCGGACGACCGTCACCGGCAGGTTCAGCTCCGCGGAGATCTCGACCACCGCGGTGGGATGACGGCACAGTTCCAGGATCCGGACATGCTCCGACTGCATCCCCGGCGTCGGTTCGCACTCGCCGACGATCAGGGTCACCAGGTCGAACGAGGTGTCGTCGACCCGGCTGCGGCCGGCGGTGACGGTGTACAGCCGATCGGGATCCCCGGTGTCGACGGGCCGCCGGGTCATGACGGGGAACTCTCCGGGACCGCGTTGCGCGGCGCGGCCCGCAGATGTTCACCGATCTGCTCGATCAGCTCCGTCATCTGATGCCCCACCACCCCGGGGTCGGCGCCGTCCTCGGCGACGACGGCGAGATGCGCGCCGATGCCCGCCTCGACGATGAAGAGCAGCCCGCCGTGGAATTCGGTCATCGAGTGCCGTACCCCGCCGCTGCCGTTGCCGAATTCGACCGAGGCGCCCTGCGCGAGCGCCTGGATGCCCGAGCAGATGGCCGCCAGCTGGTCGGCCTGGTCGAGGGTGAGATGGCGGCTCCAGCAGAGCTTGAGCCCGTCGCGGGAGAGGACCAGCGCGTGCCGGGTGCCGGGGGTGCGTTCCAGCAGGCTCTCCAGGAGCCAGGTCAGGCTGTTGTCAGTGGTCTGCATGGTGGGTGGGGCGGGTGGCCCCGGGTAAGCAGGTCACCTGCCCTTTTCTCCAATCTGGCGTTCTCGGTGAGTGGGGGCGTCCCGCCGCGGCGGGGGCACCGCCGCCGGTCGTGGCTCCCTCCCGTACGGCGGTCATGACTCCGTCCCGGACGGCCCGTCGGCGGACCGGCGCGCCCGGCTCCGGTGGAAGGCGCCGAACTGCGAGCCCGCGTCGCGGCCGGCCCCCGTACCGTCGTCCTCCGACCGGGTGCCGGGCAGCGGCCGGTCCCGGTCGGCCGCCGCCATGGTCCGGCCGGGCGGGCGCACCGGCAGGCCGTTGGGCGTGGCCACCCGGGGACCGCCGCCCCGCGCGACCGGGGCGGCCGGCCACCGGTCGGCCACCGGGACCGGCGGGACCGCGGGGGCCTCGGACGCCGGGGCCCGGTACGCGGCGGGAGCGACCCGGGGCACGGGCGGTGAGGGCATCGTCGTCTCCGGATCCGGCCGCCGCAGGGACTGCTCCGGAGGCATCCCGCGCTGCTGGGCGAGGAGCGGGGGCGGGACGAGCACGACCACGCCCGTACCGCCGCGGGACGAGGGCCGGTAGTTGACGCTGATGTGGTACTTGGCGGCCAGCCGGCCGACCACGGCGAGACCGAGCCGGGTGCTGCGGAGATACGCCAGGTCGGTGACGCGGCCCGACACGGACTCCTCGGCCCGGCGCATGGCGGCGGTGGCCATCTTGAGGCCGCTGTCCTCGATGGTCACCACGATGCCCGCGGTGCGCTCCTCCACATACACATGGACCTCGTCGATCGGCGGCGAGAAGTTCGCCGCGTTGTCCATGAGTTCGGCCAGCAGGTGCATCACGGGTTCGGCGGCGAACCCGGCGATGGCCGCGGTGCTGGAGCAGTGCAGCCGGACCCGCTGGTACGCGGCGATCCGGCCCACGGCGCCGCGCAGGATGGACTCCATCCGGATCGGCTTGTTCCAGGACCGGCTGGGCCGGCCGCCCATCAGCAGCGCCAGCCGGTCGGTGAGCAGCCCGAGCTGGGAGGTGTTGTGGTCGAGCCGCAGGAGGTCGCCGAAGACCTCCTCGCCGTGCCGGTCCTGCATCTCCCGCAGATCGGCCAGCATGCTGACGGCCTTCGCCTGCACCCGGCTGAGCGCCTTGGCGCTGGCCATCTGCGCGGCGACCGCCCGCCGCTCGCTGAGCGCGAAGTCCCTGACCACCGTGTCCACCAGCACCCGCAGCCGCGGATCCGCGGGCGGGTCGACGGTCGCGAGCACCGTATCGGCGGAGCCGCCGGAGCGCAGCCCGTCGAGCGCGCCGGGGAGCGTCCTGGTGGTCAGCAGATCCAGGTCGTCGGCCGCCTTCCTCAGCCGCTCCACGGCGGCTTCCCGCTCCTCCTCCGCCCGGGTCGCGCGGGTCTCGGAGAGGGCCACCTCGGTGGCGAAGACCTCCAGGACCCGGCGGAGCCCGTCGTCGTACGGCGAGGGGGCCGCGGCCAGCGCCTCCTGATGGCTCGCGCCGTCCCGCAGCCGCTTGACCACCGCGGGCAGTGTGACGTTGAGCAGCTGCGCGGAGTCCGCGCCGACCTGGGTCAGCAGCGTCTGCGCGGTCCTGCTCCGGCTCTCCGTCACGACCGCGCCGCGCCGGCCGCGCCGCAGCAGCAGCGTGGCGGTGACGACGGCGACCACCAGGGCGCCCCAGGCGACGGCGGCGGTGGCCGCGACCCAGGTGCGCGCCGCCACGGGCGCGGTCACCGCCGCCGCGGCCCCGGCGGCGCCCGCCACGACCAGCAGGGCCAGGGGGAGGGCGAGTGACAACGGCCGTGCTTCGCGTATGCGGCGCGGGCGGGGGGCGACAGGCACTGACATTCCGCGGTCCCTCGTACTTGAGTGCGGTGGGGGAGTCTCGACTGCGGGCGCGCGACCGACCTGGCGGGTCCGCCGCACCTCATGAGGCGCTCATGCTGCCACGCGAGAACGTGCCGGAAGCCTCTTGACGGCCGGAGCCCACACAACGGGGGATTTCGCCCCGAAGTAACCCACCGGCGCCCGGTGACGTGGTAAGCGCGGCCGCCTTCGACCGCCGGTCATACCAGCTGATTCCGGACTCGTAGGGTGAACGTCACAGCAGGTGGGCGCGGTTGCCGGGGGCCCCGCCGACTACGGTGTCCGCGTGCCGAAGAAGCCGAGAAGCAACGCGTTCGACTCGCTGACCACCTGGCGGCGCTCGCTCGCCTCACGGGCCGTCCAGCGCGGCTGGCGCTGGGTCCAGGAGACCGGCGCGGTCAGCGCCGAGCGGCCGGGCCGGCTGCGCTTCCGGCGGATCGGCACCGGCACCCGGCTCGCCTTCCCCCAGGGCACGGTCTTCGGTGAACCGTGGATCGAGCTGGGCGACCACTGCGTCATCGGCGAACAGGTCACCCTCACCGCCGGCATGATGCCCGGACTCGACCTCGGCCCCGAGAAGGTCCTCACCCTGGGCGACGGCGTGGTGCTCGGCCGCGGCAGCCATGTCATCGCCGATACGACGGTGACCATAGGCCCCGATACGTACTGCGGCCCGTACGTCTACATCACGTCGACCAATCACAGTTACGACGATCCGAAGACCCCCGTCGGCAAGCAGTGGCCGCGCACGGAACCGGTGGAGATAGGCCCCGGCTGCTGGCTCGGCACCGGCGCGGTGATCCTCCCCGGCGCCCGGCTCGGCCGGAACGTGGTGGTCGCCGCCGGATCCGTCGTCCGGGGCGCCGTCCCCGACCACGCGGTGGTGGCCGGCGCGCCCGCCCGGATCGTCCGCAGCTGGGACGGCGAGCGGGGCTGGCAGCCACCGCTGCGCACCCCGGCGCCGGTACCCATCCCGGAGGGGATCACCCACGAACAGCTCCTGGCCCTGCGGGAGTTGAGCCCGGACGCCTGACGCCAGGACATCTCGCGACCGCCACACGGCGACGGCCTGCGCAGTACAGTGCGCTGAACGGCCGGGTGCGGCACGCCGTAGCTCCCCGGCCCGCCCAATTGAATATGTTGAACCTCGCGAACATGGACGGAATGTGTCGGATCTCGACCAGCTCACCCAGTCACTCGCCCGCAACCTGAAGCGCTGGCGCGGTGAACGGGGCTTCACCCTCGATGCCCTCGCCACCCGCGCGGGGGTCAGCCGCGGCATGATCATCCAGATCGAGCAGGCCCGCACCAACCCCAGCGTCGGCACCACGGTCAAGCTCGCCGACGCGCTCGGTGTCTCCCTCGCCACCCTCCTCGACTTCGAGCAGGGCCCCCAGGTCAGGATCGTGCCCGAGTCCGAGGCCGTACGGCTGTGGTCCACCGAGGCCGGCAGCCGCGCCATGATGCTCATCGGCACCGACGCCCGGGGCCCGGTCGAGCTGTGGTCCTGGACACTGGCGCCGGGCGACGGCTTCACCTCCGACCCGCACCCGCCCGGCACGACCGAACTGCTCCGGGTCACCGCGGGCGAGCTGACGCTCGTCGTCGACGGCGCCGCCCACTCCGTACCCGCCGGAGCCTCCGCCACCTTCGAGGCGAACGTCCCGCACAGCTACCGCAACGACGGCACGGAAACCACCGAGATGATCATGTCCGTAGCCATCCCGCCCGCCCGCTGAAACCCCAGGCAGGACCGGTGCGCCAGGCTGTTACGGTGACGGGATGCGCGCGCCCCTCGGAGACTTCGACCATGCCCGACCCGCACCTGAGTGCCTCGACCTGCTGACGGCTCCCGTCGCCGACGCCGTACGCGGCTGGCGCGGCGATGTCCCCGCCGAGCAGCTGGTCTTCGTCGACACCGACCCGGAGCTGGCCGACACCGCCGTCTTCGCCGCGCACTACGGCCCCGATCTCTTCGACCAGTCCGCCAACTGCGTCGTCGTCGCGGGCAAGCGCGGCGGCGAGACCACCCTCGCGGCGTGCGTCGTACTCTCGGCCGCCCGGGTCGACGTCAACGGAACCGCCCGCAAGTGGCTCGGCGCCCGCAAGGCGTCGTTCGCGCCGATGGACACCGCCGTCGGCGAGACCGGCATGGAGTACGGCGGCATCACCCCGATCGGGCTGCCCGCCGACTGGCCGCTGCTCATCGACTCCGCCGTACTCGACACCGAATGGGTCCTGATCGGCAGCGGCCGCCGCCGGGGCAAGCTCATCGTTCCCGGCAAGGCGCTCGGCGGGCTGCCGGGCGCGGTGGTGCTGGAGGGCCTGGGCGTCTGAACGGCGCTGCCGGGTGAGCGGCGCCGCCGCTCAACTCCCCAGCCGCGGGATCTCGATGGCGGGGCAGCGGTCCATCACCATCGCCAGCCCGGCGGCGCGCGTCCGCTCGTACGCGCGCGCGTCGACCACCCCCAGCTGGAACCAGACGGCCCGCGCGCCGATCGCCACCGCCTCGTCCGCGACCGCCCCGGCCAGCGCGCTGTTCACGAACACATCCACCACGTCCACCGGGAACGGGATCTCCGCGAGCGAGGCGTAGCCGCGCTCGCCGTGCACCGTCTCCGCCTTCGGATGCACCGGCACCACCCGCTTCCCGAACCGCTGGAGCACGGCCGCGACCCCGTACGCCGCCCGCGACGGATTGGTGGACAGCCCCACCACGGCCCAGGTGTCCCCGGTCCCGGTCAGGATCGAACGGACCGTCTCGTCGTCCGCGTACGTCTCTGTGTCCATGCCCGGGCAACGGCTCCGGGACCCGCGCCATTCCCCGGCCGGGGCCCGCATAGGGTGGCCGGATGCAGGAGCAGTACCGCACCGTCGCCCGCGCCGGCACCCACGAGACCGAGGTCAACCGGTCCCGCTTCCTGTGCGCGCTGGCCCCCGTCGCCACGGAGGCCGAGGCCCAGGCACTGATCGCCCGCGTCCGCGCGGAGCACCCGGCCGCCACCCACCACTGCTACGCCTACGTCCTCGGCGCCGACGCCTCCGTACAGAAGGCCAGCGACGACGGCGAGCCCGGCGGCACGGCGGGCGTCCCGATGCTCCAGATGCTGCTGCGCCGCGAGGTCCGCTACACGGCCGCCGTCGTCACCCGCTACTACGGCGGGACCAAACTCGGCGCGGGCGGTCTGATCCGGGCGTACGGCGGAGCGGTCGGCGAGGCCCTCGACACCCTCGGCACCCTCACCCGCCGCCGCTTCCGCCTCGCCACGATCACCGTCGACCACGCCCGCGCGGGCCGCCTGGAGAACGACCTCCGCGCGACGGGCCGCGAGGTCCGGGAGGTCCGCTACGGCGAGCACGTGACGATCACGGTGGGCCTGCCGGACGCGGAGATGACGACGTTCAGCACATGGCTGGCGGACACCACGGCAGGCACGGCGACGCTGGAGCCGGGCGACGAGGTGTTCGTCTGACCGCGCGGCTCTTCCCCGACCCGCCCCTTCCCGAATCCGGGGCGAGCCCCGGACCCCACCGGGCTCGGCCCGGGGAGTTCGTGGCCCGGCCGTCCACCGGGCGGAGGGGGCCGGGGTCGCAGGAGGTGACGTCCCCGGATGTAGAGCGTGATTTGTGCCGCTGTACGGCCCGCAGTCGAAGAACGCCGCCGCGCGGCGGCGTAAATCATGCATCCGGGGATGCGCCTCCGGAGTGCCCCGGCCCCCGTCACGAAACGCACCGGCCGTACCCCCACCCGCCCCAGACCACGACCCCCAGCCGGGAGGCGCAACCGCCGGGAGGCGACCTCGGCGGGAGGAGATAACGTAAGGGGCTTCGGATACGGGGGGAACTCGTGAGGATTCTGCACACGTCGGACTGGCACCTCGGGCGGTCGTTCCACCGCGTCGGCCTGCTCGACGCGCAGGCCGCCTTCCTCGACCACCTCGTCGCCACCGTCCGTACCCACGACGTAGACGTCGTGGTCGTCGCCGGGGACGTGTACGACCGCGCCGTGCCGTCGCTCGGTGCGGTGGAGCTGTTCGACCGGACGCTGCACCGGCTCGCCGACGCGGGGGTGCCGGCCGTGATGATCTCCGGGAACCACGACAGCGCCCGCCGGCTAGGCGTCGGCGCCGGGCTCATGGGCCGCGCGGGGATCCATCTGCGGACGGATCCGGCGGGGTGCGGTGAGCCCGTGGTGCTGGCGGACCGGCACGGGGACGTGGCGTTCTACGGGCTGCCGTATCTGGAACCGGCGCTGGTACGCGAGGAGTTCGAGGAGCTGGCCGCGAGGCCGGACCGCGCGGGGCAGCCGGTGGGGCACGAGGCCGTGCTCGGCGCCGCGATGGACCGGGTACGGGCGGACCTCGCCGGGCGCGCGGCCGGCACCCGGTCGGTGGTGCTCGCGCACGCGTTCGTCGTCGGGGGTGTGCCGAGCGAGAGCGAGCGGGACATCACGGTCGGCGGCGTCGCGTTCGTACCGGCGGGGGTGTTCGACGGAGTCGACTACGTCGCGCTGGGGCATCTGCACGGCGCGCAGACGCTCACCGAGCGCGTCCGCTACTCGGGGTCACCGCTCGCGTACTCGTTCTCGGAGGCGACGCACCGCAAGACGGTGTGGCTGGTGGAGCTGGGGCCGGACGGCGCGGTCGGCGCGGAGCGCATCGACTGTCCGGTGCCGCGCGCGCTGGCGCGGATCCGGGGGCGGCTGGACGATCTGCTGGCGGATCCGGGGCTGGCGCGGCACGAGGAGGCATGGGTGGAGGCGACGCTCACGGACGCGGCCCGGCCGTACGAGCCGATGGCGCGGCTGGCGGAGCGGTTCCCGTACACACTGAGCCTGGTCTTCGAGCCGGAGCACGGCGAGGACGATCCGCACGCCTCGTACGCGCGGCGGCTGGCGGGCCGTACGGACCAGCAGATCGCGGAGGACTTCGTGGCGCATGTACGGGGCGGGGCGGGCGCGGACGGGCCGGAGCGGGCGGTGCTGCGGGGGGTCCTCGACGAGGTACGGGTCGACGCGACGGTGCGCGAGGTGACGCCGTGAGGCTGCACCGGCTGACGCTGACGGCCTTCGGGCCCTTCGCGGCGACGCAGGAGGTGGACTTCGACGCGCTGTCGGCCGCCGGGATCTTCCTGCTGCACGGTCCGACGGGCGCGGGCAAGACCTCGGTGCTCGACGCGGTGTGTTACGCGCTGTACGGCGCGGTGCCGGGCGCCCGGCAGAGCCTCGGGGTCGTGCTGCGCAGCGACTACGCGCAGGCCGGTACGGCGACCGAGGTGACGCTCGAACTGACCGTCGGCGGAAGGCGGTTGGAGTTCACGCGGCGGCCCGCGCAGTCGCGCCCGAAGAAGCGGGGCGCCGGGCTCACCACGGAGAAGGCGCGGAGCGAGCTGCGGGAGTACGACGCGGAGGCCGGCGGCTGGCGCGGGGTGAGCCGGTCCCACCAGGAGATCGGTGAGGAGGTCGCCCAGCTGCTGGGGATGAGCCAGGAGCAGTTCTGCCAGGTGGTGCTGCTGCCGCAGGGCGAGTTCGCGCGGTTCCTGCGGGCCGACGCGGAGGCGCGCGGCAAGCTTCTCGGCAGGCTCTTCGACACCCGCCGGTTCGCGGCGGTCGAGGAGCGCCTCGCCGAACTGCGCCGCGCGGCCGAGCAGCGGGTACGGGCCGGGGACGAGCGGCTGCTCGGGGTCGCGCAGCGCATCGCGCAGGCGGCGGGCGGCGCTCACGCGATTCCGGAGGTCCGGCCGGGGGATGCGGGGCTGGCGGCGGCCGTGCTGGAGTGGGCGGCGGTGGCCCGTTCCGAGGCCCAGGAGCGTTACGACATAGCGGAGTTGGCACTGGCCTCGGCGGAGGAGCGGCAGTGGGCGGCGCGGCAGGCTCTGGACACCGCGCACGAACTGGCCGAAGCACAGCGCCGGTTCGCGGAGACACTGCGACGCGAGGAGGCGCTCGAAGAGCGGCGCCCGGCGTTCGAGGAGGCCGAGAAGCGGCTGAAGCGCGCCCACCGGGCGGAGTTGGTGGCCCCGGCGCTCGCCCTGCGCGACGACGCGGAGCGGGCACACCGCGCGGCGCAGGGGGACCGTGAGCGGGCCCGGAATCTCCTCCCGGCGGACTTCGCGGAGGCCGGCGCGGAGCAACTAATCGCGCTGGAGCGGACGATGAGTCAGGAGCTGGGCGCTCTCGACGCGGCGCGGCGCATGGAGGAACGCGACGGGGAGATCGGCCGGGAGCTGGCCGCGCTGGACCGGGAGGCCCGGCACGACGAGGAGAACCTCGCGGAGACCGCGGAGTGGCTCAACGGCTGGGACACCCAACGGGCGGCCCTTCAGAGTCATCTGACGGAGACTCAGAAAGCCGTGGACGCGGCCGAGCGCCTCGCCGAGCAGCTCGGCCCGGCCCGTCAGCGGCTCGACGCGGCCCGTCGACGCGACGCGCTCGAAGCGGGTCTGGCGGCGGCGTGGGAGCGGCAGAACGGCGCCGAGGCCCGCACCAACGAGGCCCAGAAGGTCTGGCTCGACCTCCGGGAACGGCGGCTGCGGGGGATGGCGGCCGAGCTGGCCGCCCGGCTCGCCGCCGGCGCACCCTGCGAGGTCTGCGGCTCCGCCGAGCATCCCGCGCCCGCCCGGGCCGCCGAGGGGCAGGTGGACCAGGCCGCGGAGGACGCCGCACTCGCCGCGTACCGGACGGCCGAGGAGGTGCGGAACGCGGCACGGGACGCGCACACGGCCGTACGGGAGGAGCACGCGGCGGCCCATGGCCGGGCGGGCACGGAAACGGTCACCGAACTCACCTCGCTCGCGGCGGAGTTGGAGCGCGACTATGCGGAGGCGCACCGCCTCGCCGCCGGCACGCACGCGGCCCGCGAGGCCCTCGCGCAGGCCGAGCGCGAGCACGGCAACCGGCTGGACGCGCAGCGCGAGGTGCGGGACCGGGTGGCCGCCCGTACCTCGGCGCGCGAGGCGCTCGAAGCCGAACAGGCCAGAAACCGGGGGGAGTTGGACCGGGCCAGAGGAGCGGCGGCCAGTGTCGCGGAGCGCGCCCGGCAACTGGCCGAGCGGATCGGTCTGCTGGCCGGGGCCGCCGAGTCCGTACGCGCCGTCGAGAGCACCGCGCTCGCGCGGAAGGAGGCCGACGGCCGGCTGGCGAACGCCGCGTTCCGGGCCGGGTTCGACACTCCCCGGGCCGCCGCCGAGGCCCTCCTCCCCGATAACGACCGGAGTGCGGCGCAGCACCTGATCGACGCGTGGCAGCGGGAGGCCCACGCGCTGGCCGAGCGGCGCCGGGAGCCGGCGGCCCGCGCCGCCGCCGCGCTGCCGCCGGCCGACACCGAGGCCGCCCAGCGGGCCCACGACACGGCCGAACGCGCCCTGCGCGCCGCGGCCTCCGCCGTCGCCGCCGCGCGTGAGCGCCGGGGCGAGCTGGCCGGACTCTCCCGGCAGGCCGGGACGGAGGTGCGCGGGCTGGGGCCGGTGCGCGCGGAGTACGACCGGGTGGCCCGGCTCGCCGGGCTGACCGCGGGCACCTCCAGCGACAACGCGCGCCGGATGCGCCTGGAGTCGTATGTGCTGGCGGCCCGGCTCGAACAGGTCGCGGCGGCGGCCTCCGTACGGCTGCGGCGCATGTCCTCCGGCCGCTACACGCTGGTCCACTCCGCCGCGCGCGCCGGTGGCCGCGGGCGGTCCGGGCTGGGGCTCCAGGTGGTCGACGCGTGGACCGGCCGGGAGCGGGACACCGCGACGCTCTCCGGCGGTGAGACGTTCTTCGCGTCGCTCGCCCTCGCGCTCGGGCTGGCCGATGTGGTCACGGACGAGGCGGGGGGCGTCCGGCTGGACACGCTTTTCATTGACGAGGGCTTCGGCAGCCTGGACGAACAGGCGCTGGACGAGGTCCTCGACGTACTGGACTCGCTGCGGGAGCGCGACCGCAGCGTCGGCATCGTCAGCCATGTCGCCGATCTGCGCCGCCGGATCCCGGCCCGGCTGGAGATCGTCAAGGACCGGCGGGGCTCGGTGGTCCGGCAGCGCGCGGAGAGCGGGCACGAGTACGGCCAGCAGCGCCCCGGCCGCGGCGTACGCGCTGATCACGAGCAGCGGGCCGGTGATGCCGTGGGCGCCGAAGTAGACGATGTGCCGCACGGCGTCGGTCCCCGCGCCGTTCGGCAGCGCGTCGGACAGCGCCCGCCAGAAGGGCGGCAGCAGGGTCGACTGGTACGCGCCGCCCGCCGACGGATTGCCGAGGACGACGAAGACGAGCACGGTGATCCCGATCCCGATGACCCCGAAGAGCGCCTGGAACGCCATGGTGACCGCCGCCGCCGAGACGACCAGCAGCGCGCCGATGCCCGACAGCGCCAGGAAGTGCCCGGTCAGCGCCCCGAGCACCTGGTCCGCGAAGAGCGCGCCGCCGAGCCCCGAGAGGATCGCGTACGGCGTGATAGCGCCGAGCCGCAGGAGCGCGCCCCGCGCGGTGAGCGGCCGGCCGGGGGCGGCGATGCTGAGCGCGGCCGCGACGAGATAGCCGCCGACGATCCAGCCGGTGACGAGGTAGAAGCCGCTGAGTCCCCGGCCGTCGCCGGACTGGAGCGGGACGATGTCCTCGGTGGTCACGGTCCGCTGCCGCGTCGCGTCGGCCCGGGTGATCACCGTTGTGACGGCGTCGGCCTCGGCCTTGCCGCCGCCGGACGCCACCAGCAGGGTGTCCTCGGTGCCGCCCGCGTCGACGAGGAGCACCGCCGAGGTCTCGCCCGTACGCAGCATGCTCTCGGCGTTGGCCCGGGAGGCGACGGCCTCGGCCGTGACCGGGCCGCCGTCGATGCCGTTCAGCGCGGTGACGGTGCTCGCCGACACCTGCGCGGGCGCGACGACGGCGACCGGGATGCCCTGCGGCTTCGGGGCATGGAAGGCGCCTATGTACGACAGGATGAAGCCGAGTTGGAGCAGAAGGACGCCAACGATGAGCAGTATCGTGCGGAGCTGTACGGCGTCCCGCAGCTCGGCCCGGAAGCCCCGCGGCGCGGGCTGGGGCAGTGGTTCGTCTGGCGTGCTCATGATGGAGTCCTCCGGTACGGGATGGGGCGACCGTCCCTGCCGGGTTCGGTCATCGAATACGATTATGTATCCGATTCAAAAGTGAATCGCAAGTTGGAGTGCGACGATGCCTGCTGTCCCGAACCAGTCCGAAGCCCCGAGAAAGCCCCCGCGCGTCACCAAACGCCGGGCCGAGACCCGGTCCCAGCTGCTCGCCGCGGCGGCGGAGGTGTTCGCGCGGAAGGGGCTGGGCCGGGCCTCGATCGACGACGTGTGCGCGCGGGCCGGGTACACCCGCGGGGCCTTCTACTCCAACTTCAAGACCCTCGACGAACTGATCCTCGCGCTCTACGCGGCCCGCGCCACGGAGCTGATCGCCCTCGTGGAGGCCGCCGCGAACGAGGCGGTCACCGAGCTGAGATCCACCGCCGCCCCGGGCCCCGCCGGTGCGGCACAGCTGGTCGAGGCCGTGACCCGCGTGGTCGCCACACTCACCGTCAACCGCGAGGCCCATCTCCTCCACCTGGAGTTCACCGCCCACGCGATCCGCCACCCGGAAGCCGCCGAGGCATTCGTCACCCACCGGCGCACCCTCCGCGAGGCGCTGATCCCCGTTGTCCGCGCGGCAATGCGCAACCTCGGCCACGACCCGGCCGACGCACAACTGGAGCGCGTCACCCGAGCGATGATCGCCGTACGGGAGGGAATGACCAGCCAGGAACTCCTGGAACCGAACGACCCGGAGCTACCACGCCTGCACGAGACGGTAATGGCCGCGACATTCACGGCGCTCGGCTAAGAGGAGGCCCGGTGGGTCTGTGCCCCGCACAGACCCACCGAGCCCGGCCGAGGACGTCTGAGCGCGGGCTGTCCACCTACCGGAGGGGGCCGGGGTCGCAGGAGGCGACGTCCCCGGATGTAGAGCGTGATTTGTGCCGCTGAACGGTCCGCAGTCAAAGAACCGGCCCGCGCGGCGGCGTAAATCATGCATCCGGGGATGCGCCTCCGGAGTGCCCCGGCCCCCGGCACAGAAACAACCGGCCGAACCCCGCAACCACTCCAGACCACGACCCCCAGCCGGGAGGCGACCCCGCCGGGAGGCTTAAAGCTTCGACAGCTCGTCCACCAAGTCGTCCAGCCCCAGCGACCCCTGCGACAGCGCCGCCATGTGCCACGCCTTCGCGTCGAACGCGTCGCCATGCGCCTTGCGGGCGTTCTCGCGGCCGAGGAGCCATGCGCGTTCGCCCAGCTTGTAGCCGATGGCCTGGCCCGGCATCGACAGGTAGCGGGTGAGTTCGCTTTCGACGAAGTCCGCCGGGCGGCCGCTGTGGTTGCCGAAGAACTCCTGGGCCAGCGCGGGCGTCCAGCGCTCGCCCGGGTGGAACGGGGACTCCGCCGGGATGTCGAGTTCGAGGTGCATGCCGATGTCCACGATCACCCGGCAGGCCCGCATCATCTGCGCGTCGAGGTAGCCGATCCGGCGCTCCGGGTCCGGCAGGAAGCCGAGTTCGTCCATGAGCCGTTCCGCGTACAGCGCCCAGCCCTCCGCGTTGGCGCTGACCTGGCCGACGGACGCCTGGTAGCGGGAGAGCTGGTCGGCGACGTGGGTCCACTGGGCGATCTGGAGGTGGTGGCCGGGGACGCCCTCGTGGTACCAGGTCGAGACCAGGTCGTACACCGGGAAGCGGGTCTCGCCCATGGTCGGCAGCCAGGTGCGGCCGGGGCGGGAGAAGTCCTCGGAGGGGCCGGTGTAGTAGGGGGCGGCGGCGCCGCCGGGCGGGGCGATGCGGGACTCCACCTTCCGTACCCGCTCGGCCAGTTCGAAGTGGGTGCCGTCCAGGGCCTCGATCGCCTCGTCCATCAGGCTCTGGAGCCATACCCGGACCTCTTCCACGCCCTCGATGTGCTCGCCGTGCACATCGAGATGGGCGAGCGCCTCCCAGGGGCTCGCGCCGGGCAGGATCTTCTCGGCCTCGGCGCGCATCTCGGTGCGCAGCCGGTGGTACTCGGACCAGCCGTACGCGTACGCCTCGTCGAGGTCGAGGTCCGTGCCGTTGAAGTAGCGCGCCCAGCGGGCGTACCGCTCGCGGCCCACGGTGTCGGGCGCGTCCTCGATGGCCGGGGCGTACACGTCGCGCATCCAGTCGCGCAGTTCCGCGACGGCGGCGGTGGCGGCGGCGGACGCCGCCTCGAGTTCGGTACGGAGCGACTCGGGGCCCGCCGAGGCGAACTCCTCGAACCAGCCGCGGACCCCGGCGCCGTCGCCCGCCCATTCGGTGAGCTGTCCGACGAAGGTCGCGGTGGGGCGGGGGCCGGCGGGCAGTTTGCGCTCCAGCCCGAGGGCGAGCGAGGAGCGGTATCCGGCCAGTGCCGCGGGCACCGCGCGCAGTCGGTCGGCGAGGGCGGCCCAGTCGTCCTCGGTGTCGGCCGGTGTGACGGTGAACACCTCGCGGACGTGGTGCGCGGGCGAGTGGATGTTGCTGACGACGCGCAGCCCCTCCTCGGCGTCGTGGACGGCGAGTTCGGCGGTCAGGCGCTCGCGCAGCAGCCGGCCGCAGCGCCGCTCGGCCTCGCTGTCCGCGCCCGGCAGGGTCTCGGCCTCGTCGAGCCGCGCGAGGGTGGCGCGGCCGAGGTCGGCGAGGGCCTGCTGCCCGGCGGGGGAGTAGTCGGGGAGGCGGCGGGAGGACTCCGCCACCCCGAGGTAGGTGCCGGTGATGGGGTCGAGTTCGATGAGTGCGTCGACGTACGCGTCGGCGACCTGGCGGGGCAGTGCGCTGCCGTTGGTGTCTGACATACGGCCATCTTCCCCACCGGAAGTCCCTCGTCACACGGGTTTTCCGGGCCGGGCGCCCGGCATTGGCCGAATCCGGTCGGTCCTTACGGGAGGGACCGTGCGGCCACCGTCTCCAGCCGGGCCGTGATGACGAGCGTGCCCTCGTCGATCTGGTAGTCCAGCGGCAGACCGAGATCGCGCATGGTGGCGACCATGCCCGTGTTGGACGCCTGGGTGACGGCGTACACGCTGCCGCAGCGGGCCTCGACCGCGAGGGCCACCAGCCGGCCGAGCAGTTCGGAGCCGATGCCCCGGCGCTGCCAGGCGTCCTCAACGATCAGCGCGACCTCCGTCTCGTCGCCGTCCCAGAGCAGATGGCCGAGGGCGATCAGCCGTCCGGAGGCCGTCTGGACCGTGAGGGTGCGTCCGAAGCGCGGGCTCAGCAGATGGTCGAGGTAGCGGTCGGCGTCGGCCGCCGGGCCGTGGTAGCGCAGGCCGAGGGTGCGGTCGGAGCAGCGGCCGTGCAGGGCGAGGGCGGCTTCGAGGTCGTCGCTGTCGGCGCGCCGGACGGTGATCTCCTCGCCCTCGGGGAGGGTCAGGGTGTCCTTGCCGCGGGGGATACGGGGGCCGAGCCGCGCGTCCAGCTCGACCAGCGCGCGGGCGCGGGCGAACTCGGTGGGGGTGAAGGGGAGGTAGGGGCGCTCGACGGTGATGCTGCCGCCGTTCGGGTCGCGCAGCCGCATCTCGGTGTCTTCCAGTACGCCTTCGACGGGCGCGGTCCCGTCGAAGGGGTGGTCGCCGGACGATCCGGCGGGCCGGGAGCGGATCGTGCAGCGGCCGAGCAACTGGCGCAGTGCGAGCGGGAGTTCGGCGGCGTCCAGCGCGGTGCGGGTGGCGAGGCCCAGCACCCGGGTCGGGGTGTCCACCAGGTCGTGGGCGTCGGCGCGCTCGATCCAGGTGTCGCTGCCGCCGGCGTCCGCGACCTGGCGGGTCAGGTCCTTGGCCTGGAGGGCGGCGGGGGCGCGCAGCAAAAACTCGTCGACCGTGCCGTCGGCCAGCGGATGCGTCTGGAGGGTGAGGATGTCTACCCGGTGGGCGGCGAACGCGGCGCAGAGCGCGGCGAGGCTGCCCGGCTCGTCACGGACGGTGGTCCGCATCCGCCACAGGACCGTCTCCCCGGGGGCGGCGCCGTCCTGCTCCAGGGGGGAGGGCGTGGGGGCGTCGGGGGTGGGCCCGGCCCCCGGGGCGGGTGGCGCATGGCCGTGGCGGCGGGCCCACCAGGTGTGGAACATGGCCGTGGCGATGAGTGCCACGGCCGACGCGACCAGCAGGAACGTACCGTCGGGTCCGTGCGCGATCATGTTCGCCAGGGCGTCGGCGACAGCCACCGCGGTGAACAGGGCTGCCAGCTCGACCACGTCCCGCCGCCAGTGGTGCGGACGGCGGGCGCTCTTCGCGGAAGTCACATGGGTCATGACCTCACTCTGACCGCATGGTGTTGCGTGATCACGAACGGTTTGTGACTGATGGGTTAAGGATGCAAATGTTCCATTTTGAGCCACCTTCGATCTTTTATGGCGCGGAATGATCGCTTCCATGGCGCACTGTGGCCAGTAGCCGTACGGCCTGGGTCGCCGCCCGTGAGCTGCCGCCCCGCTCCGCCAGCTCCGCCAGGCCGGATATCTCCGCCGTCGCCCGGCACCGCTCCGCGCAGTCGGCGGCCACGGACAGTATCTCGCCCAGCCCGGCGCGGGCCGCACCCGGCCCGGCCGCCGCCTTCGCCAGCAGCTCCGGGAGCGCCGCGCCCAGCACGGACCAGACCGTGGCGTACGCGCCGGTCCCGGCTGCCGTACGGGCCGAGTCCGCCAGCCGGTTGGGCTTGACGTCGCCCGCCGCCACCAGCGCGGCCAGCTCCTCGCCCAGCGACCGCCCGTCGAGATCGCCCCGGGCCGCCAGCACCAGCAGCGCGTCCACGGCCGCCAGCCGGTCCTGCGGATGCCGCGAGCCCAGCCCGTACGCCACCGCCCGGTGCAGCGACACGCCCGCCGGGCCGCCGCTCTCCGCGACCAGCGGCAGCCACCAGGCCCCGCCCCGCTGGTCCGCCAGCGCGCACTCCGCCACGTCGTACACGAGCCAGCCGGCGAGGGTGTCCCGGTCCTCGGGCAGGACCGCCGTCCAGTTCACATTCCGGTTCCCCTCCCAGCGGTAGCAGTTGGAGCAGGACAGCCGGTCGGGGTGGCCCAGCGGGTGGAAGACCGGGGGGAACTCCCGGGCCGCCGCCAGCCGCGCCCGGCGCGCGGCGAGCCGGCGCACCGGCTCGGCCAGCGACCCCAGCCACGAGCGGCCCGGCTCCGGGGACCCGCCCTCCTTGCGCGGCTCCCGCTCCCCGGCGGACGCCGGCGCGGGCAGCGCGGGGCCCTCGCCGGTGAGCCAGGCCGCGAGCCGGTCGCCCTCCGGGGTGCCGAGCGCCGCCGCCGCGCGCGCCGCTTCCGGCGGCCCGTCGCGCCGTACCCGCAGAAGGGCCTGCGCGAAGTCGACCGGGGCCGGGTCGGCGCCCAGCCGGCGGTACTCGGCCAGCCGCTCCACCAGGACCTCCGGGTCGAGCGCGCCCGTCTCCCAGGTCGGAGCCGCGAGCAGGAACGGCAGCGGGCGCGTACGCACCAGATACGCGGCCTCCCGGAGCCGCGCGTCGAGCACCCCGTCCAGCACGGTGTGCGCACAGGGGTGCCGGACCGCCGCACGCTTCCCCGCGTCCCGCAGTGACGTGAGGGAGATCCGCTCGCAGAGCGAGGCGGCCACCACCTCCACCCCGTAGGTCTCCCGGGCGAAGTCCTCTTCCGGGTCGTACTCCCGCAGGTCGTTCAGCCACCAGCAGTCCGCCAGCGTCACGCGCAGGGCGTCGGCCAGCGCCGTCCGGTCCCGGTACGCGTGACGCACCAGCCCGTCCAGCGCCCGCTCGAACGACGCCGGGCCACCGCGGGCACTGATCAGCGCCGCCACCTCCTCGACCAGCTCGGCCAGGTCCGCCGGAGCGGGCTCCGTCCGCACCGGGAGCGGTACGGGCGGCAGGATCTCCTCGTACGGAACGGACTCGGCCGCCATCGCGTCCGCACCGAAGACCTCGACGGCCCGCGCCCGGTGCACCGTCGCCAGCAGACCGGCGGACGCGGCGAGGTCCGACCGTATGTCCTCGTCCACGGCGGGCAGATGACGGGCGACCAGCTTCAGCGCCCGCTCCTGGAGAGCGGTGTCCTCGTGCCCGAAGGTCTCGGCGATCACGGGCAGCAGCTCACCGGCCGCGCCCGGGTCCGCGCGCAGGACCTTGCCGAGCAGGATGAGCTGGGCCCGCACCAGCTTCTTCTCCGGCCGGAACAGCAGCGCGCCTGACACATCCGCGAGACTCCGGGCGGACAGCCCGCCGCCGAGCGCCAGCCGGGAGACAACCGCCTGCGCGTGCCCGGCCACCGTCGAGATCCCGTCCGCCGCCATGCCCGTCCAGTCCGGCAGCCGGTCGCGCTCCTCGTCCGGCGTCAGCTCCAGCCGGACCAGCAGATTCAGGAAGAACACCGCGTCCCCCGGGGCGCCCCCGCGCAGCAGCCGCGCGACGGCGCCGTCCACCAGCACCCGGCGCTCCAGCACCCCTTCCTCGGCGAGGACGGTGAGCGCCGTCGGCCAGTGGTGCGGATCGGTGGTGTCCACCTGCCAGCCGAACGACGCCGGTGTCTCCGCCGCCTCGAACAGCCGCGGCACCATGGCCGCCACCCCGGGATCGGCCCGGAGCGCGGGCAGCAGCCGCCCGTGCGTCGGCAACGACTCCACCCAGCCGTACACATAGGAGTCGTCGGCCGGCGCGGGGCAGCCCGCCAGCGCGACCAGCCCGGAGATCAGCCGGTAGTCCAGCTCCCCGGTGGCCGGGCGGCGCGCCAGCCGGTGGGCCAGATCGCCGAGCCACGCCGGATCCCGCTCCGCCAGGATGTCGAGAAGGAGCGGATGGGACACATGGACGTTCTCCCGCAGCTCGCGGGCGCCGATCCAGTCGGCCGCGGCCGCCGCCCCCGTGATACAGCCGGCCCCTGCCACCACCAGCGCCTGGCCCACCCGGTTCCGCTCCCGCCACCGCTTCCACGACCAGTCGCGCAGCTCCGCGCGGAGCGCCTTCAGCGCGGCCAGCTCCGTCTTGCGCTCGGCGCCGGTCAGCGGCTTGACGATGCCGGGGATGTCCGCGGCACGCGCCGCCCGTACAGCGGTCAGCAGTTCACTCATCGCGCACCTCCGGCAGCGTTCTCCACAGCGGTAACAGCAGAAACATCGGGTACAGCAGAAACAGAGGCCCCAGCAGCCTCAGGTGGCGGCACCACCACCCCCCGGCGTGCCATCCGCACCGCCAGCGCGTGCTTGCACGGGCCGCGCCGCCCCCGGTAGTCCGCCCACCACTGGCAGGTGCAGCTCAGCACCCCGGCCGACTCCCTTACCTGATACCGCCGTTCGCCCGAGGCCACCGACGCCAGGTCCCCGTCGAGCGTCACCGCCCCGGCCGCGAGCAGGCCGCGCGCCGCGACCAGCCGCGGATTGTGCCGCTCGGCGAGGTCCCCGCCGTACGGCAGCTCCCGGTGGAAGTACGCCGCGTCCGCGATGTCGTACCCCACCCGGCCGGCTGTCCCCAGCCGGGTCAGCGCCGCCCGCACCCGCTCCACCGGCAGCCCCGCCCGCTCCGCCAGCTCGCCCGGATCGACCCGCGGCTCCCACGCCAGCAGTACGGAGACCAGCTCGGCGTCCGCCGCGGCCTCCTCCGTCGCCAGCGCCTCCAGCACACCGCCCTCGCCGGAGAACCCGCGCGCCGCGTCCGGCGACAGCGTGAGTGTCAGCCGCATCCCCGGCAGCACCACCTCCCAGGCGCTCGCCACCGCCGGGCCCTCGGCCACCGGCCCGTACACCCGCAGCGCCGTCGCGTCCCGCAGCACCCGGCCCAGCGCCGCCAGCCGCTCGGGGCCCGGCAGACAGACCGCCCCCGGCACCGGCCGCGTCGTCGGCCGCAGGGTCCGCCCCGCCGGTACGACCCAGGTCGCGCCGCGCGAGGCACTGCCCCCGCCGCGCGGCAGCGTCCGCAGGAAGCGCACCGCCTCGGCGGCGGTCAGCTCGGCCCGCAGATCGAAACCGGCCGAGACGACCTGCGCCTCGGCGAAGCCGCGCAGCCAGCGCTCGGGCAGCGGGACCTTCTTCTCCACCACCGCACCGGCCAGTGTCGTCACGGCCAACTCGTCCGGGCCCACCCGCAGATGGAGCGGATCGTCACCGGTCAGCCGGGAAAGGGCCTCGCGCAGCGGGTTGTTCACATCCACATTCGTCGTGCCGTGTCCGGTCTCCGCGCCGCCCAGTCCGTCCCGCAGGACGTCCAGCCGCGCGTACACCCCGCAGCAGGCGGAGAACGACTCGAAGCGCAGCCGGTCTCCGTTCCCCGTCACCACCGGGTCGCGCGACGCGCCGAGCTGCGGCCGGTAATACCGCGCGCCCGCCACATCGGCCACCGCCAGCAGCCCCCGGGCGGCGGTCCGCGGCGAATCGAGGAACCCCGAGAAGAACCGGGGGCTGGCCTCGGCGCCCCGGGGCGTGCGCCCACCGGATGTCTCCAGACCGAGCAGCCGTCCGCCCTGGACACTCTCCAGAGCGGACGGACGGGAATAGGCAAGCGCCTGTACGGATCGCGTCATGGAAAATACGGTAGGGCCCACCACTGACAATGACCCCGAACACGGCGCTGACCTGCGGCTATTGACTCATCGGCGGTTCTACTGACCGACCCTGCCCGGCTGGAGCACCTTCGTGAACAGCACCGTGCCGCCCTGCTCGCGCAGACGGACCGTCAGCTCACCGCTGCCGCCGTCGATCGCCACCTCGCCGTAGAGCGGCGGCGCCTCCAGCGGGGAGACGTTCTGCCGCGTGGGCGCCTTCACGAAGACCCTGTCGGGACCGAAGGTGGCGTCCAGCTCGTTGGCCGGGAACTGACCCGCAGCCAGCGGGCCCGTGACGAACTCCCAGAACGGCTCGAAGTCCTTGAACGCCGCCCGCTCGGGCGAGTAGTGCTGCGCCGAGGTGTGGTGGACGTCCGCCGTCAGCCACAGCGTGCCGGTGATCCGCCGGTGCTTGATGTACCGCAGCAGCTCCGCGATCTGGAGTTCCCGGCCGAGCGGCGCGCCCGGGTCGCCCTGCGCGACCGCCTCGATGTCCGTCGCGCCGTCCGGCACGACCAGCCCCAGCGGCATGTCGGCGGCGATCACCTTCCACACGGCGCGCGACTTCGCCAGCTCCCGCTTCAGCCAGCCGAGCTGCTCCGCGCCCAGGATGCCGGTGGTGTCGTCGCTCTGCCGGCCCGGCGAGTTGGCGTTCCGGTACGTCCGCATGTCCAGGACGAACACGTCGAGCAGCGGACCGTGGCCGATCACCCGGTGGACGCGCTGGTCGGCCCCGCGCGCGTGCAGCGTCGAAACGGGGTAGTACTCGCGGAACGCCTGGCTCGCGCGCCGGGCGAGCACGTCGATGCGCTTCTCCGTGTACCGGACGTCGTCCAGGATCTGGCCCGGGTACCAGTTGTTGCGCACCTCGTGGTCGTCCCACTGGGTGATCGAGGGGACCTCGGCGTTGAAGCGCCGTACGTTCGCGTCGAGCAGGTTGTAGCGGAAGTTGCCCCGGTACTCGGCGAGGGTCTCCGCGACCTTCGCCTTCTCGTCCGTGGTGATGTTGCGCCACACCCGCCCGTCGGGCAGCGTCACGCTCGACGCGATCGGCCCGTCCGCGTAGATGTTGTCGCCGCTGGAGAGGAAGAAGTCCGGGTTCAGCCGGCGCATCTCGTCGTACACCCGGTAGCCGCCGATGTCCGGGTTGATGCCCCAGCCCTGGCCCGCGATGTCGCCCGACCAGACGAAGCGGACGTCCTGGCGGCGTTTCGCGGGCGCGGTACGGAAGGTGCCGTACACCGGCTCGCCCGTACGGCGCGGGTCGTCCGGGTCGGCCAGCGTCACCCGGTAGTGCACCTGCTCACCGGCCGGCAGACCGTGCAGCGGCACCGTCCCCGTGAAGTCCGTACCGGCCCCGAGCAGCGGGCCGTGCCAGGGGCGGGAACTGCGGAACGAGGAGGTCGCGGAGGTCTCGACGATCATCCGGGCGGGCCGGTCCGACCGTACCCACACCAGCCCGGACGACGAGGTGACATCGCCCGCCTGCACACCCCAGGCGGCCCGCGGCCGGCCGGAGAGCGCCTGCGCGGGCGCGGCGGCCACGGCCAGCGCGCCGCCGGGCAGGGCCAGCGCCGCCGAGGCGGCGACCGAGCCGCGCAGCACACTGCGGCGCCCCGGGCCGCCGGGGGCGCCGGCGGAGGGAGCGGTGGGGGCGGGGTCGGCGGGGGTCCTGCGGTCGTACGGCATGGGGGTACCTCCTGGGCGGGGTCGGAACGCCGGGGTGTCCCCCCATGACTAACGCCCGGCGACAACGATCACGCGAACCCCGTATGAACAGCCCCTGGTCACCTGTCATTTCCGGCCGTCCGGACCGCCTCGGCCAGCAGCCGCACCCCGCTCCCGATCCGGGCGGGCGACAGCTGCGCGTACCCCAGTACCAGCCGTACGCGGCCGTCCCGAGGCCCGGCCGCACCGTGGGCCGTCAGCGGGCGCAGCGCGACCCCCGCCTCCGCCGCCCGGCGCAGGAAACGCTCCTCGGGGCCGTACCGCGAGGGCAGCCGCGCGATGACATGGAGCCCGGCCGCGATACCGCTGACCTCCGTGCCGGGGAAGTGCGTGTCCAGGGCCGCGACCAGGGCGTCCCGCCGCTCCCGGTAGGCGCGCTGACAGCGTCGCAACTGGCTGTCGTACCCGCCGCGTACGATGAAATCCGCGAGCACGGCCTGGTCGAGCGCGGGGTTGCCCAGGTCCATCGTCCGCTTGCGCTCGACGAGTTCGTCCAGCAGCTCCCCGGGGGCCAGCAGCCAGCCGAGCCGCAGCCCGGGGGCGAGCGACTTGCTGACCGAGCCCGTGTACACGACGCGCTCCGGGTCCAGCCCCTGAAGCGCGCCGACGGGCGCCCGGTCGTAACGGAAATCGCCGTCGTAGTCGTCCTCCAGGATGTAGCCGTCCACGGCCCGCGCCCAGGCGAGGAGTTCGGCGCGGCGCTCCGCGGAGTAGGCGATTCCGGACGGGAACTGATGGGCGGGGGTGGTCGCCACGGCCCGTACCCCCGACCGGACCAGCGGCTCCGGGGCCAGCCCCGCCGTGTCCAGCGGCAGCGGTACGGAGACGAGCCCGGCCGCGCGGAACAGCGCCGTGTGCTCCGGGCTGCCCGGGTCCTCGGCGCCGATCGCGCGCAGCCCGCGCCCGTACAGCACGGCCCCGAAGAGCGTCGTCGCCTGCGCCACCCCGGAGCAGACCACCAGCCGCTCCGGATCGGCGGCGACCCCGCGCCGCCGGGTGAGCAGCGCGGCCAGGGCGGTACGGAGCGCGGGCAGCCCGCGCGGGTCGGGGTAGCCGAGCGCGTCGTTCTCCAGCGTGGCCAGCACGGACCGGTACGCGGCGGACCAGGCGGCGCGCGGGAAGAGCGCCGGATCCGGGGTGCCGGGACGGAAGTCGGCCCGCGCGCCGGGCGGCCGCGGGGCCAGATCGCGGGCGGGCCGGTCCGCCGCCCGTACCGCGTCGCCCACCCAGGTGCCCGCGCCGCGACCGCTGCGCAGATAGCCCTCGGCGGTCAGCTGCTCGTACGCCTCCGTGACCAGACCGCGCGACACCCCGAGATCGGCGGCGAGTTCACGGCTGGCGGGCAGCCGCGTCCCGGCGCCGAGCCGGCCGGATCTGACGGCCTCGCGCAGCGCGGCCCGCAGCGCGCGGCCCCGGCCCCGGGCGGGCGCCGCGGCGGCCGGCAGCAGCAGCTCCCAGGCGGCGCGGCCGGGCGGTGGTCCGGTCCCCGGGGGCGGATTGGTCCTTGAAGACGCCATGGAAGTGGACCTTAAACCGGACCGCCCCGCTTTCTACGGTCGGTCCGTGAACCACTCGACCGAGCCCCACCTGCCCGAGCCCCCTCCGGCCGTGCTCCACCTGCCCGAGCCCCTTCCGACCGTGCACCACCCCGCTTCCGCTTCCGCCCCTGTTCCCGCCCCGCCCACGTCCGCCGCCGAGATCCTGCGTGGCGCGCTCCTCGCCGGGCTGGCCTGTGTCCTCGTCGGCGCCTCGTTCACCGCCAACAGCGTGCTCGGCGACTACCCCCACGCCGGCGGCCAGGCCCTGCGCTACGGGATCGCGGCCCTGCTCCTCCTGCCGCTCGTGGCCCGCGGCGCCCCGGCCGCGCTGCGCCCGCTGACCGGCCGCCAGTGGGGGCGGCTCGCGGCGCTCGCGGCCATCGGCATGGTGGGCTTCAACCTGGCGGTTCTGGCCGCCGAGCGCAGCGCGGAGCCCGCCGTGCCCGGCGTTCTCGTCGGCTGCGCGCCGATCATGGTCGCCGTACTCATCCCGCTGCTGAACGGGCGCCGCCCGGCGCGGCCCGCGGTCCACGGGGCGCTCCTCGTGGCCGGCGGCGCCTGCGTCGTCCAGGGGTGGGGGCGCACGGACGCGGCGGGACTCGCCTGGTCGGTGGGCGCGCTGGTCGGGGAGACCGGCTTCGCTGTCCTCGCGGCGCCGGTCCTGAGGCCGCTCGGACCCCGGCTGCTGTCCGCCGTGGTCTGCGCCGTCGCGGCCGTCGAGTCCCTCGTCCTCGCGCTCCTCCTGGACGGCGGCGGCGCGCTGCGGGTGCCGACCCGGCCCGAGGCCGCGGCGCTGCTGTGGCAGTCGGTCGTGGTGACCGTGATCGGTTTCGTCTGCTGGTACATGGGGATGCGGCGCATCGGCACCGAGCGCGCCACGCTCTGCTCCGGACTGATCCCCGTCTCGGCCGCGCTCACCGCGCCCCTGGTCGGTACCGGAACCTTCGGCGCTGGGCAGGCGGCCGGAAGTCTGCTGGTGGGAGTGGGGGTGGCGGTCGGATCCGGAGTGCTGACGCAGCGGCGGGCGGCCCGGCGGGCGGCGCGGCGGACGGTGCGGAACAGGCCGCCCGTGGCGCGCGGCTGATCTGGACAGCGCGGGCGCCGTCCGCTGGGATGGCGGGGTGGCGACCAACACCGTGGACAGCGACGAGTTCGAGGCGCACCGGGGCGTGCTGACCGCCGTGGCCTACCGCATGCTCGGCGGGGTCGCCGACGCCGAGGACGTGGTGCAGGAGACCTGGCTGCGCTGGAGCGCCCACGACACGTCGGACGTCCGCGAGCCGCGCGCGTATCTCGTACGGATCGCCACCCGCCTGGCCATCGACCGGCTGCGCCTGGCGCGCACCCACCGCGAGGCGTACGTCGGTCCCTGGCTGCCCGAGCCGGTCGTCACCGACTACGGGCCGGTCGCGCCCGACACCGCCGAACGCGCCGTCCTCGCCGACTCGGTGTCGCTCGCCGTCCTGGTCGTCCTGGAGTCGCTCTCGCCCCTGGAGCGGGCGGTCTTCGTGCTCCGGGAGGCGTTCGGCTTCCCGTACGCGGAGATCGCCACCGTCCTCGAACGGTCCGAGCCGGCCGTACGGCAGCTCGCGGGCCGGGCCCGCCGCCATGTCGGGGAGCGCAGACCGCGGTACGACGTCGACCCGGCCGAGCGCCGCGGGGTGACCGAGCGCTTCCTCGCGGCGGCCGGCGGGGGCGATCTCGACGAGCTGCTCGCCCTGCTCGCGCCGGACGTGCGGCTGATCGGTGACGGCGGCGGCAAGGCCAAGGCGCCCCTGCGGATCCTGGAGGGGTCCGACAAGGTGGGCAGGTTCGTCATCGCCGTCGGGGCCGACGCGGCGCGCTTCTCGGTCCGGCTCATGGAGTTCAACGGGGCTCCCGCGGCGCTGGTCCTCGGCGAGGGCGGCCCGGATCTCGTACTTCAGCTGGAGCTGGTGGCCGGCCTGGTGGAGTGCGTCTACCTCATGCGCAACCCGGACAAGCTCGCCGGAACGGATCCCGGGCGGCCGGCGCTGTAGCGCGGCGGGGCCCGCCGGGGCCGCCGCCATCACACCGGATTGGTCTTGACCAACACGCTGGGTCGTCCTATGGTCACTTTTTAGTGCAGGAACCTTTAATAAACAAGGGCACGGAAAACCCGCCGGCGAACGGCGATTGCGGAGGATCAGGGTGGGGACCACGCGACTGGAGACGGTGCCGGAACCCAAGTACTGGCATCTGAGGAACGTGCTCGCCGAGGCCCTCGACACCGAGTTCGCGGTGGGGGAGATCCTGCCCAACGAGCGTGAACTCGCCGCCCGCTTCGGAGTCGCCCGCGCCACCCTGCGCCAGGCGCTCGAACAACTGGAGCTGGAGGGCAGGCTCCAGCGCCGCCGCGGCGTCGGTACGACCGTCGCACCGCCCCGGGTGGGCGTCGACGTCTCCACGCCCCGGCACGAGTGGCCGGGCGACGACCAGGACGACGCCGCTTCCTGGCGCCCCCGCGACTGCGTCCTCGCCCCCGCGCCCGCCGCCGTGCTCCGGCTGCTGGAGACCGGCCCCGCCGAGGTGCACACCGTCCGCCGGGTCCGGATCACCCACGGCCAGACCGTCGCCGCCGAGCTGATCTACGTACCGGACGCCTCGGTGCCCGAGCTGTCGGCCATCGACGCGCCCTCCGGACCCGCCCGCGCCCGGAGCGTTCTGCGCGAACTCCAGCGGCTCGGGCTCGACGGCCAGGACCGCGCGGTCGAACTGGGCTCCGCGCGCGCGGACGACGCCAAGGAGCTGGACCGTCTGCCCGGCGCCCCGGTCCTGGTGGTCACCACGCGCTATGTGGTGGCGGGCCGGGTCGCCGCCGTCTCGGTGGCGACGTACCGCGCGGACACCTGCCGGCTCACCTTCGGGGACTCCGGCGACCTGGAGATCAGCGACCGCGACGGGCCGCAGGAGCGCCGGGCCTCCTGAGCCCCGGGTCCCACCCGCCTTTTTCCGGCTCGCCCGTTCTCCCCGGCCCGTCGCTCAGCGGCGGGCCGGCGCCGTGCCCTCCACCGTGAAGAGCCGCTCCTCGACATGGTCGAGCGCCAGGCGCAGCGCGCCCGTCGCCACCGCCGCCTCGCCGAGCAGAGAGAGCGTCACGCGCGGCGGACGCAGACAGAAGCGCGACAGCTCGCGGCGGAGCGGATCGAGGACCCCGTCGAGCCCGGCCGCCCAGCCGCCGATCACCACCAGCTCCGGATCCAGCGCCAGCACCAGCGCCGCCACATCGTGCAGCAGCCGCTGCGCGAAGCGCTCCACGGCCTCCCCGGCGCGTACGTCACCGCCCTTGGCCCGCGCGAAGACCGCGGCCACCGCCTGCTCGTCGAGCGGATGCAGCGGCTCGTCCGTCGTCGACAGCAGCTTCTCCGGGGTCGCCCCGCGGCCCAGCAGATGCAGCGCCCCGATCTCGCCCGCCGCGCCGCCGAAACCGCGGTGCAGCCGTCCGCCGATCAGGGCACCCGCGCCGGGGCTGAGCCCCGCCAGGACGAAGACCACGTCGTCGGAGTCGACGGCCGCGCCCTGCCACTGCTCGGCCACCGCCGCCGCGTTGGCGTCGTTCTCGACCAGTACGGGACAGCTGAACGAGCGGCGCAGCCGTTCGCCGAGCGCGAGCCCGGTCCACTGCGGCAGCGCCGTGCCGAGCCGTACGGTCCCGTCGGCCTCCACGATGCCGGGGCTGCCGACGCCGACGGCCCACAGGGAGCCGCGCGCCACCCCGGCGTCGCGCAGGACGTCCGCGACGAGGAGCGCGACGCGCTCCAGACGGGTGTCCGCGTCGGCGGTCCGCGCGACCTCGCGCGAGCCACTGCCGACGATCCGGCCGTCCAGACCGGAGACCCGCGCGGCCACCCGGTGCGAGCCGATCTCGATGCCCAGCAGATGCCCGGCCTCGGCCAGGAATCTGAACCGTCGCGCGGGGCGGCCCTGTTTACGGGTCTCGCCTTCCTCCGGCGCGGATTCGGCGACGAGCCCCGTCTCGATGAGCCCCTCCACGACCCCCTCGACGGTGGGCCGGGAGAGCCCGGTGAGGTGGGTGAGATCCGTGAGGGTGAGCGATCCGGAGTCGCGCAGGGCGCGCAGTACCACGGCGGAGTTGATCCGCCGCAGCAGGGACGGGTCTCCGCCGGTCAGCCGGCTCACGGGTGTCCTCCCAGCTCGCAACGCTCGTGAGGCGGATGCTACTCGGTGCCCGACGGGGCGGCGAGGGCTCGTACCGCCTTCCCGCGAACGGCCCTCAGCTGACTGAGGGTCAGATGAGGGCCGTACGAAGGCGGCTGCCCGGAGAACGCCCGCAGGACGCTCGGAGGGTGCCCGAATGCGGCGCGCCGCCGCCCGGCCGCCGCCCGGAAAGCACCGGGGGCCGCCGGGCGGTGGCGTGGGCGCGGGGTCAGTCGCCGACCTTCTCCAACCGGCCGCCGGGCAGGGCCTGTTCCTGCCGGGCGCGGGCCGCGCCGGGGTCGGTGGCGTCGGTGGGCAGGGACAGATCCCGGTCGAGCGTCTCCGGCGCCATCCGGGTGGCGATCAGACTGACCGCCGTGATCAGCATCATGTAGACGGCGACCGGAATCCACGACCCGGAGAACGCGGTGACCAGCGCGGTGCAGATCAGCGGCGCGACCCCGCCGCCGATCACCGAGGAGAACTCCCGGCCCAGCGTGACCCCCGCGTACCGGTAGCGGCTGCCGAACAGCTCGGGGAAGAAGCTCATCTGGACGCCGACCGCGCCCTGACAGGCCAGGATGAAGCCGATGACGATCGCCACGGTGATCGCCACCTTGGAACCGGAGTTGAGCGCGACGAAGGTCGGCACCGGCAGCAGCACCAGCGCGCTGAGGATCGTCGTGTAGACGGGCCTGCGCCCGAAGCGGTCCGAGAGCGTTCCGAACGCGATCGCCGCTATACCGCCGCAGATGGCGCCCAGCAGCAGCACCTCCGGCACGAACTTCTTGTCCACGCCGACCGTCGTCACCAGATAGGAGGCCATGAAGACCTGGTAGGTGTACGACTGTGTGCTGATACCCCAGTTCATGAAGAGCACCAGGAGCATCGGCTTCCGGCCTGTCGTCAGCACCTCCTTCACCGGCGAGGAGGGCCGCTCCCGCTTCTCCTTCAACTCCTGGAAGACCGGGCTCTCGTGGAGCTTGCGCCGGATGACCATCGCGGCGACGGTCACCACCAGGCTGCTGCCGAAGACCAGCCGCCAGCCCCAGGTCATCAGCGCGTCGTCGGAGAGCCGTTGCGCGAGGATCCAGGCCACCGCGCCCATCGCGGTGCCCAGCGCCGCGCCCGTCATGACCAGGGACGACAGCCTGCCCCTGCGGCCTTTGGCCGCCGTCTCGGTGAGCAGGGAGGCGGCTCCCGACTGTTCTGCGCCGGCGCCGAAGCCCTGGCCCATACGACAGATCAGCAGCAGGATCGGGGCGAGCAGCCCCACCTGTCCGTAGGTCGGCAGCAGTCCGATGGCCAGTGTGGAGCCGCCCATCAGCAGCAGCGTCGCGACCAGCACCCACTTGCGGCCGAGGCGGTCGCCGTACCGGGAGAAGAAGAGCCCGCCGAGCGGGCGCGCGGCGAACCCGACCGCGTACGTACTGAAACTGGCGAGGATGCCGACCGACGCCGACACATTGGGGAAGAACAGCTCGCTGAAGATCAGCGCGGAAGCGGTTCCGTAGATCACGAAGTCGTACTGTTCGAGCGCGGTGCCGATGAGACCGGCCCACGCCGCGCGCTTGACGGCGCGCGGGTCGGGGACTGCGGCCGGGGTGGTGGTGTTGGCCATGATCCATGCCTCCTTGAACGGATCTGTTGTCCGGAGCGGGACGGAGTGGAACGGATGGTGGGTGGGGCTTGTGGGGTCTTCTTTTGGGGCGAGGGGGGTGACTGATCCGTCAGACGGACCGGTCGGACCGGCTCGACCGGTCACCCGGCCGTACGACGACCTTGAGATGCGTCGGATCCTTCACCGGCGCCCGCAGCGCGTCGGCCGCCTCGTCGAGCGCGAACCGTCCGGTGAGCACACCGCCGAGGTCCACCCGGCCGTCGGCCGCCAGCGCGATCGCCGTCGGGAAGGCATGGGCGTAGCGGAACGCCGTGGACAGCTCGATCTCCCAGCGCTGGAGATGCGCGAGCGGCAGCCCGTCGACCTCCGGCGCCGCCTGGCCGACGACGATCGCCCGCCCGGCCGGACGCAGCGTCCGCAGCCCCTGCCACAGCGCGCCCGGATGGCCGGAGCACTCCAGCAGCCGGTCGATCCCGGTCAGTTGGGGCGCGCCGTCCGCCGTGTTGAGGACATCGGTCGCGCCGAGCGCGCGCGCCCGGTCGAGACGGGCGTCGTGCACATCGGTGACGATCACCTCGGTCGCCCCGGCGGCCCGTGCCACCTGCGCGACGAGGATGCCGATCGGCCCGGCCCCGGTGATCAGCACCCGGTCGCCGAACGCGACCCCGGCGCGCCGTACCGCCCACACCGCGACGGCCAGCGGCTCGATCAGCGCGCCCGTCTCCAGCGGGAGTGTGTCCGGCAGCGGGTGTACGGCACGGCGCGTCGCGACGATGTACTCGGCGAAGGTGCCGTCGGTCGGCGGCGAGCCGAAGCAGGTGCCGTCCGGGCAGAGGTTGTAGCGGCCGGACCGGCAGGTGTCGCAGTCGCCGCAGCCCACGGCGGGCTCCACCGCGACCCGGGTGCCGGTGTCGAGCCGTACGCCGGAGCCCGTCGCGACGACGGTTCCCGACGCCTCGTGACCGAGGACGGTCGGCTGCCGCAGTACGTTCTGTCCGTTGCGGCCGGTGGCGAAGTAGTGCATGTCGGAGCCGCACACACCGACGGCGTCGACCGCGACGAGCACATCGCCGGGGCCGAGGGGCCGCAGTGGGCGGTCCTCGACACGGAGGTCGTCCGGGCCGTGCAGGACGGCGGCGCGGGTCGATTCGGGAGCGAGCACGTTCTCACGTCCTTGTGAGCGAGTGGCGGGAGTGGTGGGGTGAAGAGAGCGAGAGCGGCGGGTCAACTCGCGTGCAGCGGCTCCGACTTCGGATCCGACTTCGGATCCGAATTCGCCTCCGACTTCGGCTCCGACTCCGCCGCACGGCCCGCTTCGGCCGCCGCCGCGCCGGGTCCGTGCCGGACGATGACATCGACGAACTCGGCGATCCGGGCGGCGAAGGCAGGGAACTCCGTCAGACCGGTCCCGAGCAGCCCGCTGTCCAGTACGGCCGCCACGCGGGACGCGCCGGAGGCCGCCGGGGCGCGCCGCGCGAGCGCGGCCAGCCGTTCGCGGGCCGGATCGACCATGGCGGTGGCGTGCGGCCCGGGCGAGAAGCCGGGCGGCGGTGTCACACAGCAGAGGTACGCGGCGACGGTCAGCGCCAGATGGTGCGGCATGCGCCCGGCGCGCAGATGCAGCAGCGCCGGTTCCGGCACCCGCTGGCGGAGCTTGACCGAACCGTCCGAGCCGACCTGCTGGGTACGGTGCCCCAGCGCGGTGTTGGCCCACCGCTCGAAGAGCTGGGCGACGTACGCGTCCGGATCGATACCGGCGGGCACGGTCAGGCTCGGCAGGTAGTCGCCGTACAGCACGGCGCGCGCCGCGTCCGCGACGAACGGCCGGGCGACCGACTCCGGAATGGTCGCCCGCCCGTCCAGCGCGCCGAGATACGCGATGAGCGAGTGTGTGCCGTTGAGCAGCCGGAGCTTGAGCAGTTCGTACGGTTCGACGTCGTCGGTGAAGAGCGCGCCGCTGTGCTCCCAGCGCGGACGCCCGGCGCAGAAACGATCCTCCATGACCCACATCGAGAACGGTTCGGCCGGCACCGGTACGGCGTCCCGCACCCCGAGCCCGGCGGCGACCGCGTCCCGGTAGACATCGGTGGTCGCGGGCACGATCCGGTCGACCATCGAACCGGGGAACGTCACGGCGCTCTCCAGATACGGCACCAGATCGTCCCGCTCGGCGGCGGGCAGCGCCTCCGCGAACTCCCGTACCAGCCGCCGCGTCTGCGCGCCGTTGCCCACCAGGTTGTCGCAGCTCAGCACGGTCACCGGCCGCGCGTGCGCGCGCCGCCGCCGCTGGAGCCCGCGCACGATCCGGCCGATCGTCGTACGCGGCGGCGCGTCGCCCCGGAGGTCCGCCCGTACGGCGGGCGCGTCGAGGTCCAGACCGTGGGTGCGCGGCGAGAACGTGTAGCCGTGCTCGGTCACGGTCAGTGTGATGATCGCCGTGTCCGGCGCCGCGAGGGCGTCCAGCACCGCGTCCGGCCGCTCGGCCGCGACCAGGGCGCCGGTGTGCACGGCGGGCACGGTGATCCGGGTGCGCTCCGGGGAGATCTCCACGACCGCGTACCGCATCTCCTGCTCGCGCAGCGCCCGGGCCACCCCGGTGGAGCGGTCGGCCACCCCGAGGATGCCCCACGGACCGTCGGTGTGGGCCAGCGCCGCCGCCGTGTGTACGGCCTGGTGGGCGCGGTGGAAGTTGCCGAGCCCCAGATGCACGATGCCGGTCTCGGCGGGCGGGCGCGCGTTGAGCGCGGCGCCGGCGGGCACGGTCGAGGGACCGAGCCGGGGGAGGGGGGCAATCGGAGCGGTGGTTCCCGTGGTCCCCGTGGTCCGGGGAAGAGCTGTCGACACGTCGCTCACCAGTCCGTCATCGAGCCGTCGCGCCGACGCGCGACCGGCAGGTAGGCGGGCTCGTACGGGTAGCGGGCCGCGAGCTTCTCGTCGACCTCGATCCCGATACCGGGCAGGTCACCGGGGTGCAGATAGCCGTTCTCGTACGACCAGCCGTGCTGGAACACCTCGTGCACCAGCGGCTCGTAGCCCATGTACTCCTGGATGGCGAAGTTCGGTGTCGAGAGCCCCACGTGCAGCGACGCGCCCAGCGCCACCGGCGAGACGTCCGACGGCCCGTGCGGCCCCAGCGCGATCTGCCAGATCTCGGCGAGCGCCGCGATCCGCCGCAGATGGCTGATGCCGCCCGCGTGCGTCACACACGTCCGTACGAAGTCGATGAGCTGCTCGGTGATCAGCGACTGGCACTCCCAGACGGTGTTGAACACCTCGCCGATCGCCAGCGGGACCGTGGTGTGCTGCCGTACGTGGCGCAGCACCTGCTGGTTCTCCGCCGGGGTGACGTCCTCCAGCCAGAACAGCCCGACGCCCTCCAACTCCTTTCCCAGCCGCGCCGCCTGACCGGGCGTCAGCCGGTGATGGACATCGTGCAGCAGCTTCAGCTCGGGGCCCACGTGGTCGCGGGCGGCGGCGAGCACCTTCGGCGCGTGCCGGAGATACGCGTCGGTGTCCCAGACCTCCTCGACGGGGGCCGCGCCGCGCCCGGCCGGCTCGTAACCGGCGGCGCCGTTGGTCACCCCGTACACCATGTCCAGTCCGGGTACGCCGCTCTGCGCGCGGACGGCGAGGAAGCCCTGTTCGCGGCGGGCGTCGATGGAGTCCAGCAGCTGGGGGACATCCCAGCCGGTGGCGTGTGTGTAGGTGAGGATCCGGTCGCGGACGGCGCCGCCGAGGAGCTGGTAGACGGGCTGTCCGGTGGTCTTGCCCTTGATGTCCCACAGCGCGATGTCCACCGCGCCGATGGAGGTCATGGTGACCGGCCCGCGCCGCCAGTACACGCCCCGGTAGAGGTACTGCCAGGTGTCCTCGATCCTGGCGGGGTCGCGGCCGATGAGCAGCGGCGCGACATGGTCCCGCAGATACGAGGCGACGGCCAGCTCACGGCCGTTGAGGGTGGCGTCGCCCCAGCCGGTCAGGCCCTGCGCGGTGGTGATCTTGAGTGTGACGAAGTTACGGCCGGGGCTGGTGATGATCACGTCGGCGGCGACGATCGTGTCGCTCGCCCTGCCGGTGTCGTGGCCGCTGTCCGTTGTCCTGTTGCCGCCGGTGCCGGTCATCGGGCCACCGCCACGACGTTGTGCGGCTCTTCGCCCGCGGCCAGCCGGCCGATGTTGGCGGCGATGTCGGCGGCCCGGCGCGCGAAGGTCTCGCGGGTGAGCCCGGAGGAGTGGGGAGTCATCAGTACGTTGTCCAGCTCTTCGAAGGGGTGGTTGCCGGGCGCGCCGTGCCGCCCGCTCGCCGGGTAGCGGTACCAGACGTCGAGCGCGGCGCCGCCGATGGCGCGGTCGCGCAGCGCCCGGTAGAGCGCGTCCTCGTCGACGACCGGCCCCCGGCCCACATTGATGAGTACGGAGCCGGGTCGCATCCGGGCGACCTCGGCCGCGCCGATCAGCCCGGTCGTCGCCTCGCTGAGTGGTGCCGACACGACGACCACGTCGGAGGTCTCCAGCAGCGTGCCGAGGTCGTCCACCGTCCCCGACCACTCCAGCCGCTGCTCCGCCGCGTCGACATCGCCGCGCCGGGTGACGGCGACGCCCCGCGCGCCGAGCGCCCGGAACAACTCCCAGCAGCGCGCGCCGATATGGCCGAAGCCGACGAAGCCGACGGTCGCCGAGGCCAGGCTGTCCACCCACGGGGCGTCCGGGGAGTACACGGGGGAGTCCCAGAGCCCCTCGCGCAGCGCGGTGTGCTGGCGCAGGAAGCCCCGGCGCAGCAGGATCGCGGCGGAGATCGCGTACTCCGCCATCGAGTTCTCGTGGTGGAAGGTGTTGGCGACCCGGGTACCGGGGGCCAGCGCGGCGGTGTCGATCTTCTCCGTACCGGCGCCGGCCGCGTGGACCAGCCGCAGGCGCGGCGCTGCGGCGGCCATCGCGGCAGTGCACTGTCCGGAGACGAGGACGTCCGCGTCGGCGAGGGCCGCCGTGACCGCGCCGGTGTCCCGTACGTCCGGCCAGACGACGGCCGTGCCGGCGGGCAGCGCGGCCTCGAACTCGGCGCGCAGCGGGGCGAGATTGGCGTCGGCGACCACGACGCGCAGGGGCGGCGCGGAGGGGGTGCCGTACGCCGGTGTGTTGTGCGGCGCTGTGTTGTGCGGTGGTATGCCGGGCGAGGAGGTGCCGTGTGACGGTGTGCCGGTGCTCATGAGACGTCGTCCTTCGTGGTTCGGTCCGCGGTGGGTCCCCACGCGGCGTGGGGGGTGGCCGGGCCGCCGCCACCGGGCGGGGCGCTGGACCCGCGCACGATGAGCTGGGTCGGCAGCCGCAGCAGCCGCGGGGTGGAGCGCTCGCCCGACAGGACCTGCCCGAGCAGCTCCGTGCCGAGCGCGCCCGCCTTGGCCATCGGTACGGCGATGCTGGTCAGCGACGGCTGCGACACCTCGGCGAACGGGATGTCGTCCACCCCGATGACACTGAGGTCCGCCGGGACACTCAGCCCCAGTGCCCGCGCGCCGGCGATCACACCGAGCGCCATCAGATCGTTGTGGGTGATCACGGCGGACGCGCCCGAGGCCATCACACCGGCCGCCGCCGCCGTACCGCCCGCGACCGTCTCGGCCTGCCAGCCGAGCAACTCCAGCTCAAGACCGGCCCGTTCGGCCTCGCGCCGGATCAGCTCGACCCGGTGCGCGTTGGACCAAGAGCGCTGCATGCCCTGGACATAGGCGATCCGCCGGTGGCCGAGCGCGGCCAGATACTCGGCGGCCTGCCGCATGCCGTGCCCGGCGTCCGCGATGACACAGTCCGCGCCGGATGTCTCGCGGTTGACGAGGACGGCGGGGGTGCGGCCGCAGATGTCGAGGATCTCGTCCGCCTCCAGCCGGGGCGAGCAGACGATCAGACCGTCCGCCCGCTCCCGCAGATGCGTGATCACCTCGCGCTCCCGGTCCGGGCTGAGATCGGTGTCCGCGAGGACGACGGTCTGCCTGCGGTGCCATCCCGCGCCCTGGGCGGCCTTCACGAACGCCCCGAACACCGGATTGGCGATGTCCGGCACGACGACGGCCACGGTGACCGTCCCGCCCTCGGCGACGGGCTCGGCAGTACGCGCCACGGGCGACTCGTAACCCAGCTCTTGCGCAACGGCGAGAACCTTGCGCAAGGTCTGCGGCCCGAGCCGGTCGGGGTCGCTGAACGCCCGGGACGCGGTGGAGAGGGCGACGTTGGCGCGTTTGGCAACGTCGGTGAGGGTGGTGGCCATGGCAGCTCCGTTACTTGTTCGACGGAGCGAGGTGGATGAACGACATATTGCATGGTCGTCACCGTTGCGCAAACTTGTCAACGCTTGCCACAAAATTGGCAAGGCGGGTGCCGCCACCGAACCGCGGTGGTCCTCAGCCGTCTCAGCCGGCCAAGCCGTCCGCCGCGGCCTCCCGCAGCCGGGCGAACTCCGCCGCCATCGTCGCCGCCGTCCAGTGCGCGTTCAGACCGCTCGGGTTGGGCAGCGCCCAGACGCGGGTCTCCCCGATCGTCCGCTCCTGCGGCCCGATCTGGGCCTTTCTGTCGTCGAACGCCGTGCGGTACGCGGTGATCCCGACCACCGCGAGCCACCGGGGCCGTAGCCGCGCCACCTTCTCGGTCAGGATCCGGCCGCCCTCCCGGAACTCCTCGTCGCTCAGCTCGTCGGCCCGCGCCGTCGCCCGCGCGGCGACATTGGTGATGCCCAGGCCGTACGTGAGCAGCTCGCCCTGCTCGCTGGGCCGCAGCCGGCGCGGGGTGAAGCCGGAGAGATGCAGCACCGGCCAGAAGCGGTTGCCGGGGCGGGCGAAGTGATGGCCCGTCGCGCCGGACATCAGGCTGGGGTTGATACCGCAGAACAGCACACGCAGACCGCCCGCGGCCACGTCGGGGATGACGCGGTCGCGGGCGGCTTCGAGGTCTTCGCGCCTCATGCGCCGATCCGCCGGACGGGGGTGGTTCCGCGGATCCAGCGGGTCACAGAATCGCGCCCGGGGTGTACCCCGCGGCCTCCGGGTGCCGCTTGACGATCTCGTCGATCCGGCCGACGACGGCCGCGATCTGGTCCGCCGCCGCGCCCGTGAAGGAGAGCTTGTCGGCCATCAGGGCGTCCAGGCCCGCGCGGTCCAGCGGGATACGGTCGTCCGCCGCCAGCCGGTCGAGCAGCTCGTTGCGCTCGGCGCCCCGCTCGCGCATCGCCAGCGCCGACGCCACCGCGTGCTCCTTGATGACCTCGTGCGCGGCCTCGCGGCCCACCCCGGCCCGTACCGCGCCCATCAGGACCTTCGTCGTGGCGAGGAACGGCAGATAACGGTCCAGCTCGCGCGCCACCACCGCGGGGAACGCGCCGAACTCGTCCAGGACCGTCAGGAACGTCTCCAGCAGCCCGTCGAGCGCGAAGAACGCGTCGGGCAGCGCGACCCGGCGCACCACCGAGCACGAGACATCGCCCTCGTTCCACTGGTCGCCCGCCAGCTCGCCGGTCATCGACGCGTATCCGCGCAGGATCACCATGAGGCCGTTGACCCGCTCGCAGGAGCGCGTGTTCATCTTGTGCGGCATCGCGGAGGACCCGACCTGGCCGGGCTTGAAGCCCTCGGTGACCAGCTCGTGCCCGGCCATCAGCCGGATCGTCTTCGCGACCGACGACGGCGCCGCCGCCAGCTGCACCAGCGCGGTCACCACGTCGTAGTCGAGCGAGCGCGGATAGACCTGGCCGACCGAGGTGAACGCCCGCGCGAAGCCCAGATGGCCCGCCACCCGCTCCTCCAGCTCGGCGAGCTTCGCGGTGTCGCCGCCCAGCAGGTCGAGCATGTCCTGCGCGGTGCCGACCGGGCCCTTGATGCCGCGCAGCGGGTAGCGGCCGAGGAGCTCCTCCAGCCGTCCGTACGCCACGAGCAGCTCGTCGGCGGCCGTCGCGAACCGCTTGCCGAGCGTGGTGGCCTGCGCGGCGACGTTGTGCGACCGGCCGGCCATCACCAGCTCGCCGTACTCGCCCGCGAGCTTGCCGAGCCGGGCCAGCACCGCGACTGTACGGTCCCGGGTCAGTTCGAGCGACAGCCGGATCTGGAGCTGCTCGACGTTCTCCGTGAGATCCCGCGAGGTCATGCCCTTGTGGACCTGCTCATGGCCGGCGAGGGCGTTGAACTCCTCGATCCGGGCCTTCACGTCGTGCCGCGTGACCTTCTCGCGCTCGGCGATAGACGCCAGGTCGACCTGGTCGATCACCCGCTCGTAGTCGGCGAGCGCGGCCTCGGGCACATCGATCCCCAGGTCCCGCTGGGCCCGCAGCACGGCGAGCCACAGCCGGCGCTCCAGCTGCACCTTCTGCTCGGGGGACCACAGCACGGCCAGCTCCGCCGAGGCGTAGCGGCCGGCAAGGACATTGGGGATACGAGGCTTGGCAGTCACGTGGGGTGATTCTACTGGCGGTTCACGCAGACGGTCGCCCCGGCCTCTTTCGTAGCTTCCTACGAGATGGATTCCCCGGCGGCGTGTGGCTCCTCGTGCGGCCGCTCGTACGGCAGCAGCTCCGGGCGCTTGGCGGGGCGGCCGTCGCCCGACGAGCGTCCCGTGACGCGCCGTACCACCCATGGCGCCAGATGCCGCCGGGCGAAGCGCGCGTCGCCCAGTCGCCGGGCCGGCCATCGGTCGGGGACGGCCGGCGGCAGCTCCGTGCGCCAGTCCTCCTCCGGCGGCAGGCCCAGGGCCTGCCAGACCGCCTCGGCGACCCTGCGGTGCCCCTCCGCCGTGAGATGGAGCCGGTCCACGTCCCACATGCGGGGGTCGCCGAGCACCGGCGCCCCGTACAGATCGACCACCAGCGCGCCATGACGCGCCGCCAGCTCGTCCACGTACCCGAACAGCTCCTCCATGCGCGGCCGGAAGCGCTCCATCACCGGACCGTTCCGCCCGGGGCTGCGCATCAGCACCAGCCGGCCGCAGGCCGGCGCGAGCCGCTCCACCGCCTCTTCGAGCAGGGCGCGCACCCGCCCCATGTCGACCTTCGGACGCAGTGTGTCGTTGAGCCCGCCCACCAGTGTGATCACATCGGGTGACATCGCGGCGGCGGGCGCCACCTGCTCCTCGACGATCTGGCCGATGAGCTTGCCGCGCACGGCGAGATTCGCGTACCGGAAGCCGGGGGTACGGGCGGCGAGCCGCGCGGCGAGCAGATCCGCCCAGCCGCGGTACGAGCCGTCGGGCAGCAGGTCGGACATGCCCTCCGTGAAGGAGTCACCGACCGCGACGAGACTGGTGTAAGAGGCGTTCATCTCCATGGCGCGGCCGATCGTACCGCCCGGTACGGAACGCCGCGCGGGCACCCCGTGGGTCCCGGTGGCTCCCCTCAGCCGTGCCGGCCCACCAGCTCGCGCAGGACGTCCTCCATCGTCACCAGCCCGCCCAGCCGCCCCTCGTCGTCCACCACCGCCGCCAGATGCGTACGGCCGCGGCGCATCGCGGTCAGTACGTCGTCCATCGGCGTCGTGTCCCGCACCCGCGCGACCGGCCGCATCGACGCCACCGGGAACGGCTCCTCGCGCGGCGCCGCGTCCAGGGCGTCCTTCACATGCAGATAGCCGAGGATCCGGCGGGTCGGGTCCAGCACGGGGAAGCGCGAGAAGCCCGTCTCCACCGACAGCCGCTCCAGCGCCGCCGGTGTCACCCCCAGCCGTACGGTCACCACCCGCTCCAGCGGCAGCACCACATCGCGCACCGGCCGGCGCCCCAGCTCCAGGGCGTCGTGCAGCCGCTCCGCCGCGCGGTCGTCCAGCAGCCCGGCGTGGCCCGCGTCCGTGACCATCCGGGCCAGCTCGTCGTCGGCGGCCGTCGCGGCGACCTCGTCCCTGGTCTCCACCCGCAGCAGCCGCAGCAGCGCGTTCGCCAGCCCGTTGATCGCGAAGATCACCGGCCGCAGCGCCCGCGCCAGCCCCACCAGCGGCGGCCCGAGCAGCAGCGCGGCGCGGACGGGATCGGCCAGCGCGACGTTCTTCGGCACCATCTCGCCGAGCAGCATGTGCAGATACGTCGCCACGGCGAGGGCGATCACGAACGACAGCGGATGCACCAGGCCCGAGGGGATGCCGACCGAGGTGAACACGGGCTCCAGCAGATGCGCGATGGCGGGCTCGGCGACGATGCCCAGCACCAGCGTGCACAGGGTGATGCCGAGCTGCGCCGCCGCCAGCAGCGCCGACACATGCTCCAGCCCCCACAGCACACTGTGCGCGCGCCGGTCGCCGGCCTCGGCGCGCGGTTCGACCTGGCTGCGGCGTACGGAGATCAGGGCGAACTCGGAGCCGACGAAGAAGGCGTTGACGACAAGGGTCAGCAGCGCGGCGAACAGCTGGAGCGCGGTGATCATCCGGTCTCCCCCGAGGAACCGGTACGGCCACGACGCCTGCGCATGCCACGACCGCCATGCTCGCCACGGCCGCGCCCGCCGCCGCGCTCCCCGCCATGCCCGTCACGGCCCCCACGCCCAAGCCCGCGACGGCCGGCGTCCGGGCGGGAATCCGGGCCGCCGTCCCGGTCGTCGTCGGGGCCGTCGTCCGTTCCGCCGTCCGCGCCCGGCGGCGGTTCCGGCGCGCGCAGCAGCAGCCGCGCCGCCCGCCGGCCCGTGGCGTCCACGACCTCCAGCCGCCAGCCCGCCACCGTCAGCCGGTCGCCCTCCACGGGCAGCCGGCCCAGCTCCGTGGCGACCAGCCCGGCGAGCGTCTCGTACGGCCCCTCCGGCATCCGCAGCCCCACCGTCCGCAGCTGATCGGCGCGTGCGGCGCCGTCCGCCGACCAGAGCGCCCGCCCGGCCGCGTCCTCGCCCATCGGGGCCAGATCGGACGTCTCGTGCGGATCGTGCTCGTCCCGTACCTCCCCGACGACCTCCTCGACGATGTCCTCCAGCGTCACGACCCCCGCCGTACCGCCGTACTCGTCGATCACGACGGCCATCCTGGCCCGGCCCGAGAGCCGGTCCAGCAGGGTGTCCACGGTCAGCGACGCGGGCACCAGCAACGGCTCGCGCAGCAGCCCGGAGAGCGGGTACCGGGCCCGCCGGTCCGCCGGCACCGCCAGGACGTCCTTGATGTGCGCGACACCCACGACGGAGTCCAGCGAGCCCCGGTGGACGGGGAAGCGGGAGAGCCCGGTGGCGCGGGTGGCGTTGGCGACGTCCTCGGCGGTCGCCCTTACATCGAGGGCCACCACCCGCACCCGGGGCGTCATCACGTTCTCGGCGGTCAGCGCGGACAGGCTCAGCGTCCGGACGAACAGCTCGGCCGTGTCCGGCTCCAGCGCGCCCTCCTTCGCGGAGTGCCGTGCCAGCGCCGCCAGTTCCTGCGGGCCGCGCGCCGAGGCCAGTTCCTCCGTGGGCTCCAGACCGAAGGCGCGCACGATGCGGTTGGCGGTGTTGTTGAGATGGCGGATGAACGGCCGGAACGCCGCCGTGAAGAACCGCTGCGGGTTCGCCACCACCTTGGCCACGGCCAGCGGCGAGGAGATCGCCCAGTTCTTCGGGACCAGCTCGCCCACGACCATCAGCACGACCGTCGACAGGGCCGTCCCGATGATCAGCGCCACCGACGACGCCACCGGCGGCGAGAGCCCCACCGCCTCGACCGGCCCCCGGATCAGCTTGCCGATCGACGGCTCCGCGAGCATGCCGACGACCAGATTGGTGACCGTGATGCCGAGCTGCGCGCCCGACAGCTGGAACGTCAGGCTCCGTACGGCCTTCAGGGCCCCCGCCGCGCCCCGCTCCCCGCGCTCGACGGCCCGTTCCAGCTCCCCGCGCTCGACCGTGGTCAGCGAGAACTCCGCCGCGACGAAGACCCCGCAGGCGAGCGCCAGCCCCACGGCCACGAGCAGCAGCAGCACCTCGGTCATCGGCTCACCCCTGTCCGTCCGTCCCATGATCGGTCAGCGGACGGCGGACCGCGCGACGGCGGCCGTCAGCCGTTGCCGGCCGGGCGCGGGCCCGGAGACACCCCCGGGCCGGCGCCCAGCGGCTTCACCCAGCGCGTCCACTGCTCCTCGGGTCCGTACCCGGCCGCCCGCCACGCATGCCGCGCCAGGTCGTTGCGGTCCAGCACCATCGCGTCCGCGCGCCGCCCGCCCAGCCCGGCGAACCGCTCCTCGGCCGCCGCGAGCAGCGCCCCGCCGATTCCGCGCCGCCGGTGGTCCGGGTGGACCGCGAGCCGGTAGAGATGGCACCGCCAGCCGTCGAAACCGGCGATCACGGTCCCGGTGAGAAGGCCGTCCCGCTCCGCGAGAAGCAGCGCCCCGGGATCCCGGGCGAGGAGCCGGGCCATTCCGTCGTGATCGTCGCTGATGCTCGTGCCCTCCGCGGCGTCACGCCAGAACCGCAGTACGGCTCCGATGTCCGAGGGGCCGGCGGCACGTATGTGGATATCGCTCATCGCACGAGCCAAGCAGAGCGCCGGCCCGCCCGGCGAGCGATTTCCGCGCCGCGGCGGCTGTGCCCAAACGGCTTGTGCCCGGCTGTGCCCGGCCGCTTGAGCCCAGCAGCCTGTGCCCAGCAGCTTGTGCCCGGCCGCCGGGAGTCCGGCGGCCGGGCGACGGTGTCAGTCCTCGACCCAGCCGTACTTCCTGCCGATCTCGGCCAGCGCGCTACGGGCCGCGAGAATCTGCTTGCCGGTCAGGCTCGGGTCGACGGTGAGCAGGACTTCGGTGATCTCCTGGAGGTACTTCTCCTGCGAAATGACTTCGCAGAGTTCCTCCGAGAATTCCTCGTCGCTGTTCTGTGCCTTGGTGTAATTCCCGCTCCGGGCCGGCCGGGCCGCGGGTGCGTGCCGGTCCTCGGCAATGCGAACGGCCGATGCCTTGAGCCCCCGGTCGCCCTCCTCGACCTCGAACATGACCGAAATCCCGGGCTTGATCAGGTGCTTGTCGTCGAGCAGGTCGTTGACGTGCAGGAAGATATCCTCGTCGCCGGATTCCGGCGCGATGAATCCATAACCCTTTACCTGATCGAACCGAATAACTCTGCCCAAATCCATAGCTGCTCCCGAACGCCGCTTGGCCGTCAGCTTTTTCGTCGGTGATGACTGTGAAGCATTCGGCTTGAGAAACCCTCTAAAATTGTTGGAACGGGCATGATATTACCATTTGGCTTTCCCCGATCACAGTGAGCCGCCGGCGCATGAACCGGCCGGTACGGAGGTAGGGATGCGGGCTGACGGGCCGGGCTGAAGGGCGCGGTCCGGCGGCGGTCCGGTGGGATGACCCGAGAAGGGGTGGGGCGATGGCGCTTCCAGGGCACGAGGCCGGCCGGCCGGGGCGCGCGGCCGAGCGGTTCGTGGCGGCCTCGGCGGTGCTGACGGGGTTCGACACCGCCGAACTCGCGGAGACCGGTATGGCCGAGAGCTACCGGGAGTTCGTGACCCGGTGTGCCGAACCGCCCCTCTACGCCGAGCTGCTGGACAGACTGACCGGTCCGGCGGCCGACGCGCGCGCCGCGCTGGCCGAGGACGAGTCGCTGGCGGAACTGGCACGGGCCGTGTGCCATCTCTGGTACGTGGGGGAGTGGCCGGGCCTCGCGGCCGACGAGGGCGGTCCGGCGCCCCGGCTGCTGTCGGGGCGTGCCTACTCCCGTGGGCTGGTCTGGCGCGGCTTGGGCGGTCACGCGCCCGGCGCGGGGCGGCCCGGCTACGGCACCTGGGCCGCCCCTCCGGCCACTGCGGCTGCGGCGGGAGGCGGGGTCCGGTGACCGACGGCGGGGACCATAAAACGGATCACGGCACGCATCACGGCACGCATCACGACGCGCACCACGATGTGATCGTCGTCGGCGCCGGCGTCGCCGGATCGCTGGTGGCGCGGCAGCTCGGCGACCGCGGCTGGCGTGTCCTGGTCCTGGAGGCGGGGCTGGGCGACGACGACGGCCCGGACGGGGCGCCCGCGGTCGACGCGGAACGCTTCCGGTCCGCGCGGGCGAAGGTCCCGAGCGCGGCGATCGCCGGTAACCCCCTGGTGCCGTCGCCCGACGTACTGGACCTCGGCGGCCGGACCGGTGGCGGGTACCGGGCCGCGGGGCACCTCGTCCAGGACGGCCCCCTGCCGTACGCGAGCGGCTATCTCCGGGTCAACGGCGGTACGGGTACGGCGTGGACGGGCCTGGCCCCGCGCATGCACCCGGAGGACTTCCGTACCGCGGACTTCGGCTACGGCCGGGACTGGCCGATCGGTTACGAGGAGCTGGAGCCGTACTACCGTGCCGCGGAGCACGAGTTGGGCGTCGCCGCCGACCCGGTGGAACAGCGCGAGCTGGTCGGACTGCCGCTCGCGGACGGCTACGCCTTCGCCCACCGCCCCTTACCCGCGAGCCAAGTGGACCGGTTGCTGGCCGAGCGGCTCGACGGGCGGAAGATCACGGATCCCTCGTATCCGCGCGATGTCGAGTTACGCGTCGTCGGCACGCCCCAGGCGCGCAACAGCGCCGCCACCGAGGAGCACGGTCCCGTCTGCGAGGGCAGCGCCAGCTGTATCCCGGTCTGTCCCACCGGGGCGAAGTACACCCCGCGCCGGACCCAGCGCCGCTGGGGGCCGAGCGTCACCCTCCTCACCCGCGCGGTGGCCGGCCGGCTGCTGGCCGACCCGTCCGGCCGTATCACCGGGGTCGAGTACCGACGCTACGACGACCCCGCCCGGCCCGCCTCCGTCACCCGGCACACGGCGCGCGGTTCCCTGGTCGTACTGGCCGCGCACGCGATCGAGAACGCCCGGCTCCTGCTCTCCTCCGGACTGGCCAACTCCAGCGACCAGGTGGGCCGGAATCTGATGGACCACCCGGTCCTGCTCACCTGGGGTCTTCTGCCGCAGCGGACGGGACCCTACCGGGGGCCCGGTTCGACATCCGGTCTGGAGGGCTTCCGGTTCGGTCCCGCCCGCGCCGCGCGCGCCCCCTTCCGGGTGGAGATCGGCAACTGGGGCTGGACCTGGGCCGTGGGCCCGCCCGGCCACGAGGTCGCCGCCCTGCTGCGCGGCGGGCTCTTCGGCGCGGAGCTGCGACAGGCGGTCGGGGACCGGGTCGGGCGGCAGTTCGCGTTGCAGTTCGAGATGGAGCAGAGCGCCGACCCCGCCAACCGCGTGACCCTCGATCCGCGCCGCCGCGACCCGCTGGGCGATCCGCGCCCCGTGCTGACCTATGACCTGTCCGACCATGTGAAGCGGGGCATCGCCGCGGCCAAGGCGGTGTCCGACGAGATCTTCGCGCTGCTCGGGGCCGAGGACCACAGTACGTACGCGGCGGGCCCGTCCCAGCCCGGCTGGTTCGAGTACGGCGGCCGGCCCTACGCCTACCGCGGCGCGGGCCACGGCGCGGGCACCCACATCATGGGCGAGCGGCCCGCCGACTCCGTCGTCGACTCCTGGCAGCGCGCCTGGGACCACCCCAACCTCTATGTGGTGGGCTGCGGCAGCATGCCCTCCCTCGGTACGTCCAACCCGACGCTCACCATGGCGGCGATCACCCTGCGCAGCGCCGAACGGATGCACCGCGAGCTGTCCGGGGCGCGCGTCACACTCCGCGCGGCGGCCCCCGGCCCCACCACCCCCGAGGAGACGGACACACCATGACGGACAACACGGCCGACGACACAACAGGCGAGACCGCTCACAACACCGCTCACAACAACACCGACACGCTCTCCCTGCCGCCCGTCGCCGCCCCGTACCAACTCCCCTTCCACTACGGGGCCCTGCACAACATCGGGCTCGACTATCTGGTCGACCCCGCCCCGGTGCGCAAGGCCCTCGCCGAACACCATCCGGACCTGAGCGCGGCCGAGTTCGGGGGACGGGCCTGTGTCACCCTCAACTACCAGCTGTACTTCGCCCAGTACCCGAACGGCGGCGGCATCACCCAGGAGATCGAGTACAGCATCGTCGCGTACCCCACCGCCTGCGCCGACCGTCTCGCCCGTCTCTCGTACGAGCAGTACGCCCACGGCCACGACCAGACCAAGCTGCTCGGTATCGCCCGCCTCCACGTGCTGTGCGACAACCCGCTGGCCATCGAGGCCGGTACGAAGCTGTACGGGGAGCCGAAGTACCCCGCCCGGTTCGAGACGACCCTCCCCTCCCTCAACGGCCCGGCCGGCGACATCTGGACCGTCGCGTGCAAGGGCGAGGACGGGGCGCTGTTCTCCTTCTCGGCGGACCTGACCGGGCTGCCGCGCACCCTTGTCAACAACACCCCCATCACCGGCTACGGCACCGATCCGGACGGCCGTCCGCTGGCCGGTCCCATGAACGTCTACCAGCCCTACCAGTACGCCTCGCTGACCGGCGCGGCGGACGCGGCGGAGCGGGTGGAACGGGTCGAGCTGACCGTCCACGACCCGGACTCCGCCATCGGCGCCGAGCTGACCGCCCTCGTCGGCAGCGCCTCGCCCGCCGGGGTGTGGACGTACCAGTCGGCCCCCGTCGCCGCCCACAACCGGCCCTACTACGTCCCGCGCTCCGGCTGACCCGCCCGGGGCACGTGTCCCATATGACATCGCCGCGCGCACGGTAAAGCGCCATACTCACCCAGGTGAACGAACATTTTCGAACGGTAGCGAACATTGCTCAGGTGAAGGGGCTCGGCGAGCGGCTGCGGGACGCGCCCCGGCGCGTGCCCGTCCCGCCGGTGACCGACCGAGGGGTCTGGGACACGGTGGACGCCGGCACCCGCACCGCGCTCCTCACCGCGGCGGAGGCGGAACTCGCCCGTCCGGCACCGGTGTTGCGCGCGTCCGACTGGGCGCGCGCCTTCCGGGACGGGGTGCGGACGGCGTACGAGAGCGAGGCCGGCGCGCTGCGGCACCGTACCTCGCTGTTCGTCCTCGCGGCGGTGCTGACCGGGGAGTCCGCGCCCGCGCAGGCACCGCCCGGCGCCGCCCCGTACCTCGACGCGGCGGCCGACGCGCTCATGGCGCTCGCCGAGGCGAGCACCTGGTGCTGGGCGCCGCACGACCGCTTCACCACCGCGCGCGGCGAGAACCTGCCGGACCCCGACGAGCCGTTCCTCGACCTCGGCGCCGCCGAGGTCGCCTCGCTGCTGGCCTGGGCCGACCATGTCCTGGGGCCCCGCCTCGACGAGCGCGTCCCCGGGCTGCGGCGCAGGATCCGGCGCGAGGTCCGTCTGCGCGTCCTCGACCCCTTCCGGCGGATCAGGGACTGGCACTGGATCGGCCTCGACGGCGACGCCCACAACTGGAACCCGTGGGTGCACGGCGCGGTGCTGACCGCCGCCCTCCTGCTCGGCGACGACGACGCGGAGAACGAGGAAGGCGAGGAGGAACGCGCCGACATCGTCCGGCTGGTGGTCCGCGGCCTCGACCTCTTCGCCCAGGTGCTGCCCGACGACGGCGGAGTGGACGAGGGCGTCGCCTACTGGTGGCTCGGCGCCTGCCGGCTGCTGGAGGCGCTCGATCTGCTCGCCGCCGTCGGCGGTCCGGAGTGCGACGCCCGCGACCTGCCCGTACTCGCCGAGGTCGTGCGCTACCCGTACCGTATGCACTTCGGCGGAGCGTGGTACGTCAACGTCGGTGACGCCCCGGCCCGGCTCCCCGACGAGCAGCCCTGGCATGTCCTGTTCCGCTGGGGCACCCGGCTCGGCGACCCGGCCGTCAGCGGCCACGCGCTGGCCCGCGGCCTGGCGCGGGGCGTCACCGCGAGCCACGAGGACGGCCTCGGCCGCGCGCTGGCCGGACTCACCGACCCCACCTGGCGCGCCGCCACCGCAACCGCCGCCACCGCGACCTCCCCCGACAACGCGGGCAACGCTGCCTGGCTGCCCCGCGACGTCTGGCTGCCCCGCGTGGAGGTGCTCGTCACCCGCGAGCGCGCCGGCACCGCCGAAGGGCTCGCCCTCGCCGTCAAGGGCGGTCACAACGACGAACGCCACAACCATCTCGACGTCGGCACCTACTGGGTCGCCCTCGACGGCGAGCCCGTGATCGTCGACATCGGGCAGCCCACCTACACCGCCTCCAGCTTCGGCCCCGGCCGCTACCACGCCTGGCCGCTGCGCAGCGCCTGGCACAACGTCCCCCAGCCCGGCAGCGGCCAGCGCCCGGGGGCCGCGTACCGCGCCCGCGACGTACGCGCCGAGACCGGCGGCCCCGCCACCGAGTGGTCCGCCGACCTCGCGCACGCCTACCCCGAGGGCCTGCTCGGCGCGCTGCGCCGGACCGTCACGCTGATACGGGCCACCGCCGCCGCCCCCGCGCACATCGTCGTCACGGACGAACCGGCCCCCGGACCCGACGGCACCTCCGGCACGCTCGGTCTGTCGCACGTGATCGCGGGTGACGTCCGGCTCCACGAAGGCCGGGCCGTGGTCGCCACGGCCGGCGGCGGCGCGCTCCAACTGACCTGGGACGCCGCGCTGTTGACCGCCGTCCTTGAGGAACAGCCGCTGGAGGACCCGCTGCTGCGCCGCTCCTGGGGCGAGCGGCTGACCAGGCTGACCCTGCGCACCGGCCCGTCCCGGACGCCCGGCCGAGCACCCCACCCGCCCCTCCGGGTCCGGATCGAACGCGCCCACTGACCCGGCCGGGCCCCCCGCTGCCCTACCCCTACGGCCGGGCACCCCCCGCCCTCGGCACCGACGAGTTACGGAGGACCAGCTCCGGCAGGACCAGAACGCGCTGCGCCGGGTGGCGCCGGCCTTCGCGCAGCCGGGACACCATCATCTCGACCGCCACCCGGCCCACCCGCGACTTGGGCGGGCGGATCGCCGTCATCGCCGGCTCCGCGAGATGGGCCACCTCGTCGTCGTAACTGACCATCGCCATGTCGTCGGGCACGCTCAGGCCCTGCTCCGTGAGGTACTGGGCGATGGACATCGCGTCGGGATCGCTGTGCACGATCAGCGCGGTGATCCGGGCCGAACGGGACCGGTCCAGAATGCCCTTGATGATCTCCCGGTGCCCCGGCACATCGAGGGCGACGCTCTCCCGCACCACGAACCCGCCCGGCAGATCCAGCTCCGCGCACGCCTTGTGCCACCCCTGCGCGAGATGGGCCGAGGTCGGGCTGCCCTTCGACAGCACCAGCCCGATCCTGCGGTGGCCGTGCTCGTGCAGATGCCGCACCGCCATCTCCAGGCCCATCGCGTGATCGCTGCGTACCCACCCCAACTGGCGCGGGGTCGGCGTCCACCGGGATATCTGCCGCTCGACCAGGATCGCCGGCACCGGCAGCCCGACGAGCCAGTCGACCATCTCGTCGAGCCCCTCGCCCTCCAGATTCGGCGCCAGCAGCAGCCCCTGGACCTGCTGCGCGGCGATCAGCCGGCTGATCTGGCGGCGGTCCTCGGCCGGGTCGTAGCTCGAACCGCGCAACTGGATATGGACGCCCAGCGCGACCGCCGCGCTCCGCGCCCCGCCGACGATCTGCGGCCAGTAGTAGTCCAGCGAGGGCACGACCATACCGATGGTGAACGGCGTCGCCGCCGGGCGGTGCCGGCGCGCCTGGGCCGGATCGAGTTCGGTCGGCAGTGTCGCGCCGCCGTGCACGCGGGTGAGCAGACCGCGGGCGGCGAGCGCGGCGATATCGCGCCGGATGGTCAGCTCGCTGACCTCCAGGGTCCGCGCCACCTCCCGGACCCGCAGGGAACCGTGCCGCCGCAGCTCGTCCATCAGCCGTTCCCGGCGCTGCAAAGCGAAGAGTCGCTCATCCGTCATCTGGACACCTGACCTTTTACCCGTTCGACTCTGAACGTTTCGCTTCGTTTACGTACGACCTCTAGTGAATCCGTACGCCACACCACTATCTCTATTCCAACGTGTTCGGCAAGGAACTCCGTATACGGCAAGGAACTGGTCGGCGCGTGGCCATCGCCCGCGCCCATGGGAAGGATTCGACACCCGATGCAGACGAAGCCCCAAGCGCTGGTCGTCATGGACAGGCAGAGCTTCGACGCGCACTTCGACGCGGCCCGGCTCGAACGCTTGGCGGGCCTGGTGGAACTGGGCGATCCGGTGTGGACCGACGATCTCGACTCCTCCCCGGTACGGGCCCGGCTGGCGGAGGTCGAGGTACTGCTGACGTCATGGGGCGCGCCCCGGCTGACCGGCGAACGGCTCGCGGCGGCGCCGTCCCTCAAAGCGGTGCTGCACTGCGCGGGCAGTGTGCGCGGTCTGGTGGGGGACGAGGTGTGGCGCCGCGGCATCCGCGTGACCAGCGGCGCCGACGCCAACGCGATCCCCGTCGCCGAGTACACCCTGGCCGCCATCATCTTCGCCGGCAAGAAGGCCCCCTTCCTCGCGGCCGACGAACTGCGCGCCTACGAGGGCTGGGGATCGGTCACCGGCTACGGGGACCTGTCCAACTTCCGCAGAACGGTCGGGGTGGTGGGGTTCTCCCGGATCGGCCGCAAGGTCGTCGAACTGCTCAAGGTCCTCGGCGGCACCACCTGTCTCGTCGCGGACCCCTACGCCGACCCGGCCGAGGTCAGCAGGGCCGGCGCCACCCTGGTGGATCTGGCCGAACTGCTCCCGCGGGTCGACGTACTGACCCTGCACGCGCCCGAACTCCCCGAGACCCGCAAGCTGATCGGCGCGGCGGAGCTGGCGCTGCTGCCCGACAGCGCGACCGTCATCAACACCGCGCGCGGCAGTCTCATCGACTCCGACGCACTGGCCGCGGAGTGTGCGGCGGGCCGCCTCTTCGCCATCCTCGACGTCACCGAGCCCGAGCCGCTGCCTGCCGGCTCACCGCTCCGGCGACTGGCCCGCGTGATGATCACCCCCCACGTAGCAGGCTCGCTCGGTTCTGAGATCGGACGTCTCACCGACCACGCGATGGACGAACTGGCCCGTTGGTCCGCCCGGCAGCCCCTGCGGACGGAGATCACGGCGGAGAACTGGGCGCTCGGGCTGAGCGCCTGAGCACCTGCCCCTGTTTTCCGCCCCGCACCGCCTCCCGCAAGAACAGTCAACTCGAAGGAGCCGCACATCATGAGGAAGATCCCAGCAAGAGCCCTGACGGCCGCCGTCGCCGTGTCCCTGCTCGCCGCCGGCTGCGGAGGCGGAGGCAGCGATTCCGGTACCACCTCCGACGGCCGTACGGTCGTCAAGGTCGCGCTCTGGAACTACGACACGACCCCCGAGTTCAAGGCGCTGATCGAGGGCTTCGAGGCGGAGAACCCGAAGATCGACGTCCAGCCGGTCGACATCCTCGCCGACGACTACGCCGACAAGGTCACCACCATGCTCGCGGGCGGCGACTCCACCGACGTCCTGACGATGAAGAACGTCACCGACTACTCCCGCTACGCCACCCGCGGCCAGCTGAAGTCCCTGGACAGCCAGGTCGAGGCGCTCGACAAGGCGTCCTACTCCGGTCTGGACCCCTTCGAGCTGGACGGCCACTACTACGCGCTGCCCTACCGGCACGACTTCTGGGTGCTCTTCTACAACAAGGCCCTCGTCAAACCGACCGGCGCCGATCTGTCGAACCTCAGCTGGGCCGACTTCGCGTCCCTGGCGAAGGAGATCACCAAGGGCAAGGGCACGGACAAGGTCTACGGCACCCACTTCCAGACCTGGCGTTCACCGGTCCAGGCGATCGCCGCCGCCCAGACCGGCGGTGACCAGCTCGGCGGCGACTACGGATTCTTCAAGGACCAGTACGAACTGGCCCTGGACCTCCAGAAGTCCGGCGCCATGATGCCGTTCGGGACGGCCAAGAGCCAGCAGGTCCACTACAAGACGGTCTTCGAGAGCGGCAAGGTCGGCATGGTGCCGATGGGCAGCTGGCTCGCCGCCGCGCTGCTGGAGGACAAGGCCAAGGGCGTCACGGACGTCGACTGGGGCATCGCGCCGATGCCGCAGATCAAGGCCGACGGCAAGACGACCACGTTCGGCTCGCCGACCGCGTTCGCCGTGAACAAGAAGGCGAAGAACCCGTCGGCGGCCGAGAAGTTCGTGGAGTGGGCCTCGGGCCCCAAGGGCGCGGCGGCCATCGCCAAGGTCGGCGTCGTCCCCGCGTACACCGGCGACGAGGTGCAGAAGGCGTACTTCGCGGTCAAGGGCATGCCGTCCGACGAGCTGGCCGCCAAGGCCATGAAGCCGGACGCGGTGAATCTGGAGATGCCGGTCAGTGACAAGACCGCCGACGTCAACCAGATCCTCGACGAGGAGCACGAACTGGTGATGACCGGTGAGAGGTCCGTCGAGAAGGGCATCGAGGAGATGAACAAGCGCGTGAAGTCCGAAGTCCAGTGACCACTGCCACCAAACCCACCACCGGGTCCACCGGAGCCACCGGTCCGACCGGTGCCACGGGCTCCACCGGCTCCACCGGAAAGCAGCGGCGCCGGCGCAACACCCTGGTCGGCTGGAGCTTCATCCTCCCGAACTTCCTGGGCTTCGCCGCCCTGACGCTCATCCCGGTGATCGGCACCCTGCTGCTGGCCTTCACCAACTGGAACTCGTACACGACGCCGGAATGGATCGGGTTCGACAACTTCCGGCGGATGTTCGACGACGGCAACTTCTGGACGGCTCTGGAGAACACCACCTGGTACGCGGTCGGCCATATCCCGCTCACCCTGGTGGCGGCCCTCGGCCTCGCCGTGCTGCTGAACCGGAAGCTGAAGGGCGTGGGAGTCCTCCGCACGGCGTTCTTCTTCCCGTACATCACCTCGCTGGTGGCGGTGGCCGTCGTCTGGAACATGCTGCTGAGCCCCGAGCTGGGGCCCGTCAACCAGTTCCTGAAGTTCATCGGCATAGCGAACCCGCCGGGGTGGACGACCTCCACCGAGTGGTCGATGCCCGCGCTGGTCATCACCAGTGTGTGGCGGGACATGGGGTACTACATGGTGCTCTATCTCGCCGGGCTCCAGGCCATCCCCGGTGAGCTGTACGAGGCGGCGCGGGTGGACGGCGCGAACGCGTGGAAGCGGTTCTGGCATGTGACGCTGCCGGGGCTGCGGCCCACCACCTTCTTCGTCCTGGTCATGCTCACGGTCTCCAGCTTCAAGGTCTTCGACCTGGTCCAGGTCATGACCGAGGGCGGCCCCGGCCGCTCCACGCTGGTGCTGTCGCAGCTCATCTACCGGCAGGGCATCACCCAGGGACGGTTCGGCTACGCGTCGGCGATCTCCCTGGTGCTCTTCCTGATCGTCCTGAGTATCACCCTCGTACAGTTCCAGCTCCAGCGGAGGTCCGAACGATGAACACGACCACGCTGCGGAAGGACAGCACGGAGACCGGGGCGCCACCGGCCGCCCCGGCCCCGGCCCCGCCCGGCCGCCGGGGGGAGCTGGGCACGACCGTCGGCCGCGTGCTCCTCTACGCGGGACTGATCGTGCTGGCGGCGGCGATCCTGCTGCCGTTCGGATGGATGCTCATTTCGTCGGTGAAGACCGACAACGCGGTCTTCACCGTCCCGATCCAGTGGATACCGGAGGAGTTCCGCTGGCAGAACTTCACCGAGATCTGGACCGATATCCCGCTGCTCACCTACCTGGGCAACTCGCTGTTCCTCAGCGTCACGATCACCGTGCTCCAGGTGCTCACGGGCAGTTTCGCGGCCTACGGCTTCGCCAAGATGCAGTTCCCCGGCCGCGACGCGCTCTTCCTCGGCTACATCGCGACCATCGCGGTGCCGTGGCAGGCGTACATGGTGCCGCAGTACATCATGATGGAGAAGATCGGGCTGGTGAACACCCATCTCTCGCTGATCCTGCTCCAGGCGTTCGGCGCGTTCGGGGTGTTCCTCATGCGTCAGTTCTATATGACGATTCCGGACGAGATCAGCGAGGCGGCGCGGCTGGACGGGCTCAGTGAGTACGGCATCTGGGCCCGGATGATCCTGCCGCTCTCCAAACCGGCGCTGGCCAGCCTCGCGCTGCTGACCTTCGTCAACACCTGGAACGACTACATGGGTCCGTTCATCTATCTCACGGACAACGACCTGTGGACCGTACAACTCGGGCTGCGTCAGTTCGTCGGGATGTACGACGCCCGGTACGCCATGATCATGACCGGTTCGGTGCTGTCGGTCCTGCCGATCCTGGTGATCTTCCTGCTCGGACAGCGCTACTTCGTGCAGGGAATCGCCACCAGCGGAATCAAGTGACAAGCGAGGCGAGGAGATGAGCGGCGCACCCGTCACCGGCCGGCCGTCCCGGCTCAATGTGGGGTACGGCTCCTGGGACCTGATCTGGTCGTTCGTCCACCGGGTCCTGGTCGTCAACGTGGGGCTGGTGGCGGCGAACCTGCCGCTGCTGGCCGCCCTGCAACTGGTCCACCAGCCGTGGCGGTACCCGGTGTTCTTCGGGATCCTCGCGCTCGGGACCGGGCCGTCGCTCGCCGCCGTCTTCGGCTATCTGCGCCGGTCCGACGGGGACGAGCGGGCCCCGGTCGCCGAACTGGTGCGCGCCTACCGGCGGCTGGCCGGCCGGGCGCTGCTCCTGTGGGCGCCCTGCGTCCTGCTGATGGCCGTGGCCGCGACCGATGTGTACGTACTGCGCGACTCGGCGCTCGGGCTGGTGCTCGTGCCGCTGCTCGTGGTGGCCGTACTCGTCGCGGCCGGCTCCGGTGTCGCGGCGATGGCCTACCTGGCGTACGAGGACGCTCCGCGCGCGTGGCGGCGCACGCTCCTGGCGGCGCCGTACGCGCTGGTCCGCCGGTGGCCGCTCGGGCTGATGAACCTCGGGCTGCTCGCGGTCGCTCTGGTGATGGTCAACCAGGCGCCGCTACTGGGGTTGGCGGTGGTGCCCGGCTGTGTGCTGTTCGTGGTCTGGCGCAACTCCTGCGTCATGTTCGAGTCAACGGCTCCGGCGGCGACCGCGGAGATGTGAGGGGCGGCGGTCACGGCGGCGTGAACGCGGGTGGAACGGAGAGGGGGGCGGGACCGGCGGCCCCGGCCCCATCCCCTACGCTGACCAGGCACGACCGCGGCCGGCTCATAAGCCGGCCTTATGAGGTCATAGACAGGGGCCGACTACCAGCTTAGGCATGCCTTAGTTTAGGCTTCCGGCGAGCCCCTGCCCATCGCTCGAAGGGAAACCTGATCATGACTCGCCCTCTGCGGGTGGCCATTGTCGGAGCCGGCCCGGCCGGGATCTACGCCGCCGACGCGCTGCTGAAGTCCGCAGTGGCCGCCGAGCCCGGTGTCTCCATCGACCTCTTCGAGCGGATGCCGGCGCCGTTCGGCCTGATCCGCTACGGCGTGGCCCCGGACCACCCCCGGATCAAGGGCATCGTCAAGGCCCTGCACCAGGTGCTCGACAAGCCCCAGATCCGGCTCTTCGGCAATGTCGACTACCCCGGGGACATCAACCTGGACGATCTGCGCGCCTTCTACGACGCCGTGATCTTCTCCACGGGCGCGACGGCCGACCGCGCGCTCGACATACCCGGCGTCGAACTCGACGGCTCGTACGGCGCGGCCGACTTCGTCTCCTGGTACGACGGCCACCCGGACGTCGAGCGGACCTGGCCGCTGCACGCGGAGAAGGTCGCCGTCCTCGGCGTCGGCAACGTCGCGCTCGATGTGGCGCGCGTGCTGGCCAAGACCGCGGACGAGCTGCTGCCGACCGAGATCCCGCCGAACGTGTACGAGGGCCTCAAGGCCAACAAGGCCCTGGAGGTCCACGTCTTCGGCCGCCGCGGCCCGGCGCAGGCGAAGTTCAGCCCGATGGAGCTGCGGGAGCTGGACCACTCCCCGAACATCGAGGTCATCGTCGACCCCGAGGACATCGACTACGACGACGGCTCGATCGCCACCCGGCGCGGCAACAAGCAGGCCGACATGGTCGCCAAGACCCTGGAGAACTGGGCCATCCGCGATGCCGGCGACCGGCCGCACAAGCTCTTCCTGCACTTCTTCGAGTCCCCGACCGAGATCCTCGGCGAGGACGGCGCCGTCACCGGCCTGCGCACCGAGCGCACCGCGCTCGACGGCACGGGCAACGTCAAGGGCACCGGCACCTTCAAGGACTGGGACCTCACCGCGGTCTACCGCGCCGTGGGCTACCTCTCCGACAAGCTCCCCAAGCTGCCCTGGGACGTCGAGTCCGGCACGGTCCCGGACCAGGGCGGCCGGGTGATCGAGGAGACCGGCGAGCACCTCAAGTCCATGTACGTCACCGGCTGGATCCGGCGCGGTCCCGTCGGCCTCATCGGCCACACGAAGGGCGACGCCAACGAGACGGTCGCCAGCCTGCTGGACGACCACGCGAACGGCCGCCTCCAGACCCCCGCGTCGCCCGACCCGGCGGCCGTCGACGCGTTCCTCGGCGAGCGCGACGTCCGCTTCACCACCTGGGAGGGCTGGCACCGCCTCGACGCCGCCGAACAGGCCCGCGGCGCGGAGCAGGGCCGCGAGCGCGTGAAGATCGTCGAACGCGACGAAATGCTGGACGCGAGCGGCGCGTAGCACTGGGCGTACGGCTCGGACCAGGGCGGGGCGGCTTCCTTCGGGAAGCCGCCCCGCCCTGCTTGTCCGCCCGGGAGGCCGGCCCCTACCGGAACCGTCGCGGCGGCGACCGTGCCCGTACCGGTCACCACGGCATACGGCCGCGCCCGGGCCGGAGGGCCGGCGTTGGTCGCCCGTGCCGAGCGCGTAACCCGTCAGGGCCGTCCCGGCCGGGGCAGGGGCCGTTGCCGCGTGGGCCGGGTTCGTCGGCACGGGTGCCGCGAGCAGGTCGGCATGCCGCGCTCGCCGTCCGGCAGGGACGGCGGATCACGGATGGCGGTCTCCGGGGCCCCGGTCGCGCGGGGAGTTGGCGGGTGTTCTCAGGCCGGTAGGCCGGTGGCGGCCGGTTCGGGGCCTGGCCAGGTGCCGAAGAGGTCCGGGGCCAGCCAGGAGGCGGCGCGGGTGCGGAACTCGGCCGGGGGCAGGGCGCCCGCGCCCGTCGGTACGGCGCCCAGCAGGGGCGCGCCCGCCGCCTCCGGCAGGTCCGACAGATTGCAGCGTTCCGCCAGGCCCGGGGTGTCGGGCCAGCTGCCGATGACCACACCGAGCGGTGTCAGCGCCCGCGCCCGCAGCGCCTCCGTCGTCAACGCGGTCGCGTTGAGCGTGCCCAGCCCGGCGGGCGCGACCACGAGGACCGGCGCGCGCAGCAGCACGGCCGCGTCCGCGAGCGTGGCGCCGCGCTCGTCGAACCGTACGAGCAGCCCGCCCGCCCCCTCGACCAGCACCACATCGTGCTCCGCCGCCAGCTTCTCGGCCGCCTCGGCGATCTCGTGCGGGCGTACGGGCGCGGCACCGGCCCGCCGGGCCGCCGTCGCGGGCGCCAGCGGGTCCGGATAGCGGGCCAGCTCCACCGCGGTCACCGCGCCCGCCAGCCGCGCGGCCTCCGCCACATCGCCCGGCTCACCCGGGCCGAGCCCGGTCTGCGCCGGCTTCAGTACGGCGACGCTGCGGCCCCCGGCCAGCGCCGCCGCCGCGACGGCCGCCGTGACGACGGTCTTGCCGATCTCCGTACCGGTCCCGGAGACGATGATCACCGGCATGTCAGCCCTTCCCGCATCTCAGCTCGTCCCGCATGTCAGCCCTCCCGCGCCGCCGCGACCACCGCGCGGCAGATCCTGGCGACGTCCGCGTCGCCCGTCACATAGGGCGGCATCGTGTACACGAGGTCGCGGAACGGCCGCAGCCACACCCCCTCGCGCACCGCCGCCCGCGTCGCCGCGGCCATGTCCACGTCGTGGTCCAGCTGGACGACCCCGATGGCGCCCAGCGTCCGTACCTCCCGTACCCCGGGCAGCTCCGCCGCCTCGGCGAGCCCGTCCCCGAGCCCCGCGCCGATCCGCTTGACCTCCGCCGCCCAGTCCTGGCCGAGCAGCAGATCGATCGAGGCGAGCGCGACCGCCGCCGCCAGCGGATTGCCCATGAACGTCGGCCCGTGCGCCAGCACCGGCACCTCGCCGCGCGAGATGCCCTCGGCCACCTCCGCCGTGCACAACGTCGCCGCCATGGTGAGATATCCGCCGGTCAGCGCCTTGCCCACACACATCACATCGGGCGAGACCCCGCCCTGCCCGGCGGCGAAGAGCGTGCCGGTCCGGCCGAAGCCGGTGGCGATCTCGTCGAAGACCAGCAGCACCCCGTGCGCGTCGCACGCCTCGCGCAGCACCCGCAGATACGCGGGGGAGTGGAACCGCATCCCGCCCGCGCCCTGCACCACCGGCTCCACGATGACGGCCGCCAGCTCGTCCGCGTGCCGGGCGATCAGCGCGCGCAGCCCGTCCGCGTACGTCTCGTCGTACGCGGCGGGCGGCGCGTCCGCGAAGATCTGGCGCGGCAGCACCCCCGCCCACAGACCGTGCATCCCGCCCTCGGGATCGCACACCGACATGGGCTGCCAGGTGTCACCGTGGTAGCCGCCGCGCCAGGTGAGCAGCCGCTGCTTGGCCGGCCGGCCGCGCGAACGCCAGTACTGGAGGCACATCTTCACCGCGACCTCGACCGACACGGAGCCCGAGTCGGCGAGAAAGACATGGCGCAGAGGCTCCGGGGTGATCTCGACGAGCCGGGCGGCGAGCCGTACGGCGGGCTCGTGGGTGAGCCCGCCGAACATCACATGGCTCATCCGGTCCAGCTGGCCGCGCGCCGCCTCGTCGAGCACCGGGTGGCGGTAGCCGTGGATCGCCGACCACCACGACGCCATGCCGTCGACCAGCTCGTCCTGCCCGTGGGCGGGTTCGGCCAGCCGCAGCCGTACCCCGGCCGCGGACTCCACGATCAGCGGATCGACCCGCCCCGGCATCGGACCGTACGGATGCCACACATGCGCCCGGTCCAGATCCAGCAGCTCGCCGGTGCCGAGGACCGGCTCAGGCATTGGGCGCCAGCTCGGTGCCCGCACCCCGGCGGCGAACGGACACCAGACCGGGACGGGAAGCCAGCACATCAGCGGCGGTCGCACCGGCAGCGGCGCTCTCGGCCGGTACGGACCCGGCCGCCACGGACTCCGACTCGGCCCCGGCCCCGGACCCGCACGCGGACTCCGCCCCGTCGCCGCACACCGACCCGCAGCCGCCCGCGCGATGCTCCGGAAGCGTCGGCGTACCCGCGCCCTCCACCTCGAAACCGGCGTCCGCGATCATGTCCAGATCCGCCTGGCCCGCCTGGCCCTCACTGGTCAGATAGTCGCCCAGGAAGATGGAGTTGACCAGATGCAGCGCGAGCGGCTGCAACGAGCGCAGATGCACCTCGCGCCCGCCCGCGAGCCGGACCTCCACATCCGGGCAGACGAACCGCGCCATCGCCAGGATGCGCAGGCAGCGCTGCGGGGTCAGATTCCACTCGGCGGCGAGCGGCGTCCCCTCCATCGGGATCAGGAAGTTGACCGGCACCGAGTCGGGGTCCAGCTCCCGCAGGGCGAAGAGCACATCGACCAGGTCCTCGTCGCTCTCCCCCATCCCGGCGATCAGACCCGAGCACGGGGACAGCCCGCCCTCCCTGGCCAGCCGTACGGTCTCGACCCGGTCCGCGTAGGTGTGGGTCGTCGTGATGTCGCCGTACGTCCCCTCGGACGTGTTCAGGTTGTGGTTGTACGCGTCGGCCCCCGCCGCCCGCAGCCGTTCCGCCTGGCCGCCGGAGAGCAGTCCGAGGCAGGCGCAGACCTCTACCTCCTCGTTCTGCTCCTTGATCGCCTCGATGGTCCGCGAGACCCGGTCGATGTCCCGGTCGGTCGGACCCCGGCCGCTCGCGACCAGACACACCCGCTTCGCCCCGCCCGCCACCCCGGCCGCCGCGACCTTCGTCGCCTCGTCGGGCTTCAGCCAGGTGTACTTCAGGATCTCGGCCTTGGAGCCGAGCCGCTGCGAGCAGTACGAGCAGTCCTCGGGGCAGAGCCCGGACTTCAGATTGACCAGATAGTTGAGCTTCACCCGCCGCCCGAACCACTGCCGCCGCACCTTCCCGGCCGCGGCCACCACGTCGAGCAGATCGTCGTCGGAGGTCGCCAGTACGGCGAGCGCTTCTTCGCGGGTCGGCAGCTCGCGGCGCAGACCCTTCTCCACCAGTGTGTTCAGAAGGTCCATGGTGCAGATCCTTGCCCACCGGGGACCCCCGGGGAAAGGAGGATCCCGACAACACCGCCGGATCGACGTGTGTGCATCACCACACCCTGCCCAGGTCAGCCCATGGTTAAAGTCTGTGCGCTGCCTACAAAAGGCCGCCGTACCGCTCACCGGAGGCCCGCACCGTGAAGCAGCAGGATCCGTTCGACTGGACCGACGACGAGGCACGCCACCGCGCCCGGGCGGGACTGGTCCGTACGCTCCGGCCGCGTCCGGCGGAGCAGGACCTGCTGGACCTGGCGAGCAACGACTATCTGGGCCTGGCCCGCCACCCCGAGGTGACCGGCGCGGCGGCGGACGCCGCCCTCCGCTGGGGCGCGGGCGCCACCGGCTCCCGGCTGGTCACGGGCAGCACCACCCTCCACGCCGAACTGGAGCGCGAACTGGCCGAATTCTGCGGCTTCGAGTCGGCGCTCGTCCTGTCCTCCGGATACGCCGCCAATCTGGCCGCGCTCACCGCGCTCACCGCCCGCGACGGGCTGCTCCTGTCCGACGCGGGCAACCACGCCTCGATCGTCGACGGCTGCCGGCTCTCCCGCGCCGAGACCGTCGTCGTCCCGCACGCGGCGCCCGACGCCGTCGCCAAGACGCTCGCCCCGCACCCGGGGCGCCGGACGCTGGTGGTCAGCGACGCCGTGTTCTCCGTGGACGGCGACGCGGCGCCGCTGACGGAGCTGGCCGCCGTCTGCCGCGCGCACGGCGCGGCGCTGCTCGCCGACGACGCGCACGGGCTGGGCGTGCTCGGCGAGGGCGGCCGGGGCACCCTGGCGGCGGCGGGCCTGGCGGGCGCGGCCGGAGTCGTGGCCACCCTCACGCTCTCCAAGTCCCTGGGCAGCCAGGGTGGCGCGATCCTCGGCCCGGCCCGGGTCATCGACCATCTCGTCAACGCCGCCCGGACGTTCATCTTCGACACCGGTCTCGCGCCGGCCGCCGTGGGCGGCGCCCTGGCCGCGCTGCGGCTGCTGCGCCGGGAACCGGCCAGGGCGGACCGGGCGCGCGAGGTCGCGGGCGAGCTGCACCGGCGGCTGACCGGCGCGGGCCTGACCGCCGTACGGCCCGACGCCGCCGTCGTCTCCGTACGGGCACCGTCGCCGGAGGCGGCCGTACGCTGGGCGGCCGACTGCCGTACGGCGGGGCTCGCCGTGGGGTGTTTCCGGCCGCCCTCGGTGCCGGACGGGGTGTCCCGGATCAGGCTGACCGCGCGGGCCGACCTGACGGAGCGGCAGATCGGCGCGGCGGTCCGTACGGTCGTGGCGGCGGCCCCGGAGCCGGATCAGTGAGCGCGCTCGCGCTCGCGCAGGGCCGACAGGAAGGCCGTCCACGCCCCTGAGGAGAAGGGCAGCGACGGCCGTCGCACCTCCTTGGAGTCGCGCACGGCGAGCCGGCCCGGCCCGGTGCGGGCGTACTCCACACAGTTGTTGGCCCCCGTGCTGTAGCTGCTGCGCCGCCATGCGGAGCGGTCCATGATGTGTCCTGCCTCCCTACGGGACGGTGCCGATTCCGGCACCGATTCCGGCGATGAGATCGAGTGAATCCGCTGTCGAGAGGGCATGTCCGCGCATGGTCGTGAACGCGGCGCGGTATGCCTCCAGGTCTTCTTTCCGCTCCAGAAAGAGGCTATTCGTCAAATGGTCGAGAACGACCAAATCCAGATCAGCGATGTTCGGAAAAGTGAAAATAACGAAAGGCCCGGCGAGTCCGACATAGCCGCCGACAGTGAACGGCAGCACCTGGAGGCACACATGGGGAAGCCGGGCCAGCTCCGCCAGCCGTCGTAACTGCTCTCTCATCACCTCGGGCCCGCCCACCTGCCGCCGGAGCACCGCCTCGTCGAGTACGGCGTGCAGCCGCAGCGGTGTCGCGGACCGCAGGACGGCCTGACGGGCGAGCCGCACCTCGACCAGGGCGTCCACGGTCGACGCCGGCAGCCCGTCCAGCGCCGCCCGGGTCACCGCGCGGGCGTAGCCGGGCGTCTGGAGCAGCCCCGGCACCACCGAGGTCTCCAGGGTGTGCGCGGTGCTCGCCTGGGACTCCAGGCTGATGAAGTCCCGGTATCCCGTCGGGATCGCGCCGCCGTACGCCTCCCACCAGCCGGGTCCGCCGCCGGTCCGCTCCGCCAGGGAGCTGAGCAGCGAGCGCAGATGGGGATCGCCCAGCCCCAGCGCGTCGAAGAGCACGGTCAGATCCCCGGCCTTCACACCGCTGACGCCGGTCTCGATCCGGCTCACCTTCGACTGGTGCCAGCCGAGCAGCCGCGCGGTCTCCCCGCTCGTCAGCCCCGCCTCCCGGCGCAGCCGCCGCAATTCCTCGCCGAGCTTGCGCCGCCGTACCAGTGGAATATGCCGCATGGCCGAATCCTCTCGCCGTCCGTTTTCCGCGCACCGGTGCGCGACGGCGGAGAAGGTATCTTTTCCGCGCCCGAATACGGTCTCGCGTTGCAGAGTTCACCGCTTTGAGCGACAGATATATGCAGATCTCTGCGGATCGGGCCGTGGCGCGGTGCGATCGGTGGCAGGCTGGCGGCGAAGCGGAGTCCGAGGCCGTCCGCGCAGTCATCCGTTCTGTGGCGGAGTGCGGTCCGGTGCGAAAGGGACGGCATCGTCATGGCAGACCATCAGGAAGCATCCATCACACTGCCGAGCGATCCCGCGTCGGTACCCACGGCGCGAAGATATGTGGAGGATCTGCTGACCGGGTGGGGGCTGCCCGGCGAAGCGGAGACCGCCGACACGGTCCGGCTGATCGTCTCGGAACTGGCGACCAACGCCGTGCAGCACACCTTCGGCCAGTCGCCCACGTTCACCGTGGAGGTCCGGCTGGAGCGCGAGGAGCGGCTGCGCGTCGGGGTCACCGACAGCCATCCGCGCTGGCCGCAACGGCTGCCGGCGGCCGTGCAGCAGGACAACGGCCGGGGCATGGTGATCATCCGCTCGCTGACCGCCGAGTGCGGCGGGCGGCTCTCCATCACCCCGACGGCGGAGGGGGGCAAGACCGTCTGGATCGCGCTGCCCTGGACCGTACCGGCCGACCGGAGCTGCCGGAACTGAGGGACGGGACCGGCCGGGCCCTGGCCGGCCCCGCCCCTCGGCTCAACCGCTCGCACCGCTCAACCGGGTGCGCCGCTCAACGGCCGGCGCCGCTCGACCGCCCCGCTCAGCCCACGCGTCCGTACCAGACGCTCTTGGACCAGATCTTCTCCAGCCGTACCACCGCTCCGGTCTTCGGCGAGTGCCAGATCTTGCCGGAACCCGCGTAGATGCCCACGTGGTAGACGTTGCTCCCCGAGTGGAAGAACACGAGATCACCCTTGCGCCGCTTGGCGGAGGAGATGTGCGACGTCTTGTTGTACTGCTGCTGCGCGGTGCGCGGGAGCTTCTTGCCGGCCTTCTTGAACGAGTAGACCGTCAGCCCGGAGCAGTCGAACCGGGACGGTCCGGTGGCTCCGTACTTGTACGGTGCGCCCTTCTTCGACGCGGCGACCTTCAGCGCCTTGACGGCGTGGGTGGCCGCCTGGGCCTCGGGCGCGGCGCCCGGTGCGAGCACCGAGCCGCCGACCGCGGCGAGCGTGAGGACCGAAACGGCACCGGTCCGGGAAAGCAAGGACGGGACATATGTCTGCGCAGTCATGCGCAACCCTTCGTCAGCCGCCTGTGAAGGATGACCTGTCGGGTTCGGGCTGGCGAAGTTGCCCGGCCGCGGAGCCCTGTCGAGACAGATCCCACGGCTTCACCCCAAGGGACGACCACGACGTGCGTCGTCCCGTACTGCTTGGGTCCTCCACTCCTGCCGATCCACTCCTGTCGACTCAGACATCCGGAACGGCGGCAGGACTCGGCGTCCGCCCGGATCGCCCCGCCGGGGGTGGCGGGGGCTTGTCGTCCCAGGGATCTTGACCCAAGGAGGAGCGGATTTCCGAGCTGAAACGACGATATGTGAACTTCCTCACGGCTGACCCAAAGGGGTGGCAAAGGGGTTTTTCGTATCGGAGCCGGGGGCGCCGATGAGGTCGGCACCTGCGGGGAAATGAGGCCGCGTCATACGCCTCCGGGCGCCCTGCGCAACTCGACTCCCCGGCTGTGTCCAGCGGGTTCGTCCCCTGAACGGGTGAGGCGTTCCCGTACGGACGCGTCCGTACGGGAACGCCTCACGCCCCCTCACATCCGTTGCGACCGGGGATACGTTGGCCCGTTCATCGGCTCCGGAGCGCCGAGGTCTTCCGGCTCTCGATCACGTGATCGATCAGTCCGAACGCTTTCGCCGCGGGAGCGTCGAAGACCGTGTCGCGGTCGATGCTCGCGGCGATCGTCTCCGGGCTCTGTCCGGTGTGCCGGACGAGCATCGACGCGAGCAGCTCCCGCTGCCGCAGCAACTCCTCGGCGTGGATCGCCAGATCGGACGGCTGGCCCATGACCGTCTCCTCGGTGGCCGGCTGCTGGAGGACGAACCGGGCCCCCGGCAGCGCCATCCGCTTGCCCGGCGTCCCGGCGGCCAGCAGAACGGCGGCGGTCGAGGCGGCCTGGCCTAGACAGGTCGTCTCCACTTCGCAGCGGACGAGCTGCATGGTGTCGTAGATCGCGGTCAGGGCGCTGATCGAACCGCCGGGCGAGTTGATGTAGACGCGGATGTCGCGGTCGGGCGCGTCGTATTCGAGATGGACGAACTGGGCGATCACGTCGTTGGCCGCGGTCTCGTCGACGGGGGTGCCGAGAAAGATGATCCGGTCCTCGAAGAGCTTGGAGTACGGATCGAGGGTCCGGCTCCCGTTGGTGGTCCGCTCGGTGAACTCGGGCAGGACATGGCGGGCGGAAGGGCGGTTCATGGCAGACCTCTCCTCGTGCGCGGCCGTCCGGTAAAAATGTACAGGACGTACAGAACGTTATAGCGGGAAGCCGGCCGGGGAGTGCGGGTCGCGGCGAGGCGAGGGACTGTTTCCGGCCACCCGGCCCTTTTTCTGTGGCGCGGAAACGGCGCCGAATAGGCTGGGGGCATGGCCTACGAGATTCCGGTGACGCAAGCCCGGGCAGAGCTAGCCGATCTGATCAATCGCGTCGTCTACGGCGGCGAGCGCGTCGTCGTGACCCGGCACGGCAAGCCGCTCGTCGCGCTGGTCTCCGCCGCCGACCTGGAGCGGCTGGAGGCGGGGGCGGACACGGCGCCGGAGGAGGAGCAGGTGATCAGCTCCGTCTCGGCGCTCGGCTCGGCGCCGTCCTCGGCCGGGGGCGCGGGCGAGCGGCGGCGCTTCGGCATCGCGGCCGAGCACGCGCCCGACGTATGACTTCCCGGCGTATGACCTCGCGTATGCGTGCGTACGCCGCCGTATACGAGAGCGGCCCGCACCTGCCGCCGTACGGGCGGAGAGGGGCCGGGCGCGGCCGTCGTCACCCCGGTTCCCGGCGCATGCCGACGCCGGGCGGCGGCCGCGCGGGCAGTTAACGTGCTGGAAAAACTTCCGTCCTAACGTGCGACGCGTGCGACGCCCACGCTGTTCAACATTCTGTTGAATGGGGCTAGGCTCGCGCCGCGCCCGGATCGTCACCGGGCCGGAGCCGATCCGGAGGACGATGAGGTGGAAGCGTGCAACTGACACCGCACGAGCGGGAACGTCTGCTCATCCATGTGGCCGCGGACGTGGCCGCCCGGCGCCGGGCGCGTGGGCTGCGGCTCAACCACCCCGAGGCCGTCGCCCTGATCACCGCGCATCTGCTCGAAGGCGCCAGGGACGGCCGTACGGTCGCCGAACTCATGGTGTCGGGGCGTGCGGTGCTCGGCCGTGACGACGTCATGGAGGGCATCCCCGAGATGATCCACGACGTGCAGGTGGAGGCCACCTTCCCGGACGGCACCAAGCTCGTCACCGTCCACGATCCGATCGTCTGACGGGGGAGCGCGCGCCGATGATTCCCGGAGAGATCCTGTACGCCGAGGAGCCGGTCGTCCTCAACGAGGGCCGCGAGGTCACCTCGCTGACCGTGCTCAACACCGCCGACCGGCCCGTCCAGGTCGGCTCGCACTACCACTTCGCCGAGACCAACCCCGGTCTGGAGTTCGACCGCGCCGCCGCCCGCGGCAAGCGGCTGCACATCGCGGCCGGTACGTCCGTACGGTTCGAGCCGGGCGTCCCCGTCGCCGTCGCCCTTGTCCCGCTGGCCGGAGCGCGGGTCGTGCCGGGTCTGCGCGGAGAGACCGGAGGTCCCCTCGATGACTGAACCGACCGAAGGCTTCCCGGCCGCGCCGCTGACGCTCTCCCGCGCGCGGTACGCCGATCTCTTCGGCCCCACCACCGGTGACCGGATCCGGCTCGCGGACACCGCCCTGCTCGTCGAGATCGAGGAGGACCGCTCCGGCGGCCCCGGACTCGCCGGGGACGAGGCGGTGTTCGGCGGCGGCAAGGTGATCCGCGAGTCGATGGGACAGTCCCGTACGACCCGCGCCGAGGGCGCGCCCGACACCGTGATCACCGGCGCCGTGATCATCGACCACTGGGGCATCGTCAAGGCCGATGTCGGGATCAGGGACGGCCGGATCACCGGCATCGGCAAGGCCGGCAACCCCGACACCATGGACGGGGTCCATCCCGACCTGGTGATCGGGCCCGAGACCGAGATCATCGCGGGCAACGGACGGATCCTCACCGCGGGCGCCGTCGACGCCCATGTCCACTTCATCTCGCCGACCATCGTCGACCAGGCCCTGTCGTCCGGTGTCACCACCCTCGTCGGCGGGGGCACCGGACCGGCGGAGGGCACGAAGGCCACCACCATCACCCCGGGCTCCTGGCACCTCGCCCGGATGTTCGAGGCGCTGGAGACCTTCCCCGTCAATATCGGGCTGCTCGGCAAGGGCAACACGATGTCGCGCGACGCGATGCACGCCCAACTCCGCCACGGCGCACTCGGGTTCAAGATCCATGAGGACTGGGGCGCCACTCCCGCCGTCATCGACGCCTGTCTGCGGGTCTGCGAGGAGAGCGGCGCCCAGCTCGCCATCCACACCGACACACTGAACGAGGCCGGTTTCGTCGGTGACACCCTCGCCGCCGTCGCCGGGCGCACCCTGCACGCGTACCACACCGAGGGCGCGGGCGGCGGCCACGCGCCGGACATCATCACGGTCGTCTCCGAGCCGTACATCCTGCCCAGCTCCACCAACCCGACCCGGCCGCACACCGTCAACACCATCGAGGAACACCTCGACATGCTGATGGTGTGCCACCACCTCAACCCGTCCGTGCCCGAGGATCTCGCCTTCGCGGAGTCCCGGATCCGGCCCTCCACCATCGCGGCCGAGGACATCCTGCACGACCTCGGCGCCATCTCGATCATCTCCTCGGACGCCCAGGCCATGGGGCGGGTCGGTGAGGTCATCATGCGGACCTGGCAGACCGCGCACGTGATGAAGAAGCGCCGGGGCGCCCTGCCGGGCGACGGCCGCGCGGACAACCACCGGGCCCGCCGCTACATCGCCAAATACACCATCAACCCCGCCGTCGCCCAGGGGCTCGACGGGGAGATCGGCTCCGTGGAGAGCGGCAAGCTCGCGGATCTGGTGCTCTGGGACCCGGCGTTCTTCGGCGTCAAGCCGCTGCTCGTCGTCAAGGGCGGCCAGATCGCCTATGCGCAGATGGGCGACGCCAACGCCTCCATCCCCACCCCCCAGCCGGTCATGCCGCGGCCGATGTTCGGCGCGCTCGGCCGGGCCGCCGCCGCCGGATCCCTCAACTTCGTCTCCGAGGCGGCCATCGAGGACGCGCTGCCCGAACGCCTCGGCCTCGCCAAGAAGTTCGTACCCATCCGCAGCACCCGGCGGCTCACCAAGGCGGACATGCGGGAGAACGACGCGCTGCCCCGCGTCGAGGTCGACGCCGACACCTTCACGGTGACGATCGACGGCGACCCGGTCGAGCCCGCGCCCGCCGCCGAACTCCCGCTGGCCCAGCGGTACTTCCTCTTCTGATGAACAGTCAGGAAAAGGGAGTGGGGGCGGCGTACGGCGGCGGTGGCGCCGGGCTCGCCGCCCTGCTCGTCCTCGCCGACGGACGCTTCCCGGCCGGCGGCCACGCCCACTCGGGCGGCGCCGAACCCGCCGTCAAGGCGGGCCGGATCCGGGACGCCGCCGGCCTCGCGGCCTTCTGCCGGGGCCGGCTGCACACCACCGGCCTCACCGCGGCGGCGCTCGCCGCCGCGGCGGCCGGCGGGCTCGACCCGCTCGTCCTCGACGAGGCGGCCGACGCCCGTACGCCGTCGCCCGCCCTCCGCGCCACCGCGCGCAAGCTCGGCCGCCAGCTGATGCGGGCCGCCCGGGCCACCTGGCCGAGCGCCGAGCTGACCGCCCTCGCCGCCGCCCGGCCGCGCGGCGCCCACCAGCCGGTGGTCCTCGGCCTCACCGCCCGCGCCGCCGGGCTCGCGCCCCGGGACGCGGCGTACTGCGCGCTGTACGAGACGGTCAGCGGCCCGGCCACCGCCACCGTACGGCTGCTCGGTCTCGACCCCTTCGAGGCCACCGCCGTACTCGCCCGGCTCGCCCCCGAGCTGGACGAGACCGCCGCCCGCGCCACCGAAGCGGCCGGGCGGGCCGCGTACGAGGGCACCGACGCGCTGCCCGCCGCCTCCGCGCCGCTGCTCGACATCGCCGCCGAGGCGCACGCGGCCTGGCCGGTCCGGCTCTTCGCCTCGTAACCCCCCAGCCCCCACCGGAGCCCAGCAGCCCAGGAGCCGCACCATGCATCTCGACCACAGCCACCCCGGCCCGGCCGCCGTCAGCGCCGACGCCGTACGCCCCGACGGCCGGCGGCGCGCCCTGCGCGTCGGGCTCGGCGGACCCGTCGGCTCCGGCAAGACCGCGACCGTCGCCGCGCTCTGCCGCGCCCTGCGCGACCGGCTCTCGCTCGCCGTCGTCACCAACGACATCTACACCCGCGAGGACGCCGCCTTCCTGCTCCGGCACGCCGTCCTGCCGCCGGAGCGCATCCAGGCCGTGGAGACGGGCGCCTGCCCGCACACCGCGATCCGCGACGACATCTCCGCCAACCTCGAAGCCGTGGAGGACCTGGAGGACGCCGTCGGACCGCTCGACCTGATCCTCGTGGAGTCCGGCGGCGACAATCTCACCGCCACCTTCTCCAAGGGGCTCGTGGACGCGCAGATCTTCGTCATCGACGTGGCGGGCGGCGACGACATCCCGCGCAAGGGCGGCCCCGGCGTCACCACCGCGGACCTTCTCGTGATCAACAAGACCGACCTCGCGCCGTACGTCGGCTCCGACCTCGGCCGGATGGCCCGCGACGCCAAGGAGCAGCGCGGCGAACTGCCCGTCGTCTTCACGTCCTTGAAGGCCGAGGACGGGGTCGCGCCCGTCACCGGCTGGGTGCTCGCCCGGCTCGCCGACTGGACGGCGTGAGCGTCCGCGCGACCGCCCGGATCGTCGCCACCCGCGCCGGGCTCCCGGTGCTGGCCGGCGAGGGCCCGCTGGCGGTACGCCGTACCCGCGCCGAAGGCCCCGGCAGCCGGGTCACCGTGGTCGGCGCGATGAGCGCGCCCCTCGGCGGGGACCGGCTCGCCATCGAGGCGGAGGTACGGGACGGCGCCCGGCTCACCGTGGACTCCGCCGCCGCGACCGTCGCCCTGCCCGGCCGCCGCGACGGCGCCGACGGACCCGCCCACTACGACGTACGGCTCACCGTCGGCCAGGACGCCGAGCTGAACTGGCTGCCGGAGCAGCTGATCTCGGCGTACGGCAGCGAGCTGCGTATGCGCACCCGTGTCGAACTCGCCGCCACCGCCCGGCTGGTGCTGCGCGAGGAGCAGATCCTCGGCCGGCACGGCGAGGAGCCGGGCACCCTCTTCAGCCGGCTCACCGTCCACCGCGCGGGACGCCCGCTGCTCGACCAGGAAGCCGCCCACGGCCCCGGCGCGCCCGGCGGCTGGGACGGCGGGGCGGTCCTCGGCGGACACCGGGCCGTCGGACAACTGCTCTGTGTCGCACCCGAGTTCGAGGAGAAGCCGCTGGCGCCCCGGATGCTGGGCGAGACCGCCGTGCTCACCCCGCTCGCCGGACCCGCCGTGCTGGTCACGGCGGTCGCGTCGAACGCGCTGCGGCTGCGGCACGTACTGGACGGGGTACGGGAGGAGCTGCGGCACGGCCGGTGGCACGCGGCGGCGGACGCGTACGGCTGAGGGATACCGTTCGGCCGTACCGTTCGGCCGTAACCGCTCAGCGGTACCGCGCTCCGACGGTTATGGGTTGGGTAAAGAATGGTTCGCCCGGTCTGTTCTCGGCCGCCCCACAGGCGCGAGGATCCGAGAACCGACCGAAACCGATCATCGCCAACCGGTCATCACCGAGCGATCATTGGAACGCGCCGCCATCAGCGGCGCACCACATTTGGGGGAGGAACGACGTGAGACGCTCCACAGCGCTCGGCGCCGCCGGCACTCTGATAGCGAGCACGCTCATCGCCGGCGCGATGGCGGCCCCGGCCGCGAACGCCGACGGCCGCACGGCCGCCCTGACGGGCCTGGCCCACGAGGCCGCGCGCACCGCGGCGGCCCAGGCCGCCGAGGCCCACGAGACGGCCGCCGCGGCCGCCGGTGTGGCGCTCGCCGCCGGCCGGGCCGAGCGGCAGGGCATCGACTGGCAGGACTGCCCGGCCGACTGGGGCCTGGAGAAGCCCATCCAGTGCGGCTGGGTGAAGGTCCCGCTCGACTACACGAAGCCCCACGGCAAGCAGATCAAGATCGCCGTGGACCGGATCGGCTCCACCGGCACCCCGGCCGAGCGCCAGGGCTCGCTGGTCTACAACCCGGGCGGCCCCGGCGGCTCGGGCCTCGCCTTCCCGCGCCGGGTCGTCACCAAGAACGCGATCTGGGCGGACGCGGCCAAGGCGTACGACTTCGTGGGCTTCGACCCGCGCGGCGTCAACCGCTCCGCGCCCATCTCCTGTGTCGACCCGCAGGAGTTCGTCAAGGCGCCCAAGGCCGACCCGGTCCCCGGCAGCGAGGCCGACAAGCGCGCCCAGCGCAAGCTGGCGGCCGAGTACGCGGCCGGCTGCAAGGAGCGCAGCGGCGAGATGCTGCCGCACATGACGACACCGAACACCGCCCGCGACCTCGATGTCATCCGGGCCGCCCTCGGCGACCGGAAGCTCAACTACGTGGGCGTCTCGTACGGCACATACCTCGGCGCGGTCTACGGCACGCTCTTCCCGACGCACGTACGGCGCATGGTCGTCGACAGCGTGGTCAACCCGTCGCGCGAGAAGATCTGGTACCAGTCCAACATGGACCAGAACGTCGCCTTCGAGACCCGGTTCCAGGACTGGATGGAGTGGGTCGCCGCCAACGACGCGACGTTCCACATCGGTGACACCGCCGCCAAGGTCGCCCAGCAGTGGGACGCCCTGCGCGCCGCCGCCAAGAAGGCGCCGCTCGGCGGGGTCGTCGGCCCCAACGAGCTGCTCGGTGTGTTCCAGAGCGCGCCGTACTACGACTCCGCGTGGATCCCCACCGCCACCCTCTGGAGCAAGTACCTCGCGGGTGACACCCAGCCGCTGATCGACGCCGGTTCGCCGGACCTCACCGACATCGCGGGCAACATCAAGTCGGAGAACGGCAACGCCGTCTACACCGCCGTCGAGTGCACCGACGCCAAGTGGCCCACCGACTGGAAGACCTGGGACCGGGACAGCACCCGCATCCACCGGGACCACCCCTTCCTGACCTGGTCCAACACCTGGATGAACCTGCCCTGCGCCACCTGGGGCGTCAAGCAGCGGACCCCGGTCGAGGTCAAGACCGGCAAGGGCCTGCCGCCCGTGCTGATCACCCAGTCCACCCGGGACGCCGCCACGCCGTACGCGGGCGCCGTCGAACTGCACAAGCGCTTCAAGGGCTCCCGTCTCATCACCGAGCGGGACGCAGGCTCGCACGGCATCACCAACCTCCTCAACCCGTGCGTCAACGACCGCGTCAAGGCGTATCTGCTGACGGGCGCGCTCGACAGCGACGACGTGACGTGCGCCCCGCACGCCACGCCCAAGCCGTAACCCGGTGACGGGGTTCTGACGTACGTACGCAGATCGCAGGGTGCGTGCGTACGTCAGACCTCGCCCCGGTCGTACGCCTCCAGCCAGGCGTCCTCTGCCTCGTACGGGAACAGCAGGTCCGCACCGTAATTGCGGACCATCTTCGGGAAGACATCCCGCCAGTCCCGCCCGCGCAGCTCCGCGACGAGCCACTCGACCGTCGCCGGCAGCGACTCGGCGTAGCCGGTGACCGGCCGGTACCCCAACTCCCGCTCGGCGGCCGTCATATCGAAGACGAGGGGAAACTCGATCGCCCACGGGTGCGTCCCCACCACACCGTCCGACGGCGGCCCCTCCACCAGGACGGTCTCGGTCTCCCGGCCCAGCACCGCGTCGATCTCCGCACCGATCTCCGCGACCGTCGGCGCCTGCGGATCCCCCGCGTTGAGCACCCGCGTCCCGGGCTGCCGCGCCGCCAGCCTGATCAGCTCGGCCACATTGGAGACATGCACCGGGTGGAAGCGGCTCCGGCCGCCGTACGCCAGCACCCGCCGCCGGCGGCCGTCCAGCGCCCGCTGGACGAAGTACAGCTCGCGCGGCGTGCGGCAGTACGGCCCGTACACCGCGCCCGCCCGCAGCAGCGTGACCGGCAGCACATCGGCCGCCGCCAGCAACTCCCGCTCCACCAGGGCCTTCGCCCGGGCGTACGTCGCGTCGCCGGGCGCCACCGTCCGCTGGGTCTCGGGGATCGGCACCGGATAGCGCGGTGAGCCGCCCGGCTCGCCGTTCGTCTCGAAGCCGCACCCCTCGTCGTCCTCGTACACCGCGCCGGTGGAGGCGACGACCGCCGAGCCGATCCGGTCCGCCAGTCCGACGATCTGGTGGGCGTGCTGACGCCCGAACGCCACCATGTCCACCAGCAGTTCGGCGCCGTCGCCCACCACGGCGGCCAGCGCCGCGTCGTCGTCCCGGTCCAGCCGTACGCTCCGTACCTCCTCCGGCCACCGCTCGTCCCGGCCGCCCCCGAGCGAGGCCGCGCACACCTCCCAGCCGTCCTCGGCGAGCGCCGCCACCGCGACCCGCCCGATCTGTCCCGTCGCTCCGATGATCACTGCCCTGCCTCTGTCCATACGGGCGACGCTAGGCGCGCGGTGCTCCCGGGCCCAGGGCCTTCCGCCGTCGGCGAATCCGCTCTCAGCGGCGGGGACATGGGAACCTGCCGTTCGCGGAGAGCGGAGTGCGGCCGACACCTTCATGTCATGTGATGCAGGTCACATTTATTCGTGCGTGACGATCCGTCGGGCACAGGGTCAATCAGGTGTGGGAGCGAGCGGGGAACCGCGAACTCCCGCACCGTAACGCGGCACACCGCACACCGCAGGGGCGCCCGGCGCCCACCGAACGGACCGAGGAGCACACCATGGCGAACGCCGTCACCACCGACAGCAAGGCCCCCGCGCACACCAACGACACCACCAACAACACCGCCACCACCTCCAGCAGCAGCCCGCTGGTCTCCGAGAAGGGCACGACCACGATCGCGGACACCGTCGTCCAGAAGATCGCCGGTCTCGCCGCCCGCGAAGTGACCGGTGTGTACGCGCTGGGCGGCGGCGCCGTACGGGCCTTCGGCGCGCTCCGCGAGCGCATCCCCGGCGCCTCCGCGAGCGTCGGCCAGGGCGTCTCGGTCGAGGTCGGCGAGCGCCAGGCGGCCGTGGACCTCCAGATCCTCGTCGAGTACGGCGTCTCGATCGCCGACCTGGCCCGCGCCGTCCGGCGCAATGTGATCGACGCGGTCGAGCAGATGACGGGCCTGGAGGTCGTCGAGGTCAACATCAACGTCAGCGACGTGCACATCCCGGGCGACGACGAGAGCGACGACCGGACCGACGCCGGCCGCGTGCGCTGAACGCACTCCGTACGCACCCGACGCTCCGTCCCGCCGCCGCCACCGGACCGACCGATCGACCCCCTCACCCTGGAGAAGTCTTTATGAGCAGTTCCCACACCGGCCTGCTGACCGGTCTGGTCCTCGGACTCGCCGCGGCGTTCGGCGGGTTCGGCGCCTTCCTCACCGTCCTCGTCCTCGGCTTCCTCGGACTGCTCGTCGGACTCCACCTCGACGGCCGGATCGACCTCGCCCAGCTCGTCGGCCGCGACAGGGGCTGATCGCGATGACCACCACCATGACGCCCCCGCACGCGGGGGAGCGCGGCGTGACCACCATCGCCGCGCACGCGGTCGAACGGCTCGCCGCCCACGCGGTCACCGAGGTCGACGGGACGGGCGGGGCCGCGGGGGCAGGCGGTACGGGCACATCCGGCGCCACGGGCGGATCCGGCACGTCCGTTGCGTCCGGCGCCCGGAAGCCCGGCCGCGCCGCCACCGTCAGCGCACGCGTCAAGGGCGGCGTCGCCTCGCTCGACGTCCGGCTCTCGGTGGTCTACCCGGCCTCCGTGGCCGGTACGACCGAGGCCGCGCGCGCCCATCTCATCGAGCGGGTCGGTGAGTTCACCGGACTGACGGTGTCCCGCGTGGACATCACCGTCACCGCGCTGCACAGCGACATCGCCGACGCCGGGAGGGTCCGGTGAAGCGCCGCCCGCGCCGCGCCCTGCCCGCCGCGCTGACCGCGCTGGCGCTGCTCGCCGGCTGTACGGTCGTCGCCGTCGTCGCCGTCCAGATGATCGCCGGACGGCCCGAGTGGATCAGCTACCACTCCGTCGCCGACGCGCTCCACGCCACCCGCTGGACCGATCCGGCACCCGCCGTCGCGGGCGCGGTCACGGCCCTGGCCGGGCTGCTCATGGTGGGGGCCGCGGTGCTCCCCGGCAGGCCGACCGTCCTGCCGCTGGCCGGTGCGCCCGGCACCCAGGACGCCGGCGCGGCCCGGCGCGGACTGCGCGGCACACTCCGGACCGCCGCCGCCGGGGTCGACGGGGTGAGCCGGGTCAGGGTGACACTGCGCCGCCGCCGGATCGCGGCCCGGGTGAGAACCGACCGTACGAACACCGAAGGGCTCGCCGACGCCGTCCGTACCGCCCTCGAACAGCGCCTCGACCGAATCGACCCGGCCGACCGCCCCACCGTGAAGGTCACCCTCCGCACCACCAGGAGCACGTCATGACCGGCCTCAACCGACCGGCCCGGCTCAACCGCGCGCTGCTGGCCCTGTTCGGTCTCCTCCTGCTCGCCGCGGGCGGCTTCGTCTGTGCCACCCACACCGGCCGCCTGACCGTCCTCGAACCGCGCGCGCCCCTTGTCCCGGGCACCGGCACCCCGCCCACCTGGGTGCTGTACGTGACGGCCGCCACCGCGACCCTCGTCGGTCTGCTCGCGCTGCGCTGGCTGGCCGCCCAGCTCGCGCGCCGGCCCAAGTCCCGTACCTGGCGCCTGGAACGGGACCCCGACCGCGGCCGTACGGAGCTGGCCGCGCGCACCGCCACGGAACCCTTCGCCGGGGAGGTCGCCACGTACGACGGTGTCCGGACCGCGCGGGCCACCCTCACCGGGACGCGCTGGAATCCGCTGCTCGTCCTGGTCGTCACCGTCGAGGAGGGCGCCGACACGGGCGCCGTCCGCGCGCGGCTCGACACGGAGGGCCTGCCCCGGCTGCGCGGGGCGCTCGACCTGGACGCCCTGCCGGTCACGGTGGAGTTCCGCTTCGCCGCGGTGGGCCCGGAGACCCGCGTCCACTGAGTCCGGTAGCTCCCCCGACTCCCTACCCGCAGCGGTTCTCCTCCACGGTCACGGAGAGCGTGATCTCGCCGTGGTCCGCCACCTTGTCCGGCTCCGGCGGTGACACGCGCAGGCAGTAGACGCTCGACACGTCCTCGGAGGTGATCTCGAAGTCCGAGGTCCCGGAGGCGGCCCGGTCCGTCCCGCTCTCGCCTCCGCTTCCGCTCCCGCTTTCGTCCGGTACGGGCGTGACCTTGAAACCGCCGCCCGAGGAGGGCGCCTCCCCGCTGTTCCGGATCGCCTCCCGGATCAGCGAATCGTAGGTGTTGACGAACCCCACCTGCTGCGGCTTCGCCTCCAGCGCCTCGGCCGCCTTGTGGACGCCCGCGCGCAACTCGCCCTCGCTCCACCTCGATCCGGCGAACAGCTGCCAGATCATCCCGAGCACGAGCACAACGGTGCCGAAGATCAGCCAGCGGCCCACCGGATTCCGTGTGCTGTAGACATAGCGGTTCGTCCCCCATTTGGAGCGGACGAAGATCGGCTCGTCATCATCTCCACGCATGGACCGAGCTTAATGCGTGGGGTATGTTCCGTAAATGAACAAAGCAACTCCGTCGCACGCTCGGGGAGAACCATGACCGCGATCACCCGCATCACCGGACGCGAGATCATCGACAGCCGGGGCAACCCGACCGTCGAGGTCGATATCGCCCTGGAGGACGGCTCGTTCGGCCGCGCCGCCGTCCCCTCCGGCGCCTCCACGGGGGAGCGCGAGGCGGTGGAACTGCGGGACGGAGACCCGGCGCGCTTCCACGGCAAGGGCGTCCGCCGCGCCGTCGACGCCGTCAACGGTGAGATCGCCGCCGCCGTGCGGGGCAGGGAGGCCGAGGACCAGGGCGGCCTCGACACCGCCCTGATCGGCCTCGACGGCACCGCCGACAAGGCCCGCCTCGGCGCGAACGCGCTGCTCGGTGTCTCGCTCGCCGTGGCCAAGGCAGCCGCCGCCGCCCACCGGCTGCCGCTGTACCGGTACGTCGGCAGTGTGGACGCGGCTCTGCTGCCCGTCCCGATGATGAACATCATCAACGGCGGGGCACACGCGGACAATCCGCTCGACTTCCAGGAGTTCATGATCGCGCCGGTCGGCGCGGCGAGCTTCGCCGAAGCCGTCCGGATGGGCTCCGAGGTCTTCCACACCCTCCGCCGCGACCTGCGCGCCGCGGGCCATCACACGGGCGTCGGTGACGAGGGCGGCTTCGCGCCCGAATTGCGCACCGCAGACGAGGCGTTGGAGTTCGTCGTCGCCGCGATCGAGCGCACCGGCTACCGGCCGGGCAGCGACTTCACCCTCGTCATGGACCCCGCGAGTTCCGAGTTCTACCGCGACGGTGAGTACGACTACACGGGCGAAGGGGTGCGCCGTACCCCGGAACAGCACGTGGACCACCTCGCCGGACTCGTCGCCCGTTACCCCGTCGCCTCCATCGAGGACCCCATGGCCGAGGACGACCTCGACGGCTGGCGGCTGCTCATGGCCCGGCTCGGCGACCGCTGCCAGCTCACCGGCGACGATGTCTTCTGCACCAACGAGGCGCTGCTGCGCGACGGTATCCGCGACGGCATCGCCAACTCCGTCCTGGTGAAGGTCAACCAGATCGGCACCCTCACCGAGACCCTGGCCACCGTCGCCACCGCCCACCGCGCCGGATACACCGTGGTCATGTCCCACCGTTCGGGCGAGACCGAGGACACGACCATCGCGGATCTCGCCGTCGCGACCGGCTGCGGCCAGATCAAGACCGGCTCGCTCTCCCGCTCCGACCGCACCGCCAAGTACAACCAGCTCATCCGGATCGAGGAGGAGCTTGGCGACCGGGCACGCTACGCGGGCCGCCGGGCGCTGGGGCTCCGTACCGACGCGGTGGCGGCGGCGGGGCCCGGCGCGCGGTGACCCACGATCTCCGGCCGTACGGAACCCACCGCCCCGCTGTTCCGTGCGGCCGGCCCCCGGGCGTACGGGCCGGCACCGCGCGGCGCCGGCCCGTACCGCTCAGTGTCCCCGCGCCGCCACCATGCCGATCGTGATGAGGCACAGCACCACCCAGCCGAACCAGAGCCAGCCATTGCTCCCGAGCGCCGCGGTGTAACCCGTCACCGCGACCAGCGCCGCGACGGTCATCACGCCCATCGTCTTCGTGGATCCGGACATACGCGTCCTCCTCCGGGCCGGGGCCGTGACACCCATCGTCGCCCGGGACACACGGTTCGCGCTACCGCCCCCGGGCCTGGAGCGAGGCCAGATAGGCGTTGTACTCCGCCAGCTCCTTGTCGCCGTCCCGGTCCGCCGCCCGGTCCGAGCGCTTCGCCTGCCGCTGCTCCGAGCGGTACCACTGGTGGACGAGCGCGACCAGGACCAGTACGGACGGGATCTCGCTGAACGCCCACGCGATCCCGCCCGCCGCGTTCTGGTCGGTCAGCGCGTCGATCCCCAGCGAGGACGGCGGATCGCGGTACGCGGCGACCATCGGCTCGCTCGCCATCATCAGCGCGATACCGAAGAAGGCGTGGAACGGCATCCCCGCGAACAGCTCCAGCATCCGCATCACATAGCCCGGCCGGTGCGGCCCCGGGTCCACCCCCATGATCGGCCAGAAGAACACCAGGCCGACCGCGAGGAAGTGCACCATCATCGCGATGTGCCCGGCCCGCGAGCCCATCAGGAAGTCGAAGATGGGGGTGAAGTACAGCCCGTACAGGCTCGCGATGAAGAGCGGGAGTGTGAAGGCGGGGTGCGTGACGATCCGCAGGTAGCGGCTGTGCAGCAGCGCGAGCAGCAGCTCACGGAGACCCTTGCGGGAGCGCCCGGCGGCGTCCCGGCCCGCCACCGGCAGCGCCCGCAGTGCCAGTGTCACCGGCGCGCCGAGCAGCACCAGGATGGGGGAGACCATGCTGATCACCATGTGCTGGACCATGTGCACACTGAACATGACCATGCCGTAGTCGTTGAGCGCGGTGCACATCATCAGCGCCACGGTCAGCACCCCGAGGACGAAGGCGACGGTCCGCCCCACCGGCCACGCGTCCCCGCGCCGGCGCAGCCGCACCACACCCCAGCCGTACAGCGCGAGCGCCAGCACACAGCCGACGAGGAAGAAGAGGTCGGGAGAGTACGCGAGCCCCCGCCCCAGCGTGAACGGCGGCAGATCCATGGTCATGCCGCCGCCGTGCCCGCCGTGATCCATCCGTGTACTCCCGAAGCGCTGTGGGGACGTCGGCGGGACGGCCCGGCCCGATTCGCGCCGGTTGTCCACACCTTGCCGCACCAGAGTAGATCCGCCCCCGGCCGCGCTCGCGACCGGGGGCGGATGGACGGAAGGTCCGGGATCAGAGCACGCACTCCGCCTCGGCGTAGCGCTCCGCCGGTACCGTCTTGAGCGTCTCCACGGCCGAGCCCAGCGGGACCATCACGATGTCCGTGCCGCGCAGCGCCGTCAGCATGCCGAACTCGCCGCGGTGGGCGGCCTCGACCGCGTGCCAGCCGAAGCGGGTGGCGAGGACCCGGTCGTACGCCGTGGGGGTGCCACCGCGCTGGACATGGCCGAGTATCACCGGCCTGGCCTCCTTGCCGAGCCGCTCCTCCAGCTCGATGGAGAGCTGCCGCGCCACACCCGCGAAGCGCTCGTGGCCGTACACGTCCGTGCCGCCCACGTCGAACTCCATCGAGCCCTCGCGCGGCTTCGCGCCCTCCGCGACCACCACGATCGCGAACCGCTTGCCCGCCGAGAAGCGTCGGCCGACCAGCTCGGTCAGCTCGTCCATGTCGAAGGGCCGCTCGGGCACCACGATCGCGTGGGCACCGGCCGCCATGCCGGAGTGCAGCGCGATCCAGCCGGTGTGCCGGCCCATGACCTCGACGATCAGCACCCGCTGGTGGGACTCGGCGGTGGTCTTCAGCCGGTCCAGCGCGTCGGTGGCGACCCCGACGGCCGTGTCGAAGCCGAAGGTGACATCGGTCGAGGCGATGTCGTTGTCGATGGTCTTCGGGACGCCCACGATGGGCAGCCCGGCCTCGGAGAGCAGATGGGCGGCCTTGAGGGTGCCCTCGCCGCCGATCGGGATGATCGCGTCGAGTCCCAGGTCCGCGACATGGCCCCGGGCCCGCTCCACACCGTCGCGCAGATGCGCGGGCTGTACCCGGGAGGAGCCCAGAATGGTGCCGCCGCGGGCCAGGATGCCGGCGACGGCGTCCAGGTCCAGCTTGCGGTAGTCGCACTCCAGGAGGCCCTTCCAGCCGTCGTGGAAGCCGATCACCTCGTCGCCGTGGTCGACGACGGCCCGGTGCACGACGGACCTGATCACGGCGTTGAGGCCGGGACAGTCGCCGCCTGAGGTGAGCACACCAATTCGCATAGCCCGGATTACCTTTGCAACGGGGGCCGACGGCCGGACACCGTCGTCCGGCCAGATCGCCGCCACCCTACCGGCGGGCGGCGCTCCGGCCGAACCCGGCGTCCGACTGCTGGACACCCGTCACGAAACCCGCTCCGACGGTCACACCCCCGCTCTGACGTGCACGATTCGCGTGCCGCGCCGGGCCGGCCGGGACGCGTGTACGTGCCGCGTCGGGCCGGCCGGGGCGTGTGCGTCAGGCCGGCTGGGTCGCCGCGGCGACGCGCTCGGCGCGCAGCGCCTCGTACCACCGGTCGTCGGTCGGCGGCAGCGCGTTGACGTCCAGCGCCAGCTTCAGCAGCAGGTCCGCGATCTGCGGGTTGCGCGCCATCACGGGACCGTGCATGTACGTGCCGAAGACGGTGCCGTTGTACGCGCCCTCCGTGCCGTCGCCCGTGCCGTTGCCCCGGCCGAGCCGGGTCCGGGCGAACGCGCGGGCCGTCGGGCCCAGATGCGTGATGCCCTGGTGGTTCTCGAACCCGGTGAGCTGCGGCAGGTTCAACTGCGGGTCGATGTCGGCCAGTACGTCACCGACACACCGCGCGCCCTCGCCGCGGGTCGAGACCACGTCGAGCAGCCCGAGACCGGCCTCGCGCTCACCCAGGTCGTTGATGAACTCGTGGCCCAGGATCTGGTAGCCCGCGCAGACCGAGAACACGATCGCGCCGTTGGCGACGGCCCGGCTGAGCCCGCCGTCCCGGCGCAGCCGCTCCGCCGCGAGCCGCTGCGGCCGGTCCTCACCGCCGCCGATCAGATAGATGTCGCCGGACGTCGGCACCGGCTGGTCGCTCCGTACGTCCACCCGGGTGACACCCAGACCGCGCTGCCGGGCGCGGCGCTCCACGACCAGGGCGTTTCCCTGGTCGCCGTACGTGCTCAGCAGGTCGGGGTAGATCCACACCAGCCGCAGGCTGTTGTCACTCATTCTCGCTCGTCCTCCAGAGGTCCGAGGGGTCCAGTTCTCCGGCACGGTCTCAGTTGCCCACTCGCTTGCGCAGATCCTGGAACGACGTGTAGTTGGCGATCGCCTCGATCCGTCCGGGCGGCGCCAGCTGCACGGCCTCGTCGGCCGTCTCGCAGACCCGGAAGTCCAGACCGGCCACTTCGAGGCGGACGGCGAGGTCCAGCTTGCGGTCGCCGATCACGAAGATCGGGTGGCCCGCCAGCCGGGTGTAGTCGACGTCCCACAGCCACGAGGTGTCCGTACCGTCCGCGCCCCGGGCGTTGACCGCGAGGATCACCGGGGTCGGCGGCGGGTCGATGAGCGAGAACGTCTCCAGCCAGCCCGCGGGGTTCTTCGCGAGCAGCAGCCGCAGATCGCGGCCGAGGAACGACACCACGTCGTACCGCCCGGCCACCGCCTGCACCCGGTACATCCGCTCCAGCGCCACCTGCGGGGGCACCCCGAACGTCGCCACGACGGCGGCGGACGTCGCCGCGTTCGCCTTGTTGGCGCGGCCCGGCAGCTGGAGGTGGATCGGCCAGGCCGAACCGTGCGGGTCCAGGACATGGTCGCCGTGGAGCGCCCAGCTCGGCGGCGGCCGGCGAAAGCCGCACTCACCGCAGAACCAGTCGTCGCCCGGGCGCTGCATCACACCACCGCAGGACGGGCAGGACCAGGCGTCGTCCTTCCACTCCTGGCCGGCCGCGACCCACACCACGTTGGGCGAGGAGGACGCGGCCCAGACGATCAGCGGGTCGTCCGCGTTCGCGATGACGACGGCCTTCGTGCCCGCCAGCCCCTCGCGCCACTTCTCCGCGAGCATCCGGGTCTCCGCGGCGCGGTCGAGCTGGTCGCGGGAGAGGTTGAGCAGCGCGATCGCCTTGGGCGTCGTGTCGCGCGCCACCCCGGCGAGATACTTCTCGTCGACCTCGATCACGCCGTACTTGGCGTCGGTGCCGCCCGCCAGGGCCGAGGTGATCCCGGCCGGCATGTTGGCGCCGAGCGCGTTCGACACGACGGGTCCCGCGGCGCCCAGGGCCTCGGCGATCAGCCGTGTGGTGGTGGTCTTCCCGTTGGTCGCCGACACGAGGATGACGTCGAGATGCTGCGCCAGCCGCCCCAGTAGATCGGGGTCGAGCCGGAGCGCCACCTTCCCGCCGATCACCGATCCGCTGCCGCGCCCAGCGGCGCGCGACACCGCCGCCGCGGCCTTGCCCGCCGTCACGGCCAGCTTGGCCCGCGGGGACAGCGGGTCCGTGTTGCCTGACATCGCCTTGATCCTCCTTGCGTCGGTCCGTGGGTCAGCCTATCGAGATCCGGCCAGGGGCCCGAACCGCGGCACCGGGCACAAGGCGAGGGTTGGTGTGGACCGTACCCTGAGCGGTATGCGAAACCGTTCGATCCCCGGCAGTTCCGGGCGGGTACGAGCCATCAGAAAGCTCGGAGATTCCGTTCTGCACACCCCTTGTGAGCCCGTCACCGACTTCGGTCCCGCCCTCGCGGAACTGATCGAGGACCTGTACGCGACGATGTACGCCGCCGGGGGTGTCGGCCTCGCGGCCAATCAGATCGGGGTGCCGCTGCGGGTGTTCGTGTACGACTGCCCGGACGACGAGGACCTCCGCCACCTCGGACATGTCGTCAACCCGGCGCCGGCCGTGACGGACGGCATCGTGCTGCGCGGCCCGGAGGGCTGTCTGTCGCTGCCGGGCATCGAGGCGGGCACCGAGCGGGCCGATCACGCGGTGGTGGAGGGCGTCACCCGGGACGGCGCGCCCGTACGGGTGGAGGGGACCGGCTTCTTCGCGCGCTGCCTCCAGCACGAGAGCGACCATCTGGCGGGCCTGGTCTACCCCGACCGGCTGACGGGCCGGCGGCGCGCCAAAGTGCTGCGGACGGCGGCGCGGGCGCCGTGGGCGGGCCAAGGGCCTGTGTGGGGTCCGTAGGGCCGTCCCGTCCCGTTCCTCCGCTGTCTCCACCTCTGAGATCCCGTACATGGCGGCGGCCGTTCAGAACCCGGGTCCGCCCGCGCGGTCGTCGACCGCCGCCAGCCGTCCCCACAGCAGATCCGCCAGGCTGCGCACCAACTGGGCCCGCGAGCAGGGGCGTTCGCCGAGCCACCAGTCGCCGGCGCCGTGCATCATGCCGACGATGCCATGGCCCCAGACGCGGGCGAGCCCCTCGGTGTCCGGGCCGAGGTCGACGCGTTCCGCGATGACCTGGGCCAGCTCCTCGCCCAGCCGGCGCAGCAGCGGGGCCGAGTGGCGGCCCACGTCGAAGCCCTGCTCCGGGCCGTGTTCGGGCGGCTGGGTGTCCTCCGCGGGGTGCATCAGGAAGCGGTACACCTGGGGCCGGGCCTCGATCGCGGCGAGGTACGTGTCGAGCGTGGCCTCGACGCGCTCGCGGCGCTCGGCCGGGGCGTCGAGCGCGGCCCGCAGCGCGTCCAGCAGGGCGTCGGTATGGCGTTTGGCGAGGGCCCGGTACAGTCCGCCCTTGTCACCGAAGTGCCGGTAGAGGATCGGCTTGGTGATTCCCGCCTCGGCGGCGATGGCGTTCATGGAGGCGTGCGGGCCGTCGCGGAGCACCACCCGGTCGGCGGCCTCCAGCAGCTGGCGGCGCCGCTGCCGGGCCGCGCGCTGCTGCTCGGCCTGCTGTGTGCTCTCCATAGGTGCGCTCTCCCCGCCCGTACGTCCGCCTCCCGTGGCGGCGACCGCGTTGCCCCACGTCCGGGCAACGTAACACCCCACCGGCCGTCAATGCTGATCGAAAGGTGGCTGGTTGACATCGCCTACTTGCGAGTAACAGACTGCTGTTACCGCAAGTAACATAATCTGTTCGACGCAGTGCTGGAGGGAACATGGCCGAGTTCACGCTCGATCTCAACGACGACCAGAAGCAGGTGCGCGACTGGCTGCACGGCTTCGCCGCGGACGTCATCCGTCCGGCCGCCGCCGAGTGGGACGAGCGTGAGGAGACCCCCTGGCCGGTCATCCAGGAAGCCGCCAAGGTCGGCATCTACTCGCTCGACTTCTACGCCCAGCAGTACTTCGACCCCACCGGACTCTCCATCCCGGTGGCCATGGAGGAGCTGTTCTGGGGTGACGCCGGCATCGCCCTGTCCATCGTCGGTACGGGCCTGGCGGCCGTCGGCGTCCTCGCCAACGGCACCGAGGAGCAGATCGGCACCTGGATCCCGCAGATGTACGGCACCCCCGACGATGTGAAGCTCGCCGCCTTCTGCTCGTCGGAGCCCGACGCCGGCTCCGACGTCTCCGCCATGCGCACCCGCGCGGTGTACGACGAGGCCAAGGACGAGTGGGTCCTCAACGGCACCAAGACCTGGGCGACCAACGGCGGGATAGCCAACGTCCATGTCGTGGTCGCCGTCGTCGACCCCGCGCTGGGCTCGAAGGGCCACGCCTCCTTCATCGTCCCGCCCGGCACCCCCGGACTCTCCCAGGGCCAGAAGTTCAAGAAGCACGGCATCCGCGCCTCGCACACCGCCGAGGTCGTCCTGGAGGGCGTCCGCGTACCCGGCCACTGTCTCCTCGGCGGAAAGCGGAAGCTGGACGAACGCCTCGCCCGCGCCCACGAGCGCGCCCGGTCGGCGGCGGCCGGCGCGGACGGCGGCGAACGCGTCAAGAACGCCGCCATGGCCACCTTCGAGGCATCGCGCCCGGCCGTCGGCGCCATGGCCGTCGGCACGGCCCGCGCCGCGTACGAGGTCGCCCTCGACTACGCGAAGACCCGCAGCCAGTTCGGCCGCCCCATCATCGACAACCAGGGCATCGCCTTCCAGCTCGCCGACATGCGCACCCGGATCGACGCCTCCCGGCTGCTGGTGTGGCGCGCCTCGTGGATGGCCGCCACGGGCAAGGCGTTCACCTCGGCGGAGGGCTCGATGTCCAAGCTCTACGCCAGCGAGACCGCCAAGCAGGTCACCGCCCAGGCCGTCCAGATACTCGGCGGCAACGGCTTCACCCGTGAGTACCCGGTCGAGCGCATGCACCGCGACGCCGCCATTTACACCATCTTCGAAGGGACGAGCGAGATCCAGCGCCTGGTCATCGCCCGTACCCTCTCGGGCATGCCGATCCGCTGATCCGCTGACCGGACCGCCGACCGGTGTGGCAGGCCGGTGCTCCGTGGTTACGCGGGCAGCTGGGCCTCGATCGCCGCGACGACCTCCGGGGCCTCCGGCTCCGTACGGGGGCGGATCCGGGCGACGACCTCGCCCCGCGGCGAGAGCAGGAACTTCTCGAAGTTCCACTGCACGTCCCCGGCCGCGCCCTCCGCGTCCGCCGCCTTCGTCAGCTCCGCGTACAGCGGGTGCCGCTCCGCGCCGTTCACGTCCGTCTTCTCCAGCAGCGGGAAGCTCACACCGTACGTGGCGGAGCAGAATGTCTGGATCTCCTCGGCGCTGCCGGGCTCCTGGCCGGCGAACTGGTTGGACGGCACGCCGAGAACGGTGAAGCCCCGGTCGCCGTAGCTCTTCTGGAGCCGCTCCAGACCGGCGTACTGCGGGGTGAGCCCGCACTTGGAGGCGACGTTCACGACGAGAACGGCCTTGCCCGCGTAGGCGGCCAGGGACGTGGGCTCACCGGTGAGGGTGCGCAGCGGAATGTCGTACAGAGCCATGGGGGATCTCCTCGGTTCCTGCGTTTTCCGGCGTATCACCTCTCATTGTGGACCCGCCGGTGATCGCGCCGGCGGGCGGGCTGATAGAGGTGGGGGGTGCACGCATCCCCGAACGCGCCCCGGCTGCCCGGCTCCGAACCCGAAGGCCCGGCCGAGCCCGGCGACGGCCCCGCCCGCCGCGAGGTGCGGTGCCGGCTCTGCGGCCGGCCGCTGCGGGGCACGGCCTCGCGCCGTACCGGCCTCGGTCCCGACTGCGACGCCAAGCTGCACCCGCCCGCGCCGGAGATCAGGACCCGGCGGCGCGAGGCCGACCAGGACCCGATCCCCGGCATCTGAGCGCCGTACGGCGTACGGAGCGGAGTACGGCGTACGTACGGCGCCGCCGCCCGGGGGCGGGCCGGGTGGCCACCCCGGGTCAGGTCGGGGTGGCCACCCGGGGCGTCAGGTCGCGGTGGCCGCGGCAGCGGCGCGTCCCGCCGCCCGGCCGGAGAACAGGCAGCCGCCCAGGAAGGTGCCCTCCAGCGACCGGTAGCCGTGCACTCCGCCACCGCCGAACCCCGAGACCTCACCGGCCGCGTACAGCCCCGGCACCGGCGCGCCCGCCGCGTCCAGCACCCGGCCCGACAGATCGGTCTGGAGCCCGCCGAGGGTCTTGCGGGTGAGGATGTTCAGCCGTACGGCGATCAGCGGGCCCGCGCCGGGGTCCATGATCTTGTGCAGCGACGCGGTACGGCTGAGGAAGTCCCCCGGATAGGCCAGCGCGTTGCGGATCCCCATGATCTGGGCGTCCTTCGTATACGGATTGACGGTCTCCCGGTCCCGGGCGTCGATCTGCCGCTTGAGAGCGGCCAGATCGATCAGGCCCGCGCCCGTCAGCCGGTTCATGCCCGCGACCAGCTCGGCCAGGGTGGTGGCGACGACGAAGTCGACCCCGTTCTTCTTGAACTTCTCGACCGGCTCCGGCGTCTGCCAGATGCGCGCGAGGGTCAGCGGGATGTTCTTGTTGGTGAGATCCGGGTTCTGCTCGGAGCCCGACAGCGCGAACTCCTTCGCCAGGATCTTCTGGGTCGTCACGAACCACGAGTAGTCGTACCCGGTGTCGGTGATCGCCTTGAGTGTGGAGAGTGTGTCGTAGCCGGGGAGATCGGGCGCGGCGAACCGCTTGCCCGTGGCGTCCAGCCAGAGCGACGAGGGGCCCGGCAGGATCCGGATGCCGTGCTTGTTCCAGATCGGGGCGTAGTTGCGCAGCCCCTCGGTGTAGTGCCACATCCGGTCGGGGTTGACGATACGGCCGCCCGCGCGCTCGGTGATCGCGAGCATCCGGCCGTCCACGTACTCCGGCACCCCGGTGATCATCTCCGCGGGCGGTGTGCCCAGCCGGGCCGGCCAGTTCCGCCGGATCAGGTCGTGGTTGGCGCCGATACCGCCCGACGTGACGATCACCACCGGCGCGCGCAGCTCGAAGTCCCCCACGACCGTACGCGAACTCCGCGTCCCGCGCGGGGCGTTGCTCGGCTCCAGGAGCGCGCCGCGCACCCCGGTGACGGCGCCGCCGGTCCGTACCAGCTCATCCACCCGGTGCCGGAACTTGAACGTCACCAGCCCCCGGGCCGCCGCCGCTCTGACCCGCTTCTCGAACGGCTCCATCACGGCCGGGCCGGTGCCCCAGGTGACATGGAAGCGCGGTACGGAGTTGCCGTGGCCGTCCGCCAGACCGCCGCCCCGCTCGGCCCAGCCCACGATCGGGAACCAGCGCACACCCTGCTGGTAGAGCCACGAACGCTTCTCGCCGGCCGCGAAGTCCACATACGCCTCGGCCCACTTGTAGGCCCAGTAGTCCTGGCCGCCCTTCTCACCGGTGCCCCGGTCGAAGCCGGCCGCGCCCTGCCAGTCCTGCCACGCCAGCTCGCGGGTGTCCTTGATGCCCATCAGCCGCTGCTCGGCCGAGTCGACGAGGAAGAGCCCGCCGAACGACCAGAACGCCTGCCCGCCCAGATTCGTCTCCGGCTCCTGGTCCAGCAGCAGCACCTTGCGCCCGGCGTCCGCCAGTTCCGCCGTCGCGACGAGTCCGGCCAGACCGCCGCCGACGACGATCACATCCGCGTCCGACGCCGCCGCCGAGGCGGCGAACGCCGGGGTCACCTGGGAGAGGACACTCGCACCGGCGATCACGCCGCCGGCCACACCACCGGCCACCGTCAGCGCGCGACGGCGGCTGAACAGGGCCGGATCTTCGGGCTTTTCCATCGGATGCCTTCCGGAGGGGGAGTACGGAGGGTGCCGTCCCGGGAGCGGCGCTGTTACTGTGCGGTAGCTCACATCTCATCAGGTCGACACCGAGCAGTGGTAGGGGCCGGGTGCCAACGTGGCCGCCCCGCCGTTGTACGCCGGTGACAGCGCTCGTACGGAGAAGGGCGACGCGGATGACCCTCACGCGGGAACGCGAGCCGGCCGCCGGAATCCTGCGGGCCATGGCCGCCGACGCGGATGTGTGCGGCGAACTCGTCCGCGCCGCCATGACCCACTCGCCCGAGGTGGCCCGGCTCGGCGAGGCGGAGAGCTGCCGCCATGTCGCCGCGCTGGTCACCGCGGCCGGCGACTGGTTCACCGACGTCGGACGGCTCGGGGAGCACGACCTCGCCGCCGCACTGCTGCTGGGCGCCGACCGGGCCGGACAGGGCGTGCCGATGACCGCCCTGCTGCGCGGGGTGCAGGCCGCCCTCACCCGCGCGGCGGAGCTGACCGTCGAACGCTGCCGGTCCGCCGGGGTCCCGGACGGCTCACTGCTCAAGGCCGTACTGCTCCTGAAGGAGTACGGGGACGCGGTCGAGCGCCAGGTGATCAGCGGATACCGCGCCGTGGAACTGGCCGCGCCGCCCCCCACGGCGGCCGAGACCAGGACCGCGCTGCTACGGCGCCTGCTGGTGACCGGCCCGCCCCCGACCGCCGACGAGCTGACCGCGACGGGCCTCCGCCCCGGCGGCACCTACCACTGCCTCGTCGCGGCCACCACCGCCCCGACGCCGGGCGGGGCCGTGGGCGGTGTCTTCGGCGGTGCTGTGGCGGTCCCCGGGGCCGTGGGCGGTGTCTTCGGTGTGATCGACGGACACACGGTGGGCCTGTGCCCCCGCGCGCCCGGGGACACCTGGCCCGCCGCCGGCCCACTGGCCGTGACCGCCCCGGCCGCCCCCCTCGACGGCCTCCGCCCGGCGTACCGGCTCTGCCTGCGGGCCCTGGACATCGCCGGCCGCCATGGGCTGCGCGGACCCCACGACCTCACCGCCTTCGCCGCCGAGATCGCCCTCGATGGCCAGCCCCTGCTGGGAACCTGGCTCAGCGACCGCCTGCTCGGCTCCCTGGACCACACGGACGGCTTCCACCGCCAACTGGCCCTCACCGCAGTGACATTCCTCGACCACGGCCGCCGCCTCGACCGCACCGCCGCCAGCCTGTTCACCCACCCCAACACCGTCCGCTACCGCCTCGGCAGACTCCACCGGATCACCGGCGAATCCCTGACCGACACCCCGCCCGAACCCCTGAGCACCCTCCACTGGTGGTGGGCACTCACCACCTGGCTGCGCAAGTGCCCGGAACTGCCGGATGACGTGGCGTCAAGAGGGGGAAAGTTGGCGAAAACATGGTCGGAGAGCGGCAGACAGGCATAGCCTGCGTGAAGTACCGCATGTGGGTCAGTGCGGCCTGTGGTGCGGCGGAGGTGACATGCGTGGAAATCCGCGGGGACCAGCAGCCGTCAAGGAACTTGGGGGACCGGCCGGAGAGCAACAGAGCTATGTGACGGAGTATCAGGAGAGCGGGGAACGCGTCGACAGGCCGCCGGAGTTCCGGCAGCCGGACCCGACCGCACCCGAGGTGCCGGATCCGTACGGTCAACATCCTTTGCTGACCGCTGCCATGTGCGAGGGCCACGATGCCGTACCGCCCGTGGAGCGGGAGCGGTTGCTGCGGTATCTGGAAGCGGTCGTCGCGGCACGCCGTACGCCGGTACACGCCGCCGTCGCCTTCAACGTCGTGTACTTCGGTTACGACCTCGACGGCGATGGCTACGGCCGCAGCCCACTGCGCCTCGACGACTTTCCCGAGGTCACACTCGGCGAACGCGCCCCGGCCCTCCCCGTCGGCGCCATGGTGCGTATCACCACAGGGGCGGACCCCCTCTACGCCGAGATTGTTTACAAGGAAGGCGCCCACCCGGAGGCGGGAGCCTTCGGTGACGTACCGGCCTGGGTGTCCGGCGCTCCGGCGGGTGCGGAAGGCCCGGGCCGGCCGGGGGAGGACACCTCGCCGCGGCGGCGGGAACTCCTGGTCCCGGACCCGCATGCCTTCGGTCCGGGACTGAGTCCTTCGTCTGCCCAGCTCAACCGCTTGCGCGCTCATCAGCGCTGGATCAATGAGCAGGGGCACGTCGTCATCCAAGCGTGCTACCCGTCCCGGGAAGCGGCACGGTGTGATGACCTGACCGCCTATGCGGACTATTTGCTGACGAGCGCACGAGCGCAACTCCTCAGCCCCTTCGTCCCCGTGTCCATCGGTGAACTCGTGGGCAGCACGGAGGACCACAGACTCCGCGCCGGTCTGTTACGTCTGCTCGACACCGTGCGCCGTGTCCTCTCCTCCGGCGAACTGCTGCGGATGTGGGGCCCGTACGCCATGCCCCGGCAGGCACTCGCGGCCTGCTGGCGCGACAAGGGCCCCCTCGGCGGTGACGACTTGAGGAGCCTCGCGGCCGCCGTGGAACACGCGGCCGGTCCGTCACGGCGCCGCTACGGGCTGGCCGCGCCGGTCACCGTACACACCGCGGTCGGGCCCCGACTGCGGGCCTTTCCCGGAGCCCAGGACCTGCTCAAGGGTGTCGAGTACGCCGCGGCGGTGTGCCGGGCGAACATCACGCTCGCCGACGTTGTTCAACGCGACAGTGAACAGGGTCTGTTCAGGAACGGCACTCGGGTCACACTCGACGATGCCTTCGAAGGAGGGGGTGTCTGGCGTTCCCACTACCCGGGCGACACGGAAGGCACGGGGGATCCCTTGGCCCCGGCCGGACGGGGATGGGCCTCCACGACACCGACGGCCAACGATCCGGAGCCGGTCGACTCTCCTCTCCCGGACGGAGCACTCCTCGGCGAGAGCGAGCTGCTGCGGTCCGGTGCGGACGAGATCGTCTGCCGACTTCCGCTGCGCCTGGCCTCACTCATCGACGGCTGTCTTCCGCTGCCCTCGCTCATCGCCGAGGAACTGCGCACGACCTGCGGTGGACGGCCCGTCATACGGCTCGAACTCGACCACCCCGGAGGCGCCCTCGACGACAGTGAAGCTGTTCAGCGCGCCCTCGCGGAACTCGATGACGGAAAGGGCCGCCTGACCGGTGTGGTCTGGCCCCACGACTTCTTCCCCGGTATGGTCCTTGAGCTCCACTGGCCGCGCGGCGGCCGGGTCATGCGGGTGGTCACCGTCCGGCTGGACCGGCCGGTACGGGTCGACGACCGCGTCATCGAGCACTGTTACGACCCGTGTGTTCTCACCCGGGAGGACGCGCCGGGCAGTGGCCGCGGCGGCGACACGTCGGTCGGTCTGAGGCCCGGACCACTGGTGATGCGTACAGTCCGCCGCTGCGGGCTGCTGACACCGGACGGCCATGCACTGCTCGACCGCTCCTGGCTGCCTTTCGCCGTCTACGGTCGTTGGCCGCCCCGAACACACTCCGCCGAACTGGAGGCGGCGGTGGCCCAACTCCTCAGTGGACGGCTCCTCGAGACAGCCGTCGGCAGCCGTGACGCCAACGGCCGACCACACTTCCCCGCGCGCTCAGGGGAGCGGCCGATACCGCTCATTCGGTATCGGCCGGCCGTGACGAGGGTGATAAGGCCCTGGGGCGGCACCGGGCCGACGGCCGAGCGGATGCGCGGTGTGCAGTACGTACCCGGCCATCTGCGCCGTCTGCTGCCCGGGTGTTCTCCGAGCGAAGCACAGCGGGCCGCCTTTCTGGAGCACTGCCGCAGGCTCGGCAAGGCCGACGGCTGGGAACTGCCCGACGGCTACACGTTCGTGACCCAGCACACCCGCGGCCACTGACCCTTCCGGCAGGACCGCTCACACGGAACCCACCACCGAACGGAGCACGCACGTATGCAGAACCGCTACCACGTCATCTCGGAGCCGCCGTTGTCTCCGAAGGGCGTGTCGGTCGAGCGTCTCGAAGCTCTGACCGAGACACTCAGCGCCTTGGAGCAACCGGCCGCCGCCGCCCTGGACGACCTGAAGGTCGGCTCGGTGGAACTGGCCTTCAACTCCCTTCCGCCCAAAGACCGACAGGCACTGCTCGGAAGCCTGGGGATCCGTATGGCGGCTCCCCGACGTGCCGGCAGCGCTCTGTGCAGGGACGTCCTTTCCAGGCTGCGGCGCGAGGCACGGCAGAACTCGTGTGTCTGTGGTGTCAGGACACTCACCCATACCGTGATGCGGGATGTCGGGACGGCCGCCTTCGCCGAAGACGGCGACGCTGTCTCCGATCCCGTTTCCCGGTGGGGCGCGCCATTGATCCGGACGGCTGTATTCGCTTGGTGCAACGCATCGGTCGCGGACGCGTATGTCATCGTTTGGGCAGCGGAGCGGGACTGGTTCGAAACGGCGTCGGACCCGGCGGAGAAGCGAAGGCTCGACGCCGTGCGTGCCGCCGCGCGCTCCGTGGTGGAGGCGTACCCGGACTTCTCCCTTGGCGCCCCCGAGGTCTTGGGCGGTCCCGGGCGTGAGAAGCCGCGGCCCGCCCCGACCGACGGCCCGTCCTCCGGTGCTGACCGGCCGGGAGCCGACGTCGCCGTACCGAACCCGCCCGCCGCGCCGTCGGACGGCACCCGGGACCGGACCGCGTCGGACCCGGAAGATGCCTGCCGAAGGCTGGAGTGCGCACTCGCGGAGGCTCTGCCGGCCGCCCGGCGCGTCACCGCGGCGGTCGGGGACGGGCGCCCTCCTGCCGAGGACGACCTCATGCCGTTGACCCGGCTGAGAGGGCTCTTCGACAGCGCCCGGACCGTGTTCGACGCGGTGGACATCGTTGTGGAGACGCTACGACTGGAGGACATGGCGAGGGTCGCGCGGTCGTACCGGGTGGCTCGCGACCACGATCGCGTCGTGCGGGAGACACTGAGGGAACTGGTCTCCATTGGCTGCCGGACGGACGACCCCGCTGTCGCCTCCGCCGCCCAGGCCGTGAGCGCCGCCGCCCAGCGGCTCCTGGATATGTCGGTGTGGGCGGAGCGGGAACGCCAGGAAGGCACGTTGCTCACCGAGTTGGCCGCCCTTGTCCGGTTGGTGCGACGGACGGATGCCATGGCGGAGACTTTGGCCCTTCAGGCGCAGATCGTGCGCGTACTCCCCGCATGTGTCCCGGCGGCGGTGTTCGTACGCGAACTGACGCTGCCCGAACCGGTAGTGGGCAGCACCGTGCCCGAACCCGACGAGTCCGGGGCGCCGGCCGCGGAGCGAAGCGCCGCGGCCACCCTGCCGTCCGGCGAGGCGCGGGAGGCCGCCGCCGGACGGGAGACTGTCCCGGTGGCGGACGAGCGACCGGTCACGGCCCCGGCCGAGGAGCCGGTCGAGAGACCCAACGACCGCCCCGTTGAAGACACCACTGACGAGCCCGCCGGGCTCACCGGCCCCCGGCCCGACGCGGAACCGGAAGCGATCACCCACTCCGCCCCGGCCACCCCCGAAGCACTCTCCGCGGATGCGCCGGACGCGGTGCCCCTGCCGGCCCCGCCGGCTATGGGCGAAGAGGTCACGCCCACGTCCGACACCGGGCCCGAGCCCATCGGCGACGTGCCGGACGGCGACGACGCGGCGGCTGAGCGGGCCCTGGCCCGGCTGATCGAGGAGCGGCGGTTCGGGCTCGCGCACCATGTGGCGCGGGCCGCGGGGCGCCCTGATTCCCAGGTGACGGCGCTCCGGCTGGCCGGCGCGGCCGCGCTGCTCGGCTCCGGTGCAGGCCGCGGCACCCGGCTGGTCACCGACCTGCTCCAGCGGCAGGGCGGATTCGTCGGCCGGGACTCGGAGGCCGGCGAACTCGTGCTGTTCCCGGCTCTGTTGCGTGCGGCTCTGGTGACCGGAGACCATGTGGCAGGTGCTCAGCTCAAGGACATGGTGAACCGGCTGCCGGGCGCGCTGGGAGAAGTGGCGACCGCCGTCGCGGACCGTGCGCTCAGCGGGGCCCTGATGATCGCCCCGCCGCTGGTCGTCATCGCCGACGTCTCCGAGACCGAGGCCCGGCTGCGGGACCTTCGCGAACAGTGTGCCGTCCTCATCGCGCCGCAGCGCCTCCGGTTCGCCAGGGCGACAGCCATCGCCAAACGATGGCTGGTTCCCGGAGACGGGCTGCTCGGATCGATGCTCACGGTGGTGATCAACGATGACCGGGACGCTCTGCCGACGGTCCGGGGGGAGGTGGAACGCCTCTCGAAACTCTCCGAGATCAACGCCGAGATCGACCGCATGGACCGCACGTACCGTTCGTCCAGCGGCAAACCGCTTCAGGGTTCCGGACGGCGTGACCTGGTCCATGTCGTCGAGCGGGCCACCGTTTTGGCCAAGGACTGGTGTCTGGCGGTCGAAGGGGTCCGCAGGGGCGACCGGTCGGACGGGAACCGGGCCGCCAAGGAGATCTCGTCCCTGCGCCAGTCGGTGCTGGCCCGGCGCGACGACGTCCTGGTGGAGCTCGAACACCTGGCGAGCCGCCCCGGCACTGTCGCCACCGCGACCGCGTGGGCGGCGCGCAGCGCCATGGAGGAGCTCTTCGTCCTGTTGTCCGACGGAGCGGGCACCGCGCCCCCCGGCGGCGGAGCCGATGCCGAACTCGTCCTGGACGCGGAGTTGCTCAAGGTCTGCGACACCATCGGGGAGCAGCCCTCGCTCGATCTGCTCCTGATCGCTGTGGAGCGCGGCTGGGAGGAGGCGCTGTCCGAGCGGCTCGCTCGCGACGCGTTCACGGCGGCCCGCACTCTGGTGGAGCTGGCGGCGAAAGGAGCGCTGCGGGGCTCGGACAGTGCGGTGTTCGGCCCGCGGAAGAGCGCCGAGATCGACGAGCTGGAAGCAACGCGGCGTACGGCTCTGCGCGCGGCGCACGACGAACTCGTCGCGGAGCTGCGCCGGGCCCAGGCCGACAGCGCTGTGACGGATGACCAGGATCTGAGGCTCCAGGAGCTGCTGGCCGACGCGTGCACCCACCTCGACGACGACACCGGCCAGCGTGAACTGATCGCCGTACGGCGGGCATTGGACACGGTACGGGTGGACTTGCCCGCGTACCGTCAGGAAGCGACCGACCGGATCCGCGCCCGGCTCGACGCACTGGACCTCGGAGAGGAGGAACGGGCACAGGTCCTGCGGCACCTGGACACCGGCGGCCTGGCGACCGCCGCGGACCTCGTCTACTTCCTGGAGATCGGCGAACCCGTCCCGGAGATCGACGCGGGCGAGTCCCATCTGACCGAGTTCTTTCCTGTCGTGCCCGACGGACTGCCCAAGGGCATCGACCACGAACTCATCGCGATGGTCCGCTCCGGCGGGAAGCACCCGGGCGTTCCCGTCCTGGACTACGGAAACCTCTCCAGTGACGAGGCGGCACTCGCGGCGGACGCCCTGAACGACTGGCGCGAGCTGGGCGCCACCGAACCGAAGGACCGTCCCAACGCCTCCGCCCGGCGGCAGTTGCTCCCGGCCCTGAAGCTCCTGGGCTACGACGCCAAGAGCGCCCGGCCGCTGGAAGGGCTGTCGCCGCACCGGCGCGAGTACCGCTTCTTCGAAGCGACCGGCGTGGAGATCAACGGCCGGGCCAAGGTGCCGGCCTTCGGATCGCAGATCAAGGAGCAGGGCGGCACCCTCCGCGTGCTCATGCTCTGGGGCCGACCGCCCGCCAAGGTGGTCATGAGCCTGGCGTCCAGGGATCCCAGCGAGACCAGTCTTCTGGTCGTCTACTTCGGCACCCTCGGCCGGGAGGCCCGCGCCGAACTCGCCGCCGGGTCCGACCGTCTGCAGCCGCTGCTCGTTGTGGACGACGCCGCCCTGGCCTACCTCGCGGCCCGTGGTAACCGGCAGGTCAGCACGGCCACACAGACGTTGTTGCCGTTCTCCGGCGTCAACCCGTACATCAGGGAGAAGCGCGGCCGGATCGGCGGGGAAATGTTCTACGGGCGGGACGCGGAACGCAAGAGCATCCTCGACCCGCAGGGCACTCAGGTCATCTACGGTGGCCGCGGCCTGGGCAAATCAGCGTTGCTCAGCGACGCCGGGGAACGCTTCATGGAGCAGCGCCCCGGGTTCCACCAGTCGGTGTACGTGAACCTGGACCAGGAGAACATCGGCAAGGGAAGCTCCCTCGGGCCGGAGGCCCTGTGGAGTGTCCTGGACCGGGAACTGACCGATGCCCAGGTGCTGGGCCGGCCTCAGGGCCGCAAGTCGCAGAAGGACCGCTTCGATCGCGTACGTGAGGGCATCGGTCACTGGCTCGACGAGGACTCCCGGCGCCGGCTGCTGATCCTTCTTGACGAGTGCGACCAGTTCTTCGAGGCGGACGCCCCTCGCTTCGCCCAGACCAAGAAGCTGAAGGGGCTCGGGTCCGACACCAAGGACCGGGCGAAGGTCGTCTTCGCCGGCCTGCACTCCGTACAGCGATTCTCCAAGCTCGCGAGCAATGGACCGTTCGGGCATCTCGCGCAGACCCCGAAGGTGATCGGCCCGCTCGCTCCGCAGTTCGCCGCCGATCTCCTGGTCGAGCCCATGCGGGCGCTCGGCTTCGAGTTCGGCGATGTGGACTTGGTGAACAGGGTCCTCGGCTACTGCTCGTACCAGCCCTTCCTGCTGCAGATGTTCGGCCATCGGCTCGTCGAACTGATGCACCGCAAGCGGGCGCGGCGCGGTGCCGAGGGACCGCCCTACACGGTACAGGCCGCCGACATCGAGGCCGTCGAGTCGGACACCACCCTCAGGACGGGTATCTCGGCGGCCTTCACAGAGACGCTGAGCCTGGACCACCGGTACGACGTGATCGCCAATGTGCTGGCGTATCAGGCGCGGCACCACGGCCTGGAAGTACGGTTGAGTGACGCCGAACTACGTGAGTGGTGCGAGACCTGGTGGCGCGAGGGGTTCGCGCAACTCGACACCGAGGGGTTCCGCGCCTATCTCTCCGAGATGGTGGGGCTGGGTGTTTTGGCGCCCAACCATGACGGCCAGGGCTGGCATCTGCGCGGTCCGAACGCGTTGCGCATGATCGGAACGCCACACGAGGTCGAGGCCCGGCTGCTGAGAGCCGAACAGGACTGCGAGCTGGGCGAGAGCATCGTGCTGGAGGGGCGCCCTGAGCTGTCCGACGGCAGGTCCGCGCCGCTCACCTTCTCCCAGCTGGACGATCTCCTTGGCGCTCGGGCCAACCAGACAAGGGTGGTCCTGGGCACCGCGGCCACCGGAATCACCGATGTGAGCGACACCCTGCGAGCCGTCGCCGGACGCATCGCCGACTGGGAGCTGCCGCCCGTCGGCAAACCCAGTGTCTTCAAGCAGGAGCTCACCGGGGGACGTCCCCGCGAACGACGGGTGATCATCAGCGATTTCGCCGGTTTCGACAACCCGGCCAAGCCGGAGACCTACCGCAAGGCGGTCGACCAGGCCGACACCCTGCTGCCCAGCACCCCCGGGGTCACCCGCGCTGTTGTGATCGTGACCGACGACGGCCAACTGGACCTGTGGCGCGACCTGCTGACGGGCCGGGAGCGGACCGCCGCGGCTCCCGTGGTGCTGCGCCGGCACGACCGCCGAAGCCTGCGAGGCTGGGCGCAGGCCGTTGAATTGTTCACCACGGGCGAACGACTGGACCGGCTTCACGCGCTGACGGGCGGATGGCCCATCCTCGTCGACCGTGCGCACCGGTTGCACGGCGAGCTCGGTGACCCCGAAGAGGTTCTCCGACGGCTGGCAGACATGCTCACGGACCGCTCAGCGGCCCGTGTCTTCCTCGACGCCACCGGGGTGTACACGGATCCTGTGCTCGCGGCGGGCTACCGGTCCGTCGTCGCGGAGCTGGGCGGGGAATCGGTCGACCGGGAGGCCGTGTTGACCGCCATCGCCTACCGTACCGGGGACGAGGAGGAGGCAGCCTGGTGCTTCGCCTGCCTCGACGCCCTCCAGGTGTTCGACCGTGACGGCTCGCAGCTGCGCCTGGAGCCGGTGCTCCTGCAGTGCGCGGGACTCGACATGTGACGACACGGGGCGGGCAGCTCCGTTCTCCCGCGCTGTCCGCCGTCCCGCGCCTCGCGGAGCGGCGGACAGCGCGTGCCGTTCGCAGAGCCTGGTTCAGCCGGTCAGCTTGTGGAAGAGCCCCTCCTGTACCACCGAGACCAGCAACTGCCCCTCCCGGTTGTAGATCCGCCCCCGGGCCAGCCCCCGGCCGCCCGTCGCGATCGGTGACTCCTGGTCGTACAGGAACCACTCGTCGGCGCGGAACGGGTGATGGAACCACATCGCGTGGTCCAGTGACGCCATGTCGAAGCCGCGTGGGCCCCAGAGCGGTTCGATGGGGATGCGTACCGCGTCGAGCAGGGTCATGTCGCTCGCGTACGTCAGCGCGCAGGTGTGCACCAGCGGGTCGTCGCCCAGGGGACCCACCGCGCGCATCCACACCGCGCTGCGGGCGTCCGCGCCCTCGATCTCCTCGCGGGTCCAGCGCAGCCGGTCCACGTACCGGATGTCGAAGGGCTGGCGCCGTACCATCCGCTCCAGCGGCTCGGGCAGCGCGCCCAGATGGGCCTGTACCTCGTCGGAGAGCGTCGGCAGCGACTCGGGGTCGGGGAACTCCAGCCGGGGCGGCAGCTGGTGCTCGAAGCTGCCCTCCTCCGGGCGGTGGAAGGACGCCGTCAGATTGAAGATCGTGCGGCCCTGCTGCACGGCGGTCACCCGCCGGGTGGTGAACGACCGTCCGTCCCTGACCCGTTCGACCTGGTAGACGATCGGCACACCGGGCCGCCCCGGGCGCAGGAAGTACGCGTGCAGCGAGTGCACCGGGCGCTCGCCGTCGGTCGTCCGGCCGGCCGCGACGAGCGCCTGGCCCGCCACCTGGCCGCCGAAGACCCGCTGAAGGGATTCCTCGGGGCTGCGCCCCCGGAAGATATCGACCTCGATCCGCTCCAGATCGAGCAGATCCACCAGTCTCTCGGCAGGGTTCGTCATGTGCCTCATGCTCCCGTTCGTGTGGTGCTCAGAGCCGCCCGATCGCGCTCAGAGCTGACCGACCGCTGTGACGCGCACGACCGCCAGGCCCTCCGCGTCGGAGGCCGCGAGGTCGACCTCCGCGCTGATGCCCCAGTCGTGGTCGCCGTTGGGGTCGGCGAAGGTCTGCCGGACCCGCCACAGGCCGTGCGCCGGGTCCTCCTCGATGGCCAGCAGCTTCGGCCCGCGCGCGTCCGGGCCCGTACCCAGATCCTCGTACTCGTCCCAGTACGCGTCCATGGCCTCGCCCCACCGGTCCGCGTCCCAGCCGGACTCGTTGTCCAGCTCGCCCAGATCGTAGAAGCGGTCCAGCGCGGCCAGCTCCACCCGGCGGAACATCGCGTTGCGCACCAGCACCCGGAAGGCCCGCGCGTTGGCGGTGACCGGCCTGACCTGGTCGGCCTTCTCCCGCGCCTCCTCGGCGGTCTCGATCTCGGGGTTGGCCAGCTGCTCCCACTCGTCCAGCAGACTGGAGTCGACCTGCCGGACCATCTCGCCCAGCCAGGCCGTCAGATCCTCCAGGTCCTCCGACTTGAGATCATCCGGAATAGTGTGTTCCAGCGCCTTGTACGCGCCCGCCAGATAGCGCAGCACAATGCCCTCGGTCCGGGCCAGCTCGTAGTGGGACGTGAACTCCGTGAAGGACAGGGCCCGTTCGTACATGTCCCGGATCACGGACTTCGGCGAGACCGGGTGGTCACCCACCCACGGGTGGCTCGTCCGGTAGACGTTGTACGCGTGGACGAGCAGCTCTTCGAGCGGCTTCGGGTACGTGACCTCCTGGAGCCGCTCCATCCGCTCCTCGTACTCGATCCCGTCCGCCTTCATCGCGCCGACCGCCTCGCCGCGCGCCTTGTTCTGCTGGGCGGCCAGGATCTGGCGCGGGTCGTCCAGTGTGGACTCCACCACCGACACCATGTCCAGCGCGTACGACGGCGACTCCTTGTCCAGCAGCTCGAACGAGGCCAGCGCGAACGTGGACAGCGGCTGGTTGAGCGCGAAGTCCTGCTGGAGATCGACGGTCAGCCGGACGATACGGCCCTCCGCGTCCGGGACCGCCAGCCGCTCCACCACCCCGCCGTCCAGCAGCGAACGGTAGATCGCGATCGCCCGCCGGATGTGGCGCAGCTGCTGCCTGCGCGGCTCGTGGTTGTCCTCCAGCAGATGGCGCATCGCCTCGAAGGCGTTGCCCGGCCGCGCGATCACCGACAGCAGCATCGTGTGGGTGACCCGGAAACGCGAGGTCAGCGGCTCGGGATCGGAGTCGATCAGCTTGTCGAAGGTGGTCTCCGACCACGCGACAAAGCCCTCCGGCGCCTTCTTGCGCACCACCTTGCGGCGCTTCTTCGGATCGTCGCCCGCCTTCGCGAGCGCCTTCTCGTTCTCCACCACATGCTCCGGCGCCTGCGCCACGACCAGCCCGGCGGTGTCGAACCCGGCCCGCCCGGCCCGGCCCGCGATCTGGTGGAACTCCCGGGCGCGCAGGGTGCGTACGCGATTGCCGTCGTACTTGCTGAGGGCGGTGAACAGCACCGTACGGATGGGGACGTTGACACCGACGCCGAGTGTGTCCGTCCCGCAGATCACCTTCAGCAGACCCGCCTGCGCGAGCTTCTCCACCAGCCGCCGGTACTTGGGCAGCATGCCCGCGTGGTGCACCCCGATGCCGTGCCGTACGTAACGGGAGAGATTCCGGCCGAACTTGGTGGTGAAACGGAAGTTGCCGATCAGGTCGGCGATTTTGTCCTTCTCCTCGCGCGTGCACATGTTGATGCTCATCAGCGACTGCGCCCGCTCCACGGCGGCGGCCTGTGTGAAGTGCACGATGTACACCGGCGCCTGCCGGGTCTCCAGCAGCTCCGTCAGCGTCTCGGTGATCGGGGTGAGGCGGTACTCGTACGTGAGCGGTACGGGCCGGGTCGAGGACCGTACGACGGAGGTGGGCCGGCCGGTGCGGCGGGTCAGATCGGTCTCGAAGCGCGCGACATCACCGAGCGTGGCCGACATCAGGATGAACTGGGCCTGCGGCAGTTCCAGCAGCGGGATCTGCCAGGCCCAGCCCCGGTCCGGCTCCGCGTAGAAGTGGAACTCGTCCATCACGACCTGACCGATGTCGGCGTATTTCCCGTCGCGCAGCGCGATGGACGCCAGCACCTCGGCCGTACAGCAGATGACGGGCGCGTCCGCGTTGACGGAGGCGTCGCCGGTCAGCATGCCGACGTTCTCCGTGCCGAAGAGTTTGCACAGGTCGAAGAACTTCTCGGAGACCAGCGCCTTGATCGGCGCGGTGTAGAAGGTGACCTTGTCCTGAGCCAGCGCCGTGAAGTGCGCACCCGCCGCGACCAGGCTCTTCCCGGAGCCGGTGGGGGTCGAGAGGATCACATTGGCCCCGGACACCACCTCGATCAGCGCCTCCTCCTGAGCCGGGTAGAGGGTGATGCCGCTGTCCTCGGCCCAGGAGGAGAAAGCCTCGAAGAGGGCATCGGGGTCGGCATCCGGCGGCAGCTGATCGATAAGGGTCACACCCCCATCTTGCCTGTCTTCCGTCCGGATGCGGGAACCGGACGTCCGCCAGAAGATCACGGGCGATACTCTGCGATGTCAACTGGGCATCAGGACAGTGGGCTTCACCACAACTCCAACGGGACGGGTACGACGATGATGGGACCGGCACACTCTCTGTCAGGAGCGGCGGCCTGGCTGGGGCTGGGCGCGGCGGCGGCCGCCGCCGACCACGCCATGCCCTGGCCGGTACTGGTCGTCGGCGCGCTGATCTGCTCGGGCGCCGCCCTCGCCCCCGACCTCGACCACAAGGCGGCGACGATCTCCCGCGCCTTCGGTCCCGTGTCCAAGACCCTCTGCGAGGTCGTCGACAAGCTGTCGTTCGCCGTCTACAAGGCCACCCGCAAGCCCGGCGACCCCCGCAGGACGGGCGGCCACCGCACCCTGACCCACACCTGGCTCTGGGCGGTCCTGATCGGCTCGGGCGCCTCGGCGGTGGCGTACGCCGGGGGGCGCTGGGGTGTCCTCGCCATCCTCTTCGTCCATATGGTGCTCGCGGTGGAGGGCCTGCTCTGGAAGGCCGCCCGGGTCTCCAGCGACATCCTCGTCTGGCTGCTGGGCGCCACCAGCGCGTGGATGCTGGCGGGCATCCTCGACCAGCCGGGCAACGGCGCGGACTGGCTCTTCGCCTCCCCCGGGCAGGAGTACCTCTGGCTGGGCCTGCCGATAGTCGTCGGCGCGCTGGTGCACGACATCGGCGACGCGCTGACGGTCTCCGGCTGCCCGGTCCTGTGGCCCATCCCGATCGGCCGCAAGCGCTGGTACCCCCTCGGCCCGCCGAAGGCGATGCGCTTCAAGGCGGGGGCCTGGGTGGAGGTCAAGGTGCTGATGCCGGTGTTCATGCTGCTGGGCGGGGTGGGCGCGCTGTTCGCCCTCAATCTCGTCTAACCGATGGGTGGCCGGGGGCTCCTGCGTACATCGCCCCCGGTGGTCATCGACGGGAAGGTGTACGGGCCGCCCCACCCGCCCGTACACCGCCGTCACCGGGGGCGACGCGGCTGATCAGTAGAGCGAGTTGACCGCCTTCTTCGTCGTGTTCTTGAAGGCCGTGACCGGGACGTCCTCAAGATGGCCCATCTGGCCCCAGTGGAACACGGTCACCGTGCTGCCGCTGCGGCCCACACCGAAGGCGTGGATGCTGGGCTCGGAGTTGGGGTGAGAGGCGAAGACCGCGTACGCGTGGGCGCCGTCCTTGACCGCGATCTTTCCGTGGTCGTCCCAGCCGCCGATGCTGCCCGGAGTGTCGCGTACCAACTCCGGCGCGCAGTCCTTGAGGGCCTTCTCCATCGACTCGGCGAGCTTGCGGGCCGCCGTCGCGTCCGACGCGACGATGGTGAGCTGACTCGCCGAGGTGTCCGACTCGGTGTTGAAGTCGCGATGGGCGGCCCACTTGCCCGCGGACGGCTTGCCCAGACAGAAGGTGCCGTCCTCGGGCAGCCCCTTGACGATCTTGCCCGCCTTCCACGACATCGTCGGGTGCGGCGGCAGGTCCTTGGCGGCCAGGAACTTCGGCTCGGCCGCCGCCCGCGCCCCCGCCACCTCGGCCGCCGGGGTGGCGGCGCCGGTCAGGGCGGCGGTGGCGGCGATCACGGACCCGGCCACCAGCGCCGTACGAAGTGCTCGCATGTCGAACTCCCCACTCTCGAATGGCTTGTACGGCCGGGAACACGCCCCGGCGCCGCCATTCGTTGCGGAAAGTACCCCAAACTCACCCGTACGGGTTACGGGAACCACTTGGCCCCCTGCTGCCTGCTGGACCGGGCCCTCCCGCCGCCCCGTCCCCGCCTCCCCGCTCCTATCCGTGCCAGGACCGCCACAGCGCCGCGTACGCGCCGTCCGCCGCCACCAGTTCGTCGTGGCTCCCCAGTTCGCTGATCCGGCCGTCCTCGACCACCGCGATCACATCCGCGTCGTGCGCCGTGTGCAGCCGGTGGGCGATCGCCACGACCGTACGGCCGTCCAGGACCCGCGCCAGCGAGCGCTCCAGATGCCGGGCCGCGCGCGGGTCCAGCAGGGACGTCGCCTCGTCCAGGACCAGGGTGTGCGGGTCCGCCAGCACCAGCCTGGCCAGCGCGATCTGCTGCGCCTGGGCCGGTGTCAGGGCCGTACCGCCGGAGCCGACCTCGGTGTCCAGACCGCTGTCGAGAGCCCGCGCCCAGCCGTCCGCGTCGACGGCGCCGAGCGCCGCCCACAGCTCGGCGTCCGCCGCTTCCGGGCGGGCCAGCAGCAGATTGTCGCGCAGCGGGCCCACGAACACATGGTGCTCCTGGTTGACCAGTGCGACATGTTCCCGTACCCGCTCCGCGGGCATGTCGGACAGCTCGGCGCCGCCCAGGGTGACCCGCCCCTTCCGGGGCGCGTAGATGCCCGCCAGCAGCCGGCCCAGGGTCGACTTGCCGGCGCCCGAGGGGCCGACCAGCGCCAGCCGGGTGCCCGGGCTGATGTCCAGGGTGACCCGGTGCAGTACGTCGACGCCCTCCCGGTAGCCGAAGCGCACCTCGTCGGCGCTGACGTCCCGGCCGTCCGGCGTCACCGCGCCGTCGCCCGAGTCCGGCTCGATGTCGCGCACCCCGACCAGCCGGGCGATGGACACCTGGGCGACCTGGAGTTCGTCGTACCAGCGCAGGATCAGCCCGACCGGGTCCACCAGCATCTGGGCGAAGAGCGCGCCCGTGGTCAGCTGTCCCACGGTGATCCAGCCCTGGAGGACGAAGGAGCCCCCCATCACCAGCACGGCCAGGAAGATCGTCACATGGGTGACGTTGATGACGGGGAAGAGCACCGAGCGCAGGGAGAGCGTGTACCGCTCCCACGCGGTCCACTGGCCCACCCGCCGCTCCGACAGCTCCACCCGCCGTCCGCCGAGGCGGTGGGCCTCCACGGTCCGGCCCGCGTCGACCGTCTCGGCGAGCGTCGCCGCGACCGCCGCGTAACCGGCCGCCTCGGAGCGGTACGCCGACGGTGCCCGCCGGAAGTACCAGCGGCAGCCGGCGAGCAGCAGCGGCAGCGCGATCAGCACGGCGAGCGCCAGCGGCGGCGCGGTGACCGTCAGGGCGCCGAGCAGCAGCACCACCCATACGATGCCGATCGCGAGCTGCGGCACGGCCTCGCGCATGGCGTTCGCCAGCCGGTCGATGTCCGTGGTGATCCTGGAGAGCAGATCGCCGGTGCCCGCGCGCTCCAGCACACCGGGCGGCAGCCCGACGGACCGGACGAGGAAGTCCTCCCGCAGATCCGCGAGCATCTCCTCACCGAGCATCGCGCCGCGCAGCCGCATCATCCGTACGAAGAAGGTCTGGACGACGAGCGCCAGCGCGAACACCAACGCCACCCGCTCCAGATGCAGCTCGCGCGCGCCGTTGGAGAGGTCCTCGACGATCCCGCCGAGCAGGAACGGGCCGACCATCGACGCGATCACCGAGACCGCGTTGACGGTGATGAGCACGGTGAACGCGGCGCGGTGCCGCTTCAGCAGCCCGCTCACGTAGGACCGTACGGTCGCGGGGGAGCCGACCGGCAGGGTCGTCGCCGACGACGGCGCGGCCGGGTCGTAGGCCGGGGGCACTACGCCGATCATGCGGATTCCTCGATCTCTTCCCTGGCCGGCGACGGGGCCGGTGTGATGATCTGCCGCGCGTCGATGTGATCTGTGGCGCGGTGTTCGGTGGTGACGCGTCCTGGGGCGACCGGCGGCTCGGCGGCCTGTTCCTCGTCCGTCTCGCGGGTGACGACCGCCCGGTAGGCGGGATCGGCCACGAGCAGCTCGCGGTGCGTCCCCACCGCCGCGACCTTGCCGTCGTGGACGAACGCCACGGCGTCCGCGTGGTCCAGCAGCAGGGGCGAGGACGCGAACACGACCGTCGTACGGCCGGTCCGCAGCGCCTTCACCCCCTCCGCGATCCGTGCCTCGGTGTGCGAGTCCACGGCGGACGTCGGCTCGTCCAGCACCAGCACCTCGGGGTCGGTCACCAGCGAGCGGGCCAGCGCCAGCCGCTGCCGCTGGCCGCCGGAGAGCGACCGGCCGCGCTCGGTGATCGTGGAGCGCATCGGATCACCGCTGCCGTCCACCGACGCCTGCGCCAGCGCGTTGAGCACATCCCCGCACTGCGCCGCGGCCAGGGCCTTGTCGGCGGCGACCACGCCCGAGGACGGGACGTCCAGCAGCTCGGTCAGCGTCCCGGAGAGCAGCACCGGGTCCTTGTCCTGGACGAGCACCGCGGCCCGCGCCGCGGTCAGCGGGAGACCGTCCAGCGGCACCCCGCCCAGCAGTACGGACGCGCTCTGCTCCTCCTCCGTGGCGTGCCCGCCCAGCCGCTCGGCCAGCCGTCCCGCCGCGTCCGGGTCGCCGCACACCACCGCGGTCAGCAGCCCGGGCGCGACACGCAGACCGGTGGCGGGGTCGTACAGCTCCCCGGTCGGCCGTGCGTCGTCGAGGCCGCCGCGCTCGCTCTCGAACGCCGTGCGCTCCAGCGACAGCACCCGGGCCGCGCGCTTCGCGGACGGCCGGGAGAAGGAGTACGCCATGGCGATCTCCTCGAAGTGGCGCAAAGGGAACATCAGCAGCGTTACCGCGCTGTAGACCGTCACCAGCGAGCCGACGCCGATACGCCCGTCGAGGGCCAGATGGGCGCCGTACCAGACCACCGAGATCAGCAGCACGCCCGGCAGCAGCACCTGGATCGCCGAGATCAGGGCCCACATCCGGGCGCTGCGCACGGCGGCCTCGCGCACCTCCTGGGAGGCACGGCGGTAGCGGCCGAGGAACAGCTCCTCACCGCCGATGCCGCGCAGCACCCGCAGTCCGGCGACGGTGTCCGAGGCCAGCTCGGTGGCCTTGCCGGCCTTCTCCCGCTGGATGTCGGCGCGTTGGGTGGCGTGCGGGAGCAACGGCAGTACGGAGAGGGCCAGTACGGGCACGGCACAGGCGATCAGCACGCCCAGCTCCGGCAGATACAGGACCAGCCCGACGCAGATGAACACGACCGCGATGACGGAGGCCAGGAAGCGCGAGAGCGCCTCCACGAACCAGCCGATCTTCTCCACGTCGCCGGTGGATACCGCGACGACCTCACCGGCGGCGACGCGCCGGGTCAGCGCGGACCCCAGCTCGGCGGCCTTGCGGGCCAGCAGCTGCTGGACGCGGGCGGCGGCGGTGATCCAGTTGGTGACGGCGGTGCGGTGCAGCATGGTGTCACCGACGGTGATGGCGACGCCGAACAGGGCGATCAGCCCGCCGGCGACCGCGAGCCGGGTGCCCGAACGGTCGATGACGGCCTGGATGGCGAGGCCGGCGCCCACCGGGAGGCCGCCGATGCCCAGGAAGTGCAGCAGCCCCCAGCTCAGGGCCTTGAGCTGGCCGCCCAGCTGATTGCGTCCGAGCCACACCAGGAAGCGGGGGCCCGAACGGGCGTCTGGAATCCCCGGGTCGGGGTACGGAAGGTCGCGAATCTGCATGATGTCCCATGACTCGTGGATGGCCCAAACCGTGCAAGGTTCGCCCTGCCGGGAGGTGCGGGGCAACGGGTTTTCTCCAGCGCGCGTCGGTTTTACGCCAACGGGCCGGCCGGTGGGACGGGTCGGAGGGAGATACGGGAGGCCGGTGGGGCGGGTCGGAAGGAGGCGCGGGAGGTCGGTGGGGCGGGGCGGAAGGAGGCGCGGCGGGGTGGTGGAACGGGCCGGCGGGCGGTGCGGCGGGGTGGTGGGTCAGCGGCGGAACTCCGCACCGCCGTCCACCAGCGTCGTGAGCAGCCCGCCGAGCACCTCGCGCTGATCCGTGGTCAGCGGCGCCAGGACGGTCTCGGCGGCGGACCGGCGGGCATCGCGCAGCGCCCGCAGCGTGGCCGTGCCGGTGGCGGTCAGCTCGATCCGGACCACCCGGCGGTTGGCCGGGTCGGGGGCGCGCCGCACCCGGTCGCAGGACTCCAGCCCGTCGACCAGGGTCGTCACGGCGCGCGGGACGACTTCGAGGCGGCGGGCCAGATCGGCCATCGAGGGCGGGGTGTCGTACAGCGCGAGGGTGCGCAGCAGCCGGGCCTGCGCGGGGGTGATGCCGATCGGCTCCAACTGGTGCTTCTGGATGCGGTGGATCCGTCGCGTCAGCCGCAGGAGCTGCTCGGCGAGCATGCCGTCGACGTCAGGGGTGGTCATGCCGGAATAATATCAGGGCAATGTTCATTGTGAGCATAGGTAACAATGAGCTATGCTCTGTGAAGTCGCCGGTCGGATCGTCTCCGCCCGGTCGGACGGTCACAGCCCCGCATGTTTTCGAAGGAGCCCATGAAACCCGAGACACTCACCTGGACACCGTCGCCCCGCACTGGCGCGGCGGAACACCCGGATCGGCCGGAGCCGCCCGCGCAGCTGCGGCGGATCTTTGGTCTCTTCCGCCCCTACCGCGGTCGCCTCGCCGTCGTCGGGCTGCTCGTCGCGGCCTCGTCGCTGGTGGCGGTCGCCTCACCGTTCATGCTCCGCGAGATCCTCGACACCGCGATCCCGCAGGGCCGTACGGGACTGCTCAGCTTGCTCGCCCTCGGCATGATCCTCACCGCGGTCGTCAGCAGCGTCTTCGGCGTGCTCCAGACCTTTATCTCCACGACGGTCGGCCAGCGCGTCATGCACGATCTGCGCACCGGCGTCTACAGCCGGCTCCAGCGCATGCCGCTGGCCTTCTTCACCCGGACGCGGACGGGGGAGGTGCAGTCCCGCATAGCCAACGACATCGGCGGTATGCAGGCGACCGTGACCTCCACGGCGACCTCCCTGGTCTCCAATCTCACGGCCGTGATCGCCTCGGTCGTCGCGATGCTCGCGCTCGACTGGCGGCTGACAATCGTCTCGATGGTCCTGCTGCCGGTGTTCGTCTGGATCAGCCGGAAGGTCGGCCGCGAGCGCAGGAAGATCACCACCACCCGCCAGGGGCAGCTGGCCACCATGGCCGCCACCGTCACCGAATCGCTCTCCGTGAGCGGTATCCTCCTGGGCCGCACGATGGGCCGGGCGGACTCGCTCACCAAATCCTTCACCGACGAGTCCGAGCGGCTGGTCGATCTGGAGATCCGTTCCAGCATGGCGGGCCGCTGGCGCATGTCGGTCATCGGGATCGTCATGGCAGCCATGCCCGCCGTCATCTACTGGGCCGCGGGCATCGTGCTGGGCGCCGGTGGCACGGCGGTCTCCCTCGGCACACTGGTCGCCTTCGTCTCGCTCCAGCAGGGCCTGTTCCGCCCCGCCGTCAGCCTGCTGTCGACCGGCGTGGACATGCAGACCTCGCTCGCCCTCTTCCAGCGCATCTTCGAATACCTCGACCTGCCCGTCGACATCACCGAGCCCGAACGGCCGGTCAGGCTGGGCGCGGTCCGCGGCGAAGTGCGCTTCGACGGCGTCGACTTCAGCTATGACGACAAGAGCGGGCCGACCCTCAAGGGCATCGACCTGACGGTCCCGGCGGGCGGCAGTCTCGCCGTCGTCGGCCCCACCGGCTCCGGCAAGTCGACGCTCAGCTATCTCGTACCCCGGCTGTACGACGTGACGGCCGGCCGGGTTCTCCTCGACGGGGTGGATGTGCGCGAGCTGGACTTCGACACCCTCGCGCGCGCGATCGGCGTGGTCTCCCAGGAGACCTATCTCTTCCATGCCTCGGTCGCGGAGAATCTGCGCTTCGCCAAGCCGGACGCCACCGACGAGGAGATAGAGGCGGCCGCCAGGGCCGCTCAGATCCATGACCACATCAGCTCGCTGCCCGACGGGTACGACACCCTGGTCGGCGAGCGCGGATACCGGTTCTCCGGCGGTGAGAAGCAGCGTCTCGCCATCGCCCGCACGATCCTGCGCGACCCGCCCGTGCTGATCCTCGACGAGGCGACCAGCGCGCTGGACACCCGTACCGAACTCGCCGTACAGCAGGCCATCGACGCGCTCTCCGAGGGCCGTACGACAATCACGATCGCGCACCGTCTCTCCACCGTCCGGGAAGCGGACCGCATCGTGGTCCTCGACGCGGGCGTCATCGCCGAGGGCGGTACCCACGACGAACTGCTCGCGCGGGACGGCCGTTACGCCGCGCTGGTCCGCAGGGACGGCCGCCCGGCGCCCATGGGGACTGATATATCCGAGGCGCCCGGGACGGACGAGCAGCGGGTGTCCCTGACCGAACCGGAGCCGGCCGTGCGTTGAAAGGCGTTCCGTCCGGCCCCGGTCCTGCCTCAGCGTTTGGATCCGGTCCGGCCCCGGGTGTGCGTGGTCCGCTGTCCGTGTGCCCGTCCGTGTCGCCGTACGCCAGGTGCCCGGATCGTTGATCACACCGGGTTAGCGTGCCCGCATGAGCAGACCCCGCCTGACCCGCCGCGGCCGGATCGCCCTGACCGCGACCGCGGTCCTCGCCCTGGCGACGGCCGTGCTGGTGCCCGTGCTCACCCCGGACGGCGGTGGCGACGAGCGCCGTACGACGCTGGTCGTGCCGGAAGGCCGCCGCGCCGGCCAGATCTACCGCTCCGTGGACGAGGCGCTCCGGCTGCCCGCCGGCACCACGGTCAAGGCGCTGGCGACGGCGAAGCTCCCGCTGCCGAAGGGCGCCGACGGCAATCCCGAGGGCTATCTCTTCCCGGCCACATATCCGGTCGACGCGTCCACGACCCCGGCCGGACTGCTCGCCTATATGGTCAGCACCGCCCACCAGCGGTTCGGCGCCGGTCAGCACGGCGGCTCCTCGGCCACCGCGAAGGACACCGCCGACGCGGCGCTCCACCGGACGGTGACCATCGCCAGCATCGTGCAGGCCGAGGCCGCTACGGCGGCGGACATGGGCAAGGTCGCCAGGGTCGTGCACAACCGGCTCGCGCTGGGCATGCCGCTCCAGATGGACTCGACCGTCAACTACGCGCTGAACCGCTCCACCCTGGACACCAGCCACCACGACACAAAAACCGACAGCCCCTACAACACCTACGCGCACAAGGGACTGCCGCCCACACCGATCGGGAACCCGGGGGACGAGGCGATGAACGCGGCGCGCGATCCGGCGCCCGGGGACTGGCTGTACTTCGTCACCGTCCGCCCCGGCGACACCCGGTTCACCGCCACATACGCCGAACAGCGCGAGAACGTCGCCGAGTTCAACCGGAACCGCGCGGCCGCAACCGACCAAGGCTGACCCGCACGCCCCGAACGCGTCCAGGGATCCCAGGGGGCTCAGACGGTGGCCGGTACGCGGGCGAGCAGCTCGCGGATCTCCCGTACGGCCGCCCGCCCGGCCCGGTTGGCGCCGATCGTGGAGGCCGAAGGCCCGTATCCCACGAGGTGGATCCGCTCGTCCCGGACGGCACGTGTCCCGTCGAGCCGGATCCCGCCGCCGCGCTCCCGCAGCCCCAGCGGCGCGAGATGGTCGATGGCCGGGCGGAAGCCGGTCGCCCACAGGATCACATCGGCCGCTACCGTCCGGCCGTCGTCCCAGGCGACACCGTCCGGGGTGATCCGGTCGAACATCGGCAGCCGGTCGAGCACCCCGGTCTCGCGCGCCCGCACGATCGCCGGTGTGAGCGGAAGCCCGGTGACGGAGACCACGCTCCGGGGCGGCAGCCCCTCGCGCACCCGTTCCTCGACCAGCGCGACGGCCGCCCGCCCCAGCTCCTCGTCGAACGGGCCCTCGCGGTAGACGGGCGGCCGGCGTGTCACCCAGGTGGTGTCCGCCGCGACCTCCGCGATCTCCATCAGATGCTGGGTACCGGAGGCCCCACCGCCCACCACGACCACCCGCAGCCCGGCGAACGCGGCCGGCCCCGGATAGCCCGCGGTGTGCAACTGCCGCCCCCGGAAGGTCTCCTGGCCCGGATAGCGCGGCCAGAATGGCCGGTCCCAGGTGCCCGTGGCATTGATCAGCGCCCGCGCCGACCAGCTCGCCCCGTCCGTCTCCACCAGCAGCCGCCGCCCGGTGTCCGCCGGGACCGCGCGGACCGCCCGGACATCCACCGGCCGGCGCACCCGCAGGCCGAAGCGCCGTTCGTACTCCGTGAAGTAGCCGCCGATCACCTCGGAGGACGGCCGGCCGGCGTCGGACTCCGCCGTGGTCAGCTCCATCCCGGGCAGCGAGTGCATGCCGTGGACCTTGCCGTACGTCAGCGACGGCCAGCGGAACTGCCACGCGCCGCCGGGCCGCGGGGCATGGTCCAGTACGACGAAGTCCCGGTCGGGGACGAGCCCGGACCGGCGCAGATGGTAGGCGGCGGACAGCCCCGCCTGCCCCGCGCCGACGACGACCACCTCGACATCGCCCGACTCGTCCCGTACGCCGCCGTCCCGCACGGCGCCATCCCGCGCCCCAGAATTGTTCACGGTTCTACCAACAGCCCGGGGGCGGCGAAATCTTCCCGGGCGTCTCGGCCCCCGGACGCGCGGCCCCGCCCACCGGCCGGGAGAATGTCCCCATGCCCGACGCGTTCACCACCAGGATCCTGCACATCACCACCGGCACCGACGAGACGGTGACCGATCTGACCCACGCCTGCGAGACCTTCCTCCAGGAGAGCGCGGCGGGCCGCGACGGCCTCCTGAACGTCTTCGTCCCCCACGCCACCGCCGGGATCGCCGTCATCGAGACGGGCGCGGGCAGCGACGACGACCTCCTCGCCGCCCTCCGCACCCTCCTGCCCGCCGACAACCGCTGGCTCCACCGCCACGGCACCCCCGGCCACGGCAGAGACCACGTCCTGCCCGCCCTCGTCCCTCCCCACGCCACCCTGCCCGTGATCGCCGGCCGACTGGAGCTGGGCACCTGGCAGTCCGTCTGCCTGGTCGACACCAACATCAGCAACACCCACCGCGACGTCCGCTTGAGCTTCTACGGATAGTCCGTCGCCCAGCTACCCCCGCAAGGGGCCCGAAGCCGGGGGCACGAGCCCCACGAGCCCCGGACTCACCCCCGTCGCTCGCCGCCGAGTCCGAGCAGTGTCGTCACCTCTGGGGCGGTGAGGGTGAGGGCGGCTTGGCGGGCCTGGGGGGCGGTGGGGGCGGAGAGGGCTGCCTCGGCCATGGCTCGGCACTGGGACAGTGGGTGGTGGCGGAGGGCGTGGCGTACCGCGGGCAGGGCCGGTGCGGACATCGAGAGGCTGGTGACGCCCAGGCCCGTGAGGACCAGGGCCATCAGGGGGTCGGACGCCGATTCTCCGCATACGCCGACCGGCTTGCGGGTGGCCGTGCCGGCGCGGGCGGTTGCCGCGACGAGGCTCAGTACGGCGGGCTGCCAGGGGTCCAGCAGGTCCGTGAGCGCGCCGTCCAGGCGGTCGGCCGCCATCGTGTACTGGGCGAGGTCGTTGGTGCCGAGGGAGACGAAGTCGACCTCGGCGAGGATCGCGTCGGCCCGCAGCGCGGCGGCCGGGACCTCGATCATCGCTCCGACGGTCTCGATGCCGTGGGCCCGGGCGAGCCGGGCGAAGATGCGGGCCTCCTCGGGGGTGGAGATCATCGGGGCCATCACCCAGACCTGGGCGCGGTCCGCCGCAGGGAGCGCGCGGGTGGCCTCGCCCAGGGCGGCGAGCTGCTCTTCGAGCAGTTCGGGCAGCGTACGGACGAGCCGGTAGCCGCGTACTCCCAGCGCCGGGTTCTCCTCGTCCTCCTGCGTGGCGAACGCCAGGGGCTTGTCGGCGCCGGCGTCGAGGGTGCGCACCACCGTTCGGGCGCCCTTCGCCGCGGCGAACGCATGTGCGTATACGGGGGTCTGCTGCTCGCGCGACGGCGCCCGTACCGCGTCGAGGAACAGCACTTCGGTACGGAAGAGCCCCACGCCCTCGGCCGCCGAGGGGCCGAGCCGCTCGATGTCGTCGACGGTGCCGACGTTGGCGAGCAGCGCGACCGGATGGCCGTCGGCGGTCGCGCCGGGTGAGGTGTCCTCGGCCAGCGCGCGCTCGCCCTCCGCCCGGGCGCGGAGGGAGTCGACCAGGGCCTGGCCGGGGTCGGGCGTGATGGTGCCGTTCGCGGCGTCGACCGCGACCACGGTCCCCTCGGGAATACGGGTCGCACCGGCCGCCCGTACGACGCACGGTATGCCGAGCTGCCGGGCGATGATGGCCGTGTGGCCGGTGGGCCCGCCCGACTCCGTGACGAGGGCGGCCACCTTCGTCAGATCGAGCGAGGCGGTGTCGGCGGGGGAGAGGTCGACGGCGCAGACGACGGACGGGCCGCGCAGCTCGGGCAGTCCGGGCGCGGGCAGTCCGAGGACACGGGCCACGGTGTGGTCGCGCACGCTCGTCAGATCGGTCGAGCGCTCGGCGAAGAGGCCCCCGGCCGCCGTCAGCAGCGCGATGATCTCGGCGATGGCCCCGTCCACGGCGACGGCCGGACCCTGACCCTCCTCGATCCGCGCGCGCACCCTGTCCGCCAGTTCGGGATCCGCCGCCATGCCGGACGTGGAGCGCAGTACGTCACCGAGCGCGCCCGGCGCGGCGGCGGCCCGTTCGGTGAAGTCGGCGGCCACCTCGGCCAGCGCCCGCCGGGCCAGGCCGAGCGCCGCGGGGGCCTCCGCCGGATCGAGCGGCCGTCGCGCGTCCGGCGGGATGGCGGGGGCGGCCCGTACGAGGACGAGCGGCGCGACGGCGGCCGAGCGGCCGACGCCGAGCCCTGACACCGTACGGGGCTGGTTCGCGGTGGTCATCACTGTCCGTCGAGTTCGGTGGCGAGCAGCGCCGCGAGCTGGTCGAGCGCGGGCCCGGCCGTGTCGTCCTCGGAGGCGAGGACGACCTTCTCCCCTTCCCTGAGGCCCAGGCTCATCAGCATCAGCGTGCTGCCCGCCGAGACCGGGCTCCCGTCCGTCCGGCGGATGGTGATGCGGTGGCCGGTTCCGGACGCCGCGCGGGCGAGGGCGGCGGCGGGTCGGGCGTGCAGCCCCTGCGAACACAGAACGGTGGCGTGGCGCTCCGGCATTTTCCACTCCTTGGGGTCAAGGGTTGTCACGGGTCGTCATTCCTCAGCGCCGTCATTTCACGGTGCTGAGGGGGTAATGCTGAGGGGGTAATAGGGAACGGTCAGAGTGCGGTTCGGGCGGCGGGTACGGCCGGTTCGGCAGGTACGAAACCGACGCGGACGATTTCCGCCCGGGACCCGGTGATCTCGACGGTCGACACGCTGCAATTCGCGAGCGGTATGACGCCCGTACTCCCGAGAAGTGTCAGATAGGTAACCAGCGTGATGCCGTGCGCGACGACCAGGACCTCGCCGTCGGGATGCGCGCGTACGACCCGCTCGAAGGCGCCGGCGACCCGGGCGAGGTAGTCGGCGGCCGGTTCCCCGCCGGGCAGTCCCGGATGTCTTCCCTCGATCACATCCGCAAAGAACTCGCGTGGATCGACCTGACCGAACAGCTCGCTCTCGGGGTGTCCGTCCAGCGCGCCGAACGCGTACTCCCGCAGTCCGTCGTCCGCGCGCAGCCGCAGTCCGTCGTGGTGCCGGAGGATCTCCCGCGCGGTGGTCATCGTCCGCCCGGAGGGGCTGGCCCAGGCCGCGGTGAGCCCGACGCCGGCCAAGTGGGCGGCGGTCGCCCGGAGTTGTCCGAGGCCGTCGGCCGCCAGGGGCGAGTCGCACCAGCCCTGGAGACGGCCGGCGGCGTTGTACTCGGTGCGCGCGTGCCGTACGAGATGCAGCCTCATCGCCGGCCCGCCCCCGACGCCGATACGTGTGCCGATGCGTGTGCCGGTGCGGCGATGTCGCCGCGGATCGTGTCGAGGGCGCTCATCACCGCGACGCTCTCGTCCAGCGGCATGAGCGGGCTCTCGCGCTCGCCCTCGCGCAGACACCGCTCCACCTCCAGCGCCTGGAAGTACATCCCGCGCCCGGGATGGCCCGGCGGTTCGTAGCGCAGTACGGGACTGCCGGGGCGGCCCGCGTCGTACAGCGTGAAGCCCGTCGAGGTGAACCAGTAGGGGTCGAGTTCGATCCAGCCGTCCGTGCCGATCACGGCGGCGCCGTTCGGACCGGGCGTGTCCATGGCCGTGAGGGTGGTGGACGTCGTTCCCCCGCCGTGCCCCATCACGATCTCCGCGCTCGTGTCGACACCGGCCGGGGTGGCGGAGCCCGTGGCGGTGATCCGGTGCGCGGGGCCGAGCAGATGGAAGGCGGCCGAGATTCCGTACACGCCCAGGTCGGCGACGGCTCCGCCGCCGAGCGCCGGGTCGTAGTGCCGGCCGGTCGGTGAGCTGTCCAGCTTCTGGAAGTGGTGGGTGACGACGCCCCGGATCTCCCCGATCGCGCCGCGGGCCAGCTCGGCGCGGACCGCGTCGAACGTGGGCAGGAACCGGGTCCACATCGCTTCCATCAGGAACACCGACCGGTCGCGGGCCGCGTCCACGAGGCGACGGGCCGCGCGGGCGTCGGAGGTGAACGACTTCTCGACGAGCACCGCCTTGCCGGCCTCGATCGCCAGCAGCGCCTGGCCGGCGTGGAAGGGCTGCGGGGTCGCGACGTACACGGCATCCACGTCGGGGTCCTCGACAAGGCTCTCGTACGAGCCGTGGGCGCGCGGGATGCCGGTCTCCCGGGCGAACCGTTCCGCGCGGGCGGGCTCGCGGGCGGCCACCGCCGACACACGCAGCCCGGCGGCGGCGAGGTCCGCCGCGAAGACACGGGCGATCTTGCCCGCGCCGAGGATCCCCCACTGGACGTCACGCGTTCGCATTCGCCACTCCCGGTTGCCGTAAGCACAAAAAAAGACCCGGGAACCCCCGCCTCTCGGCAGCTCGTCCCAGGTCTTGCCCGGCTGACGCCGGTCACAATCCGTCTGCCGCACGGTAGCCGCGAGTCCGTCCGGGCGTCAATGGGTCCACCGTCACGTCGTATACGACCCCCGCCGGGAGAACTCGTCGTGCATCACATCTGGACACGGATAAAACAGACGTCTACTGTCTCGCCCCAAGACACCTCAGGTGTCGCACCAAAGCATGGGATTGTTACTGGACCACAGGCAAAACCCAAGCTGAGGCCCGCCTATTCTCCGGAATGGCAAAGGGCCGCGGCTTGGGTTTTTTTGTTGCCCGATACCGGGCACGCGGATCCGGGGCAGCGGGGCTCAAGGAGGAGCCGTGACAACCACAAGCAAGAACAAGTACGCATCGATCGCCGAAGAGGTCCTGAAAGGCGTCGGCGGCAAGGACAACGTCAGGTCCCTTGCCCACTGCGCGACCCGGCTGCGCTTCGTACTCGTCGACCCGGCCAAGGCCGACAAGGCCGCCGTGGAGTCCACGGGCGGTGTCATCACGGTCGTCGAGGCGGGCGGCCAGTTCCAGGTCGTCATCGGCAACACGGTCGCCAAGGTGTACGAGGAGGCCCTCGCCCAGGGCGTGGAGACGGGCGGCGCCGGATCCGGCTCCGGCTCCTCCGGGAATCTGCTCGCCCGGACGATCGACCTGGTCACCAGCATCTTCACCCCGTTCCTGTGGGTCCTGGCGGCCGTCGGTCTGCTCAAGGCGTTCCTCACGGTCGCGGTGAAGATCAGCCCGGACTTCGGCACCACGTCGACGTACGCGATCTGGTTCTCGGCCGCCGACGCCGCCTTCCAGTTCCTGCCGATCCTGCTGGCCGTCACCGCCGCCAAGCGCTTCAAGGCGAACCAGTTCACCTCGATGGCCATCGCCGCCGCCCTGGTCTACTCCGCCACCATCGCGGTCATGCCGGGCCCGGACGGTACGAGTGTGACGCTCCAGGCGTTCGGCCAGGGAGGCGGGGAGCTGACGTTCCTCGGTATCCCGGTCGTGATGGTCAGCTATCTGTCCGCCGTCATCCCGACCATCCTGGCGGTGTACTTCCAGTCGCACGTGGAGCGTCTGGCGGAGCGGGTGACACCGGAGGTGGTGCGCAACTTCGCGACTCCGCTGATCACCCTCGCGGTCGTCGTCCCCGTCACGTTCCTCGCCATCGGCCCGGCCTCGACCTGGATCGGCGACGGTCTGGCGTCCGGTGTCGACTGGCTCTGGGGAGTGGCTCCCTGGGCGGCCGGCGGTGTGTTCGCCGGTCTCTGGCAGGTTCTCGTCCTCTTCGGTGTCCACTGGGCCTTTGTGCCGATCATCGTCCAGCAGCTGGCCAACACGGGTCACACGGAGATGACCGCGGCGCTGTTCGCCCCGGTGCTGGCCCAGGCGGCGGCGACCTTCGCGGTGTTCCTCAGGACACGCGACCGCGACCTCAAGCTCGTGGCCGGCCCGGCCGCCATCTCCGCCTTCCTGGCGGGCATCACCGAACCGGCGATCTACGGTGTCACACTGCGGCTCAAGCGCCCGTTCGTCTTCGCCTGCGTCGGTGGGGCGGTCGGTGGCGCCATCGCGGCATCGGGCGGTTCGGCGGCCGAGGGATTCGTCTTCCCCGCCGCCATCACCCTGACCGCCACCCTGGGCATCGGCAACTTCACGCTCCAGCTGATCGGTTGCGCGGTCGCCATGGTCGTCGCCTTCGCCCTGACGATGATCGTCGGATTCAAGGACCTGCCCGCGGCGGCCGGCGCGACCACCACCCCGGACGTGGCCGAGGCCGTTGTGGCCGAGGATGTCGTGGCGACGCTCCAGACCCCGGTCGCGGGGAAGGTCGTACCGCTCGACGAGGTGCCCGACCAGGTCTTCGCCTCCGGGGCGATGGGATCCGGCCTGGCGGTGATCCCCAGCGAGGGCAAGGTGTACGCGCCCCTCTCCGGCACCCTCCTGAGCGTGATGCCGCACGCCTTCGGCATCCGCAGTGACACCGGTGTGGAAGTGCTCGTGCACATCGGTCTGAACACCGTCGAACTGAAGGGCCGGGGATTCACCCCCGCCGTCACCCAGGGACAGCGGGTGAACGCCGGCGATCTGCTGACCGACGTCGACCTTCAGGTGATCACGGACGCGGGCTACAACCCCATCACCGTACTGATCGTGACCGACCCGGGCAGTCACACCGCGGTCGTGCCCACCGCCACCGGCGACGTACAGCCCCGTAACGCCGCCCTCGAACTCATCGGCTGAGGAGAGACATGACCGACCCGAACACCCCGAGCCCCTTCCCCGCGAGCTTCCTGTGGGGCGGCGCGACGGCCGCCAACCAGATCGAGGGCGCCCACGACAAGGGCGGCAAGGGCGTATCCATCCAGGACGTCCTGCCCGGCGGCATCTTCGGCCCGCGCACCGAGGGCCCCACGCCCGAGAACCTCAAGCTGGAGGGCATCGACTTCTACCACCGTTACGCCGAGGACATCGCCCTCTTCGCCGAGATGGGCTTCTCCGTCTTCCGCTTCTCGATCGCCTGGAGCCGTATCTTCCCGAACGGTGACGACGAGCTGCCCAACGAGGAGGGGCTGGCCTTCTACGACCGCGTCCTCGACGAGCTGGAGAAGCACGGGATCGAGCCGCTCGTCACGATCTCCCACTACGAGACACCGCTGGCGCTGGCGCGGAAGTACAACGGCTGGGCGAGCCGCGAGCTGATCGGCTTCTACGAGCGGTACGTCCGGGTGCTGTTCGACCGCTACGGCCACCGGGTGAAGTACTGGCTGACCTTCAACGAGATCAACTCGGTGCTGCACGTGCCCTTCATGAGCGGCGGGATCGCGACACCGAAGGAGGAACTCTCCCAGCAGGAGCTGTTCCAGGCCGTCCACCACGAACTCGTGGCCAGCGCGCTCGCCACCAAGATCGCCCGGGAGAAGGCGCCGGACGCGAAGGTGGGCTGCATGGTGATCGCCATGCCGCTGTACCCGCTCACCCCCCACCCCTCCGACGCGCTCGCCGTGATGAAGGCGGACCACGCCAACCTGATGTTCGGCGATGTCCACGTACGGGGCGCCTACCCGGGATACGCGCTGCGCCACCTGCGCGAGAACGGCATCGAACTCGACATCACCGACGAGGACCGCGAACTCCTCACGCACACCGTCGACTTCGTCTCCTTCAGCTACTACATGAGTATCTGTGAGACGGCCGACCCCGAGCTGCGCAAGGCGGGCGAGGGCAACATCCTGGGCGGGGTGCAGAACCCGACGCTCGAAGCCAGCGAGTGGGGGTGGCAGATCGACCCGACGGGGCTGCGCATCGTACTGAACCAGTTCTGGGACCGGTGGCAGAAGCCGCTGTTCATCGTCGAGAACGGGCTCGGGGCCAGGGACGAGCTGATCGAGGTGGACGGCCGGCCGACGGTGGAGGACGACTACCGCATCGCCTATCTCAACGACCACCTGGTCCAGGTCGGAGAGGCGATCGCCGACGGTGTCGACGTCCTGGGCTACACCACCTGGGGCTGCATCGACCTCGTCAGCGCCAGCACCGCGCAGCTGAGCAAGCGCTACGGTTTCATCTACGTCGACCGCGACGACGACGGCAGCGGAACCCTCGCACGCCACCGGAAGAAGTCCTTCGGCTGGTACGCCGACGTCATCCGCAGCCAGGGCGCCGGCCTGGTGCGGGGTGACGGGACACCGTAGTCCCCAGCCCTGCTCCCCGCGAGGCCCAGGAGCACGACTATCCTGCTCCTGGGCCTGGTCAGTAAGGACTCACGCAACGATGCGCGTCAAGAAGATCTTCAACAACAACGTGGTGCTCGGGGTGGACGAGCACGGCGCCGAAACCGTGTTCCTGGGACGCGGGGTCGGCTTCCAGGTCAAGCCCGGCGACGTGGTGGACGCTGACCGTGTCGAACGTCAGTTCGTCGCACAGGCGATGCCCGCCGAGCGCCTCGCCGCCCTGGCCGCCGAGATTCCCCTCGACGAGATCGCGGTCATGGAAGAGGTCGTCGCCGCCGCCCGGGCCCGGCTCGGCGAGAAGATCAGTGAACACGTCCTGCTGCCCCTGGCCGACCATGTCCACTTCGCGCTCGCCCGGGCCCGCGCCGGAGCCTCGATCGAGTACCCGCTCAAGTGGGAGATCGAGAACCTCTACCCGGCGGAGACCGAGATGGGCACGGTGGCGCTGGACATCATCGAGCGGCGGCTCGGTGTACGGATGGACCGGACGGAGGCCCTGCCCCTCGCCCTCCACTTCGTCAACGCCCAGATCGGCTCCGGCGACATCGCGGCGACGGTGGAGATGACGCAGTGGCTGCGGGTCGCGCTGGAGACGATCGGCGAGGACTTCGGTGTCACGATCGACCAGCGCTCCCTCGCGGCGGCCCGCTTCGTCACCCATCTGCGCTACCTCTTCCTGCGCGCCCGGGACGGCAAGCAGTCGCCCGAGGTCGGTGACCAGGTCGGTGACGCCGTCAAGAACGCGAGACCGCTTGAGTACGCGTGCGCCGAACGGCTGGCGCACCGGATGGAGGAGCTGTTCGACTGGGAGGTCGGCCGCGAGGAGATCCTCTATCTCGCACTGCACGTCAGCCGTCTGACGGGGCACACCGACCGGGCGGAGCGGCCCCGTGCCGGCGCTTAGTGGCGAGCAGGACCCCGGCCCGGCCAGTGGCGAGCCGGGTCCGGACGCGCTCGCGATCCTCCGCGGTGTCGGCGGCCGGGAGAACGTCACCCGGCTGACACACTGCTTCGTACGCCTCCGGTTCAGGCTGAGCGATCCGGATGCCACCGACCTCGACGCGCTGCGGGCACATCCTCTCGTCGCCTTCGCCGTGTGGCAGGCGGACGAGCTGCACATCGCGCCCCGCCGTGACCTCTTCCGGCTGTTCGCGGAACTCCGCGAGGCGCTCGGCGCCGCCGGAACTCCCTGAGGCTGTCGCCGTCCTTGTTCACACTCCTGTTGTGGGTACGGCGGGCGGGCCGCCCGGGCCGTCCTGACCGCCCGGGCCGTCCTGACCACCTTCCTGGCCTTCCTGGTCGAGGGTGGCGGCCCAGCTGGCCAGCAGTTTGAGGCCGTCGTGGGACGGGGTGCCGGGTTCGGCGCTCAGGGCGGTGAGGGTGAGGCCCGGGTCCGTGGGGATGGGCAGGGCTTCGAAGGGGAGCAGGAGTTCGCCCACCGCGGGGTGGCGGAAGTGTTTGACACCGGTCTGGTGCAGCCGTACGTCGTGGGCGGCCCACAGGGTGCGGAACTTCTCGCTGCGGGTGGAGAGTTCACCGATGAGGTCGGTCAGATCCCGGTTGTACGGATCGCGGCCCGCCTCCGTGCGCAGCAGCGCCACCGCCCCGGCGGCCTGGCGGTCCAGCTCGGGCAGGAAGTCCGCCGCGCCGGGGCTGAGGAACTCGTACCGGGCGAGGTTCACGGGCCGGGCGGTGCCGGCGAGGACCGGGGCGTACAGGGCGCGGCCGAGCCGGTTGGTGGCGAGGATGTCGAGGCGGCCGTTGCGGATGAAGGCGGGCGCCTCGGTCATGGCGTCCAGCAGGTGCTGGAGGCTGGGCCGGACGGCCTGCGGGGCCCGTCGGCGCTGCGGGCGTCGGGTGGTGCTGGCGGTACGGGCGAGATCGTCCAGGTGAGCGCGCTCGGCCTCGTCCAGCTGAAGGGCGCGGGAGAGCGCGTCGAGGACGGTCTCGGAGACGCCGGAGAGGCTGCCGCGCTCCAGCCGGGCGTAGTACTCGGCGCTGACACCGGCGAGCAGCGCCACTTCCTCCCTGCGCAGTCCCTTGACGCGCCGGTTGCCGGTGTGGGCGGGCAGCCCTGCCTGCTGGGGCGTGATCCTGGCGCGGCGGCTGGTCAGGAACGCGCGTACCTCACTCCGGTTGTCCATGGTGTCGAGGCTACGTCGGCCGGTACGGCGCTGTCCCGGGCCGAGGGGTGTACTGCCAGTACACGTATCAACGAGTTCTTCCTCACCCGTGTGACCTGCGGTTCCATCGGTTATGGAGCACGATTCCGCTCACCCGCGTACCCGTATACCCGCTGACGCACTGACGGCCCGCCCTTCCGCGGCGGCCGTGCGAGGAGTACCACCATGGAGATCATCGACCAGCCCGCGACCATGAAGCTGCCCGCGCGGATGTTCACCGGCGATGTCTGGGCGGATGTGATCCACCGGGGCGAGGAGCCCTCCCGGGTGCGGGTCAACATGGTCCGCTTCGCCCCCGGCGCCCGTACCGCCTGGCACCGCCACGGCTTGGGCCAGACCCTGCACATCGTGTCCGGAGTGGCCCTGGTCGGCACCCGCGACGGTGTGATCATCGAGGCGCACCCGGGTGACACCATCGGCTGCCCGCCCGGCGAGGAACACTGGCACGGCGCGACGCCGGACCGGTTCATGGAGCACATCGCGCTGTGGGAGGGCGACGACGTGGAGTGGCTGGAGCACGTCACCGACGCGGAGTACGACGGCCCGCGCACCAGCACCCGCACGCGTACCTCGGGCTGAATCACCACGCCCCCCGGCGCCCACACCGGTTCACACCGCTCCCCCCTTCACTCACCCCACGCCACCTCACGATGGGAACCCGCATGACCCCGACGTACGATTTCCATGGCCAGGTCGCCCTGATCACCGGCGCGGCCTCCGGGATGGGCCTGGCCACCGCCCGGGCCTTCGCCGAGGCCGGTGCGGCCGTCGTCCTGGCCGACCTCGACGAGCGGGCCGTCCAGCACGCGGCTGAGGGACTGGCCGCGGCCGGCCATCGGGCGGTCGGTGTCGTCTGCGATGTCACGGACGAGGAGCAGGCGGCGGCGATGGTCGACCGCGCGGTCGCGACGTACGGCCGTCTCGACATGGCGTTCAACAACGCCGGTGTGCAGGCCCCGCCCAGTGACGCGGCCGACGAGACGGCCGCGGACTTCGACCGTGTCAACGCCGTGAATCTGCGCGGTGTCTGGGCCGCCCAGAAGCATGAACTGCGCCGGATGCGGCAGCAGGACGGCGGCGGCGCCATTGTCAACTGCTCCTCCCTGGGCGGTCTGGTGGGTCTGCCGGAGCGGGCCGCCTACCACGCGTCCAAGCACGGTGTGATCGGTCTGACCAGGAGCGCCGCCGTCGAGTACGCGCCCAGGGGCATCCGGATCAACGCGGTGTGCCCCGGTGTGATCGACACCCCGATGGTCGCCGGGATGCTCGAAGGCCAGGCCGAGGCCATGGCGGAGATCATGAAGCAGCAGCCGATCGGACGGCTGGGCCGGCCCGACGAGATCGCCGCGGCCGTCCTGTGGCTGTGCAGCCCCGCCGCGAGCTTCGTCGTCGGTGTGGCTCTGCCCGTCGACGGCGGATACACCACACACTGAACCCTCCCGTACGGCGCCGGACCGACGCGCACCGGCCGCGGGACACACCCCCGACTTCGTGGTGTCGGCACGTACGCCGGCACGCGGATGACCGTGAAGGAGCGTCACCATGGAGTACACCCGTCTCGGGACCACCGGGCTGCGAGTGAGCCGTCTCGCCCTCGGCTGCATGAGCTACGGCGACCCGACCGCCCCTCGCGCCCACTCATGGGCGCTGACCGAGGACGACGCCGCGCCTTTCTTCCGGCAGGCCGTCGAGCTGGGCATCACCTTCTGGGACACCGCCAACGTGTACCAGGCCGGTACGTCCGAGGAGTTCACCGGCCGCGCCATCAGGGAGTACTCCCGGCGCGAGGACATCGTCCTGGCCACCAAGGTGCGCGGGCGGATGCACGAGGGGCCGGGCGGTGAGGGACTGTCCCGCAAGGCGATCCTGGAGCAGGTCGACGCCTCGCTGACCCGGCTGGGCACGGACTACATCGACCTCTACCAGATCCACCGCTTCGACGACGACGTACCGGTCGAGGAGACGATGGAGGCACTGCACGACATCGTCAAGGCCGGCAAGGTCCGCTACCTCGGCGCCTCGTCGATGTACGCCTGGCAGTTCGCCAAGCTCCAGCACGCCGCCGACCTCGGCGGATGGACCCGCTTCGCGTCCATGCAGAATCAGTACAACCTCCTGCGCCGCCAGGACGAACCCGAACTCATGGCCCTGTGCGGGGACATGGGCGTGGGACTGGTGCCCTACTCCCCGAACGGCAAGGGCCGCCTGGCCCGCCCCGTCGGCGAGCAGAGCCCCCGCTCCACCACCGACCACGTCGTACAAGCCTTCGACAGCCGGCACGACGAGCCGGTCATCGACGCCGTCCAGCGGCTCGCCGAGGCCCGCGGTGTCTCCATGGCCCAGATCGCCCTCGCCTGGGTGCTGCGCAACCCCCTGGTCTCGGCGCCCATCGTCGGAGCCACCCGCGCCCACCACCTCCAGCAGGCCGTGGAGGCGCTCCCCCTCCAGCTCTCGGACGAGGAAGCGGCAGCACTTGAGGCGCCGTACACCAACGCCGGGCCGTCCTGGTACTGACCGCGGGATCAGGGGACCCGAGAAACCGGGTGTCACTCGTTCCGGGGGGCGTGCGGGGGTGCGGGGGTGCTACGGGAGTGCTGCTAGCGCCGTGCGGTGAACTGTTGTGCGCGGTCGTTTCCGGGCGGCGGTCGTGCCACTCTGGTATTGGTCACGCTGTGAAGTCGGAACGTCTCGAAGAGTAATTCACGAGGAGCTTCATGGGTCCTCCCGCACGACCGTTGCCGCCGGTGCGCGGCCGGCAGCAGCAGCTGGCGCAGATGAACGCGCATCTGCACGGCGTGACAAGTACCCGGCGGAGCAAGGTCCTTCTGATCGAGGCCGCGCGCGGCGCGGGCAAGACCCGGCTGCTCGTGGAAGCCGTCGCGGTCGCGGGCCGAAACGGCGTCGCGGTTGTCAGCGGTGCCTCGGCCGCTCCCGAGGCGTACCCCGGGCCGAGCGCCTCCGGTGCGATCGAGGCGGCGCGGGCGCGGTTGCGTGAGGACGCGGAGCAGCTTTCCGCGCGTCCCACCGTCGTCGCGCTCGACGATCTGCATCTGGCGAACCTGCCCGCCCTGACGGCGCTGTGCGATCTCGTCGTGGCGTACGCGGGCCGGCCGGTGCTCTGGCTGCTCGCCTTCGCCTCGGACCGTCAGTCCGCGCCGTACGAGCCGGTGAAGACCTGTCTCGCCGGGCTCCAGGGCAGAGTCCCGGTGGAGCCGGTACGGGAGCTGGGCCCGCTGCCCGGGGACGCGCTGGCGCAGCTGGTCGCCGACTGCGCCGGAGCCGTCCCCGGGCCGGCGCTCCTCGCGCTCGCGGAGAGCGTCAACGGCACCCCCCGCGCGGTGATCGAGCTGGTGCGCGGGCTCATGGAGGACGGCGACCTACGCGTGGTCGACGGCGCCGCGCGGCTGCGTCCCGGCCCACCCGGCGGCGCCCCGGCGGGAGGCGTGCCCGCGCCCGTGCCGAAGCGCTTCGCCGCCATGATCCAGCGGGATCTCCGGTCGCTCGCCGCGCCCACCGTCAAGGCCCTCAGACTGGCCGCGGTGCTCGGCTCGCCGTTCGCGCCGGAGGATCTGTCGGCCATGCTCGGCGAAGCGCCGGCCGGGCTGCTGGCCGCGGTGGACGAAGCGGTCAACCGAGGGATTCTGGTCTGCGGCGAGCGCGACCTCGCGTTCCGCGGCGAGCCGGTCTGGCGGGTGCTGCTCGACTCCGTGCCGCTCCCCGTACGCGCCCTGCTGCGCCGGCAGGCGGCGGAGCTGCTGCTGTCGCGCCCAGACGGGGTCGCCCGCGCCGCCCTCCAGCTGGCGCACATCGCCCGGCCCGGCGACGCCGAGGCGCTGCGCGTCATCGCCGAGGGATCCCGCCGCCTGCTGGCCACCGACCCGTCGGCCGCGGCCTCCCTCGCGACCCGTGGCATGGAGTTGCTGCCCCCCGGCCACGCCGATCGGCTGCGGCTCGGGAAGACCGCGGTGGACGCCTTCATCAGGGCGGGCGCCCCGGACCGGGCGGTCACCCTGGCCAAGGAGACGATCGAGGAGGCCGTACGGCACACGGCGGCGTCGCCCCCGGCGGCGTCAGTGCCCGCGGCGTCAACCCCGGCGGCGTCAGCCTCGGCGGCTCCCTCACCGGCACCCCCTCCCACCGCGCCCGCCGGTGGCGACATCGCCGCGCTGCGGGCCTCGATGTCGGCCGCGCTGCTGCTCCTGGGGGACGCGCGGACGGCCCGCCGGGTCGCGGGCGACGCGCTCGCGGCGCGGGACGGCGGATTCCAGCAGCCCGAAGCCGTGATCGCCCATCTCGCCGCCTCCTGCCTGACCGGCGACAGCGCCGCCGCCGGACGGGCGCGGGAAATCCTCGGCGCGCCCGACCACCACGCACCGGCCGTACGGGTCGGCGCGATGGCCTTCCACGCGCTGGGCCAGTGGCGCGCCGGCCATGTCGGCGACGCCCTGGGCATCCTGCGCGGAGCCGTCGCGCTCGACCGCGAGGGCGAGGACGCGCGGCTCCTCGATCCGCGCTGGTTCCTCGCCTCCGCGCTCATCAGGACCGACGAGTACGAGGAGGCGTCGGCCGTCATCCGGTGCTCCGCCCGGACGGCCGGTTCGGGTACGGGAACCCCGGCCGTCGCGGTGGCGGCCCTGCTCCGGGCGCCGCTGCGGCTCGCCCAGGGACGCCTGGACGAGGCCGAGAAGGAGGCGCGGTCCGGAGTGGGCGCGGACGGCTCGTACCTCCCGGTGCTCGCCCCGCAGGCGTGGCTGGTGCTGACCCTCGTCGCCCTGCGCCGGGGAGCGCTCACCCAGGCCGAGGACCACATCAAGAGCCTGGAGAAGGGCTTCCCCCAGGACCCCTCCGGCCCGTGGTGGGCCGCGCGCCTGCTGCTCAACGCGCAGGTGGCCGAGGCCCGTTCGGGCTCTCTGGCGGCGACGGAAGTGCTGGCGGAGATCGGCGCGGACGCCGGCGCGCTCCGCGAACTCGTCCTGGAGGACCCGGCCGCCGCGGCCTGGTGCGTCCGCTGCGCGCTCGCGGCGGACACCCCGGACATCGCGCGGGCGGTGGTCGACACGACGGAGTACCTCCGCACGCGCAACGGGTGCGTGCCCGCCGTGCTCGCCGCCGCCGCGCACGCCCGCGCGCTGGCCGAGGGCGACGCGGACGCCGTGGCCCGGGCCGGCCGGCTGCACCGTAACCCTTGGGCGCGGGCCGCGGCGGCCGAGGACCACGCCGGCCTGCTCCTCGCCCGGGGCGCGCGCGGCGACCGGGAGACCGCGATCGGCGAGCTGGACCGCGCCATGAGCGGCTACGGCGCGCTCGGCGGCGAGAGGGACGCCGCCCGGGTACGGGCCCGGCTGCGCGGGCTCGGTGTGCGGCGCCGGCACTGGACGCACACCGAGCGCCCGGTCTCCGGCTGGGAGAGCCTCACCAAGACCGAGCGCAAGGTCGCGGAGCTGGTGGCCGACGGGCTCACCAACCAGCAGGCCGCGCACCATCTGTTCATCTCCCCGCACACGGTGGGCTTCCACCTGCGGCAGATCTACCGCAAGCTCGGGATCCGCTCCCGGATGGCGCTGACCCGGTTCACGGCGTAACAACGGTCTCCTGACGGCACATGGCTTTACGGCGTCACACTCCCGCCGCCCTCCTCATCAGGTCAGTGTGGCGGGCAGAACACTCATCCGGCGGATCATCCACTCCGACTCCCAGCCGACGGCGGTGTCCTCGCTCAGCCGCGCCCGGGGGAAGCGGCGCAGAAAACCGCGCACCGCGATCTGCGCCTCCAGCCGGACCAGCGAAGCACCGATGCAGTAGTGCATACCGAGACCGAAGGTGAGATGCCCCTGCCCCTGCCGGTCCGCGGCGAAGCTGTCGGCCTCCTCGCCCGGTTCACGGTTCGCCGCCGCGATGCTGACCTGCACCGGAGCGCCCCTGGGGATCAGATAGCCGCCGAGATCGATATCGGCGGTGGCGAAGCGCCAGGTCGGGTGCGGAAACGGCGGGTGCACCCGGAGGGTCTCCTCGACCCACGCCCGGATGTCGTCGTCGGTACGCGGACGCTCCTCCGCCGGGCGCCGCAGGGCCTCGTACAGCGACGCGGAAATCAGACTGCCGGTCGTCTCGTAACCGGTGATGATCATCCCTAGGGTCCAGACGATGACCTCGCCCTCGGTGACCGCCGCGTCCGGCCCGTCGGAGGAGGCCAGCAGCCCCGTGATCACCCCGTCCCGCAGCGGCGCCGGGTCGCGTACCCAGCCCTCGGCCGCCCCGTACAGCGCGCCGACCGCCTCGGTGCGCGCCGGGTAGTCGGAGGAGTAGAGCATGATGTCGGTGATGGCGCGCAGTTGCCGCTCCGCCTCCGGCGGCAGGCCGAGCATCTCGGAGATGAAGGCGAGCGGGATCCGGTGGGTGTAGGCCGTCACCACATTGACCTCGCCGGACACACCGGAGTGGGACCGCTCCAGCTCGTCCAGGAAGCCGTCGACCTTGACACTGACCCGCGCGCCCCACTGCTCGGTGTTGCGCGGGCTCAGCACCGGCGCGTGCATCCGCCGGATCCGCGCGTGGTGCTCGCCGTCGCTCATGATCATGGCGCGGGCGTACTCCGGGTCCGGCTGCGATCCCACCATCAGGCCCGGCCTGCGCATCCAGTCGGGAACGAGGCTGACGTCCTTGGCCAGTTGGGGGTGGGTGAGCGCGGCCCGTACCAGCTCCGGATCGCACACGACCCAGGCGTGGTGGCCGAGATAGGGGATCCGGACGACCGGCGCCACCCGCGCCGCCGCCAGCAGCTCCGGCATGCAGTCGAAGGGCCCCGGGTCCGTCGGCATGGCCGTCTCGGGGGGGTGCGCCAGGCCGGTCTTCGTCGTGACGTTCACCGTGCGATACCTCCGGTGGGGATCTGGCCCTGGAAATCGGCCATGGACTCGATGAGTTCGGCGGCCCGTCGCGGGGCGTCGAGGCTCCGGTGCTCCCGCGCCAGCGCGCGTGCCCGCAGCCGGTAGCGCTCGTCGTTCAGTACGGTGGTCACCGCGCCGCGCAGCCGGGACTCCGACACGGCCCGCCGGCCGAGGACAAGCCCGGCCCCGGCCCACTTGACCCGCGCCGCCACATCCGGGTTCTCCTCCGAGCCCGGCGCGACGACCAGCGGCACCCCCTGGGCGAGCGCCGCGTTGACACCGTTGTAGCCCCCGTTCGTCACCATCACATCCACGTGCGGCAGCAGATGGTGGTACGGGACGAACCGCTCCAGCCGCACATTGGCCGGCAGCGGACGCAGCCGGCCGACGTCGAGGGTGCTTCCGGTGGTGACCACGACGAGGACATCGCTGTCGGCCAGCGCCCGGACGGCCGGCACGAGCAGCCGGCCGACATCGTTGGCCGTGGTGCCCTGCGTGATCAGCACCACCGGCCGGCCGCCCAGCAACTCCGGCCACCAGAGCGGCGGTTCGAAGTCCTCCGGGGGAAGCCCGAGCAGCCCGCCCACGAAGTGGGTGCCCGGGAGCAGATCGCTGCGGGGGAACTCGAAGGACGGCACGGTGCCCATCAGATAGAGGGCCGGCGGGCGCGCGATGTTCTCCATGGCGCTGGTCCCGAGCCGGTCCAGTCCCACCAGCGCCCGGGTCCGGTCGGCCTCCCGGCGCAGACCCCGCAGCACCACCCGGTCCCCGGCGCACCGCAGCAGCGCGTTGCGCACCCGGCCCAGCCGCGAGGCGCCGGGACCCAGCCCCCGGCCGAGCGGGGCGGTGTCCCGACTGCCCAGGATGTAGACCGAGTTGCTCAGCCAGGCCAGCGGGATTCCGGTGCGCTCGGCGGCGAAGCAGGCGCCGTAACACATGTCGTCGGCGAGCAGACAGTCCGCCGGAAACCGTTCGAGCACGGCCAGCAGGTCGGCCAGTTGGTCCGGCGCGGTCCGGTAGAAGATGTCCCGGACCCCGACCGTGAAACTGGCGATCCCGGTCAGCCCGGCGTGCGCGGGGAACGCCTCCTCCCGGCTCAGCCCGCCGAAGTCCAGTGCGGCGTCCATGGGTTCGAAGCGCGCCCCGGCCTGCTCCACCCGTTGCTGGAAGGCGCGACCGGTGTACCACCGCACCTCATGCCCGCGCCGGGTCAGCTCACGTGCGACGTCCAGCATGCTGACGATATGTCCAGGGGCCGGTGTGGTCGCGATCAGCACGCGCGTCAACGTCGCCTCCTCGTCCTCCGGTTGCCGTCCGGTTGCCGTCCGTCTGCCGTGGGACCCGGTCACCGTTCCTCCGTGTCACCCGGTCACGCACGCCAGCATCGCCCCGTACCGCCCTCCTCGCCCCGGTGCGCGGAAAACCCCACGCGTTCACGCGGTACGGCGCCCTCCCGGCACCCCGGACGGGCCGGCGGGCCGCCCCGTGAACCGTCCGTGTCCCCGTCCGCCGGGGGATACGGGGGCGCCGTCCCCGCGCACAGAATTGCCGGTAGGCCAACTTCCGGCGTCGCCCTTTCCGGGACCGGGACAAGACGCGGGCGTTCATCCAGCACATGTTCCCGGCCTTGGACATCGCGTACTGGAGGCAATCCGTGATGGCACCCTTACAGGAGATCGACGGGCCGGGCGGCACCATCCGCGGACCGAAGAAGGTCACCGTCATCGGCGCCGGCATCGCCGGTCTGGTCGCGGCCTACGAGCTGGAGCGCCTCGGACACCACGTCCAGATCATCGAGGGAAGCCGCGAGATCGGCGGACGCATCCACACCCACCGGTTTCCCGGCGACACCGCCGCCGGCGGTGGGGGAGGCGGCGGTGGTGGTGACGGTGGCGGCGGCAGGACCGGGCCGTTCGCCGAACTGGGCGCGATGCGGATCCCCGCCGGACACCGGCTGACCATGCACTACATCGCGGAACTCGGCCTCCAGAACCAAGTGCGGGAATTCCGGACGCTGTTCTCCGACGACGCCGCCTATCTGCCCGGTGCCACCGGATACCTCCGGGTGCGCGACGCGCACGAGACCCTCGTCGACGAGTTCGCCGCCGGGCTGCCGAACCGCCACTACCGGGACAGCACACTGCTGTTCGGCGCCTGGCTCGACGCCAGCATCCGCGCCATCGCACCCCGGCAGTTCTACGACGGACTGCACGACGAGATCGGCGTGGAGCTGCTGGACCTCGTCGATCACATCGACCTGACCCCCTACCGGTGCGGCAGCGCCCGTAACCGTATCGACCTGCACGCCTTCTTCGCCGACCACCCCCAGGTGCGGTCGTTCTGCCCGCCGCGCCTCGAACGCTTCCTCGACGATGTGCTGGACGAGACCAGCTCCACCATCGTGCGGCTGCGCGACGGGATGGACGCGCTGCCCCGGCGGCTCGCCTCGCGGATCCGGGGGGAGATCGTGACCGGGCAGGAGGTGGTGGGCATCGACGTCCGGGACGACGCGGTGATCCTGCGGATCCGGCAGGGTGTCAGGACCCTCACCCGGATCTGCGACTACGTGGTGTGCACCATTCCGTTCACGGTGCTCCGGCGGATGCGGCTGACCGGCTTCGACCAGGACAAGCTGGACATCGTCCATCAGACGAAGTACTGGGCGGCGACGAAGATCGCCTTCCACTGCCGCGAGGCGTTCTGGGAGAAGGACGGGATCAGCGGGGGCGCCTCCTTCACCGGCGGGCATGTGCGGCAGACGTACTACCCGCCCGCCGACGGCGATCCGGCGCTCGGCGCGGTGCTCCTCGCGAGCTACAGCATCGGGCCGGACGCCGATGTGCTCAGCCGGCTGAGCGAGGCCGAGCGGAACGAGGTGGTCACCCGGGAGCTGAGTGTGATGCACCCCGAACTGCGCAGGCCCGGAATGGTGCTGGGGATGGCGGGCCGCGACTGGGGCACCCACCGCTGGTCCTGGGGGGCCGCCACCGTCCGCTGGAACCAGGAGGCGGCCCTGCGCGAGGCGGAGCGGCGGGAGGCGGCCCGGCCGCAGCGGGGGCTCTCCTTCGCCGGTGAGCACTGCTCGTCGAAGCCCGCGTGGATCGAGGGCGCGATCGAGTCGGCGATCGACGCCGCGCACGAGATCGAGTGGTACGCGCCGAGGGCGAGCCGGGTGTTCGCCACCACCCGGCCGAGCCGCTCGGAGGAGTCGGCGTGAGCGTCTTCGACGTGCCCCGGCTGCACTTCCGCGGTGTGGCGACGACCCATCTGCCCACCGGCCCGCGGTCCGGCCTGGTCGATCTGGCGACGAACACGGCGCTCACCGCCGACGGGCAGCCCTTCCCGGCACACCGCCCGCCCGGCGAGTACCACGACTACCTCGAACAGCTGGGGCCGCGCCGCGACCGTACGGGGGCACCCACGCCCGACGGGCCCTTCAGCGCGGCCAAGGGCGACGACTTCGCGGGCAACGGGCACTTCGCGGTGGACGCGCGGATCGTCGGTGTCGAGGTGCGCGCGGGTGACATCGACACCGCCGACCCGGTGGTGGGCCGCGGTGTCGACATGTGGGGGCACTACAACGAGTACCTCGCCACCACGGTCAACCGGGCGCGCGTCTTCGACGTCGATCCGTCGTGCGACGGGACCACGACGCTCATGGTCGGACAGTTCTGCTTCGGACGCGACGGCCGCTCCCACGACGTCGGATACATGGCCACCGGGGCCGTCCACGGCTTCCAGCCGCCGCGGTGGCACGACACCGGGTGTACGCGTGACACCGGTGATGACGCCGGTGACCGGTGGCCGGTGAGGCGGCCGTACCGGTCCGTGGTCCACCAGTTCGTGACCGAGCGCGAGGAGCTGACCTGGCTCGACGGGGCCGCCGACTCACCGGCCGTACGGCGGCTGCGCGCGACGGCGGACGACGGGCAATCCGGCGGCCTGGTAGTGCAGTTCGCGCTGAGCCACCCGTCCGCCCCGGAGGCTCCCGACCGGCCGGGCCGGTGGCGGCTGCACGGGACGATCGCGCCCTGGCGCCCGTACGAGCCGCGTACGTACCCGGCGGGCCGCCTGCTCGTCCCGGACCGGCGCGCGCCCGGGACCTCGTACGGCCGAACACACGAAGGGCTGCACCACCTCACCGTCGAGCTGACGGACGAACACGCCACCCTCAACATGATCACCGCGATCCTCGGCCCCGGCCCGGCGCGGACCGACCTCGGCGATCTCGAACTGCGCACGGCGGACAGCGGCCGGCTGGTGGCCCGGGTGCCCCGGCAGGCGTATCTGGGGGAGGCGTACGTCCTGGCCGGCGGCCTGGTGACCGTCCCCATCGAGCTGCCGGCGAGCGCGGCGGCCGGGGAGGCACTGCACCTGGTGGGCACCGGCCCCGGCGGACCGGTGACGTACCTGCGCGAGAAGGAGATCAATGTCCAGGCCGACGACGCGTGCCTCTTCCTGGAGCACCCCCGGGACCCGGAGGACGCGGACCACGACATCGAGGTACGCGTACGGTCCTTCGTACGGGGCCGGCCCCGCGCCGTCGAAGGGATCGGCGTACGGCAGTTCTTCAACCCCCGGGCCCTCCCGCGCCATCCGGCCGCGCGCTCCCCCGAGGCGCGGTGCTCCGACCTCGACATCGTCCGGCTGCGCGCGGGCCGGCGGGACGGCTCCGGGACCTGGGCGAGCGCCTGCGCCCTGGACACGGACGGTACGGGACAGGGGTGGTTCACCCTGCGGGGCGGGGCGGCCGGCACCAGCCGCGTGCTGCTGTCCACCGGCGCCGCCGACCTGCCCTGCGACCCGGACCTCCCCGGCTCCGCCGCCCTCGGGCACGACCACGACGACGCGCTCGGCTACTGGTCCGGCGCCGGGTATCTGTCGGTGCGGGTGCTGCCGGACGACTGGCGGCTGGCCGGTGCCGGGAGCGGCTGCGAGGAGGCGACGTTCGACCTCGTGTACACGGAGGTCTTCGCGTACTACGAGCACCTGTACTCCTTCATGAACGCGGAGGTCTTCAGCCTGGCCGACCGGTGCAAGGTGGAGACGTACGCGAAGCTGATCTGGCAGATGTGCGATCCGCGCAACAAGGCCAAGACGTACTACATGCCACCGACCCGGGACCTCTCCGCGCCGAAGGCACAGCTCCTGCTGGCGTATCTGCGCCACCAACAGCGGCCGGACGAGGTCCTCCTGCCGGTGCCCGCCACCGCCCGCCGCACCGGGCGGATCACCACCCGCGGCCGTCTCGTCGCGACCCTGCGCGAGGCCGCCGCGATCGAACTCGCCGTCATGCTCCAGTACTTGTACGCGGCCTACTCGGTGCCCACCCATGGCGCGGGAGCGGAGTACGTACGGCGGGGCGCGTGGACGGACCGGCAGCTCCAACTCGCCTGCGGGGACGGCGGGGAGAGCCTCGACGAGGGCATCCGCGGCATGCTGCTGACCGTCGCCCGCGAGGAGATGATCCACTTCCTGCTGGTCAACAACATCATCACCGCCCTCGGTGAACCGTTCCATGTGCGCCGGATCGACTTCGGCACGGTCAACCACGAGCTGCCGGTGCCACTGGACTTCTCGCTGGAGCGGCTGGGACCCGGCAGTGTCGACCGGTTCGTCCGGATCGAACGGCCGGCGCATCTCGTCGGTGACGTACGGCGGGGGGAGCCGTCGGGGGCACCCGTGGCGGCCGAGGCGGCATCCGGGACCTCCGGCGGTCGGCATCTCTACGCCTCGCTGAGCGAGCTGTACGCGGAGATCCGGGAGGGCCTGGAGCGCGTCCCGGACCTGTTCCTGGTGGCGAAGGGCAGGGGAGGCGGGGAACACCATCTCTTCCTGCGGGAGTCGGTCAACCGGCGCCACCCCGACTACCAGTTGGAGGTGGACGACCTGCCCAGCGCGCTCTTCGCGATCGACGTCATCACCGAGCAGGGCGAGGGAGGGGTGCTCAACCCGGACCCGCGCGTTGCCGACAACACGCACACCGAGGAGTCCCACTACACCTCGTTCCTGCGGATCTCCGATCTCCTCCACGACGCCCCCACCGCCCCCACCACTCACCCGCACCCGGTCCGCGAGCGGTGGAATCCGGCCTACCCCGTCGTACGGAACCCGACCCTCGGGCAGGGAAACCCGGCCATGGAGACCGTCACCGATCCCGACGCCCGGTCGGTCATGGAGCTGTTCAACCGCTCGTACTTCATGGCCCTCCAGCTCATGGCCCAGCACTTCGGGGAGCGCCCGGACGGGAGCCTGCGGCGCTCCGACCTGATGAACGCGGCCATCGACATGATGACCGGCCTGATGCGCCCCCTGGCGGAGCTGCTGGTGACCCTCCCCTCGGGGCGCCGGGGCTCGACCGCCGGGCCGTCGTTCGAACTGACCGAGCGGCCCGCGCCGGTGGCCCGCCCGGACGTGGCGCGACGCGGTATCGCGCTGCGCCTCGACCACCTCGCCGCCGCCTGCCGCAAACACCCCCTGGTCCCCGCCCATGTGGCGGAGATGAGCACGTTCTGGGCCGGCCACTTCCGCCCGCCGAACCGATAGGGCGCCCCCCACCACCGACCGAAGGAGACCGCATGCCCTCCGCGACGCTGCCGCGGTTCGACCTCAACGGCTGGGACCGGGCGGACATCGCCCACCCGTACCCGGTGTACCGCCGCTACCGGGACGCCGCGCCCGTGCACCGCGGGGCATCGGGCCCCGGCCGGCCGGAGACCTTCTACGTCTTCTCCTACGACGACACCGTCCGCGTGCTGTCCCACGCGCGGTTCGGCCGGGACGCGCGGGTGGCGTCCGGCAACCCCGGGACGGTGCCCGTACCGGTGCCCGCCGAGTACCGGGCCCTGCGGGCCATCGTGGAGAACTGGCTGGTGTTCCTGGACCCGCCGCACCACACCGAACTGCGCTCCCTGCTCGGTACGGAGTTCTCGCCGTCGGTCGTCGCCGGGCTGCGTCCGCGGATCACCGAGATCGCGCACGGGCTGCTGGAGCGGCTCGAGCGCCGCCGGGAGGCGGACCTCGTGGAGGGCTTCGCCGCGCCCTTCCCCATCCTCGTGATCTCCGAACTGCTCGGCATCCCGCAGGAGCACCACGCGTGGCTCCGCGCCAACGCGGTGGCCCTCCAGGAGGCCAGCACCTCCCGGTCGCGGGGTGGCCGTGACGGTTACGCACGGGCCGAGGCGGCCTCCCGGGAGTTCGCCGGCTACTTCCGGCGGGAGGTGCGGCTGCGGCGCGGGGAGGACCGCGGCGACCTGCTGACCCTCCTCGTACGCGCCCGGAACAGCGGGGCGCCGCTGAGCGTGGACGGCATCGTGGGCACCTGTGTCCATCTGCTCACCGCCGGCCACGAGACCACCACCAACTTCCTCGCGAAGGCGGTGCTGGCGCTACGGGCCCACCCCCCGGCCCTGGACGAGCTGCGCGCCACACCCGAACTGACACCGGGGGCGGTCGAGGAACTGCTGCGCCACGACCCGCCGGTGCAGGCGGTGACGCGCTGGGCGTACGAGGACACCCGGCTCGGCGGGCACGACGTGCCGCGCGGCAGCCGGGTGGTCGCCCTGCTGGGCTCGGCCAACCGGGACCCCGCGCGCTTCCCGCACCCCGATGTCCTGGACGTACGACGCCCCGCCGACCGGCATCTGGGCTTCGGCCTCGGCATCCACTACTGCCTCGGCGCCACACTGGCCCGCGCCGAGGCCGAGATCGGCCTCAGGGCGCTGCTGGACGGCCTTCCCGGGCTCGGCCTCGGCGGCCAACAGGTCGACTACGCCGACGACATGGTCTTCCACGGGCCGGCGCGTCTCGTACTCACCCTGTCCGACCACCCATGACCCCGGCCGACGCGCCAACACACCGACACACCGACACACCGGCACCGTACGAGAAGAAGGCACCCATGACGCAGCAGTCCGACACCACCGCCGGCTCCGTCGGTCAGGTGTACGACCGGTTCGCAGACGCCGGCACCACGACCGCGCTGGGCGGCAATATCCACGTGGGCTACTGGGACGGCGAGCACGATGTCCCGATCACCGAGGCCACCGACCGCCTCACCGACCTCGTCGCGGCCCACCTCGTACCCCGGCCGGGGCAGCGTCTGCTGGACGTGGGCTGCGGCAACGGCGTCCCGGCCCTGCGTATCGCGGAGGCGTACGACGTCCACGTGGCCGGGATCGGAGTGAGCCGCCAGGAGCTGGACCGGGCGGCGGACCGGGCGAAGCGGTCGGCCGCCCGTGGCCGGGTCGCCTTCCGGTTCGCGGACGCCCTGGATCTCCCCTTCGCCGACGCCTCCTTCGACGGCGCCTGGGCGATCGAATCGCTGCTGCATCTGTCCGACCAGACCACCGCCCTGGCCGAGATCCGCCGCGTCGTCCGCCCGGGCGGCCGGCTGGTCGTCGCCGACCTGTGCAGTCGGCGGCCGTTCACCGGCGCCGACAGCACGCTGCTGGACGACATGCTGCGCATGTACCGGATTGCCGGGATCAACACGCCCGACGAGCACCGTGCCCGGCTCACCGAATCGGGCTGGCGGCTGCGGGAGTTGACGGACATCGGGGAGCAGGTCCGGGCCAGTTACGGGCATGCCGCGGTCGCCTTCCGGGAACTCGCCGCCTCCCTCGACACCGCGGCGGCGCGGCAGATCACCGCGGCGGCCGACCTGATGGAGGCATTCGGGAAGCACCCGCACACCGGCTATGTCCTGATCACCGCGGAGCGGCCCTGACCCGGCACACGCGAAGACCCGGACACAAGCACAGACGCAGACGCAAGCACCGACACAGACAGGGAGTTCCCCGATGTCGTCCAGTCTCGTCCCACCGCCCGCCCCGGCGGCCCGCGCCGCCCCCGCGCCGCCCAGCGCCGTACGGCCGCGACACGACCGCGAACAGGCCGACCGTATCGCCCTGTCGGCCGCGACCCGCCGGGGTGCGCGGCTGCCGACCGAGGACGTCCGGGGCTGGCTGGCCGAGCGCCGCCGGGCCCATGTCTTCCACGTGGAACGCGTCCCGTTCGCGGAGCTGGACGAGTGGCGGTTCGAGAGCGACACCGGCAATCTCGTGCATCGCAGCGGGCGGTTCTTCACCGTCGAGGGCATGCAGGTGGTGGAGCGCGACCGCCCCCATGGCGACGGCCCCCACCGGGAGTGGCAGCAGCCGGTCATCCGGCAGCCCGAGGTGGGCATCCTGGGCATCCTGGCCAAGGAGCTGGACGGGGTGCTGCACTTCCTGATGCAGGCCAAGATGGAGCCCGGGACCCCCAATCTGCTCCAGCTCTCACCCACCGTGCAGGCCACCCGCAGCAACTACACCAGGGCCCACCGGGGCACGGACGTCAAGCTCATCGACTGCTTCTTCCGGCCCGACCGCGAGCGGGTCATCGTCGATGTCCTCCAGTCGGAACAGGGCTCGTGGTTCTTCCACAAGTCCAATCGCAACATGATTGTCGAGACCCTGGACGAGGTGCCCGAGCTGGACGACTTCTGCTGGCTCACCCTCGGCCAGATCGCCGAACTGCTGCACGCGGACGACCTGATCAACATGAACGCCAGGACCGTACTGTCCTGTCTGCCGTACCGGGACGCGGCGCCCGGCGCGCTGCTCTCCGACCTCCAGTTCCTGTCGTGGTTCACCGGCGAGCGCTCCCGCCACGACATGCGCGCCCAGTGCATCCCGCTCGCCTCCGTACGCGGCTGGCGCCGGGGTGTCGCGACGATCGAGCACGAGGAGGGCCGCTACTTCAAGGTCGTCGCCGTCTCCGTACGGGCCGGCAACCGTGAAGTGGTGCGCTGGACACAGCCGTTGATCGAACCTGTCGGACTGGGGGTGGCGGCGTTCCTGGTGCGCGAGGTCGGCGGTGTGCCGCATGTGCTGGTGCAGGCCCGTGCCGAGGGCGGCTGTCTGGATACGGTCGAGCTGGCCCCGACCGTCCAGTGCACGCCCGGCAACTACGCCCATATGCCCGCGGCGGACCGCCCGCCCTTCCTCGACGCCGTCCTGGGCGCCCCCTCGTCGCGCATCCGTTACGAGGCCGTCCACTCCGAGGAGGGCGGACGCTTCCTGAACGCCAGAAGCCGCTACCTCGTCGTGGACGTGGACAGGGACGAGGACGCGGACAGGGACGTGGACGCGGACAGGGGCGCCGACCCGGACCCGCGCGGGGCCCTGGACATCGCCGCCGCGCTCGACCCTCCCCCCGGCTACACCTGGGTCACCCCCGCCCAGCTCACCGCCCTCACCCGGCACGGCCACTATCTCAACGTCGAGGCCCGCACCCTGCTGGCCTGCCTCAACGCCGTGGCGACACGGACCCGGGCGCCCAGGGGCCCCCGGGAGAGGGACGCGGCGTGAAGCGCGCACCGGCGGCCCCGGCCCCCGAGCCGCTGATCACGGTGCTCGGCGCCTCGGGTTTCGTGGGCTCGGCCGTCGTCCGCGCGCTCGCGCGCCGTCCGGTCCGGCTGCGGCTGGTGGCGCGCAGACCTGCCGTACCGGCACCCGGCCCGGCCGGGACCACCGTCGTCACCGCCGATCTCACCGACCGGACGGCGCTCGCCGAGGCGGTCGCCGGATCGGACGCAGTGGTCCATCTGCTCCTGGGGGACGGCGGCTGGCGGGCCGCCGAGAGCGACCCGGGCGCCGAGCGGGTGAACGTGGGGGTACTGCGGGACCTCGTCGACCTGCTGCGGCCTGCCGTCCCCGGCGCGCCGCCCCCGCTGGTGGTGTACGGCGGCGCCGCCTCACAGGTCGGCGCGCCACCGCGGGAGCCGCTCGACGGCGGCGAGCCCGACCACCCCGAAACCGCCTACGACCGGCAGAAGTTGACCGCGGAACGCCTCCTGATGGCAGCCACCGCCGACGGCCGGGTGCGCGGCATCAGCCTCCGGCTGCCCACGGTGTACGGCGAGGGCGCGGCGTCCGGCGCGACCGACCGCGGTGTGGTGTCCGCCATGGCCCGCCGGGCGCTCGCGGGCGACGCGCTCACCATGTGGCACGACGGCACCGTACGGCGCGATCTCGTCCATGTCGACGATGTCGCGGCGGCGTTCACCGCCGCGCTCGACCGGCCGGCCCCCCTGGTGGGCGGCCACTGGCTGATCGGCGCGGGCCGGGGCGACGCGCTCGGCGACGTTTTCCGGCTCGTCGCCCGTGCCGTGTCCGGCCACACGGGCCGGCCCCCGGTTCCGGTGGTGTCCGTGGAACCGCCGTCACACGCGCCCGTGACGGACTTCCGCAGTGTGACCATCGACTCCTCCGCGTTCCGGGCGGCCACCGGCTGGCACCCCCGGACCACGCTGCCCGAAGGGGTGGACCGCACCGTCGCCGCCCTGGCGCGGCAGCTGCGCGAAGAGGCGAAGTGCCGGTGAATCCAACCACGTTCGAGCGGACGAGAGGCGGGCACATGACCACACGCGTATGGGACTACCTGGCGGAGTACGAGGACGAACGGCCGGACATCCTGGACGCCGTGGAGACGGTCTTCCGGTCGGGACAGCTCGTCCTCGGTGCGAGTGTGCGCGGCTTCGAGACGGAGTTCGCCGCCTACCACGGAGTGGACCACTGTGTCGGTGTCGACAACGGTACGAACGCGATCAAGCTCGGCCTCCAGGCGCTGGGCGTCGGACCGGGCGACGAGGTGATCACGGTGTCGAACACCGCCGCGCCCACCGTGGTCGCCATCGACTCCACCGGCGCCACCCCCGTCTTCGTGGACATCCGCGCGCACGACTACCTCATGGACACCGGCCAGGTGGCGGCGGCGATCACCGAACGCACCCGGTGTCTCCTCCCGGTGCATCTGTACGGGCAGTGCGTGGACATGGCGCCCCTGACGGAGCTGGCCGCCCGGCACGGGCTGGCCGTACTGGAGGACTGCGCCCAGGCCCACGGAGCCCGGCAGGGCGGCACCCTGGCGGGCACGACCGGTGAGGTGGCCGCCTTCTCCTTCTACCCGACCAAAGTCCTCGGCGCGTACGGCGACGGAGGCGCCACGACCACCTCGGACGCCTCCGTGGCCCGGCGGCTGCGCAGGCTGCGCTACTACGGCATGGACGAGCGGTACTACACCCTGGAGACCCCCGCCCACAACAGCCGGCTGGACGAGGTGCAGGCCGAGATCCTCCGGCGCAAGCTCGGGCGGCTCGACACCTACATCGCCCGCCGCCGGGCCGTCGCACAGCGCTACGCCGACGGGCTCGCCGACACCGCGCTCGTCCTCCCGCACACCGTCCCCGGCAATGACCACGTGTACTACGTGTACGTGGTGCGCCACCCCCGGCGCGACGACATCATCGAGCGCCTCAAGGCCCACGACATCCATCTCAACATCAGCTATCCGTGGCCGGTGCACACCATGACCGGCTTCGCCCACCTCGGCTACGCCCCGGGCTCGCTGCCCGTCACCGAGGCGCTGGCCGCCGAGATCTTCTCGCTGCCGATGTACCCCGCGCTCTCGGCAGACCTCCAGGACAAGGTGATCCACGCGGTGCGCGAGGTGCTGACCACCCTGTGACACCCGCAGGCCGCACCTCATACCGGCCGTACCTCTTTATCGACCACACCTCTTCATCGGCCACACCTCACAGGGGAGCAGATGTGAAAGCACGCAAACTCGCTGTCGAGGGGGCGATCGAGTTCACCCCCCACGCCTTCCCCGACGACCGGGGCCTGTTTCTCTCCCCGTTCCAGGAGGAGGCGTTCACCGAGGCGCACGGTGCCCCGCTCTTCCGTGTCGCGCAGACCAACCACAGTGTGTCCCGGCGCGGTGTGGTGCGGGGGATCCACTTCACCACAACACCGCCCGGCACCGCGAAGTACGTCTACTGCGCCCGGGGAAAGGCGCTGGACATCGTGGTCGACATCAGGACAGGCTCGCCCACGTTCGGCGCATGGGACACCGTACTGATGGACCAGCGGGACCACCGGACCAGCTACTTCCCCGTGGGGGTGGGCCACGCGTTCGTGGCGCTGGAGGACGACACCGTCATGTCGTACATGCTCTCCGGAAGCTATGTGGCGGAGCACGAACTCGCCCTGTCCGTCCTCGATCCGGCCCTCGGGCTGCCCCTCACCGCCGGTGAGCCCCTCCTCTCCGCGCGGGACCGCGCGGCGCCCACCCTCGCCGAGGCGCGGGAGCGGGGCCTGCTGCCGGACTACGCCCGGTGCCGGGAGATCGAGAGCGCGCACCACTCGCCCGTGTCCCCCCAGGTTCCCGGACCCCACAACGAAAGGCCGCTGCCATGACCGAATCCGCCCGGACCCAGAACCGGACCGAGAACCGGACCGAGAACCGGACCGAGAACCGTAACCGGACCCGGACCCGGGTCCCGGACCAGACCCAGATCCTGCCCGTACCGGGAGCCGTCGGGGAGCTGTACGACCGGCTGACACTGAGCGCGATGCGCGACGGCACCTTCAACCCCAACGTCCACATCGGCTACTGGGACTCACCGGACTCCGAGGCCACGATCGACGAGGCGATGGACCGGCTCACCGATGTGTTCATCGACTGGCTGAAGGCCGACAGCTCGTCCCATGTCCTCGACCTCGGCTGCGGTGTGGGCGGCCCCGGTCTGCGGGTCGTCTCGCACACCGGCGCCCGGGTCACCGGCATCAGCATCAGCGAGGAGCAGATCAAGACCGCCAACCGGCTGGCGGCCGAGGCCGGACTCGCCGACCGGGCCGTGTTCCGGCACGGCGATGCGATGGGACTGCCTTTCTCCGACGGGGCGTTCGACGCGGTGATGGCCCTGGAGTCGGTCTGCCACATGCCCGACCGCGAGCAGGTGTTCACCGAGGTGGCCCGGGTCCTCGCGCCCGGCGGCCGGCTCGTTCTCACCGATGTGTTCGACCGCCATCCGCGCAAGGCGGTACGGCACCCGGGCATCGACAAGTTCTGCCGCGACCTCATGTCCACCACCGCGGACATCGACGACTACGTCGCCCTGCTCCACCGCTGCGGCCTGCGGCTGCGCGGCATCCTCGACATCACCGAGCAGACCACGCTGCGGCTCGCGGAGGAGCTGGCGAGGGCGGCGACCGCGGAGGACCGTCCCGCCGCCATGAACGAGGGAAACTTCGACTTCACCGACGAGGACGCCTTCCGGCCGTCCGACCTGGCGGGGGCCGACGACTTCGGCTGCCTTCTGGTCATCGCGGAACGCCCGTGATGACCAACCCCGTTGAGCGGACCGACGTACTGATCGTGGGCGGCGGCCCGGTCGGCATGGCGCTTGCGCTGGACCTGGCGTACCGGGGCATCGGCTGTGTGGTCGCCGACGCGGGCGACGGCACGGTCCGGCATCCCAAGGTCAGCACGATCGGTCCGCGCTCGATGGAACTGCTGCGCCGCTGGGGGGTCGCGGACGCCGTCCGCGACGCAGGCTGGCCCGCCGATCACCCCCTGGACATCGCCTGGGTCACCCGGGTCGGCGGCCACGAGATCTACCGGTACCGCCGGGGAACCGCCGCCGGCCGCCCGGCCTTCGCGCACACCCCCGAGCCCGACCAGATCTGTCCGGCACACTGGCTGAACCCCGTGCTGACACGGGCCGTGGGCGTTCACCCGGACGGTCCGCTCCGGCTCCGTACGACCGTCGGCCGTGTGCTGCCGGCCGACGACCACGTCGACGCCGTCCTCACCGACCACGCCACCGGTACGACCGGCACCGTACGGGCCCGGTTCCTGGTCGCCTGCGACGGCGCCGCCTCTCCCGTCCGCCGGTCCTGCGGCATCGACGCGCCCGCGCGCCACCGTACGCAGGTGTTCCGCAACATCCTTTTCCGCGCACCCGAGTTGAGGAAGCAGCTCGGCGACCGCGCCGCCCTCGTCCACTTCCTCATGCTCTCGTCCACCCTGCGTTTCCCCCTGCGCGCGCTGAACGGGAGCGATCTCTACAACCTGGTCGTGGGCGTCGACGACAGCGACAGTGACAGCGACACCGGCGTTGTCGACGCGTTGTCGCTGATCAGGGACGCCCTCGCCCTTGACACCCCGGTCGAGCTGCTGAGCGACGGCGCGTGGCATCTCACCCACCGGGTCGCGGACCGGTACCGCGCCGGGCGCGTCCTGCTGGCCGGGGACGCCGCGCACACCCTGTCGCCCTCCGGCGGCTTCGGACTCAACACCGGTGTGGCCGACGCTGCCGACCTGGGCTGGAAACTCGCCGCCGTGCTGGACGGCTGGGCCGGGCGCCGGCTGCTCGACACGTACGAGACCGAGCGCAGACCGATCGCCGTGGAGAGTCTGCACGAGGCCCACCTCAACCTCCAGCGCACCCTGCGCAGACGGGTGCCGCCCGAGATCCACCTGGACGGACCCGAGGGCGAGCGGGCCCGTGCGGAGATGGCGCGGCGGCTGGAGAGCGGCAACGTACAAAGGGAGTTCGACGCTCCGGAGATCCATTTCGGGCTGCGCTACCGCTCGCCGGCCATTATCGAGGACCCCGGTGTACCGGCCCGGGACGGCAAGCCGGACGCCGCCTGGCGCCCCGGCAGCGAGCCCGGTTACCGGGCCGCGCACGCGTGGTGGGACGCCACCACCTCCACACTGGACCTGTTCGGGCGCGGCTTCGTCCTGCTGGCCTTCACCAAGGGCGCGGAGCACGCCGCGCACGGCCAACTCGCGCGGATCGAACGGGCGTTCGCCGACCGGGGTGTGCCGTTCACCGTACGCGAGGGCGGTGACGGGCCGGTCGCCGCGCTCTACGAACGGTCCTATGTGCTCGTCCGGCCGGACGGTCATGTGGCGTGGCGCGGCGACGAACTGCCCCGGGATCCGGTGGAGTTCGTCGACACCGTACGGGGCGACCGGTGAACGCGTCGGGACGCGCGGCCGGTCAGCGGCTCACCGAAGCGCTCTGCGCGGAGGGCCAGCGCCGGTGCAGGGTGTCGATACGGTAGTCGTGGCCGTGCCGGAATCCTCCTCGCGTGGGGACCGCGTCCCGTACGTGCGGGTGTCCGGCCGGGAGTTCGCTGTGCAGATGGTCGAGGCGGGCGGGGTCCGTACGCGGCCAGAGCGCTAGGGCGGTGCCGGCGCCGGCCAGCGCGAGGACGGCCAGCGCGGTGGCCGCCACCGGCATTCCCGCCCGGGCCGCCAGCCACCCCGCGAGCGGATAGGTGAGCAGCCAGCAGCCGTGGGAGAGGGAGAAGCGCGCGGCGAAGGCGGCGGGCAGATCGGCGTCCGTGGCGGAGCGGCGCAGCAGCCGCCCGGAGGGGGTGACGACGACGGAGGAGGCGGTGCCGAGCAGTGTCCAGGCGACGAGCAGGGCCGGCCACGCCCAGGGCCCGGGAGCGACGGCCGTACCGACCGCGAGTGCGGCCAGCAGGCCCGCCGTCACGAAGGCGGCGGGCAGCATCAGCGTACGGTCGCGGGCCCGTTCGAGCAGCCGCGGCAGCGCCAGGGCCGCGGTCAGCGAGCCGGCTCCGTACGCGCCGAGCGCCAGTGAGACATCACCGACGGCCCGGTCCAGCTGGTCGCGGACCAGGACGACCGTGTTGACGGTGACCATGGCACCGCCCGCCGCGACCGTAAGATCCAGTGCCAGCAGGGCGCGCAGCCGGGGCGTGGCGAGGAAGAGCCGGGTCCCGAAGGACGCCTTCGCGTACACACCACCGGTCCGCCCCTCAGCGACGGGTATGGGCGAGGGCGCGGGCAGCAGTACGGAGACCACCAGCGCGCCGGAGGCCAGAAAACCCACCGTGGTGCCCGCGAACAGCCAGTTGTACGAGATCAGCGAGAGCAGGGCCGCCGCGAGGGCCGGGCTGAACAGGCTCTCCAGGTCGTACGCGAGCCGGGAGAGCGACAGCGCCCGTGTGTAGTCGCGCTCGTCGGGGAGCACCCGCGGAATCGTCGCCTGGAACGCCGGGGTGAAGGCGGCCGAGGCGCACTGGAGCACGAAGACCAGCACATAGACCTGCCACACCTGGCTCACGAAGGGCAGGGCGAGGGCGACGGCGGCCCGGGTCAGATCCATCGAGACGAGCAGGGTGCGCCGGGGAATCCGCCCGGCCAGGGCGCCAACGAGGGGCGCGATCCCCACGTACGCGACCATCTTGATCGCGAGGGCCGTGCCGAGCACGGCGGACGCGTCCGCTCCGGCCATGTCGTAGGCGAGCAGGCTCAGGGCGACGGTCGCCAGCCCGGTCCCGACGAGGGCGATGACCTGGGCGGCGAAGAGATGCCGGTACGTGCGGTCGCGCAGCACGGAGAGCATGCGGCGCCTCCTTGGGCGTGGCGGGGCATGGCGGGTGCGCGGCGGGCCCGGGCCACGCGGCTCTTAATCTAATGCATGTGTGCGCACCTGTGCACATGTAGGGGATGGCAAGGTGTCGGCAAGGCGCGACAACGCCCCGCCCGCCGGGATCAGTCGTGCCAGGGCTCCCCGCTGACCTGGTGCTGGGCGTGGCCGATCGCCTCCACCACCAGACGGCGCAGATGCCCGTCCGTAAGCGCGTAGACGACATGCCGGCCGTCCTTGCGCGCGCGCACCAGCTCCGCGAGCCGCAGCTTGGCCAGATGCTGGCTCACGGCGGGCCGCGCCGCGTCGCACGCCGCCGCCAGCGCGGTCACATCCGCCTCGCCGCGGGTCAGCAGCCACACCAGTTGCAGACGCGTCGGATCGGAGAGCAGCGAGAAGACCGACGCCGCCGCGGTGAGTTCGCGGACGCCGGGGGTGTGCTGATGCGCATCGTGTGCTGGTGAGGACTGCTGGCGACCGGACATGGGCCCATCGTAAGAGGTGCTCAGGCGGCTCGGTCGGCGCAGGCGGCTCAGGGCGGCTCAGGGCAGCTCGGGACCGCCGTACTCGCTCATCGCGTCGATGAGCCAGCGCGCCAGGTAGTCGGCGAACGACGCACGCGGATACAGCCGGTACGTCGGCGCGGCGTCGACCTGCTGGAGCAGTACGGCGACCGGCCCCACGGTGGTCGACACCGCCCGGCCGGGGCCGAAGGCCCGGGGGTGCAGATCCAGCGGGCAGCCCTTCTCCAGCACCTGCCGGGCGGCCGGGCCGGCCAGCTCCAGTGTGGTGCGGTTCGCGGAGACATCCACCACCGAGCCGGGGTCCGCGCCGAGGGCCTCCGCCAACTCGGCCGCCACAGAAGCCGCTTCGGCCCGGGACAGGACGAGCCACTCGTCGGGACCGAGCCAGACGACCGTACGGGACCCGGCCGCGGCGGTGTGTCCGCACAGCCCCGGGAGCGGCGCGCCCAGGGTCTTCCCGATCCGGCCGGCCGCCTCGGAAGCGGGGTCCACACGCAGATTCACCATGGTGAGGAACGGGCGCTCGGCCAGCGTCACACCACGGGCGCCGGTGACGGCGGCGGCCCGCATCCGCTCCGTCAGATGCGCCAGCGGGCTTCCGCGCAGGGCCGCCGGTCCCGCGCCGCTGCCACCGCCGCTGCCGGTCCCGCTGCCGGTCCCGGTCGTCGCCTCAGCCATCTCGTCTGGTCCCTTCGGGATCGTAAAGAACGGAGCCGGTCACCAGGACGGGCACCAGCTCCTCGCCCACCGGAGCGAGCAGGGTCTTACCGATCCTCGCCCGCCCGCCGGCGACGAGGGCGAGCGCGAAGGGCCGCCCCAGGGCCGGGCTGTGGTAGCTGGACGTGACATGGCCGAGCATTGGCACCGGCCCGGCCTCCGGTGTCACCGGCACATCCGGCGCGACGAGCTGGGTGCCCTCGGGCAGCCGCGTCCGGCGGTCGCACGGCAGCAGACCGACCAGCTGCTTGCGGTCGGCCCGGGAGGTGTCCGCGCGGGAGTGGGACCGCTTGCCGATGAAGTCCTTCCGCTTCGACACCACCCAGTCCATGCCCGCGTCCTGCGGTGTGACGGTGCCGTCGGTGTCCTGGCCGACGATGATGAAGCCCTTCTCCGCCCGCAGCACATGCATGGTCTCCGTGCCGTACGGGGTGATGCCGAGGGGCCGCCCGGCCTCGTACACCTGCTCCCAGACGGCCCGGCCGTACCACGCCGGGACATTGATCTCGTAGGCGAGTTCGCCGGAGAAGGAGATCCGGCAGACACGGGCCGGGACACCGGACGCCAGCGTGGTCCCGCGGAACGTCATGAAGGGGAACGCCTCTGCGGACAGGTCGAGTTGGGGCGCGAGCGGGGCGACGACCGCGCGCGCCCGGGGGCCGACGACGGCGATCGTCGTCCACTGCTCGGTCACCGAGGTGCAGTGGACGTCGAGTCCGGGCCACTCGGTCTGGAGCCACTCCTCCAGCCACTCCAGGACGTTCGCCGCGCCGCCGGTGGTGGTCGTCATGAAGTAGCGGTTCTCGTCGAGGCGCAGGGTCACACCGTCGTCGAGGATCATCCCGTCGGGTCGGCACATCACACCGTAACGGGCGAGTCCGGGCCTGAGCTTCTTGAAGGCGTTGGTGTAGACGCGGTCGAGGAACTCACCGGCGTCGGGGCCCCGGATCTCGATCTTGCCGAGGGTGGAGGCGTCCATGACCGCCACGCCCTCACGGGCCGCCCGGCACTCACGGGCCACGGCTGTGTCCATGTCCTCGCCGGGCAAGGGGTAGTACCGGGGGCGCTTCCACTGCCCGACGTCCTCGAACACCGCTCCGTGCGCGACATGCCAGTGGTGGACGGCGGTCGTACGCTCCGGATCGAACAGCTCGCCGCGCTCCCGTCCGGCCAGGGCGGCGAAGGCCACCGGTGTGTACGGCGCCCGGTAGGTGGTGGTGCCGATGTCCCCGGGCGACGCGCCCGTGCCGAGGATCTCGGCGATCACACCGATCGCGTTGACACCGGACGTCCTGCCCTGGTCGGCCGCGGTGCCGAGCGTGGTGTGGCGCTTGACGTGCTCGACACCGCGCATACCGGCGTCGATGGCGCGCCGGATGTCGGCGACCGTGACATCGCGCTGGAGGTCGACGAAGTGGGTGTCCTCACCGTCGCTGCCGCTGCCACTGCCGCCGCCGATGCCGGGCACCAGCCACAGCGCGCGCACCGGCCCCCCGGACCGGGCCTCCTCGGCCGGCGGATCCGGTACGGGCACCGGGAATCCGGCGTCCGTCGCCGCCAGCGCGCCGGCCCGTGCCCCTTCGGCCCGAGCGCCGTCGGGTCCGTACGTCCCCCGGGCCGCGCCGACGACCCGCTGGTTCCGTACGGCCCCGTCGGGGACGAACGCGGCCAGATCCTCGTCCCAGCGCAGCCGGCCCTGGCGCTGGCTGTGGAGGTGCGTCACCGGGCTCCACCCGCCCGAGACGGCGAGCAGATCGCAGCCGAACGACTCCGGGGTGCCGGTCAGTTGACCCCGGCCGTCGATGCCCTGGACGGTGACACCGGTGAGACGCCCGTCGCCCGCACTCCCCACCACCGCGCTGCCCGTGAGCACCCGTACCCCCGTCGCCACGGCGACCTCGGCCGCCCGGGGGGACAGCGCGGGGCGCGCGTCCACGACGGCGGCGACACCGATCCCGGCGGCGCGCAGATCGGCCACCGTGTCGTACGCGCTGTCGTTGGTCGTGCTCACCACCGCCCGCGAACCCGGTGCCACCGCGTACCGGTTGAGGTAGGTGCGCACCGCCCCGGCGAGCATCACACCGGGGCGGTCATTGCCCGCGAAGACGAGCGGGCGTTCGTGCGCGCCGGTCGCCAGGACCACCTGGCGCGCCCGTAGGTGCCACAGCCGCTGGCGCGAGACACCGGTGGCCGGTCCGGGGGCGGCGCTGCCGAGGTGGTCGGTGCGCCGTTGCAGGGCCAGTACATAGTTGTCGTCGTACGAGCCGACGGCCGTGGTGCGCCGCAGGACGACGGCCTCGGGGGCGGCGTCGAGTGCCGCCCGCGCCTCGGCGGCCCACGCGGGCACACTCCGTTCGGAGAGCAGCGAACCGCCGGTCTCGGGCTGGTCGTCCACGAGGATCACCCGGGCGCCGGAGCCGGCGGCGGTGGCGGCGGCCGTCAGCCCGGCCGGTCCGGCGCCGATGACCAGGACGTCGGTGTGGACGTACTTCTTGTCGTGGACGGCGGGGTCGGGGGCCGGGTCGAGCCGGCCCCGCCCGGAGAGCGTCGTGGCGGACAGCCCGTCGTACAGCTCCACCGTCGTCGCCGGGAGCATGCCCTCCGCGCAGGGCCCGTCGATCCGTACCAGGGCGTTGGGCTCCTCCGCGCCGGCGGCGACGATGCCGCGCGGACGGCCGCGGTGGATCGACGGAGCGACCTCCACGAGACCGTGCGCGAGCATCGCCGAGGCGACGGTGTCACCGGGATGGCCGGTCAGCTCCCGCCCGTCGACGGTGAACCGCAGCACGGCGGCGCGGTCGATACGGCCCCCCTGCTGGAGCCGGAAGCGCTGGTCGCTCATTGGGGGCCTCCGGTCCGGGGCAGTTCGGGGCGCGGCTCGCCGGGCCGGTAGGAGGCCAGCACCTCGTATGTGACGGTGTCGCGCACGACGTTGAACCAGCGGCGGCAGCCGGTGCGGTGCATCCACCGTTCGGCGAAGGGGCCCTTGGGGCTTTCGCGGTAGAAGACGTACTCGGCCCACTGCCGGTCGTCGAGATCGGCCGGGTGCTCGGGGTGGGGCACATGGGCCTGCCCGCCGTAGTGGTACTCGGTCTCGTCGCGCGGTCCGCACCAGGGACAGCTGATCAGCAGCACGGCATCCTCCTCAGCACGGCGTCCTCCTCGGTGGGTCCTGCTTGGTGGTCCGGCTCAGTGGGCCACGGCCGCCGCGCCGTGTTCGTCGATCAACGCCCCTGTGGTGAAGCGTTCGAGGGAGAAGGGGGCGTTCAGCGGATGCGGCTCACCCGTGGCGATGGTGTGCGCGAAGGTCCACCCGGCGGCCGGGGTGGCCTTGAAACCCCCGGTGCCCCAGCCGCAGTTGACGTACAGGTTCCCGACGGGTGTGGTGCCGACGATGGGGGAGGCGTCCGGGGTGACATCGACGATGCCGCCCCAGGTCCGCAGCACATGCGCCCGCGCGAAGACGGGGAACAGCTCGACGGCGGCGGCCATCTGACGCTCAATCACATGGAAGGAGCCGCGCTGTCCGTAGCCGGTGTACGCGTCGACCCCGGCGCCCATCACCAGCTCGCCCTTGTGCGCCTGGGAGACATAGACATGCACATGGTTCGACATCACCACCGTGGGGTGCACCGGCTCGTGCAGCTCCGAGACCAGCGCCTGGAGCGGATGGGACTGCACGGGCAGCCGGAATCCGGCCCGCTCCGCCAGCACACCGCTGTGTCCGGCGGCGGCGAGACCGACCCGGCCGGCGAGGATACGTCCGCGACCGGTCTCGACACCGACGACCCGGTCGCCGTCCTTGACGAACCCGGTGACCTCGCAGCCCTGGACGAGATCGACGCCCAGCGCGTCGGCCCGGCGGGCGAACGCCCAGGCGACCTGGTCGTGCTTGGCGATACCGGCCCGGGGCTGGAAGGTGCCGCCGAGGACCGGATACCGCGTGGCGGGGGAGACGTTCACGATCGGGCAGACCTCGGCGATCTCTTCGGGCCCGAGCCACTGGGCGTCGACGCCGTTGAGCCGGTTGGCGTTGACCCGGCGGGTGCCCTCGCGGACGTCCTGGAGGGTGTGCGCGAGGTTGAGGACACCGCGCTGGCTGAAGAGGAAGTCGTGGTCCAGCTCCGCCGGCAGCCGCTCCCAGAGCTTGAGCGCGTACTCGTAGATCGCCGCGCTCTCGTCCCACAGATAGTTCGACCGGATGATCGTGGTGTTGCGCGCCATGTTGCCGCCGGCCAGCCAGCCCTTCTCCAGGACGGCGACGTTGGTGATGCCGTGCTGCGCGGCGAGGTAGTAGGCGGTGGCCAGACCGTGGCCCCCGGCGCCGATGATGACGACGTCGTACGAGGAGCGCGGCTCGGGGTTGCGCCAGAGGAAGTCCGTTGCCATCCGACCACCATCCTGAGAGCTGAGAGTCACCTGATGAGCAACTGATATATCAGTCGTTCCTCGCGGTAAGGTAGGGGAGCCTGTGGGACGGGTCAAGGGGGCCTCATGCGGTACACGGCGACCGGCACGACGGATCCGGCCGATGCGACCGGCACGACGGCCGATCCGGTCGATGCGGTTGATACGAACCATCCGGTCGATGCGAACGGTCCGGTCGGATCCGGCGGCGAGGAGCTGTCCCTCGCCGAACACGCCTACCGCGCCCTCCGCGACCGGCTTGTGATGCTGGAGATCCGCCCCGGCGCGCCGGTCAACGAGGACCAGCTCGCCCAGTCCCTCGGCGTCGGACGGACCCCGGTGCGCGAGGCGCTCAAGCGGCTCCAGTACGAGCGTCTGATCACCGCCTACCCCCGGCGCGGCACCTTCGCCACCGACGTCAACATCACCGACCTGGCCCATATCTCCGAAGTGCGCCAGGAGTTGGAGCCGCTGGCCGCGGCCCTGGCCGCGCGGCGCGCCACGGAGACACAGCGGGCGGGCCTGGCGGCCGTACGGGACGAGCTGGCCGGTGTGGCGTCCGGCCGGCACGACGCCGCCGGGCTGATGCGCCTGGACCTCCGGGTCCACCGCGCCGTCTACGCCGCCACCGGCAACCCGTATCTGGCGGACACCCTCGTCCGTTACGACAACCTCGCCACCCGTATCTGGTGCCTGTTCGTCGACCGGCTGCCCGGCATGGCCGGTCACGTCGGCGAACACGGCCCCCTGCTGGAGGCGATCCTCGCGGGCGACCAGGACCGGGCGTCACGGCTCGCCCGCGGCCATGTCGAGGGCTTCGAGCGGGCCGTCCGCACCGTCATCTGACCCGTATCGCCTTGGTGCGCCGGCCCCCGCCCGCCGAGGCCGCCGCGGACACGGCGAGTACGGAGAGGAGGACGAGCGCGCCGGCCGGGCCCAGCACGGTCCAGGGCGCCAGCTCCGCGTACGGCTGGTTCTCCGACAGCAGCCGGCCCCACTCCGGCGTGGGCGGCTGCTCGCCCAGGCCGAGGAAGCCGAGCGAGGCGAGGACGAGGACCGTGGTGGGCAGCCGCAGCAGGGCGTTGCGCAGGAGGGCCGGGAGCACCGCGGGCAGCAGATGACGGCGGAGCAGATACGGCCGGTCGGCGCCGATCACGACCGAGGCGAGAACATGGCCGCTGGCCCGCTCCTGTTCGAGCAGGGCGGCGGTCTGGGCGGCGTACGGGGTCCAGCCGACCAGGCACACCGCGCACGCGGCGCCCCAGACCGAAGGACCGGTCACCGCGGTCGTCAGCAGTCCGGCGAGCACGGCCGGCAGTGTCGCCACCACCTCCGTCAGCCCCAGGCCCACCCGCGCCGACATCCCGAGCAGCAGCCCGGTCAGCGCGCAGACGGCCGTCACCGCGAAGGCCACCCCGGCGGTACGCAGCGCCCCGTGGCCGAGGCGGGCCAGCAGATCGCGGCCGAGCGAATCCGTGCCCAGCGGGTGCGCGGCGGAGGGCGGCAGCAGCCGGGCCGCCGTGTCCACGTACAGCGGGTCGCGCAGCAGCCCCGCCACGACCAGGGCGAGCAGGGCGGCGGCGCAGACTCCCGCGACCAGCCGGGGCGAGCGCCGGTGCGGGAGGGCCGGCGCGTGCAGCGCGGGCAGGGCGCCGGCCCGCAGCGCGGGGCCGAGCAGCCCGCGGCGCAGCGCTTGGACGAGCGCGCCGGCGGCGACCCCGAGCAGGACGAGGACCAGCGCCGCGGTCTGGAGCGGCGGGAGATCCTGGGTCATGGCGGCGTCCAGCGCGAGCCGGCCGAGCCCCGGGACATTGAAGATCTTCTCCACCGCGACCGCGCCGCCCACCAGCGCCACCACGGTCGGCAGGAGCTGCGGAAGGACCCCGGGCAGCGTACGGCGCACCGCGTTCCGGGCGGTGAGGCCGGGCGGGAACCCGAAGGCGTGCCAGGTCCGGGCCCACGGCTCGTGGAAGGCGGCGGGCAGATCCCGGTCCAGCAGCCCGCCGATCATCGCCCCGGACGGTACGCCGAGCGCGAGCGCGGGCAGCACCATCGACGCCGGCCCCTCCCAGCCGCTGGACGGGAACCAGCCCAGCCACACCCCGCACACGGTGGCGAGCAGCGACGCGAGCAGGAACTTGGGCAGTGCGGCGAGGACGGCGGCCCCGGTCCCCGCGCGCGCCTTGCGCAGCCGCCGCCGGGAGCCGAGGTACAGGGTGCGGGCGCAGACCAGCGCGGCCACCACGACCGTCACCACGAGCGCGCCGAGCATCAGGGTGAGGGAGACCGTGAAGGCCGTCGCCACCTGGGGCAGCACCGGCTCGCCCGACACCCAGGAGGTGCCCGCGTCGCCGCGCGGCAACCCGCCCAGCCACTGCGCGAAGTGCGTGAACGCCCCCTGGTCCAGGCCCAGTTCCTCCCGTACGGCGGCCAGTTGCGCCGGGGTCGGGTCCTGGTCGGCGGCGCGGGCCCGCAGCACCGTCAGCGCGGGGTCCGTCCCGGACAGCCAGGGCAGCAGGGCGACGGCCGCCAGCAGTCCGCCGCCGGCGGCCAACCGCCCGGCCCCGGTGCGCCACGGGGCCGGGCGGACACCGGCGCCGGCCGATGTGCGGCTCATCCGCCGCTACTTGAGGTGGGTGTCGACGTTGACCAGGGAGCGCTCGCGGGGGTCGAGGATCACACCCTCGACGTTGGCGCCGACGCCCTGGACCACCTTCTCGTGGACCAGCGGCACCACGGCGTCGGTACGCAGGATCCCGGCCTCGGCCCGCAGGATCTTCGTCTGCCGTTCGGCCGTGCCGCCTTCCGCCGCCGCGGACTTGATGGCGCTGTCGACCTTGGCGTCCTTCAGCCCGGCGATGTTGTAGACGCCGTCGCTCGTGTAGTCGCTGGCGAGGTAGGAGACCGCGTCGCCGGTGTCGAGGAGGGTCACCCGGGAGAGCACGAGCGCGTCGTACTTGCCCGCGAGGAGGTCGGCCTCCATCTGCGTGTACTCGCGCACGTCCTGCTTCACGGTGAAGCCGGCCTTCTCCAACTGCTGCTGGAGGACGGTCGCGGCCTCGGGCAGCTCCGCGCGGTTGGTGTACGTGGCCAGGCGCAGCGTCCGGCCCTTGGTCTCCTTCGTGACCTGCTCACGGGTCGCGGCCTTCGTCCGGCCGGTCACCTCGGCGCGCCGGCCGGCGGCCCAGGGGACGGCGGGGCCGAACAGGCCCTGCGCGGGGTCGGCGTAACCGCCGAAGACCGAGCCGACGAGGGCGGAACTGTCCACGGCCTCGCGGGCCGCCGCACGGAGCGCCGGGTCGGTGAAGACACCGCTCGCGGTGTTGAGGACCAGGCTGTCGGTGCGTACGGAGGGCACTTCGTGACGGGTGTCCTTGGCCAGCAGCTTCGCCTGCGCGGTGGGGATCCACTCGGCGATGTCGACGTCGCCGCCGCGCAGGGCGTTGGCGCGGGCGGTGCCGTCGGCTATCCAGGTCACATCGATGCCGGACGCCTTGGCCCGGCCGCCCCAGTACTTGTCGTAGCGGCCGAGGGCGGCCTTGGTCTTCCCGGTGAGCTTGGTGATCTCGAAGGGGCCGGTGCCGGCGCCGATCGGGCTGACGGTCCCGTCCTTCGCGTACGCCTTCGGGGCGAGGATGCCGAGCGCGGGGCTGGCGAGCCTCATCGGGAGCACCGGGTCGGCGGTCTTCGTGCTGATCACGACCGTGCGGGCGCCCTGCGCCTTGACGGTCAGGGACACGTCGCTGAGGACGCGGGGCTTGACCTCGGCGGCGCCCGCGTGGTCGAGCGCGTTCACGACCGACTCGGCGGTGACCTCGGTGCCGTCCTGGAACGTGGCCTCGCGCAGCTCGAAGGACCAGGTGGTGGCGGACTTCCGGGTCCAGGACCTCGCGAGCGCCGGGGCGGCGGCGCCCTCCTCGTCGAGCGCCGTGAGGCCCTCGGCCACGGAGAGCTTGCTCAGGACGGTGGCGTCATTGCTGTACGGGGACAGCGCCTGCACCGGCGGAATCGCGAGGGCGACCTTCAGCCGGCCCGCCGCGCCTCCTCCCGTCGCGGCGGTGTCCTTGCCGTCCTCGCCCGACACGAAACATCCGGTCAGCAGCGGGGCGAGAGCGAGCACCACGAAGAGGCCGCGGGTGGGGGTGCGCATGAAGGGTCCTGTCGTGCGGGAGGGATGGTCGGTGCCCCCGGCACAGCGGATGCGGCGGCGCGGGCCGAGTCAGCATATAAGGCAAGCCTTACCGAATGTCCCACCGGGTTGGTGAAGCTTCAATCACCAAGCCTCGCCGGGCCTTCCATCGTCTGGCGTCAGCCGCGGCGCTGCCTCGTCGGCCGCGGGGCGACGGGAGCCGGGTCGCGCCGGTCGTTGAGATAGGCCAGGACCGCCAGGACCCGGCGGTGGCCGCTGTCGCTCGGTGGCAGCCCCAGCTTGAGGAACACATTGCCGATGTGCTTGCTGACCGAACGCTCCGTGACGGTCAGGGACTTGGCGATCGCGGTGTTGTCGAGCCCGGCCGCCATGAGTTCGAGGACCTCGCGCTCGCGCGGGGTCAGCGAGTCGACGGGGGAGTCCTTGCGGCGGGTGAGGAGTTCCGTCACGACCTCGGGGTCGAGCGCCGTGCCGCCGGCGGCGACGCGCTCCAGCGCGTCGAGGAACTCGTCGACGCGGCCGACCCGGTCCTTGAGCAGATAGCCGATCCCGCTCGCGCCCCCGGCCAGCAGCTCGGCCGCGTAGGACTCCTCGACGTACTGCGACAGTACGAGCACCGGCAGCCCGGGGATCCGCTCGCGCGCGGCGACCGCCGCGCGCAGGCCCTCGTCGCGGAAGCCGGGCGGCATCCGGACGTCGAGCACGGCGATGTCCGGACGGTGTGTCAGCAGCGCGGGCAGCACCTCGGGGCCGCTGGACGCGACCGCCACCACGTCGTGCCCCGCGGAGGTCAGCAGCATGACGATCCCCTCCCGCAGCAGGGCGTTGTCCTCGGCCATCACCACACGCACGGTGGCTCTCCTTCGGTCACGGTCGGTCGTTTTGGGCGGTCGGTGTCGGATACGGCGGTGTGGAGCGGGGCGTTCAGCGGGCCCGCGGATGGTGGAGCCCGCTCCACCACCGATCCGGGAGAACGCTCCCTCGTGGCGGCGCTCCGGCGGCGGCATCGTTGCTCCCGAAAGGCCACAACACGCCCACGGAGAGGGAAACACCCATGAAAACGCTGCTTTCGTCGAGGCCGGTCCTCTGGTTCCTGTTCCTGTTCAACCTCGCGGTCGCCGCCGTCGCTCCCTTTGTCGTGGACGGCACGCAGGGGATCATGACCAGCGTCGGCATGGGCGTGGTCTCCCTCGGTGCGGGCACCTCGCTGGTCCGGGACCGCGGCCGGCCGGGGAAGGGCTGAGCCGCCCCGGCGCGGCCGGCCGCGGTGTGCCGGCGGTGTGCCGGTCGGTCAGACCGCCGACCAGCCGTTGTCGACGGGCAGGATGGCGCCGTTGATGTTGGCGGCGGCGTCGGAGGCCAGGAAGACGATGGCGGCGGCCTGTTCGGCGGCGTCCGCCGGCTTGCCGGCCCCCACGAAGTACGGCCGGAGGGCGGCCGGGCCGTGAGCGTCCGGCTGGACATCCAGCTGGATATTGGTCACGGTCGCGCCGGGAGCGATGGCGTTGGTACGGATGCCCTCGTTCCGGTACATCACGGCGAGGGACTTCGTCAGCCCCGCGATCCCGTGCTTGGACGCGGTGTACGCCGCGCCGGCCGCGCTGCCGCGCAGGCTCGCCTCCGAGGCCGTGAAGACGATCGCGCCGCCGCCCTTGGCCAGCATGTGCGGCAGCGCGGCCCGCGTCAGCAGGAACGGCGCCGTCAGGTTGACCCGTATGACACGCTCCCACTCCGCGTCGTCGGTCTCGCCCGCCGCCGACATGCGGTCCATGATGCCCGCGTTGTTCACCAGCACGTCCAGACCGCCGTGTGTGGCGACGGCCGTGGCGACGATCTCGTCCACCACCGCCTGCTCGCTGAGGTCACCGATCACCGCGAGCGCGGTGCCGCCGGCGGCCCGTACCTCCTCCACGGTCTGCTCGGCGGTCTCCTTGTTGAGATCCGCGACCAGTACCTTCGCGCCCTCCTGGGCGAAGCGCAGGGCGGCGGCCCTGCCGATACCCGATCCCGCTCCGGTGACGACGACGCTGCGTCCCGCAAAACCGGTGCTGCTCATGGGGCACTCCTTCTCTCCGCCGTACGCGGATCGATCGATGGGTCGGGCCCGGGACGGGTGCCCCGGGCCGTGGTCTCAGTGGCTCGCGCGCGCACGCGCCTCACGCGGCGCTCACGCCGCGGCGCCGATCGTGCGCAGGACCGCGTCGGCCATGCCGCTCTCGCCGCGCTCGTTGGGGTGCACGGGGGCGGCGGGGGAGCGCGGGACGAGCGGCTCGATCCAGCGGGTCTCCCGCGCCGAGCAGGCGTCGTGGCCGACGGAGGGCGTGTACGTGTCGACATAGCCGGCGCCGGCGGCTTCCGCCCGCTGCCGCAGCACGGCGTTGAGGTGCTGCTCCTCGCCGTGCAGGAAGGCGGCATCGCCCTCGGCGAGGCCCATTTCGCCGTCGCAGCCGGATCCGCCGGGCGGCAGGACCGCCGGGTAGCCCACGACGTACATCCGGGCGTGCGGGGCCCGGCGTCGCATCTCGTCGAGGGCGCTGGACAGCCGCTCGCCCGCGGCGTCGACGCGCCGGCGTATCCCGTCCGCGCCGGTGGCGCCGTACGTGTCGCGGCAGGGCGCGTCGTCCGCCGAGCCGCCCGCCGCGCCGCCGAGCAGGCTGTGCAGGACGCCCGCCTCGACGCACCGGGTGACCAGGTCGGCGAAGCCCAGGTCGTTCCCGCCGATACCGACCGTGACCAGCCGGGTGGTGGCGGACAGCGCCGAGAGCTGCGCGGGATTGGTGCCCTCGTCGGTGCTCTGCGGGCCGGAGAGGTCGGCGACGGTCGCGCCGCCGCAGCTCATGTCACGGAAGTCGGCCGGGCCGATGCCCAGCCGCTCGGCGACCAGCGCCGGATAGTTGCGGTCGGAGCGGTCGCACCCGGCGGGCAGCCCCGTCCGGTCGGGGATCCGGGGCCCGGAGGTGTACGAGTCGCCCATCGCGACGTACGGACCCCTGGGCGGCGCCGGGGCGGCCGTACCGTCGTCGCCGGGCCGGCCGACGAAGACCGCGGTGAGGAAGACACCGCACGCGAGCCCTCCGGCGAGCGATGCCTGTCCACAGATTCTCATCGGTCTCCGGTCTCCGGTCCTTCGGTCGGCCGCCGGGCGGCGGTCAGTGTGTCTTCCGGTCAATGTCCCCGCGGCCCGGTGGCGGAGCCCGTGGGCTCGCGCCGCCGGGCCCGGGACCGCGCCGTTCCCCGTCCCCACGGGCGGGCGCGGCGGGGCCGCCTCCGCTCGGGACGGCCCCGGTCCGTGCGGCCACGGTGCCTGCCGGGGATGAGATCCGGCCGGTGCCGAGTGTGGCCGACAGCGACTTGCTTGAGTCAGGCAAACATGTGTGAGTTACTTGAGTCAAGCAAACTCATTCGAATTTGCTTGAGTTAGGCAAGTAGATGGTAAAGTGTATGCATGTCCACACCACCGCCAGCCACCGCCCCCCTCTCGACCGATGTGATCGAGATCGAGCGGGCGCTCAGCCGCATCGCCTATCTCTCCAGCCGCGTCCGGCAGCACGACCGCCTGATGGCCCTGGTGGGAGTCTCGCTGGACCGCGCCGCCGTCACACTGCTGCGGCAGATCGCCGACTCCGAGCCGCTGCGCCCCAGCGAGCTGGCGAACCGGCTGGCCGTGGAGGCGTCCCACATCACCCGGCAGGTGCAGCAGTTGCAGAAGGCGGGCTATGTCACCCGGGTCCCGGACCCGGACGACCGCCGCGCGCAGCGTATCCAGCTCACCGAACTGGGCCGCGAGACCACCGACCGCATCCGGCAGGTCAGCTACCGGGGGATGGAGGCGGCCCTGGCCAACTGGTCGCCGGAGGAGCTGCGGCAGCTGGCCACCCTCTTCCACCGGATGGTCGACGACTTCCTCGGTTACCCGGGCCCCGACCCGGAACTCGTGGCCGGTACGGGTACGGGTACGGGGACCGGCACCACGACCGCCGGGGACCGGGATGCCGGGCCGCTCCGTCCCGCCTGACGGCCCCGCCCCGGGCCCCGGGCACCGCGGGCGCTCCGCCGGCCGGAGGTGAGGCGTGAGCCTGCTGCGAGGCACTGCCCGAAGTGGCCCTTCCGAGTCTTCCAGGTACGGGGAGTACGGGGTGTACGGAACGCGGAGCGGGACCGACGAGCGACCGTCGGCGGTCCGGGGCGACGGCCAGCGGGTGCTGGTCGTCGTCGGGGACCAGGGAGTCTCCGAACTCCTCTCCACCACGCTGGAGTTGGCCGGCTACCGGGTCGGTACGGCGCGCACCGGCGCCGAGGGAATGGCCCGGATCGTCGCGGACCGGTTCGATCTGGTGGTCCTGGACGCGACACTGCCCGACCTGATCGGGCTCACCCGGGGGCTGCGCCCCGCCGTCGAGCGCCCGCCGGTGCTCTTTCTGACCGTGTGCGAGTACCTGGACAGCCTCGTACCCGAACTGGGCCCCGGTCACGAGGACTACGTGACGATGCCGTTCCGGATCGCCGAGGTGCTGGCCCGGGCGAGGGTGCTGCTGCGCGGCCGTGACCGGGGCCCGGTGCGCCGCGGCCCCTGCTACGACGACCTCGCCCTCGACGACGCCACCTGCCAGGCGTGGCGCGGCCAGCGCGCCCTCGACCTCACGCCCGCCGAGTACCGGCTGCTGCGTCATCTGCTGGTCAACGCGGACCACGTGCTGTCCAAGGAGCAGATCTGCCGGCATGTCTGGGGCGAGGACCGCGCCGGCAACGCCATCGAGAAACTCGTCTCCCGGCTCCGCCACAAAGTCGACCAGGAGGGAGCCCCACTGATCCACACCCGCAGAGGTTTCGGCTACCGGCTCGGCCGCTGACCTGCCCCGACGGTCTGTGATCGTCGTCACGTCAGCTTGCCGTCAGGTAACCGGCCGGAAGGTGTCAGCCCGCTCCGGTTGTATCTCGCACAGAGACGGCGCACAGCGGAACAGCGTCGCGGAAACAGCGGAACAGCACAGCGGAACAGCTCAGCGGGACACAGCGGAACAGCACAGCGACAACAGAACATCGGACCCCCCATCTCCCTCTCCGCTCCGGCGGAGACCCCCCACCGAGGAGTGAACATGGCCGAGACACAGACAGACACCGCGGACACCGCGGGCGGGCCGGGCCCCGAATTCCCGATGCCCCGGGCGGCCGGCTGCCCGTTCGCCCCGCCGCCCGCCCTGGAGGAGCTGCGCGACGCCAGTCCGGTCGCGAAGGTCCGTATCTGGGACGGCAGCACACCGTGGTTCATCACCGGACACGCGCAGCAGCGGGCGATCCTGACCGACCCCCGCCTCAGCAACGACGATCACATCGGCGACTTCCCGCACGTGAGCGCCTACCGCGCGCAGATCGCCCCGCACACCCCGAAGCTGATCACCAACACCGACGCCCCCGAGCACACCCGGCTGCGCCGTATGGTCAACGGCCCGCTGCTGCTCAAGCGCGTCGAGAAGATGCGGCCCGCCATCCAGAAGATCGTCGACGATCTGATCGACGACATGCTGGCCGGCCCCCAGCCCGCCGACCTCCTCACGGCGCTGGCGCTGCCCGTACCGTCCCTCGTGATCAGCGAGCTGCTCGGAGTGCGCTACGAGGACCACGAGTTCTTCCAGCACAACAGCAGCACCGCCCTCGACCGTGATGTGGCACCGGAGGTGGCCCGCGCCGCGAGCGCCGCCCTGTCCGGCTATCTGGACAAGCTGCTCACCGAGAAGCTTGCCTCTCCCGGCGACGACGCGATGTCCGAGATGGCCGCCCGGGTCACCGCGGGCGAGATGACCCACACCGAAGCGGTCCACATGGGCGTCGCGATGCTCATCGCCGGTCACGAGACCACCGCGACCATGATCAGCCTCGGCACCCTCGCGCTCTTCCAGAACCCGGAGCAGCTGGAGCTGCTCCGCGACAGCGACGACCCGAAGTTCGTCGCCGGCGCGGTCGAGGAACTCCTGCGCTATCTGTCGATCGTCCACTCCGGGCTGCGCCGGGTCGCCCGCGAGGACATCGAGATCGACGGGCAGCTCATCCGCGCGGGGGAGGGCGTGGTGGTGGAGATCTCCGCCGCCAACTGGGACACGAAGGCGTTCCCCGGGGCCGACCGGCTCGACCTCACCCGAAACGCCCGGCTGCACAACGCCTTCGGCTTCGGCCCCCACCAGTGCCTCGGCCAGTCGCTCGCCCGGGTGGAACTCCAGGTCGTCTACAGCACGCTCTACCGGCGCGTTCCCACCCTGCGCCTGGCCACCGCGTTCGACCAGCTGGAGTTCGAGGAGAGCGGCACCACCTACGGCGTCCGCTCCCTGCCCGTCACCTGGTAGTTCACGCCGCACCGGACGCGACCGTCACCGGACGCGACCGGCACTGGACAACCCCCCATCAGGACGAGGACGAGGAACGAGGACAAGACCATGCATGTGGAAGTGGACGAACCGAAGTGTGTCTCGGCGGGCCTGTGCGTCATGAGCGCCCCCGACGTATTCGACCAGCGCGACGACGACGGCGTGGTGATCCTGCTCGACAGCGACCCCGACACCGCCCTCGACGAGGAGGTACGGGAAGCCGCCGGCCTCTGCCCGGCCGCCGCGATCCGGCTGGTGGAGAAGTGAACCGGATCCTGGTCGTCGGCGCCTCGGCCGCCGGGCTCGCGGCGGCCGAGGCGCTGCGCCGGGAGGGATACGACGGCGAGCTGACCCTCGTCGGCGACGAGCCGGACGCCCCCTACGACCGGCCGCCGCTCTCCAAACAGATCCTCTCCGGGGAGTGGGAGCCGCACCGGCTGCCCCTGCGCTCCCCGGCCGACCTGGACGCCCTCGGCCTCGATCTGCGCCTCGGCATCGGCGCCACCGGCCTCGACCTCGCCGCGCGCACCGTGCTGCTGGGCGACGGCTCCCGGGTACCGTACGACGGTCTGGTCGTGGCCACCGGGGTACGGCCGCGCCGGCTGCCCGGCACGGGGCACGCGCATGTGCTCCGTACCCTCGACGACGCGCTGGCCCTGCGGGACCGGCTGGGGCCCGGGCGGCGCCTGGTGATCGTCGGGGCCGGGTTCCTCGGCGCGGAGGCCGCCGCCGTGGCGCGGGGCCTCGGCTGCGAGGTCACCCTCCTCGAACCGGCGCCCGTACCGCTGGCCCACGCGGTCGGCGAGGAGGTCGGCCGCGTCCTGTCGGGCGCCCACCGGGAGCACGGGGTGACCCTGCGCACCGGGGTCACCGTCGGCGAGGTGACCGACGGCGGGGTACGGCTCGCCGACGGCGAGCTGGTCGGGGCCGACGAGGTGCTGGTGGCCATCGGCTCCGTACCCAACACCGAGTGGCTCGCGGACAGCGGCCTCACCGTCGACAACGGGCTGGTGTGCGACGAGTACAGCGCCGCCGCCCCCGGTGTGTACGGCGCCGGGGACGTGGCCCACTGGCACAACCCGCTCTTCGGCGCGCGGATGCGGATCGAGCACCGCACCAACGCGGCCGAGCAGGGCATGGCCGCCGCCCGCAACCTGCTGCGTCCGGAGGCCCGCAAGCCGTTCGCGCCGGTGCCGTACTTCTGGTCCGACCAGTACGACATGAAGGTCCAGGCGTTCGGATATCTGCGGGGCCACGACGAAGTCACCGTCGTGGAGGGCGACTTGGACGAGCGCCGGTTCATGGTCGCGTACCGCACCGGCGACCGGCTGTCCGGGGTGCTCGTGGTCGGCCTGCCGCCGAGGGCCATCCGGCCCTGGCGCGCGGCCATCGCGGCCCGCACGCCATGGGCCGAGGCGGTACGCACCCTCGCCCCGGCCGCCGGGGTCGTCTAGGGCCTGTCTGACACATAGCGCCGTCCGCCGGTCACCGGCCGGCGGACCCGGGGGCGCCGGAGTCAGGGCCCAGCGCCCCCGACCTTCAACCTTCAACCGAGTCCAGGGAGTTGCACCGTGGTGGACGGCCAGCAGACAGAACGCCGTGACGTGGTCGTGGTCACGGGCGCGGGAGGCATGGGCGCGTCGATCGCGCGCCGGCTGGGCGGCGGGCGGACCGTGATCCTCGCCGACGCCTCCGAACGGCGGCTCGACGAGACCCTCGGCGCGCTCACCGCCGAGGGTTACGCGGTACGGGGCGTGGTCACCGATGTCTCCGACCGCTCCGCGGTCGAGAAGCTCGCCGCGACCGCGGCCGGTGAGGGACGGGTGACCGCCGTCGTCCACACCGCCGGGCTCTCGCCCGCGACCGCCCCGGCCGAGGCGATCATCGACGTCAACATGATGGGCACCGCCCATGTCATCGACGTCTTCGAGACGGTGGCGACCCGCGGTACGTCACTGGTGTGCGTCTCCAGCATGGCCGGGCACTACGCGCAGCTCAGCCGGGAGGACGAGTTCGCGCTCGCCACCACCCCGACGGACCGGCTCCCCGGCCTCGGTGTGGTCACCGCCATCGGCGCCGACGCGACTTCCGCGTACTGCGTCACCAAGCGCTCCAACCATCTGCGGGTACAGGCCGCCGCGCTCGCCTGGAACCGCCTCGGCGCCCGGGTCAACACCGTGAGCCCGGGTGTCGTCTCCACCGCGATGGCCAAGGCGGAGGCCGATTCGGCGTCCGGCGTCCACATGATGAAGATGCTGGAGGACTGCGGCGCGGGCCGCACCGGGACCCCCGGGGAGATCGCCGAGGCGGTCGCCTTCCTCACCGGCCCCGGATCGCTCTACATCACCGGTACGGATCTGCTGGTCGACGGCGGACAGGCCGCGTGGATCCGCTGCCACCGTACGGCCGCCTGACGGCTTCCCCCACCGGCCCCCGCACACCGGCGGGCGCGGTGCCCCGACGCCGGCCGGGCGTCAGGCGCGCCGCGCCCGCCACTCCCGTACCCCCGCGACCGCCAGGACCAGCGCCGTCGCGCCCAGCGACCACAGCAGCTGCGGACGCGCCGTGTCGTCGGCCAGCATCAGCCCGAACACCACCGCCATCGCCAGCAGCGCCGCCCAGGTCAGCCAGGGGAAGAGCCACATCCGCAGGACCAGCCGCTCCGGCGTCCGCGCCTCGATGACGCGCCGCAGCCGCAGCTGCGACACGGCGATCAGCGCCCAGACGAAGAGCAGCACCGCGCCGACCGCGTTGAGCATGTAGAGGAAGACCGAGTCCGGCCACCGCAGATTCAGCAGCACCGAGCAGAAGCCGAACGCCACCGACGCCAGCACCGCCCGCCGCGGCACACCCCCGCCGCCCAGCTTGAGCAGCGAGCGCGGTGCCTCGCCCCGCTCGGCCAGCGAGAAGACCATCCGCGACGAGCCGTACAGATTGGCGTTGAGGGCGGAGAGCAGCGCCACGAACACCACGATGTTCATGATCTGCCCGGCGGACGGCACCCCGATCGCGTCGAGCACGGTGACATACGGGCTCAGCCCCGCCTTCTGCGCGGTCCACGGCAGCACGGTCACGATCACGGCCATCGATCCGACGTAGAAGAACAGGATCCGGAACATCGCGCTGCGCACCGCCCGCGCCACCGACCGCACCGGATCGTCCGACTCCGCCGCCGCGATCGTGACGACCTCCAGACCGCCGAAGGCGAAGATCACGGCGAGCACCCCCGAGATCACCCCCTGCCAGCCGCCCGGCAGGAAGCCGCCCTGCCCGGTGACATTGGCGAGCCCGACCGGTGCGGTGTCGGGCAGGACACCGAGGATCGCGAGCACCCCGAGGACCAGGAACGCGACGATCGCGGCCACCTTCATGATCGCGAACCAGAACTCGAACTCGCCGAAGTTCTTCACCGCGACGAGGTTCGCGCCGGTGAAGACCACCATGAAGAGCAGCACCCACGTCCACTGCGGCACACCGGGCACCCAGCCGTGCGCGATCCCCGCCGCCCCCGTCGCCTCCACCGCGAGCACGACCACCAGCAGGAACCAGTACAGCCAGCCCACCGTGAACCCGGCCCACCGCCCGAGCGCCCGCTCGGCGTGCACGGAGAACGAACCCGACGCGGGCAGCGCGGCCGACATCTCGCCCAGCATCCGCATCACACACATCGCCAGCGCGCCCGCGATCAGATACGAGACGACGATCCCGGGCCCGGCCACCGCGATCCCCGCGCCCGAACCGACGAAGAGCCCGGCCCCGATGACGCCGCCGAGCCCCAGCATGGTCAGATGCCGCTGCTTCAGCCCTCCGGCGAGCTGCTCAGAGGACGGGGGAGCGGATGCTATGTCGTGCATGTGCGGTCAGACTGCTTTCGTGGGGGTACGGGGAGGCGGACGCCCCAGTCTCCCCGGGCACCGCCCCGCCGGCAAAACCAATTCCGCGGCGCACCCGGCGATGAGTTTCCGCCTCGGCGGCGGTCGGAACTGACAACGGGTGGTGCCACCGCCCCGCCCGGCGCGTACCGACGTGGAGGAGAGAGCGATGCCCCGGATCACCCCCAACCTCTGGTTCGACACCGAGAGCGAGGCGGCCGCGGAGTTCTATGTGTCCGTCTTCCCGAACTCCCGGATCACCGGTATCTCGTACTACGGGGAGGCCGGTCCCCGGCCCGCCGGCACCACCCTGACCGTGGACTTCGTCCTCGACGGCCAGGCATACACCGCGATCAACGGCGGCCCGGAGTTCACCTTCAGCGAGGCCGTCTCGTTCTCGGTCGGCTGCGCGGACCAGGAGGAGGTCGACTACTACTGGAACACCCTCTCCGCAGGCGGCGAGGAGGGCCCCTGCGGCTGGCTGAAGGACCGGTACGGCCTGTCGTGGCAGGTGGTGCCCGACGCGATGGCCGAGCTGCTCACCGACCCGGACCAGGAGCGTGCCCAGCGGGCCATGAAGGCCATGCTCGGGATGAAGAAGCTGGACATCGCCGCGCTCCTGGCCGCCGCCGACCGGACCCCCTGACCGGCCCGGACCGCCCACCCCGGCCGGGGTGGGCGGGGCCCTGTCCCGGGGAGCGGGGTCACGAGATATCTTGATGTCGAGCAATGTTGCAGACGTGGAGCGGAGCACCGGTGACTGACTCGACCATCATCTATACGCACACCGACGAGGCCCCGGCCCTGGCGACGTATTCGTTCCTGCCGGTGGTCGAGGCGTACGCCTCGACGGCCGGGGTCGCCGTGGAGAGCCGGGACATCTCCCTGGCCGGCCGGATCATCGCCGCCTTCCCCGAGTACCTGGAGGAGAGCCGCCGGATCGACGACGCGCTCGCGGAGCTGGGCGAGCTGGCCAGGACCCCCGGTGCCAACATCATCAAGCTGCCGAACATCTCGGCCTCGATCCCGCAGCTCAAGGCGGCCGTCGCCGAACTCCAGCAGCAGGGATACGCGCTGCCGGACTACCCGGACGACCCCAAGAGCGACGAGGACCGCGATGTCCGCGCGCGCTACGACAAGATCAAGGGCAGCGCCGTCAACCCGGTCCTGCGCGAGGGCAACTCCGACCGCCGCGCCCCGGCGGCCGTGAAGAACTACGCCAAGGCCCACCCGCACCGTATGGGCGCCTGGACCCCCGAGTCGAAGACGAACGTCGCCACCATGAGCGCCGACGACTTCGCCTCCACCGAGAAGTCCGTCGTCGTCGCCGAGGACGGCACGCTGCGTATCGAGCTGGTCGCCGAGGACGGCACCACCACCGTGCTGCGCGAGTCGGTCCCGGTCCTCGCGGGCGAGGTCCTCGACGCGTCGGTGCTGCGCGTGGCCGCGCTGCGTACGTTCCTGACGGCGCAGGTCGCCCGTGCCAAGGCCGAGGGCGTGCTGTTCTCCGTACACCTCAAGGCCACGATGATGAAGGTCTCCGACCCGATCATCTTCGGCCATGTCGTGCGGGCCTTCTTCCCGAAGACCTTCGCGGCGTACGGCGAGACCCTCGCCGCCGCCGGTCTCAGCCCCAACGACGGCCTCGGCGGCATCCTCAAGGGCCTGGAGACGCTGGCCGACGGTGACGCGATCAAGGCGTCCTTCGACGCCGAGATCGCCGAAGGTCCCGCGCTGGCGATGGTCGACTCCGACAAGGGCATCACCAACCTGCACGTACCGAGCGATGTCATCGTCGACGCCTCCATGCCGGCCATGATCCGCACCTCCGGCCACATGTGGGGCCCGGACGGCCAGGAGGCCGACACCCTCGCGGTGCTGCCGGACCACAGCTACTCCGGCGTCTACCAGACCGTCCTCGACGACTGCCGCGCCCACGGCGCCTTCGACCCGTCCACGATGGGCTCGGTGCCCAACGTCGGTCTGATGGCGCAGAAGGCCGAGGAGTACGGCAGCCACGACAAGACCTTCGAGATCCCGGCCGCCGGCACGGTCCGCCTGGTCGACACGGCCGGCAACACCGTCCTGGAGCAGACCGTCGCCGCCGGGGACATCTTCCGCGCCTGCCAGGCCAAGGACGCCCCGATCCGCGACTGGGTCAAGCTCGCCGTCACCCGCGCCCGCGCCACCGGCGTCCCGGCCGTGTTCTGGCTCGACGAGAACCGCGCGCACGACGCGCAGCTCATCGCGAAGGTCAAGGCGTACCTGCCCGAGCACGACACCGAGGGTCTCCGGATCGAGATCATGTCGCCGGTCGACGCGACGGCGTTCTCCCTGGAGCGCATCCGCCGCGGCGAGGACACCATCTCGGTCACCGGCAACGTGCTGCGCGACTACCTCACGGACCTCTTCCCGATCCTGGAGCTGGGCACCAGCGCCAAGATGCTCTCCGTCGTCCCGCTGATGAACGGCGGCGGACTCTTCGAGACCGGCGCCGGCGGCTCCGCGCCCAAGCACGTCCAGCAGCTCGTCAAGGAGAACTACCTGCGCTGGGACAGCCTGGGCGAGTTCTTCGCGCTCGCGGCCAGCTTCGAGCACCTCGCGCAGACCACGGACAACGCGCGCGCCCAGGTGCTCGCCGACACCCTGGACCGCGCCACGGGCACCTTCCTCAACGAGGACAAGTCGCCCAGCCGCCGTGTCGGTGGCATCGACAACCGCGGCAGCCACTTCTACCTGGCGCTCTACTGGGCCCAGGAGCTGGCCGCGCAGACCGACGACGTCCAGCTCGCGGCGGCGTTCGAGGCGCTCGCCAAGACGCTCACCGAGCAGGAGAGCACCATCGTCGGTGAGCTGAACGCCGTACAGGGCTCGCCGGCCGACATCGGCGGCTACTACCAGCCCGACCCGGCCAAGGCCGCCGCCGTGATGCGCCCGTCCGCCACGCTCAACCAGGCGCTCGCCACGCTCGCCTGATCCGGACGCGGACAGACAGAAGGGCGGTCACCCGGGGAAACCCCCGGGCGACCGCCCTTCTTCTCCGTCCGGGCCGTCAGAAGAACACGCCGCACCGCAGCAGGACATTCGCGTACGGCCGCGCCTCACCCGTCCGTACGACCAGCCGCGCGCCCGCCGACAGCTCCTTCAGCTCCGTGTGCGTGACGAACCGCAGCTCCGGCAGGTCCGCCAGCAGCGCCGCCGCCGCCGGATTCGCCTCCCGCACCTCGCCCGCCGCCGTCGCGCCCTCCACCACCAGCTCCGCCAGCAGACCGCTCAGCACCTCGGCGAACGACGGCACCCCGGCCACGAACGCCAGGTCCACCACGCGCGGGCCCGCCGGGACCGGCATCCCCGCGTCGCACACCAGGACCCCGTCCCCATGGCCCAACTCGGCCAGCGCGCCCGCCAGATGGCGGTTCAGAATCCCGTGCCGCTTCATCGCTCCACCGCTTCCGGCGCTTCTTCCGGTGCCTCTTCCGGTCCGGGGGCGCCGGTCAGCGCCGCCACCTCCGCCGCCGTCGGGAAGGACGCCTGCGCGCCCTCCTTGGTGACGGCCGCCGCCCCCACCCGCGCCGCGTACCGCGCCGCGTCCGCCGGCGCCTCGCCGGCGCTCAGCCGCCAGGCCAGCGCCGCCGTGAACGCATCACCCGCGCCCGTCGTGTCCACGGCCCGTACCCGTACGGACTCCACCAGCTCCGTCGCACCGGCGTCCGCCACCAGCGCGCCCCGCTCGCCCAGGGTGATCACCACCGACCGCGGACCGAGCGCCAGCAGCGCCCGCGCCCACTCCTCGGGGCCGTCGTCCTCGCGCGCCCCGGGCGCCTCCGCCGTCCGGCCGAGCACCACCCGTACCTCGTGCTCGTTGAGGATCAGCGGATCGCACGCGGCGAGGATCTCGGCCGGCAGCTCCACCGGCGGTGAGGGATTGAGGACGAGGCGGGTGCCGGGCGCCAGCGTCCGTACCACCTCGGCGACCGTCTCCAGCGGGATCTCCAACTGTACGGAGACCACCCGCGCGGCCCGGATCCGGTCCGCCGCGGCGGCGACATCCGCCGGGGAGAGCCGGGCGTTGGCGCCCGGGGACACCACGATGCTGTTGTCACCCGACGGGTCCACCGTGATCACCGCGACCCCGGTGGGCGCCCCGCCGGAGAGCACCCCGGTCGTGTCGACGCCCGCCGCGCGCTGCGAGTCGAGCAGCAGCCGGCCGTGCGCGTCGTCACCGACCCGGGCCAGCAGGGCCGTACGGGCGCCGAGGCGGGCGGCGGCGACCGTCTGGTTGGCGCCCTTGCCGCCCGGATGGAGGGCCAGGTCCGAGCCGAGCACGGTCTCGCCCGCGCCCGGGCGCCGTTCGACGCCGATCACCAGGTCGGCGTTGGCCGACCCTACGACCAGCAGGTCGTAGTCGTACATCACTGTCTCTTTCCGTCGGGGAGTGCGGGTGTCGGTCGGGGGTGTCGGTCGGGGGCAGAGCCTGCCCGGGAGGGCACCGAACGGCGCGCGGTCATCAGGAGAAGTCGGCGACATTCTCCGCCGTGACCACCTTGACCGGGACCTTGACCTCGGCGCTGAGCTTCTCGCCGTCCGCCGCCCCGATCGCGTTGAGCACCGCCAGTCGGCCCAGCTCCTTCGGCTGCTGCGCCACCGACGCGTACAGGGTGCCCGCCTCGATCGCCTTCAGCCCGTCCGGCGTCCCGTCGAAGCCGACGACCGGCACCGAAGTACCCGCCCTGGCCCCCAGTGCCTTGACGGCGCCGAGCGCCATCTCGTCGTTCTCGGCGAACACACCGTTCACATCACCGTGCGCCTGGAGCAGGTTCGTCATCACATCGAGGCCCTTGGTGCGGTCGAAGTCCGCGGGCTGCCGGGCGACCACCTGGATACCGGGGTACGTCTTGATGCCCTCGGTGAAGCCCTGGCCGCGCTCACGGCTGGCCGAGGTGCCCGCGGTGCCCTGAAGGACCACGACCTTCCCCTTGCCGCCGAGCTTCTCCGCCAGCGCCTGCGCCGCCTGCCGGCCGCCGGCCACGTTGTCGGAGGCGACGAGCGTCGCGAGATCCGCCTTGTTCACCCCGCGGTCGGCGGCGACCACCGGGATGTCCGCCTTGTTCGCGGCGCGCACCGAGGGACCCGACGCGTCCGAGTCGACCGGGTTGATGATCACCGCCGACATGCCCTCGCTGGTGAAGTTCTGTATCTGGTTGGCCTGTTGGGAGGCGTCGTTCTGCGCGTCGGTGACCGTCAGCTCGACGCCCTTCGCCTTCGCCTCGGCCTGGGCGCCCTCCTTCAGCTGGACGAAGAAGGGGTTGTTGAGCGTGGAGACCGAGAGCCCCAGCTTGGTCGTGCCACCGGCGGACGAACCGCCGTTCCACAGCGAGATACCGCCCAGGATCGCGGCCACCAGCACGGCGGCCACCGTGTACTGGACCGTACGGGCCCGCTTGCCGCCCGAACCGCCCCCGCCCGACGCCTCGTTGGCGGCCGGCGTCGAACCGGCCCGGCGGCGTACGGTGTCCAGCAGCACCGCCAGCGCGATCACCACACCGATGACCACCTGCTGCCAGAACGCCGACACCGACAGCAGGTTGAGGCCGTTGCGCAGCACCGCGAGGATCAGCGCGCCGATCAGCGTCCCGGACGCCTTGCCGACCCCGCCGGACAGACTGGCGCCGCCGATGACGACCGCCGCGATCGCGTCCAGCTCGTACCCCTGCGCGGCCTGCGGCTGCGCCGAGGAGAGCCGGGAGGCCAGGACGATCCCCGCGACGGCGGCGAACAGCCCCGACAGCGCGTAGACGGCGACCTTCTGCCGCCTGACCCGCAGCCCGGACAGCCGCGCCGCCTCCTCGTTGCCGCCGATCGCGTACATCGACCGGCCCAGATAGCTGCGGTTCAGGATCACCGCGGTGATCAGCCCCATCACGACCATCACGAGCACCGGCACCGGCAGCCAGCCGCCGAGGGTCTCCCCGAGATGGGAGACGGAGTCCGGGAAGGGGATCGGAGAGCCCTGCGAGATCACCAGCGAGAGCCCGCGGCCCACCGACAGCATCGCCAACGTCGCGATGAACGGCGGCAGTTTGCCGTACGAGACAAGCGCGCCGTTGACCAGACCGCAGGCCACACCGGTGACCACGGCCAGCACGACCGCCAGCACCACCGGCACACCCTCGGAGGTCGCGGCCCACGCCAGCACGGTCGCGGAGAGCGCCGCCACCGAACCCACCGACAGATCGATGCCCGCCGAGACGATGACGAAGGTGACACCGAAGGCGAGGATCGCCGTCACGGCGGCCTGCACACCGACATTGAGCAGGTTCTGCGTGGTGAGGAAGTCGCCGGACAGCAGCGACATCGCCACCACCAGCACCACCAGCGCGCTGAGCGCGCCGTTGTCGAGGAGTACGCGGCGGATCGCCGAGGCGCCACCGGCCCCCTTCGTGTTCTTCAGCGTGTCAGTGGCCACGGGAGCCCTCCACCCCTTCGTCGTTCTCCGTACGGGACATGTCCGCCGTACGGGTCGTGTCCGTCGCGCCGACGGCGAGCGCCATCACCGCGTCCTGCGTCGCCTCGTGCGCGGCGAGTTCACCGGCCAGCCGGCCCTGCGCCATCACCAGCACCCGGTCGCTCATACCGAGCACCTCGGGCAGATCGCTGGAGATCATCAGCACCGCGTGCCCGGCGTCGGTCAGCGCGTTGATCAGCTCGTAGATCTCGACCTTCGCGCCGACGTCGATACCGCGCGTCGGCTCGTCGAGAATCAGCACCTTCACCTCGGCGAGCAGCCACTTGCCGATGACGACCTTCTGCTGGTTGCCACCGGACAGGGTGCCCACCCGCTGGCCGAGGCCGGCCATCCGCACCCCGAGCCGCTCCGCCATCCCCTCGGCGGCGGTGTGCTGCGCCTTGCGGTCCACCAGCCCGCCGCGGGTCGCCGCGCGCAGGGTGACCAGGCCCAGATTCTCCGCCACGGAGGCGTCCAGCAGCAGCCCCTGCCCCTTGCGGTCCTCCGGTACGAGCCCGATCCCGGCGGCCAGCGACGCGCTCACATCGTGGGCCGGCAGCACCGCGCCCGCGACCCTGACCGTACCGGCGTCGTAGTGGTCGGCGCCGAACACCGCCCGGACGACCTCGGTACGGCCCGCGCCCACCAGCCCGGCGATACCGACGACCTCACCGGCGCGCACCTCGAACCCGATGTCGTGGAAGACGCCCTGCCGGGTCAGCCCGGCGACGCTGAGCAGCGGCTCGCCCGCCTCGGCGGCCCGGCGCGGGTACTGCTGGTCGATGGAGCGGCCCACCATCAGCCGGACGAGTTCGTCCTCGGGGGTCGACGCGGGCACCTGGTCCACACTGCGGCCGTCGCGCAGCACGGTGACCCGGTCGCCGAGCGCGGCGATCTCCTCCAGATGGTGGGTGATGAAGACGACGGCCACCCCGTCCTCGCGCAGCCTGCGCACGATCCGGAAGAGCTTCTCCACCTCCTCGGAGGTCAGCACGGCGGTCGGCTCGTCCATGATCAGGACCCGCGCGTCCAGGCTGAGCGCCTTGGCGATCTCGACCATCTGGAGCCGGGCGATGCCCAGTTCACGGACGAGGGTGTCCGGCGCGGTGGCCACCCCGACGCGCTCCAGCAGCTCGGCGGCGTCCGCGTACATCTTCTTGCGGTCGATCAGGCCGAAGCGGCGCGGCTGGCGGCCCAGGAAGATGTTCTCGGCCACCGTCAGCTCGGGCACCAGGTTGAACTCCTGGTAGATCGTGGCGATCCCGAGCCGTTCGGCGTCCTGCGCGCCGTGGATCCGTACCTCCTGGCCGTCGACGAGCACCCGCCCGGCGTCCGGCCGGTAGGCACCGGAGAGCATTTTGATCAGGGTGCTCTTGCCGGCGCCGTTCTCGCCGAGCAGGACATGCACCTCGCCCCGGCGGAGGTCGAAGTCGACGCTGTCGAGCGCGACCACGCCGGGGAAGGTCTTGCGTATCCCTTCGATACGCAGCAACTCGTCCGGATGGCTCACGGGTTGCTCCTTCGTACGGTGGTGTGCGGATGCGGATGCGGGTGTGCGATCGGGGCGGCCGTGTGCGGTTCCTCCACCGGGCCGGACGCGCCGCAGGAGCGGCGTACGACGAGCCGGGCGGGCAGTGTCACGGAGTCGGGGGAGTGGCCGCCGATCCGCTCGACCAGCGCCCGTACGGCGGCCCGGCCCAGCTCCTCGGTGGGCTGGGCGATGGCGGTGATCGGCGGGTCGGTGTGGACGAACCACGGGATGTCGTCGAAGGCGGCGAGCGCGATGTCACCGGGGACGGTGAGCCCCCGGGCACGGATCGCGTCCAGCGCGCCGAGCGCCATCAGATTGTCCGCGGCGAACACGGCGTCGGGCGGCTCCGGCAGATCGAGGAAGCGCTCGGCCGCCCGGCGCCCGCTCTCCGCCTGGAAGTCGCCCTGGCCGATGTACGCGTCCGGCAGCGCCACCCCGTGCTCGCGCAGCGCCGCGCGGAAGGCGTCGACGCGCTCGCTGCCGGTGGTGGTGGCCGCCGGACCGGCGATGATCGCCAGCCGCCGGTGGCCGAGCCCCAGCAGATGGCCGACCAGGTCCGCGACGGCGCCGCGCCCGTCGGCCCGTACCACCGGCACCTGTACGCCCGGCACCCAGCGGTCCACGAAGACGATCGGTGTGCCGGCGCGCACGGCGTCCGGTATCAGCGGCGAGCCGGGGTCGGTGGGCGAGAGCAGCAGCCCGTCGATCCGGCGGTCCAGCAGGGTGCGGACATGATGGTCCTGAAGCTCCGGCCGCTCGTCGGCGTTCCCGATGATCACGCTGTAGCCGAGCGCCCGCGCCTCTTCCTCGACGGCGCGGGCGAGGGAGGTGAAGTACGGGTTGAGCACATCGCTGATGACCAGGCCCAGGGTGCGCGTCTGGTCGGTGCGCAGGGAGCGGGCCACGGCGTTGGGCCGGTAGCCGAGCGCGGCCACGGCGGCGAGCACCCGGGCCCGCGCGGCCGGGCTGACCGACGGATGGCCGTTGAGCGCGCGCGACACCGTGGCGACGGACACACCCGCCTCGGCGGCGACATCCTTGATGCCTGCCATCGTCGGTCCACCTCCTTGTGGAATCGATTACAACGAGGATTGGAATCGATTACACGGAGGATTGGCAAGAGCCCGCGGGCATTCCGAGACCGGATCGTGATGGAGGCGGCGCGGTGGTCCCCGCGCCGCCTCCGTGCGGCGCCTTTGTGCGGGGTCTGTCTCAGGCCAGGGGCCGCGCGCCCTTGATCGCGACGCGCTGCCCGTAGCGGTGGTGCGGGTAGTAGTCCCAGGTCGCGTGGTGCTGAAGGCAGCGGTTGTCCCAGAACACCAGGGTGCCGGGCGTCCAGCGGACCCGGCAGGTCAGCAGCGGGGTACGGGCGATGTGCGCGAGCAGCATGTCGAGCACGGCCCGGCTCTCGTTCGGGGTCAGCCCCGTCAGGTGCGAGGTGTAGGCACCGTTGACGAACAGCAGCGGACGCCCGGTCTCGGGATGCCGTACCACCACCGGGTGTTCGTTCTTCGGGACGTCGTACTCGGGCGGCGGTGTGACACCTCCCCAGGGCAGCAGCCCGTCGTGCACCGCCGTCATGCCCTCCAGGAACGCCTTCATCGGCGGCGACAGCAGCTCGTACGCCAGATGCATATTGGCGAACAGGGTGTCCCCGCCACTGCCGATCTCCGGGGTGCGGGTGATGTAGAGCATCGAGCCGAGCGACGGCTCCGCGTCGGCGGTGCCGTCGGAGTGCCAGCCGTCCCCGGCCACGGCGCGCGACTCGCCGGTGGCACGGATCTCCAGGATGTGCGGGTCGGAGCCCTCGGCCGGCAGCGCCACGGGATGCAGCCCCCCGAAGTGGCCCGCCACCCGCTTGTGGTCCTCGCCCGTCAGCTCCTGGTCACGGAAGACCAGCACATGGTGGAGGTGGAAGGCCCGCTTCAATTCGGCGACTTGAGTGTCCGACAGCTTCTCCGAGAGATCGATCCCGGACACCTCGGCCCCGGTCGCCGGGGTCAGCGGATCGACTCCGATGGTCTCGTAGACCTCCGGGGGCCGGGTGGTGAGGCGTTCCATCGCGTCGAGTGCGTACTGTTCCATGAGGTCTCCCGCGGTGTGTCGGTGTTGGGGGGAAGGGAAGTCGGCGGCACCGGCCCTACGGCCTTCCACTCAGGTCGAGTTGACCGTCCGGGCCACCTTCGCCACATGGGGCGGTCCGAGAACGCCGTAGTGTGTGGTGTCCAGGTACTGGCAGTCGGTCAGGTCCGGCAGCCACGCCTGCCACTGCCGCCGCAGCTCGTCCGGCGTACCGGTCGGGGGCAGGCCGTCCACCGGTGTGTTCGCCAGCCACAGCCGGCTCGGTGTGCGGGACAGCCGGGGCAGCTCGTACGCGGCCATCGCGGCCACATTGGCCCGGCAGCAGTGCGCCAGCCGCTCGGCGTACGCGCGCGCTTCGGGGCCGGCGCCTCTGCCGGCGTCTGCACCCGTCCCCGTACCCGCGCTCGCGTTGTTCAGCTCGTGTGCGAAGACCGCTTCGAGCCCCCTCTCGTCGTACGTACGGAAGACCTCCCCGGCGTCCGGCGGCGGCGGATCGAGCAGATACAGCCCGGCCACCGGCTCGTCCGCCGCCTCGGCCTCGGCGGCCATCCCCAGCGCCGCCCACCCGCCGAACGACCAGCCCGCCAGCCGCCGGCGCCACTGCCCGGCGGGGAAGCGTGCCGCGAAAGCCGCGTGGTAGCGGCGTGCCCGCTCGGCCAGGGACCACGCGGGCAGTCCGGGGAGGCGCAGCGCCGGATCCGCGATGAGACAGACGGTGAGGCGCGGATCGAGCGCGGAGACCAGCGTCCGGTACGCCTGGATGTCGCCGCCGACCGGATGGACCAGACAGAGCACATCGCGCCCGTCGCCCTCGCCCTCCTGCCAGATCTCCAGCTCCACCGGATCGCCGGTGGCGGACCGTACCCCGGCGGCCGGCCGGGTCTCCTCGTCCAGCCGCGCCAGTACGTCGGCGAGGCTGGCCCGGTGGTTGAGCTGGGACAGCTCGATGTCCACCCCGAAGAGCCGTTTCACCTCGCCGATCAGATCGAGGAGTGTCAGCGAGTCGGCGCCCAGCTCGTAGAGCGAGGCGTCCGGGTCGAGCCGGTCCAGACCGAGCCAGTCGCGCAGCCACTCCGTGAGCTGCTCGACGAGCTGCTGTTCGGTGGACGCTGCTGTGACTGCTGCCGTGGCTGTGGTGTCGGGCGTGGTGGCGGGCGGCGCGTAGAAGTCACGGGCCCGCTCGACGGCGGTCGTGGACACCAGCAGCTGCGGCAGCTGAAGCCGTAGCGCCCGGTCGAACACCCGCTGGCCTTCGGCCACTTCGAGTCCTACCGCCAGATGCTCCTGATGGCGCGCGTCCGTCCGCAGGGCGTGCCGCGCCATGCCCACCTCGCGCCAGATGTCCCAGTCCACACCGATCCGCAGTGTGGTCTCCGCCGCGCCGGGCCGGCGGCGGGCGAAGCCGTCCAGCAAGCCGTTCGCGGCGGCGTAGTCGAGCTGGCCGACGCCGCCGAACTGCGCCGACATCGAGGAGCAGTAGACGACGACGGACGGGCGATGGCTCTCGATCAGCCGCTCAGTCAGCAGGGCGCCGCGCGCCTTGCCCGCCGTCGCCCGCCGCATCTTTCCGGGGTCCCGGTGGGTGATCAGACCGCCGGACGCCGTCCCGGCCGTGTGGATCACACTGTCGAGGCGAGGGGCGATACGGGCGATCCTGGCGTGGATCCGGTCCATCGAGGTCTCGGCGAGATCGGCGTCGACCAGTTCGATCCGGTCGGCCCACCGCGACAGGGCCGCCGGTACGCGGGGGTGCCGGGCCAGCAGGACCACCCGGTGGTCCGTCCCCTCCAGCAGCCGGGCCGCGAGCGCGGCGCCGATACCGCCGGTGCCGCCCAGGAGGAGATGGACCCCGCCCTTGTCCAGGAGCGGCGGGAGATCGGGCGGGAGACCGGCCGAGGGGGACGCGGCCACGGGCAGCAGCGCCTGCTGCCACCAGAAACCCTGGCGGAGCGCGAGCCGCCGGGGCAGCGACAAAACACCGTCGGCACTTGCGCCGGACCCGGCAGATGTCTCAGCCAGCAGCGCGGACAGCGGCGCCGCCCACTCCGCCGGGTCGGCACCGGGCAGGTCCAGCCAGTGGCCCTCGACACCGCGCTCCTGCGGCGCGACCTCGCAGACCCCCGCCAGCAGCCCCGCTTCGGGCCGGTCCACGAAGCCCTCCACCGGCTGCGCCCCGTACGACAGCCACCAGGGCCGCAGCCGTGGCGGCCGGTCCATCCCGGCCACGGCCGACAACAGCGCCGCCGGTGTGTCGACACACGCCCAGTGGGCGCGGTCCAGTGTGTCCTCGCCGACGGGTCCGTTGATCGCCAGCGGCAGCGCGTGCAGCCAGTCGATACGCGCCTCCGCCGCGGCGCCGTCCGGCGCTCCGGCCAGCGCGTCGAGCAACTGCCGCAGTGAGGCCGGATCGGCCGGGTCGACCTCGTACGTGCCGTCCGCGAGCCGGGCGAAGGCCCCGGCCGCCACGACCCGTACCACCCGGCCGGAGACGGCTTCGAGGAGCCGCGTCGCCTCCCGCCCCAGCGGCTCGGACGCGGTCAGCACCACCAGCGGCCCCGGCGAGCCCGGTACGCCAGAGACGCGCGGTACGGCGGTGGCGCGGCCCCGGCGTACCCAGTGCGGCTGGTGCAGCCAGTCCGACTCGGGCAGCCGTACGGTCCGCTCCTCGGCGGCCCCGGGCGCGGCGCGCTCGAAGTCGTAGTCGGCCAGCTCGAAGGCGGGCGGCGGGAAGTCCCAGGGCGCCTGCGCGGGGCCCTCGGGCCAGCCGATCCGCTCACCGGCCAGCCACGCGGCGGTCAGCGCCGCCGCCGACCGGTCCCCGGCGGGCCGTATCTCCTCGCCCGGGACCACCTCCACGGCCGCCACCCCGTTCCGCGCCTCCGCTGTTTCCGCCCCGGCCGCCGTACGCAGCCACGCCACGGCGTCGGCGGCGTCCGCGCACACCGCGCCCATACGGAGCCGGCCGGCCGGACGCCCGGCCTGGAGGTGCCGCAGCACCTGGCCGTACGCCTGCGGACGGGCGGCCAGGTAGTCGGCGACACGGGCGGCGTCGGCGCGCAGCGCCACCTCGCTGTCGCCGGAGAGCAGCAGACAGTTCGAGGAGGCGGAAGGACCGACCGGGGAAGTGAGGTCGGCCGCCTCCAGAATCAGATGGGCGTTGGTGCCGCCGATTCCGAAGCTGCTCACCGCCGCCACCCGGTCCCGGCCGGCCGGCCAGGGCGCGGCCTCCGCCGGGAAGCGGAAGGGCGCGGCATCCGCGCCGATCCGCGGATTGGGCTGCCGGAAGCCGACGTTGGGCGGGATGACCCCGTGGTGGACCGCGAGAGCCGCCCGGACGAGCCCCACCACGCCCGCGGCTGCGCCGAGATGGCCGATCTGGCTCTTCACGGAGGACAGCGCGCAGCCGCCGTCACCGCCGCCGTTACGGTCGTCGCCACCGGACCCGGGGTCGCCGTCGCCCGACTCCAGTCCGAACGCCTGCCGCAGCGCGCCGACTTCGACCGGGTCGCCCAGCCGCGTACCGGTGCCGTGTGCCTCCACGTACCCCAGCTCGGCGGCCGAGCGGCCACTGCGACGCAGCGCCGTCCGGATCACCTCCCGCTGTCCCGGCAGTGAGGGCGCGCTGTAACCGATCTTGGCGGAACCGTCGTTGTTGAGCGCCGAGCCGGTGATCACCGCGTACACCGTGTCACCGTCACGCCGCGCGGCGCTCAGCGGCTTGAGCACCACCACACCGACACCACTGGCGCCGATGGTGCCGTCGGAGTCGTCGCTGAACGGTCGGCAGTATCCGTCGGGGGACAGGATGTGCTGCGGCCGGTACGCGTAGCCGTCGCTCAGCGTGGTGTCGACGAGGACGCCCCCGGCGAGCATCACCTCGGCGTCGCCCTGCCGCAGCATTCCGGCCGCGACATGGACCGCCACCAGCGAACTCGCGCAGGCCGCCTGCACGGTGAAGGCCGGGCCGGTCAGCCCGAGGTGGTACGCCGTCTTGGTGGCGAGGAAATCCTTGTCGTGGTGGAGGGCCAGCTGGAATCTGTCGGGCAGCCGCTCGGGGTCGGCTTCGCGGAGCATCGACTGGAAGTACGTGTTCTCGCCGCACCCCGCGACGAGCCCCACTCCCCGCCCGTCCGGATCGGCGATCCCGGCGTGGGCCAGCGCCTCGGCGCAGCTCATCATCAGATGGCGCTGCTGCGGGTCCATCAGCCGCGCCTCCGCCGGACCGATGCCGAACCGGCGCGGGTCGAAGGCCAGCGGTCCGTCCATCATGCTGCGGGCGCCCACCAGCCCGTCTGCCGCGTCGAAGTGCTCGATGCCCCGGCCGTTGCCGTTCACCATCGCCCAGAAACCGGCCAGATCGGTGGCGCCGGGCAGCCGTACCGCCATGCCGACGACGGCCACCGGCTCGTCCGCGGGCCCGCCGCTTCCCGTACCGCCGGGAGCGCGATCGTCCCGTACGGCCGGGTCCGAGGCGTCCAGGAAGCGGGCCAGCCGGCGGACGGTGACATGCTCGAAGAGATCGGGGATCGTCAGCGGCAGATCCAGTTCGGCCGTGCAGCGCAGATGGAAGCGCATCAGATCGAGACTGGAGGCGCCCGCGTCGAAGAAGCGCTGGTCACGCCCGATGGGACGGCCGAGCACCTCCTCGAACAGCGCGGACAGCCGTGCCTCGCGCGCCGACAGCTCAGGGCCGGGGCGCTGTCCCCGGTCCAGCTCTTCCCCGGGGGCGTGCAGCGCCGCCCGCCGGTCCAGCTTGCCGCTGGGGGTGCGGGGCAGCGCCGCCAGCCGCCGGAACCGGTCGATCCGTACGTACGCGGGGAGCAGCGGCGCCAGATGGCCGGCGAGTTCCGCCGTCGTCGGCACGGGCTCCCCGGCGCGGCACTCCACACACGCCGTCAGTCGCTCGTCGTCCCGTACGACCACGGCGTTGACGAGGGCCGGATGACGCAGCAGCGCCGCTTCGACCTGCCCCAACTCCAGCCGATGGCCGCTCAGTTTGATCTGCTGGTCGTCCCGGCCGAGACAGTGGAGCAGCCCCTGCCGGTCGAACCGCGCCCGGTCGCCGCTGCGGTAGAACACGCCCAGTCCGGGCAGCTCGACGAAGTGCCGTTCGTTGAGCGCGGGATCGCCCGTGTAGCAGGGGGCCGCCATCGGCCCGCCGATCAGCAGCCGGCCGGGGCACCCGGGCGGTACGGGCCGATCGGCCTCGTCGACGACGCGCAGCCAGGCGCCCGCCACCGGGCGGCCGATCGCGGGCCGGGCAGGCCAGAGCGCCGGATCCCCGTCGAGACACAGCGCGCTGACCACATGGGTCTCGGTCGGGCCGTAGTGATTGAACAGCCGGGCGCCGGACAGACCGGCGAACCAGCGCCGGATCGCGTCCGTGCACACCAACTGTTCACCGGCGGTGACGACATCACGCAGCCGCGACGGGTAGCGGCCCAGCCGGACGCCGTACTCGGCCAGCAGCTGGAGCGCCACGTACGGCATGAAGACCCGCTCGGCACCGGACACTTCGAGGTGCGCCAGCAGCGCCGGGACGTCCTGCCGCAGACCGGGGCGGGCCAGATGCAGGGTGCCGCCGCCGCACAGGGCGGAGAAGATCTCCTGGAACGACACGTCGAAGGAGAGCGCCGAGAACTGCGCGGTGACGGCGCCGTCCGGCAGCCCGCCCGGCCCGCTCTGCCAGCGCAGCAGGTCGCACAGGGTCCGATCGGGTACGCGCACCCCCTTCGGGGTGCCGGTGGAGCCGGAGGTGAACAGGGTGTAGAGCGGCCGTCCGGCATACGGCGGCAGGTCCCGGGGCGGCTCCGGCGGCGGGCCGGAGGCCGGCTCCGGCGACAGCTCGGCGGTCACGGTGAGACGCGGCAGCGGCCCGCCCGGGTCGACGGCGTCGAACGCGCCCTCACTGTCCGCCGCCAACAGCACGCACAGTGGGTCGACTTGATCCATGATCTGCCGCAACAGCGCGGGCGGGTACGCCGGATCGAGCGGGACGACGGTGAGATTCAGCCGGGCGCACGCCAGCAGCGCCACCACATGCTCGACCGACGGCTCGAAGTGGAGCGCCACACAGCCCGTGGGGTCGTCGCCCGGCGGCAGCGGATGGCGCGCCCACAGCTCGCGGGCCAACGCGTCTGCCAGTGCGTCGAGTTCGCCGTAGGACACCTCCCGGCCGGCGGAGACGAGGGCGATCGCGTCGGGCCTCAGCCGTACCTGCCGGGCGAAGCCCTCGGCGACGGTGGCGAAGCCGGGCGGCGCCGGCAGCGCGCGCCCCGGTTCGTCCAGGGAGCGGCGGTACGGTCCGACCAGGTCGGCCAGTGTGACCGGCCCGCCTGCCTGCCCGACGTGACCCCCGGCCTCCTCTCCGACGCCCTCGTCCGTTTCCCCGGCGCTCTCGGCCAGTCGGTCCAGGGCCTGCCGGAACAGGCCGTCCATCGCCCGCACTTCGGGTGCCTCGAAGCTGTCCGCGTCGTACTCCCACAGGCAGTCGAAGCCCTCCTCGCGCTCGACCACCGACAGTGTCAGCGGGCACTTGGCGTGCGCGGGCGCCGGCCAGAGGGGACGGCTGTCGCAGCCCGGCAGCGACAGCGCGGAGAAGTCGGTGTTCTCCAGTACGAAGAGGAAGTCGAACGGGCCGCCCTCCGTGGGGAACGCGCGGTCGGCCAGCGCGTCGGCCAGTGCCACGTCCTGAAGGTCGAGCACCGCCCGCACTTCGTCCCCCTGCCGTCGCAGCAGGGTGCGCAGATCCTCCTCCGGCACCGGACTCTGCGGCAGCAGCACGGTGTTGGCGAACATGCCGACACTGTCCGCGAAGTCCTCCACCGGCCGGTTGGCCACCGGCCCGGCGATCCGGGGGCGGGCGCGGCCCGTCACCCCGTACAGGCTCCAGGAGAAGACGGCCAGAAGCAGCTGGAAGCGGGTGAGTCCCAGCTCGGCGCCGAGCCGGTCGAGCACGGCGCGCCGGCCCCGGTCGAGCGAGGTGTGCAGCAGTCTGCCCCGGGCGTCCGGCCGCACGGCCGCACCCGAGCCGGCCGGCTCCAGCGGCTCGCCGGCCTCGGCCGACCCCGCGTGGTGGGTGCGCAGCGCGGCACGCTGGGCGAGATAGCCGGGGCGGGTGAACCACTCGGCCTGCCAGACCGCGTGGTCGAGCGGTGTGGGTGCCGAATCGGCCGACCCGGTCCCGGGCGGCGGGGCCCCGGCCGACGCGGCCGCGTAGTCCTCCGAGAGACTCCGGAACAGCACATTGAGCGACCAGCCGTCGACCGCGATGTGGTGCAGCCGCAGCAGCAGCACACCGCCGTCGTCCGAGGGCAGCCAGCACGCTTCCAGGAGCCGCGGGTCCGTCAAGTCGAACGGTACGGAGCCGAGTTCGGCGGCGAGGGCGAGCGCGCCGTCGTCGGTCCCGGTGTCGCCGGGGCCCGGCAGGGCGCGCTCGGTCCATGGGTCGTACGGCTCCGCCACCACCTGGCGCAGCCCGTCGGGCGTCGCCTCGTACGACGTCCGCAGCGCGGGATGGCGCGCCACCAGCCGGCGCAGGGCATGGCGCAGCGCGGCGGTGTCGACCGTGCCGCGCAGCCGGAAGGCCAGCGGGACGTTGTAGGCGGTGGAGCGGGGATCGCGCTGCTGGAGCAGCCAGAGCCGCTGCTGCTCGGAGGTGGTGGGCCCGGAGCGCGCGCCCGTCGGAGCGGGCACCGCCGGATAGGGGGAGACGGTGTCCGCCCCCGCCCGGCCGTCCGGTCCGATCGCCGCCGCCAGTGCGGCGAAGTCCTCGCCCAGGACCAGGGTTTGGGGCACCTCGCGGCCCCAGCGCCGCCGTACCTCGAAGCGCAGCCGCAGCGCCTTCAGTGAGTCGCCGCCGTTGGCCGTCCAGCGGTCGCCGAGCCGCAGCCCCGGCACGCCCAGCACCTCGCCCGCCAGCTCCAGCACTTCGCGCTGCCACGGTGTGACGGCGTCCGGACCGGGTCCGGGGGCGGTGCCCCGCCACGGCGGAAGGTCCCACCGCAGCAGCGCCGCCTCGTCGACCTTGCCGTTCGCGTTGAGCGGCAGGGACTCGACCAGATGGACCCGGTGCGGGCGCATGTACGCGGGCAGGCCCGCCGCGAGATGGCGGTCGAACTCCTCGAAGGACAGATCGGCACCGAGCACCACATGGGCCAGCAGCTCGTTTCCGCCGTCCGCGGGGTCGCGGCGCGTGCACACGTATGCCTGCCGTACCGCGGGGTGGGCCACGATCCGCTGTTCCAGCTCGCCCGGTTCGATCCGGAAGCCCCGGACCTTGACCTGGCGGTCGGCACGGCCCACGTACGTGATCCGGCCGTCGGTGTCGCCGCGTACCAGATCGCCGGTGCGGTAGTAGCGGTCCCCGCCGTCCCCGTCGGGCCGGGGGAGGGTGACGAACGCGCGGCCGGTCTCCTCGGGCAGCCCCCGGTATCCGGCCGCCAACCCGGCTCCGGACAGCAGGAGTTCGGCCACCTCGCCCGGCGCGGCCGGCCGGCCGCCGTCCACCAGCAGGAGCGTCCCGGTCTCCGGCAGCGGGCGGCCGATGGGCACCACGTCGCCGGTGAAGTCGCGCGGCACGGGATGGCAGAGGGCGAAGGTAGTGGTCTCGGTGGGGCCGTACACGTTGTGGAGCCGGGTCCGGCTCGTCGGGTTGTCCCGGTACCAGCGCCGGATCAGCCGGGCGTTCAGCTGCTCACCGCCCACCAGCACCTGACCGGCCCCGGCGAAGCAGTCCGGCACCGCGATGACCACCGCGTTGAACAGCGCCACCGTGATGAAGACCGTGTCGACGCGCTCGCGCCGCAGCGCCGCCGCCAGCAGATGCGGTGTCTGCACCGTCTCGTCGGGGAGGATCACACACCGGCCGCCGGTCAGCAACGGCACCCAGACCTCGAAACTCAGCGCGTCGAAGGCCGGGTTGGCGAGGCAGGAGTAGCGGGCCCCCTCGGGCAGATCCAGATATCCGGGCCGCGCCAGCCGCAGGACGCCCGCGTCCCGGACCTCGACACCCTTGGGCCGGCCGGTGGTGCCCGAGGTGTAGAAGACGAAGGAGACCGGCGGCGCGGTCGCGGGCACCGCCGGGAGAGGAGCCGGCGCGGGCGGCTCCCGCCCGTCGGCCGGACCGGCGCCGAGGAGTACGGTCACATCGAGCGGACGCACACCGCCCGGCAGCCCTTCCGGTAGGCCGGGCGTCCCGTCGCCGTGGATCAGGGCCACGGCCCCCGAGTCGGCCAGGATATGGCCTCGCCGCTCGGGCGGGCTCTGCGCGTCGAGCGGGACGACCACCGCGCCCAGCCGCAGCAGTCCGAGCATGGCGCAGACGAGCCGCCACGACCGGGGCAGACACACCGCCACCGCCTCGCCCGGCCGTATCCCCGCGCCGTGCAGGGCGCGGGCGACGGCGCCGCTCGCATCGGCCAACTCCGCGTAGGTCAGGGTCTGTTCGCCGTCGGTCACGGCCACGGCGGCCGGATGGCGGCGGGCCCGCGCGAGGACGGCGGCGGCCAGTCCTCCGGTCGTGGTGGTACGGTCCGGGGCGCCGTCCGGCGCTGTCACCGCGGAGGTCATCACGCCTCCCGGGTCAGGGCGGCGGGGGCGGGCGCGAACCGGGCCAGCTCGGCTTCGAGCAGCGCGGCCACCCGTACCGCCTCGGCGGATTCCAGCATCTCCCAGTGGCCGCAGTCGGCCCGCTCCACCAGGAAGCCGCCGCCGGCACGGCCGCGCCAGAACTCCCGTACGTCACGGAGCTGTTCCTCGTCGGCGCCCTCGGCGGCGGCCTGGACCAGCACCAGCCGGGCGGGCGACACGGGCACGGTGTAGCCCGGCACGGTCGACCGGTTGTGGTTGTAGATCCGGAAGTACTGGTCGATCTGTTCGTCGTCGATGCCGGGGTACATTCCGTTGAACTTGACGAGTTTGTCGCGGAATTCGGCCATCTCCACCGGCGCGGTCAGCTCCGGGGCGAGGGGTCCGCCGGTGGCCTGGGTGTCCAGCAGGACCACACTCACTTCGGTGTGCCCGGCCAGTGCCAGCCGGCGCCCCATCTCGTGGGCGACCAGACCGCCGTACGAGAGCCCGGTGATGACCAGCGGCGCGTCGAGGAGCGGTGTCACCAGACGCAGATACGCCTCGGCCATCGCCTCCACCGAGGGCAGGAACTCCTCGCCGGGGTTGACCCCGGGGGACTGGATTCCGTAGACGCCGAACTCCGGCGGCAGCGCCTTGGCCAGCGACAGATAGCAGAAGGCGGTGCCCCCCGCCGGATGGACACACACCACCCGGCCCGGTGGCCGCGCCTGCCCCGGTACCGCGTCCGGTTCCCCCGGCGGCCCACCGGATTCGGGACCGCCTCCCGCGCGGAACTCGATCAGATTGTCGGCCGGCCGCTCCGGTGCGCCCGCCCGCAGCCGGCCGCCCAGGGCCTCGATGGTCGGATGGAGCATCAGCTCCCGGAACGGCAGTGTCTCGCCGAACGCCTCCCGGACGGCGTGGACCATCCTGATCGCGGAGATCGAGGTGCCACCGATGTCGAAGAAGCTGTCACGGATCCCTATGTCCGGCTCCACCAGCACCTGTTGCCATATCTGATAGAGCGTCAGCTCTATGTGGTCGCGCGGGCTGGCCTGGTTGACCTGGGCGGAGGCGGCGGTCCGTACCCGCTCCAGCACCACCGCGCGGTCGACCTTGCCGTTACGGGTGCGCGGCAGCGCCGGGAGTTCGACGACGAGCGCCGGGATCATGTAGTCCGGCAGCCGCCGGGCCAGCGCGGTCCGCCACTCGCCCGCCTGCCGGGGCTCCGCGGCCTCCCGGCCGACGGCCGCGACCAGCCGGGGCCGGCCCGCCGGATCGTGGTCGGCCAGCACCACGGCCTCCCGTACGTCCGGCAGCGCGAGCAGCGCCGCCTCCACCTCGCCGCACTCGATCCGGAAGCCGCGCAGCTTGACCTGGTTGTCACGGCGGCCCGCGTACTCGGCATTGCCGTCCGGCAGCCGCCGGGCCAGATCGCCGGTGCGGTAGAGACGCCCGCCGGGCACGAAGGGGTCCGGAAGGAACCGCTCGGCGGTCTCCTCCGGCCGGTTGAGATAGCCGCGCGCCACACACGCGCCCCCGATGTACACCTCACCCGTCACCCCGGGCGGCACCGGCCGCCGCCGCTCGTCCAGCAGATACAGCCGGGTGTTGCCCAGCGGCCGTCCGATGGGGCACTGCCGGTCCAGCGGCCGGGGGTCGGTGTAGGCGGTGCTGTAGAGCGTGGTCTCGGTCGGCCCGTAACCGAAGCAGATACGCAGCCCGGGCAGCACCTGGGTCATCCGGTGCAGGGCCCGCTCGGGCAGGGACTCCACCCCGGTGAGCAACTGCCGCAGCGCCAGCCCGTCGAGACGCTCCTTGGGATCCTCGTCGATCCAGGTGATGTACGAGGGCGGCAGAAACGCCTGTACGACCCGGTGTTGGCGCAGCCACTCCATCAACGCGGCCGGATCGGCGCGCAGTTCGTCGGGGACCAGATGCAGTACGGCCCCGGTGGTCATCGGCAGCAGGATCTCGTGCACCGACGCGTCGAAGCCGATGTTCGACCACGCCGATGTGGCCTCCCCTGGCGTGGCCCCGAACCGCGCCAGCCAGGTGTCGAACAGGTTGATGACATTCCCGTGCGTCACCGCCACCCCCTTGGGGCGGCCCGTCGAGCCCGAGGTGTAGATGACATAGGCGAGACGGTCCGGGCCGACCCGGACGCCGGGCGCGTCGTCGCGTAGGCCCTCGGACTCGACGGCGGTCAGTGAGTGGCGGCCCTCGGCCGGTTCGGCGGCGTCGGTCAGCACCAGGGCCGGTGCGGCGTCCGCCACCATCGCGGCCAGCCGCTCGGCGGGCTGCGCGGGGTCGAGCGGCAGATACGCGGCGCCCGCCTTGAGGATGCCGAGGATGCCCACGACCAGCTCGGCGGAGCGCCCGGTGTGCAGGCCCACCACCTGATCCGGCCCGACGCCCCGGGCGATCAGCGCGTGCGCCAGCCGGTTCACCCGCCGGTCCAGCGCGGCGTAGTCGAGCCGGTGCACCGCGCCGCCGGTGGCGGGGGTGTCCGGGGCGGGAACGCCGTCTTTGGCGGGGTCGCCGCCCGGGGCCGGGCCGTCCGGAGCCGCAGTGCCGTGCGCCGGGCCGACGAGGGCCGGCCCGTCCGGCCGCTCCCGCACCCACGCCTCGAAACGCTCGACCAGCCCGCCGAGCCCGGACGGCGGCACGGCTGCCGCGCCCTCGGTGGCGTCCCAGTCCGCGAGCAGCCGCCGCGTCTCCGCCTCGTCCATCAGCGCGAGATCCGTCACCGGCAGCTCCGGCCGCTCCACCAGCTGCGCCAGCACCCGCCGCAGATACCCGGCGTAGCGCTCGGCCGTCGCACGGTCGAACAGGGCGGTGGCGTAGTCCAGATGGCCGACCAGCCGGCCGTCCTCCTCGGCCATCGACAGCGCCAGATCGAACTTGGCCGGCGCGTACGGGATCGGGAGAGGCTCCGCCTCGACCCCCGGCAGCGCCAGCAGCCCCTTCCGGGACGGCACCCAGGCGCACATCGTCTGGAACAGCGGAGTGCGGTCGGTGCCGCGCACCGGATTGACCAGCTCCACCACCCGCTCGAAGGGCAGATCCTGGTGGTCGAGCGCCGACCGTACGGTCCCGCGTACCCGCTTCAGCAGCTCGGTACCCGTCGGGTCGTCCGACAGATCGGTGCGCAGCGCGAGGGAGTTGACGAAGAAGCCGATGAGATCGTTGAGTTCGCGGCCACGCCGGTTCGCCACGGGGGTGCCGACGACGACATCGGTCTGTCCCGTCAGCCGCGACAGCACGATGGACCAGCCGGTCAGCACGGCCACGAACAGGGTGCCGCCGCCGCGCCGCGCGAGGGACCGCAGCCCCGAGGTCAGCTCCCGGTCCAGCGAGATCGCCACCCGGTCCCCCCGGTGGTCCTGTTCGGGCGGGCGCGGCCGGTCGGCCGGCGGCTCCAGCAGGGCGGGGGCGCCGGCGAGATTCCGCTGCCAGTGGGCGGCCTGTGCGGCGCATTCGGCTCCGGACATCCACTCCCGCTGGCGGGCGGCGTGGTCGGCGTACTGGAGGGGCAGCGGCGGCAGCGGATCGGCCATGCCGCGCCGCAACGCCGGGTAGATCACGCCCAGTTCACGCAGGAGCACCGTCAACGACCAGCCGTCGAATACGGTGTGATGAAACGTCAGCAGCAGTACATGATGGTCCTCGGCCAGCACGACCAGCCGGCCGCGCCCCAGCGGACCCCGGCCCAGATCGAACGGCGCCGCGGCCTCCGCCCGCCGCAGCGCGTCGAGCCGCGCCTCGCCGTCGGCACCGGGAAGCCCGCTGAGATCGTCCACCACCAGGGCGAAGCCCGTCTCCGGCGGATCGATCACCTGCCGTACGGAGCCGTCGCCGTCGACCAGCCGGGTCCGCAGCACCTCGTGCCGGGCGACCACCGCGTCGAGCGCGCGGGCGAGCACCGGACGGTCCAGGGGGCCCCTCAGCCGGTAGGCGATCGCCTCGTTGTACGCCTCGTTCGCGCCCGGCAACTGGGCGAGGAACCACAACCGCTGCTGTGCGAAAGAAATGGAGCGTGAATTGCTGACGGTGTGCTGTATGGGCAAAGCCGGCCCTTCCCCTTGGCGGGAGAATTATTCACACGAGGTACCGAATGAATTTCTTGCCTGAGAAATCAAGTTGAAGACGGCTAAAATTGCACAGCGTCCAACTGGGGTGCTGTGCATGTCACATGGTCTACACCACGATGATCAATCAGCGCGTCGGCACGTGTCAATGGCCGTCGGATCTTCTTCTGGGAAAGGATTTCCGGTGCCTTTTGGGCGCGTTTATCTGTATGTTCCGCGCGGAGAACGTTAAAGTGAATCGGATTCCGACATTTCCCGAGTTACCGCGGTCGGTCGGCAGTTACCGCGTCCGGTCGGCTACCGCGTCCGGTCGGCCGCGTCCCGGCCCACCGACTCCACCAGCGGCAGCATCCGGTGCGCCACCCGCTCGCGCAGCGCCATCTCGGTACGGGTACGGACCACCCCGGGCAGCCGGATCAGCCGCTGGACCACGTCCTCCAGATGGCCGTTGTCCCGCGCCACCACCCGGGTCAGCAGATCGCCGGCGCCCGTGATCGAGAACGCCTCGATGATCTCGGGCACCGCCGCCAGCGCGTCCCCGACCTCGTCGAGATGCCCCTGCGTCACCTCGATGTGCACGAACGCCAGCACCGGATGCCCCAGCGCGGCGGCCGAGAGATACGGGCCGCTGCCGGCGATCACTCCCGTGCGCTCCAACCGGTCCAGCCGCGCCTGGAGGGTCCCCCTGGCGACCCCGAGCAGCCGCGCGTACTCCCGCACGGAGGTGCGCGGACGCTCGATGAGCAGCCGCAGGATCCGGGTGTCGAGCGCGTCCACCGCCATCGTCCGCCAAGACCTTCCGCTGTCCGCACCCCGTACGGCTCCCACTGTACCGATGGCACCCGCCCGGGACCGCGCACTGGGCCAATTGCCGGAGCCCGCCGGCGCCGACCATGATGGGGACCATGAACGCCATGGACGCCGAGGATGTGCGCCGTACCGCACTGAGCCTGCCGGAGACGCTGGAGAAGGAGGCGTGGAGCATGCCCACGTTCCGGGTCGCCGGGAAGATGTTCGTCACCGTGCCCGACGACGGGACGTCGTTCGCGGTGCGCTGCCCCCGCCACGAGAGGGAGGAGCTGATCGCGGCGGAGCCCGAGAAGTTCTGGGTGCCGCCGCACGAGGCGTCCTCGTCGTGGGTACGGGTACGGATCGCGGCGCTGGAGGACCTGGACGAGCTGCGCGACATCGTCGAGGACTCCTGGCGGCAGGCCGCGCCCGGCCGCCTCCTCGACTGATCCGTTGGCCTGGCCCGGCGGGCGGCGCATGAGCCCCACTGGACCAATGGCACAGCGTTCGGGGATCCACTTGAGCCACGGCCCCGGCGGATGCTGTGATGGGCGCGTCGATGGCGCCGCGGACCTCCGCGGCGCCTTTTCCGTGCCGGATCCGGAAAGCACGGAAGGCACGCCCAGAAGGCGGGAACCATGCTGACCAGGATGTTCGTGGCCCCGGACCCGGAACGCCGCAGACTGCGCGCCGCCGCCCGGGCCGTCGTCGGGATCGGAGCGGCCACGGCCGCCTCCGGCCTCGCCGGGCACGCGCTCACCGCCGTGATCGCCGGCGGCCTCGCCGCGCTGCTCGCGCTCTTCACCGTCACCGACGCCACCGTCCGGGGCCAGGCCCTGACCACCGCCCTGCTGCCCGCCGTCGGCTTCCCCGTACTGGCGCTCGCCACCGCCCTGCACGGCCACCCGGGCGCCCGCGACACCGTGTTCCTCGCCGTCGTCTGCGCCGGGGTGTACGCCCGCCGCTGGGGACCGCGCGGCCACGCCCTGGGGATCTTCGCGTTCATGGCCTTCTTCATGGCGCAGTTCCTGCACGCCGTACCGGGCCAACTGCCCGAGCTGTACGGTGCGATGACGCTCGCCCTGGCCGTGTCCTCGGCCGTCCGCTTCGGCTGCTGGTGCTTCGAGCGCCGGCTGCCGCCCGCCGCCGTACCCGCGCCGCTCACCGGCCGCGGCCTGTCCCGCCCGACCACCCGCCAGGCCGTCCAGACCACCGCCGCCTGCGCCTTCGCGCTGGCCGCCGGGCAGCTGCTGTCCGAGGACCGCTGGTACTGGGCCGTCGGCACCGCCTGGTGGATCTTCGTCAACACCGCCTCGCGCGGCGAGACGCTCGTCCGCGGCTTCCGCCGGATGGTCGGCACCGTCGCGGGCATCGCCGCCGGACTGCTCGTCGCCGTCCCGCTCGACGGGGCGCTCACCCCCGCCGCCGCCCTGATCGCCTGCTGCGTCTTCGGGATCTTCTACACGGCCCCGGTCTCCTACTCCTGGATGATGTTCTTCGTGACGGTCATGGCGGGCCTCCTCTACGGCCTGCTCGGTGTGCTGCGCCCGGGGCTCCTTCTGCTCCGGTTCGAGGAGACCGCCGCGGGCGCGCTGGGCGCCGCGCTCGCCGTCGCCCTGATCCTGCCCGTCACCACCCACGCCGCCACCGACGCCTGGATCCGCCGTGCGCTGACGAGCGTCCACACCTGCACCACCACGGCCGCCCGCCGGCTCGCCGGGGACGAGCGGGCGGACCCGGTGGCCGCCGCCGCGGAGCTGGAGGTGCTCCTCGGACGGGTACGGACCTCGGTGGCGCCGCTCGTCCACCCGCTCAGCCCGCTGCGCGCCCGGGGCCGGCGTGCCCGGCAGGTGCTGCTCCTGCTCGACGACTGCGCCCGCGAAGTGCGCGGATTCGCCGCCGTGGCCGCCGCCGCGGGTCCGGTGGGGCCGCACGACGCGCGGCTCGCCGCCGCCTGCCGGCGCGTCGAGGACGCCGTACACGCCCTCGTACCGCCCGCCGCGGAGCCGGCCCACCGGCCCGCCGGGACAGCGGGCCGGGCGCCGGCCCACCATCCCGGAGCCGAGCCGGCGCTCGCTCATCTGCACCGGCTGGAAGGGGCGCTCGCCGAGCTGTCCGCGCCCCTGCGGGCCGCCCCGCGCACCCCGCTCGCTGTCTGACGGTGTGTCAGGTGGTGGTGCAGGTGCCGATGGTGGGGGGTTGGGTGTTGCCGTTGGTCATGATGGTGAAGCCGAAGGTGGTGGAGGCGCCGGGGGCGAGGGTTCCGTTGCCCGCGGGTTTCATGGTCATGATGTTGCCGGTGGTGTCCCAGGTGGGGGTGCCGTTCCAGGTGGTGGAGATTTTCTGGGGGGAGCGGACGGTGACGGTGGTGGTCCAGGTGGTGATCGCGGTGGTGCCGGCGGTGATGGTGACCTCGCCGTTGAAGCGGTCGGCCCAGGAAGTGCCGGCCCGGTAGGTCGCCGTACAGCTCGCACTGCCCCCGCCACCACCGCCGCCGCCCGGCGAACCACCGAGAGCGGTGAGGACGGCGGTGTAGGCGGCCTTCTTGGCGTAGTTGCCGTCGAAGAGCAGCGGGGTGTCACCGCTGCGCCAGGAGTACTTGTCGGTGACGCCCCACACGGTCACCCCGGTGCACCGGCTGATGGCCAGACAGGTCCTGATCACGGAGCTGTAGCTGTTGGCCTGGGCGGTTCCGGAGCCGGCGATGTCGAGTTCGGTGATCTGCACATCGACACCGAGGTCGGCGAAGCGCTGGAGGTTCTGCTGGTAGTCGCCGGGGACGGGGGACTGGCTGTTGAAGTGGGACTGGAAGCCGACGCAGTCGATCGGCACACCGCGCGCCTTGAAGTCCCGCACCATGGCGTACACCGCGTTGCTCTTGGCGTTGACACCGTCGGTGTTGTAGTCGTTGTAACAGAGCTTGGCGTTGGGGTCGGTGGCGCGGGCGGTGCGGAACGCCTCCTCGATGAAGCCGGCGCCGAGCTTGTCCTGGAAGGGCGAGCTGCGGCGGGCGCCGCTGCCGCCGTCCTGGAACGCCTCGTTGACCACGTCCCAGGAGTGGATCTGGCCCTTGTAGCGGTTCATGAGCTGGGTGATGTGGTTGTTCATGGCGGTCCGCAGATCGGCGGTGGCCAACTGTCCGACCCAGTTCGGCAGTTGCGAGTGCCAGACGAGCGTGTGGCCGCGGACCCGCATGCCCTGGCCCCGCGCGTGGTTGACGACCTGGTCGGCGCCGCCGAAGGTGAAGGAGCCCCGGGAGGGCTCGGTGGCGTCCCACTTCATCTCGTTCTCGGCGGTCACGGAGTTGAACTCGGTGTTCAGGGTGGAGACATACCCCGATTCGCCGAGGTGGTTCGCCGCGACCGCCGTACCGAAGTACCGGCCCGAGGCCGCGGCCGAGGCCCCGAGCGTACTGGCGGCCTGCGCGGTGCCCGCCAGGGCGATCAGGCTGCCCGTGGCGACCAGCCCGGCCAGGGCCGCCGCGAGCGGTGCGCGGAGGCGGCTCCGGCGCGGACTCCGGTCCGGAGCGCGGCCGTTGGTGGTGTGTGCGTGTGTGTTCATCGCGACCTCGGTGGGTGTGTGGGGGAGAGGATTGCTGACGAGTGTTGCGCCGGGGCCGCCTTACGTCAACGACGTATTTCCGAAAAGTCTTCGAAATGTATGGACGATCAGTCAACTGGTGATGTTCTGTCAGTCGACCTCTGGTCAAAGGCAGTTGAGGGAAATTCCAGCTCCGGCGAGGTGCGCGCCGCCGGTGTGAACGGCGCGCGGACGGCATACGGTCGCGAGCGGTCCGGCGGACTCCGGTGGGTGACGTCCGGAACCCTTGACGCCCCCTCGGGACAGCCCTACGGTTCCCGAAATCTCTCGCACAAGTGGCGAAACTTTCGTAGTCCCGGGAAGGGAAACCCATGCCCGCGTCCAGAAAGCCACGCACATTGGCGACCACCCTGCTCACGGCGGTCCTGCCACTGCTGGCGGCGCTGCTGCTGAACACCGTCTCGGCCCCCACCGCCTCGGCCGCGTCCCTCACCGAGGTCACCGGATTCGGCACCAACCCGAGCAATCTGCGGATGCACGTGTACGTACCCGACAGCGCCCCCGCCCGCCCGGCGATCGTGGTGGCGATCCACTACTGCACGGGGACGGGTCCGGGCTTCTACGCGGGCACCGAGTTCGCCTCGCTCGCCGACCGGTACGGCTTCCTCGTCATCTACCCCACCGCGACCCGCTCCGGCGGCTGTTACGACGTGTCCTCCCCGGGGGCCCTCCGGCGGGGCGGCGGCAGCGACCCCGTCGGCATCATGTCGATGGTCACCTACGCGCAGCAGCGCTACGGCGGCGACCCCGACCGGGTGTACGTCACCGGCGCCTCGTCCGGCGCGATGATGACCAACGTCCTGCTGGGCGACTACCCGGACGTCTTCAAGGCCGGCGCCGCCTTCGCGGGCGTGCCCTTCGGCTGCTTCGCCACCACGGACGGTTCCGGCTGGAACAGCGCCTGCGCCAACGGCCAGATCAGCAGGACCCCGCAGGCGTGGGGCGACCTCGCCCGCTCCGGCCACCCGGGCTACACCGGCGCGCGCCCGCGCATGCAGCTGTGGCACGGCACCAACGACGGCACGCTCCACTACAACAACTTCGGCGAAGAGATCAAGCAGTGGACCAATGTCCTCGGGGTGAGCCAGACACCCGCCGCCACGGACTACCCGCAGGCCAACCGGATCCGTACCCGCTACGGCGCCACCGGCGCGCAGGCCCCGGTCGAGGCCATCAGCGTCCAGGGCGGCGGCCATGACCTGCCCCAGTCCGGCATGGCCGCCGAGGCCATCGCCTTCTTCGGCCTCGCCGGCTCGTCGGGCGGCGGCGGTGGCGGCGGGGGCGGTGCGACCTGTACGGCGACCTACCGGGCCGGCACTTCCTGGGCCGACCGCTTCAACGGCGAGGTCACCATCACCGCCGGCACCACCGCGATCACCACCTGGACCACCACCGTCACCGTCCGCTCCCCCCAGAAAATCTCCACCACCTGGAACGGCACCCCCACCTGGGATACCACCGGCAACATCATGACCATGAAACCCGCGGGCAACGGCACCCTCGCCCCCGGCGCCTCCACCACCTTCGGCTTCACCATCATGACCAACGGCAACACCCAACCCCCCACCATCGGCAACTGCACCACCACCTGACACACCGCACGCCCCGCACGGACCAGCACCCCCACGGATAACCCCCACAGCCCACCGCCCATCAGCCGAAAGGGTGAGGCGCGACGGGCATACGGAAGGGCCCGTACGGGAAGCGATCGCTCCCCGTACGGGCCCTGTCCCGGCTGTTCACGCATCCCCGGCCGCGCATCCCCGGGTTCAGTGCGCGGGCGCCCCCTGCGGCTGGGTGCTGATGCCCAGCACCGACGCGTACTTCGACAGCACCAGTTTGCCGATCGCCGGGTACGCGCCCAGCGGCTCGGCGGCGGCACAGTCCGCCTCCTTGAGCGCCGCGTCGAGCAGCCCCTCGGGCAGCTCCGGCCCGACCAGGTACGGCGCGAGCGCGAGCTGTGTGGAACCGGCCCCGCGCAGCTCCTCCGCGATCGCCGTGACCGAGCCGTGCTCGTCGAGCGCGGCGGCCATCACCGGTACGGCGAGCCGCGCGGCCAGCAGCATCCCGGTGATCCCCGCGGTCTGGACGGCCTCGGCGCCGCCCACCGTGCCGAGGATGATCCCGTCGGCCGCCGTGGCCACGGTGAAGAGCCTGGCGCGGTCGGCACGGGCGAGACCGGCCTCCGAGAGCCGTACGTGCAGGCCCTCGGCGAGCAGCGGGTGCGGACCGAGCACATCGGTCAGCTCCACGGCCGTGCCGCTCTCCGCGACGGCTTCGCCTATCCGCGCGATCAGGGAGCGGTCCGGACCGGCCAGCAGCGGGACGACCACGGCCGAGGGGCCCTGGGGCTCCTCCGCCTCGCGCCCGGCGGCCAGGGCCTGCTCGTAGCGTTCGGTACGCAGCGCGGCGGTCCCGGTCAGGACGCTCAGCAGCGTGGGGTACTCCTCGTCGTCACCGTCCAGGTAACCGATGGCCGCGTCGAGGCCCGGCAGCTCCGAACGGGCGATGCTGATGACCTCTTCGGCCAGCCCGCGGACGGCCGAAGAGGGGGTTCCGGGCACGGCCAGAACCAGCGCGGGCGCCCCTTCGGGGGCCGCCACCGGTTCGGGTCGGCGGTGGCGCCCCGACTGGCGGGGTCGCGGCATTCGTACAGGCAGGCCGGATGCGGGCCCAGTGGGGGTGCTCATGGCGTCGAATGCTACTGGCTTTGTGGGGGCCGCTGTTCGGGGAGGGGCAGGTCGCGAGCCATCTGTCCTTATTTATCCGTTAGGTATTTTTCCCCTCATCTGTCCTGGTCTGTCAGGGTGGTGAGCAGACGCGGGTCCTGCGGCAGCGCGAGCGAGTCCGTGGCGAGCGCCCCCGCGACAAGGAGCGCGCCGTCCAGCGGACCGGCCGCGGCGGCCACCGGGGTGGCCCGCGGGAGCCGTTCGGCCAGCTCCGCGCGCAGGGGGCCGAGCAGCGGCTCGCCGAGCTTGAACAGACCTCCGGTGAAAGCGACTTCGCAGGGTCCGGACGGCGGGCAGACCGCGGCGGCGGCCTCCACGGCATGCCGCGCCGCCGCCGCGAGCACCCCCGCGGCCACCGGATCGACGGCCGCCGCGGCGGCCACTTCGGGCGCGAACGAGGCGAGTACGGCGGGCCGGTCGCTCCGGGGGTAGAGCAGCCCGGGCAGCTCGGGCGCGGGACCGAAAAACGCCTCCGTCCGGGCCAGCAGTACGGGCGAACCGCCCGGCCTGCCGTCGTACGCGCGCAGCGCCGCTTCGAGCCCCGCCCGGCCGATCCACGCACCCCCGCCGCAGTCGCCGAGCAAGTGGCCCCACCCGTCGGCGCGCTGCCAGCGGCGCAGCTCCGTACCCAGCGCGATCAGCCCCGTACCGGCCGCGACGACCGCTCCGGGGCGCTGTCCGAGGGCGCCCGCGTACGCCGTGACCGCGTCGGCGGCGAGCGCGAGGCGCCGTACGCCGAGGGAGCGCTCCAGCGCGGCGGGCAGCTCCGCGCGCAGCCGGTCGCCGAGCGTCGCCATCCCGGCCGCGCCGATCGCGACCGCGCCGAGCGGGACGGGCCCGGCCACCCCGGCCCGCGCCGCCAGCTCGTCCACCGCGGGCACCAGCCGCGACAGCAGATGTACGGGATCGATCCCGCCGGGACCGGTACGCACCGGCTCCGCGGAGGAACAGGTGGCGACCGGGGCGACCGCGCCCGTACCGCCTGTGTCGGTTGTGCGCCCCAGGGCGAAGCGCAGCCCGGAGCCGCCCGAGTCCACGCCCAGCACCCAGCTCACGGCCGGCCCCCGGAATCCGGCCGAACCAGGCGTCCGCTCACGGCAGTTGCCAGTCCACGGGCTGGGCGCCCTGGCCGATCAGCAGGTCGTTGGCCCGGCTGAAGGGACGCGAGCCGAAGAAGCCGCGGTCGGCGGACATGGGGGAGGGGTGGGCGGACTCGATGGCGGGGTAATCGCCCAGCAGGGGACGGGCGTTGCGGGCGTCGCGCCCCCACAGGATCGAGACCAGCGGCTTGCCCCGGCCGGCCAGCGCGCGGATGGCCTGCTCGGTCACCTCTTCCCATCCCTTCCCCCGGTGCGCGGCCGGTTTGCGCGGCGCCGTGGTCAGGGCCCGGTTGAGCAGGAGGACGCCCTGTTGTGTCCACGGTGTCAGATCACCGTTCGAGGGACGCGGCAGCCCCAAGTCCGTGTGCAGCTCCCGGAAGATGTTCTCCAGACTCCCCGGCAGCGGACGCACCTCCGGCGCCACCGAGAAACTCAGCCCCACCGCGTGGCCGGGGGTCGGATAGGGGTCCTGTCCGACGATGAGCACCCGCACCTCGTCGAAGGGCTGCTGGAAGGCGCGCAGTACGTTCGCGCCGGACGGCAGATAGGTGCGCCCCGCGGCGACCTCCGCCCGCAGGAAGTCCCCCATCGCGGCGATCCGTTCGGCGGCAGGACCCAGTGCCTGTGCCCATCCCGGCTCAACAACTTCACTCAACGGTCTCGCTGTCACGGCATCACTCTACTGACCCACGGGCCGGGCACACGGCGTAGGCCCGCGATCACCGCCGATCGCAGCCGATCACCGCACCGCGCGCCGGCCGGTGGGGCCTGCCGGCCGCCGGGGAGGGGCACTTGGGGATCGGGGGATCAGTCGAAGGTGACGACGACCTTGTCGGTGGCGCCGGGCCTGCCCGCGAGGTCGATGGCGCGGGCGGTCTCGGCGAAGGGGACGACATCGCTGACGATGAGGGCGTACTTGTCGGTGTTCTCGGCGATGTCCTGGGCGACCGCGGCCATTTCGGTGGGGTGGCCCATCGAGTGGACGATGGTCAGTTCCGAGGGGATCAGCTGCTGGAAGTCGACCTCGACGCTCTGGTGGTAGATGGCGACGATGCCGAAGACCGCGCCGAGCTTGGGACCGGCGAAGACGGTCTGTGCCACCGCCGGGACGCCGGCCGCGTCGAGGTAGATGTCGGTGCCGGGCAGCCCGGGGCGCCCGAAGGCGTCGGTGCCCTCGCCGTGCAGTTCGACCAGCCGGGCGCGGACGTCCTCGGTACGCGAGTCGATGACGGCGTCGGCGCCGAGCGCGATGGCCTTCTCCAGGCGGTTCGGCTGTACGTCGGCGACCACGACGTGCCGTACGCCGTGGGCCTTGAGGGCGAGCAGGGCACCGAGGCCGACGGGTCCGGCGCCGAAGACGACCGCCTGGTGTTCGGGCCGGGGGCCGGTCTTGTCCACGCAGCGGCGGGCGACGGCGAGGGGCTCGGCGAGCGCGGCCACGTGCCAGGGGACGTGGTCGGGCATGACGATCACGTTCCTGCCGGCGGTCGCCTCCCGGACGGCGAGGTACTCGCTGAGGGCGCCCTGCGGTCCGCCGCCGCCGATGATGGCGTCGGCGACCCCGGTCGGATCGATGACCACCCGGTCTCCGACGCGCAGCCCGGTGACCTCGGCGCCGACCTCGACGATCTCCCCGGCCGGTTCGTGGCCCATGGGCGAGGACGCGGCGCCGGGCATGATGCCGCCCTCCTGGAGGGCGTGCGGGTCGGCGCCGCAGATGCCGCACGCCTTCATCTTCACGAGGACGTCACGGGGGCCGGTCACCGGCCGCGGGATCTCGACGGTCTCAAGCCGGCCAGGACCGGTCACTGTCACGCTTTTCATTGCTCTCCTTGGTGTCACAAGAAAACGTACACCGGTGTACGGAAAGCTGCCAGTAGTCTGCGGGGTATGCCAGACGACGCACAGCGCGCCCCCCGGCGCGACGCCATCCGCAACCGTGAGCGGCTCCTCGCCGCGGCCCGCCAGGTCTTCGCGGAGCGGGGGGCCGATGTGGCCCTGGAGGAGGTCGCGCGGCTGGCCGAGGTCAGCCGCACCACGCTCTACCGGCACTTCACGGCCCGCGAGCAGCTCGCGGCGGCGGTCTTCGAGGAGAACGTGGCGCTGATCGAGCGCCGCGCCGTCGAACTGCGGGACGCCGACGACGGGATCGTCACGCTGTTCGGCTTCGTGCTCGACCAGCAACGGGCCAACCGGGGATTCGAACGGCTGCTGTCCGCCGCCGACCTCACCTGGCTCACCGAACTGTCGGCCCGCACCATCGCCGCCTTCGAACCCCTCCTGGCCCGGGGCCGCGCGGCCGGCATCGTACGTCCGGCGGTCGACGTCGAGGATGTGATGCTGGCCTTCCCGATGGCGGCCGGAGCCATGGCGGACAGCGACCGCGCAGGCCGCCCCGAAGCCGCCGACCGCGCCCGCACCATGCTGCACCGCGCACTCTTCACCGACCCGGCCGACTGAGCCGGCTCCGGCTCGAAGCCACGGTCCCGTACAACACCGCTCTTGCCGGAACACGGCAGGTGGGAGCCCTCAACGCTGCCGGTCGGGTCGCTGGCCGTTCGAACCGTCCCCCTTCATGCTGTTTCCGTACGAGCGCGACGGCGCTGGTGGGCAGGGGGCGGCGTGGACAAGGTGCGGTGGCCCCGGTGGGTCGTGGTGGTGGGGGTCGCCCTGATCGCGCTGTCGGCAGGCATGTACGCGGCGACGCCCGACCTCCCGGAGATCCGCCAGGTCGAACTGACCGTCCTCGCGGAGAAGCCGGACGGCAGCTGCCAGGTGCGCTGGCGCGACCCGTACACCGACAGGGACCGCGAGGATGCCTACCAGTGCGACCCCGACCGGGACGACATCCTCAAGGACTCGCTCCACGACCCGGAGAGCGGCGAGGGCTGGGACAGCGGCTGGGTTCTTGCCGAGGGTGCCCACAAGGGTGAGCTGTACTCGTTCGACCAGGACAAGGACGTCGGCGGCGCGCTCGGCGACGCCAGTGACATCCTGCTGCTGTTGGGGCTGCCCGTGACCCTCGTGGGGCTGATCGCCGGGGGTTTGCGTGCGGTAGAGCTGCGGACGGGCGGCGTGAGCCGCGCGACGGTACGGCGGGCACACCAACTGCGTGAGAGCGCCGCCCGGGTCCACGAGGACCACCGCCGCGCGGTCGAAGCCGTCGTGGCAGCCTGGGCCCCCGTTCACACGGCCGAGGTGCGTGCCACACTCGACGGCCTCACCGTCCGGGGCCTGCCCCACGCGCGAGCGCTCCGGCAGCAGGACCTGAGCACGGTGAACGCGGTGCGTGACGCGGCCGTGCGGTACCCCGGTCGGCTGCCCGGACTTGGACGGCGGGCCACCGAAGAGGTGCTTGCCGCGCTGGAACACACCACCGCCGAGGCATGCGACCGCGCGGCCGTACGCCTCGACGCGGAGCGCCCCGGACAGGACACCACCGCGCTGCTCCGCGCGCTACGGGTGTTGGTGGCGGCGGGGCCCGAGACGTACTGGGCGGTGGAGCGGGCCCGTGCCCTCGGCGTCCACCTCACGCCCGAGCTGATCGCCGCGGCCGCGCGCCCCCGCCGGAGCGGGCGCTGGGCGAGCGAGCGGGAGCAGGCCGAGGGGCACGTCGCCGCCCGGACCTTGCACCGTGTCCTGGCCCAGGCAGGGCAGGAGCACCTCGCCCGCCACCTCGCACAGGCATCGGTCGAGCTGCTGCGCGGCGCCGATCCGGACCCCGAAGGGCTAGCCGCCCGGGCGGACTTCGCGCAGCGCCCCGCCGCGTACTACTGGGCGCTCGAAGCGGCGACACGCGTGTCCGAGCGGAGTTGCGCGCACCGGACGGCTCCGGAGGAGCCCCGCGTCGAGGCGGCTACGGGATGACCCCCTCGGCCCGCGCGGCCGGTGGCCCGGTCAAGGGGGTGGGGAGGGGGTTGTCGGTTGAGGATGTGCTCGTGGCGCCGGGCCAGGCGGGTGGGCAGTGGGTTGCCAGGGACGTGGTGTCCAGGGTGGTCAGGTAGGTGTCTATCGCGCCGCGCGCGCAGGGGCTCAGCCAGTAGACGCCGTGGCCCACGCCCTCGTACGTCAGTGAGACGGCCTCCCGGCCGATCTGGCGGGCGGCGTTGGCGGCCCAGGCGTGTGGAGTCGCCACGTCCCAGCGGCTGTTGGCGAGCAGGATGGGCGGGGCGCCCTCGATGTGGAGGGGGCGCTGGGGGTTGGCGACCCGGGGTGTCCAGTTCTGGCAGCCGGTCAGATCGGACCAGCCGAGCGAGGGCAGCCGGGTGAGCGGCGCGAGCTGAGCCAGCTCCTGCTGGAGTCCGGCCATCGTCGCGTACGACGGCATGTCGAGGTCGTAGTCCTGGCAGAGGACGGGGGAGTACGGGAAGGTGACCGGCGTGCCGGCCGCCGCGGCGGTGAGTGCGCTGTCCGGAACGGTATCCGTGCCGGCCGTGCCCTCGTCCATGGAGGCGAGGATGGTCGCGAAGGAGTACCAGTCCGCGGGGTTGTACATGTGGCTGAACGTGATGCTGCGCAGGGTCTGTACGGTGACGGGCCGGTGCGGGTTGGGCAGGGCCAGCTCCCCGGCCTCGGCGCGCCGGTAGAACGAGTCGTAGAGGGCCGGTACGTCGCGTCCGCGCAGCGCGCAGCCCGCCGTCCGGCCGCACCACTCGGCGAACTGGCCGAACGCCCCCTCCAGCGTCTCGGCCCGGGTCCGCAGCAGACCGCGCGCGTCGAGGCTGTGGTCCATGTTCGAGTCCAGGACCATCGCGCGGAGCCGGCGCGGGTAGCGCTCGGCGTACTGCTGGCCGATGAGGGTGCCGTAGGAGGCGCCGTAATAGCTGATCCGCCGCTCGCCGAGCGCCGCCCGTATCGCGTCCATGTCACGGACGACGCTCGCGGTGTCCATGTGGTCGGCGAGCGGGCCGGACAGCTCGCGGCAGCTGTCGCTGACATCGCGGTTGGCCTGCCGGAGGGCGGCGAGCCCGGCCTCGTCCTGCGGCTGGAGCAGCGCCCTGCGCGCGTTCACCAGGTCGCCGTCGCACCGTACGGGAGTGCTGCGGCCGATCCCGCGCGGGTCGAATCCGACCAGGTCGAAACGGGCCGTGATCTCGGGGGAGAAGGTCGTGGCGGCGCCCCGCGCGAAGTCGACTCCGGAGGCTCCGGGGCCGCCGGGGTTGAGCAGCAGCGCCCCGATCCGCCGCTCGGGGTCGCCTGCCCGGTGCCGTACGACCGCCACCTCGACGGCGGGCCCCGAGGGCTCGGCCCAGTCGGCGGGCACCTCGATCACCCCGCACTCGAAGCCGCCCGTGCCGCCGCTCCAGGCACAGGAGCCCCAGGTGATGGGCCGGATGTCGGGCGCTTCACCTGGGGCCGCGGCCTTCGTACCGGCTACGGCGGTCCCCGCGAGCAACTGGCCGAACAGCGCGACGACAACGCCACCGACAGCCAGTCCCCGGCGCGTCCGCGTCCGCGTGCGTGGTGTGCGTGGTGTGCGCGATGCCTGTGGTGCCTCTGGTGCCTCTGATGGTGATGACACGGGTGCTTCTCCATGGGGTGGGAGTGGGGCGCGGGTGCGTCACAGCATGGAGGTGACGGCAGTGGCGGAACAAGAGCGTCTTCCCTCAACTGCCTTGAAAGGAGGCGAAATTGACCGGCGAAGATCGGGAGCCCGCCGTGCCCCGGACCCCTTGATGACCTCCTTAATTTGACAGGTGTCGTACTACGGGAGTTATCGTACTAACCGAAAATGCCGGTCCGCCATCTCCCCCACCGCACAGGAAACGGAGTCACCCCGTGAGTGCCCTTTTCGAGCCGTACACCCTGAGGTCGCTGACCATCCCCAACCGGCTCTGGATGGCGCCGATGTGCCAGTACTCGGCCGCGCCGGAGGGCCCTGACCTGGGCGCGCCCAACGACTGGCACTTCCAGCACCTGGCCTCGCGGGCCACCGGCGGCGCGGGGCTGATCCTGGCCGAGGCGACCGCCGTCAGCCCCGAGGGGCGGATCAGCCCGTGGGACCTCGGGCTGTGGAACGACCGGCAGACCGAGGCGTTCCGCCGTATCACCGCCTTCCTGAAGAGCCAGGGCACCGTCCCGGCCGTCCAGCTCGCCCATGCCGGCCGCAAGGCGTCGACCGAGCGGCCCTGGGTGGCGCGGGGCGCGGCGATCCAGCCCGGCGAGGGATTCGGCTGGACGCCCGTGGCCCCGAGCCCGCTGCCGTTCGACCCGGACTCGGCCGTACCGGAAGAGCTGACCGCGGTACGGATCGACGAGATCGTCGAGCAGTTCGCGGCGGCGGCCCGGCGGGCGCTGGCGGCGGGCTTCGAGGTCGTCGAGGTGCACGGCGCGCACGGCTATCTGATCAACCAGTTCCTCTCCCCGTACAGCAACCGGCGGACCGACGAGTACGGCGGCTCCTACGAGAACCGCACACGCTTCGCGCTGCGCGTGGTGGACGCCGTGCGCGCGGTGTGGCCGGACGAGCTGCCGGTCTTCTTCCGTATCTCGGCCACCGACTGGCTCTCGGAGAACGACGAGGACGACCGCGAGGGCTGGACGGCCGAGGACACCGTCCGGTTCGCGGCGGATCTGGCCGCGCACGGGGTGGATCTGCTCGACACCTCCACCGGCGGCAGCGCTCCGGACGCCAGGATCGTGCCGTCCCCCGGCTTCCAGGTGGGCTTCGCCGAGCGGGTCAAGAAGGAGACGGGGATGCCCGTCGGCGCGGTCGGTCTGATCACCGAGCCCCGGCAGGCGGAGGAGATCGTCGCGGACGGCCGGGCGGACGCCGTACTGATCGGGCGCGAACTGCTGCGCGACCCGCACTTCGCGCTGCGCACCGCGCGCGAGCTGTCCGCCGAGGTGGCGGGGCCGCTCCAGTACCACCGGGCGCTCTGAGACGGCCGGCCCTTTCCGTGTGACACCGGTGGCCCCGGCGAGATGAACATCTCGCCGGGGCCACCGGTGTGTCCGGGGTGTTTCCGCGCGGACCGGATCCCGGCCGGAGCGGGAACTTCGGTTTAACAAAGCAGCAATGGTGTGGACACTCCTCCCGGCCACAGTGACTGGCAACTGTTTACAGAACCTCCTGAACAGGAAAAACGCCAGTAGGGAGCAGTCCGGTGAGAGCAAGTACCACGCGAACCGCCGCAGTGTGCACCGCCGTTGTCATGATGGCCGCGGTCTCCGCCTGCGGCAGTTCCGACACCGCGTCGTCGTCGGCCGTCGCGGCCGATGTCACGCCGCCGAAGAACCTCGCCTCGTCCGGCACCCTGACCTACGGCACGGCGGCCAGCTTCCCGCCCTTCGAGTCCCAGGGAAGCGACGGTCCCCAGGGCTTCGACATCGACATGATCAAGGCGCTGTCCGCGTCCATGGGGCTGAAGGCCAAGGTCCTGGACATCGACTTCGACGGGCTCATCCCGGCGCTGTCCGGCAAGCGGACCGATGTCATCAACTCGGCCATGTACATCACGCCCGAGCGCGAGAAGAAGGTCGACTTCGTCCCGTACATGATCATTGGGGAGACCCTGCTCACCCCGAAGGGCAACCCGAAGAAGATCGCCCGGATCCCCGAGGACCTCTCCGGCAAGACCGTCGCCGTCACGCGCGGCGCCATCGGCGAGACGTATATGACCGAGTACAACAAGGAGTTGAAGCAGCAGGGCCGCGCGGAGATGAAGATCATGTCGCTGCCCAACAACCAGGACGCGATGCTCGCCGTGCAGTCGGGCCGCGCGGACGCCTTCGACACCTCCACCCCCGGCGCGGCGGCCACCCTGGCCGCCACCAAGGACAGGTTCACCCTCGCGGCGACCTTCAAGAACGAGACGAGGATCGGGATAGCCGTACGCAAGGGCGACACGGGGATGAAGACCGCGATCAGCGCGGCGCTGGACCGGTTCGTCGCGTCGGGCGGCTACGCGAAGCTGATGGCCAAGTACCAACTGCCCGAGGACTCCAACTACTTCACCTCCTCGGATACGGGTACGGGTGCAAGTGCGGGTACGGGGTCGACGGCGTCGCCCTCCGCCCCGGCGTCCTCCTCCGCGAGCGGTTCGTAGCATGGAGTTCCTCCACAAGGCGGTGTCCGCCGACTTCCTGACGGCCTCGATGCTGACCTTCGTCCTCACGGTGCTCTCGATGGCGCTGGGGGTCGTGGGCGGTGTGCTGGTGGCCCTGCTCAAGGGCGTACGGTTCGCGCCGCTGCGCTGGCTCGCGGATGGGTACATCTGGTTCTTCCGGGGCACGCCCGTCCTGCTCCAGCTCATCTTCGTCTTCAATGTGCTGCCGCTGTGGGGGCTGAGCCTCTCCCCGTTCACCTGCGCGGTCATCGCGCTGAGCCTCAACGAGATCGCCTACATGGCCGAGATCGTCCGGGGCGGGCTGCTCGGCGTCGACAAGGGCCAGCGGACGGCGGCGCGGATGCTCGGGCTCTCCGAGGCGGGCATCCTGCGCTGGGTGGTGCTTCCGCAGGCCACCCGGCTGATCCTGCCGCCCACCGGCAATCAGTTCATCGGGATGCTCAAGACCTCGGCGCTGGCTTCCGTCGTCAGTGTCCAGGACCTGATGCTGACCGCGCAGCGCCAGTCCGCCGCCGACTTCGACTACGTCGGCTCGCTCGGCGCGGCGGCCGTCCACTACCTCGTCCTCACCACGGTGTTCACCTTCGCGCTACGGCGGCTGGAGCGGCACCTCGATGTGAACCGGCGCGCCGCCGCGCGGCGCACCAAGGAGCCCGTCCCCCGGGAACCCGTCCTCACGGCGGCCGTCGACCCGGCGGCCCGATGAGTACCGCGCGGCCCGCCGCCGGAACCGGAACCGGAGAGAGCGCTGTCATGAGCGACACCAGGTCAGAACCGGAGACCACGGCGGAGGCGGCTATGGCACCCGCGTCCACACTCGCGCCCGAGTCCGCGCCCGGGTCCGAGTCCGCCAAGGCGCGCACCGTACTCGTCGCCGAGAACCTCGGCCGCAGCTACCACGGCAACGCCGTGGTCAGCGAGGTGAATCTGACCATCCCCGCCGGCCAGACCGTCGCCGTCCTCGGCCCCTCGGGTGCCGGCAAGTCCACCATGCTGCGCTGTCTGGCCGGACTGGAACCGCTGGAGACCGGCAGTGTGGGTTTCCAGGGCGAGCTGCTCTCGAAGGCGGGCTCCAAACCGCGTTCGGTCGGCGGCCGGATCGGGATGGTCTTCCAGCAGTTCAACCTCTTCCCCCATCTCACCGCCACGGAGAACGTCGCGCTGGCCCCCGTACGGGTACGGGGCGTCTCCCGGGCGCAGGCACGCGAGGAGGCCCATGAACTCCTGGCCCGGGTCGGCCTCGCCGAGCGCCGCGACCACTATCCGTACGAACTCTCCGGCGGCCAGCAGCAGCGGGTGGCCATCGCCCGCGCCCTGGCGATGCGCCCGGAGCTGATGCTCTTCGACGAGCCCACCTCCGCCCTCGACCCCGAGTTCACCCGCGAAGTCCTCGCTGTCATGCGCGACTTGGCCGACAGCGGAATGACCATCGTCGTCGTCACGCACGAGATGGGCTTCGCCCGCAGAAGCGCGGACCGGGTGGTGTTCATGGCGGACGGCCGGATCGTGGAGGACGGGCCCGCCGAGACCCTGTTCACGGCGGCGCGCCACGAGCGAACGCGCGCCTTTTTCGAGCAGATCCTCGGAGAGTAGGGCCATGACGCCGTCACCCCCGCCGCAACGCCGCGGCTCCGCCGCCCGCCCCACCGCCCCCTGGAGCCTGCGCAAGCAGGACTGGGCCTACCAGCAGCTCCGCGAACGCATCCTGACCGGCGTCCTGGCGCCCGGCGAACAGCTCAGCCAGGAGGCCCTGGCCCAGGAACTCGGCATCAGCCGGGGCCCGTTGCGCGACGCGCTGTCGCGGCTGGCCGCCGAGAGCCTGGTCGTGGACCGGCCGCACCAGAAGTCCACCGTCGCCGAGGTCTCGGTGGCCGACGCCCGGGACATCTACAACGGGCGGGCCGCGCTGGAGAGTGTGCTCGCGGCAGCCGCCGCACAGGCGGACCCCGCCGAACGCGGCGCCCTCGCGGCGGACTTCGGCCTGCTCCTGGAGCGCCAGCGCATCGCCGTATCGCTCGGGGACGCGATCCAAGTGCGGCTGCTCGACCGGGAGTTCCACGACACGGTGTACGAACTCGCCGCGATGCCCGCCACCCTGGCGGCCCTCGACCAGCTGCGCGCCAAGAGCGACCGCTATCTCGCCCTCTATCTGGCGGATGCCCAGCGGGCGCAGATCTCCGTGGACGAACACACCGCCATCGTCGAAGCGCTGCTGCGCGGCGACGCCGAGCAGTCGGCCACGCTCACCCGGACCCATGTGCTGGGCGGACTGACCCTGCTGGCGGGCTCCATCGCCGGTCAGCCCGCGAGCGTGTCGGACCCGCTCTGACCCGGCCGGACCGCCGACCGGCCGTCCAACGGGCCTCCGGGCCCCTCCAACCCCCCGCCGTACCGAAGACAGTGAGGAATCCGACCGTGATCCACCAGCCCGAGGCCATCGAGCGCCTGTCCCTCCCCGAACACACCGCCCGGCTCGGGAAGTCCGTACGCGAACTGGAACGCGAGCTGGAGTACGGCCCCGGGCCCGCCGCCCCGCTCGACGCCACCTACGCCGACACCCACCGCTTCCCGGCGCCCGAGTGGGCCCTGCCCACCTTCAACGCCGCCGCCGGCGGGGACGGCATGACGTACACCCCGTACCGCGGCGACCGCGCCGTACGGGAGGCCGTCGCCCACAACGTCTCCTCCGTGCTCGGCATCCCGGCCGGCGGGCCCTCCGACGTCATCCTCACCCCCGGCACCCAGGGCGCGCTGTTCACCGCCCTCGCCGCGATCCTGTCGCCCGGTGACCTGGTCCTGCTGCCGGACCCGGACTACCTCTCCACCGAGCGCATGCTGCGCTACTTCGGCGCCCGCGTCCGCCGTATCCCGATGATCTGGCCCGACGAGAGCGACAGCGGCGAGCGCGGCCGTCCCACCCTCGACCTCCAGGCGCTGGAGGACGCCGCCGCCGAGGGCCCGCGCCTGATGGTCTTCTCGCACCCCAACAACCCCACCGGCGCCATCTACGGCGAGGAGACGATCGGCGCGATCGCCGACGCGGCCCGCCGCCACGACTTCACCGTCATCGCCGACGAGCTGTACTGCCGGCTGGTGTACGAGGGCGAGACGTTCCACCACCTCGCCGCCTACGAGGGGATGGCCGAGCGTACGGTGACCCTGCTCGGCCCCTCCAAGACCGAGTCGCTCTCCGGCTACCGGCTCGGGGTCGCCGTCGCCCCCACCGCGCTCGTCGACGTGATGGAGGACGTACAGTCCTGCACGGCCCTGCGCGCGCCGTCCTACGCGCAGCACCTGCTGGCGCGCTGGATAGCCGACGACGGCGAGTTCCTGGAGCGGCGCCTCGTCGAGTACCAGGCGCTGCGCGACACCACCGTGAAGAAGATCAACGCGTCGTCGGTCATGCGCGTCAACGCCGCCTATGGCACGGCGTACCTCTTCCCCGAGGTGCTCACCGGCGCGAGCGACCAGGCGGTGGCGCTCGCGCTCAAGGAGCACGCCGGGGTCATCGTCAACCCCGGTTACCAGTTCGGCTTCGCCGGTACCAGCCGGATGCGGCTGTGCTTCGCCCAGGACGAGACCGTGTGGGACGCCGCCCTCGACCGGATCATCGAGGTCGTGGGCTCGCTGGACCCGGCGTGACCGCCGGCCGGGGCCCGCGCGCGGTGCCGCCACCGCCCGTCACGGAGGCGCGGTACGGCGTCGTGGGGCTGCCGCTGCGGCTGAGGCTGCGTCATACCTCCGTGGACACGGCGGAGTTGACGGAGGTCTTCCTCCGGGTACGGCTGGCCGACGGCCATGTCGGCTGGGCCGAGACCCGGGGGAACGGTGCCTACGCCACCCACCACACCACCGGCGGCATCACCGCGGCCCTGGCCGGACTCCCGCCCGCCACCGACCCGGCGTGGGCGGATCCCGCCGCGCTGGTCGCCGGTCTGGCCACGCACTGCCCGCCGGCCGCCGCGCTGCTGGACATCGCCTGGCGCGACGCCACGGCGAGGGCCGCGGGTCTGCCGCTCTGGGCGACCCTGCGCGGCTCCGGCTCGGGCTCCGGTGCCGGTACGGGCAGCGACCACGCGGCCCGGGGAGGCTCCGGATCCGGTACGGGGAGCGATCACGCGACCCGGGCAGACTCCGCCGCACCCGGCCCCCTGCCCACCCACGCCCCGATCGGCTTCGGCACCCCGGCCGAGGCCGCCGCCCTCGCCTCCGCCGCCGCCGAGGCCGGCTTCGGCCGGGTCAAGGTCCGCGTCGGCGGCGATCCGGCCCTGGACCGGGCCAGGATCGCCGCCGTACGGGACGCCGTCGACCGGGCCGCCGGCACCTCCCGTACGGTCGCGATCGCGGCCGACGCCAACGGCGGCTGGACCCCGGACACCGCGGTCGCGGCCACCCACTGGCTCGCGGACCACGGGGTCGCCTGGCTCGAACAGCCCACCGCGCCCGGCGACTTGGCGGCCATGGCCGCCGTCCGTACGGCCGCGCGCGTGCCCGTGTGGGCCGACGAGTCGGTCACCGACGCGGCCTCGGTGCACGCCGTCGCCGACGCGGGCGCCGCAGACGGCGTCCATCTGAAGCTGGAGAAGGCGGGCACCGTCGACGCCCTCGCCGCCGCGATCGCCGCCGCCCGCGCGCGCGGACTCGACGTCGGCCTCGGCCAGATGGACTGCGGACGCCTCGGCTGCGCGACCACCGCGCATCTGGCGGCCGGGCTCGGGGTGGCCGTGGCCGAACTCTGGGGCTGCGCCCACCTCGCCCACGACGTCACCGAAGGCCCCGAACTGCGCGGCGGCGCGGTCCACTTGCCCGCCGCTCCCGGACTCGGCGTCCGGGTCTCCGTCGATCCCGCGCGGCTCACCCCGGTGGGCACGCCCGTCCACACCGCAGACCGAGCAAGGACGTTCACACCATGACCACTCCGGCCCCCACCGCAACCGAGGCACTCCTCGCACCCGTCCCCGACGTACTCGCGCTGCTCACCGCGCTCGTGGCCTGCGACTCCACCACCCCCACCGGCGAGGAGGAGACCACCGCCGCCCTGCTCGCCGCCCCGCTCGCCGCGGCCGGCTTCGCCATCGAGACCGAGCGGCTGGCGCCCGGCCGCGTCAATCTGACCGCCCGCCGCCGGTTCGGCCCCGGCGGCCCCGTGATCATGCTCAACTCGCATCTCGACGTCGTCCCGGCGGGCGGCGGCTGGACCAGCCCGCCCTTCGTCCCCACCCTCCGCGACGGACGGCTGTACGGACGCGGCACCGCCGACGCCAAGGGCCCGCTCGCCGCCATGGCGTGCGCCGCGATCGAACTGGCCCGCGCGGCCGACGCCGGCAGCCAAACCCCGCGCGGGGAGATCGTCTTCTCGGCGGTCTCGCAGGAGGAGGGCGACTCGATGGGCGCCCGTCATCTCGTACCCCTGCTGGCGGCGGCGGGCCGGCTGCCCGACGCGGTCATCGTCGGCGAACCCACCGGCATGCGGCTGCTGACCGCCCACAAGGGCTCGGTCCGCCCGGTCATCGAGGTCGTCGGCCGGGCCGCGCACGCCGCCACACCCGGCCAGGGCGTGAACGCGGTGACCGCCGCCGCCACCGTGATCACCCTGCTGGAGGAGTACAGCGCCTCGCTCACGGACCACGGCCACCCGCTGCTCGGCGCGCCCACCTGCACCCCCGTACTGATCGAGGGCGGCGAGGCGCCCAACGCCGTACCGGAGCGCTGCCGCGTCACCCTGGACCGGCGGCTGCTGCCGGGGGAGACCCCGGAGTCCGTCGTGGCGGCGGTCGGGGAGATCCTCGACCGGTTCAACGCGCGCGGTACGGGCGCGACGGCCTCGGTCGTGGAGTGCGCGCCGAGCACCGGCGGTCCCTCGGAGACACCGGCTGACGACCCGTTCGTCACGCTGTGCCGCGCGGCCCTCGCGGCGGCGGGCGCCGACGACTCGCTCGGCGGACTCACCGTCAACTGCGACATGACGCACTTCCGGGCCGCCGGGGTCCCGGCGCTGGTCTGCGGCCCCGGCCGGCTGGAGGTGATGCACGCGGTCGACGAGCACATCGTGGTCGAGGAACTGCGCGCGTCCGTGGGCCTGTACCGGGCGATCCTCACCGCGGCACTGACCGGCCCGGAGACGGACGGCGCGGACGGGGGTACGGCATGAGCCCGACCATCGCCCTCGGCAGCCTGACCATTGCCCTCGGCCAGGCGGAGAGCGTCCCCGGCGACCTCGCAGCCAACCTCGCCACGGCGGCCCGGCTGGTCCCCGAAGCCGCCGCGCGCGGCGCGCGTGTGCTCGCCCTGCCCGAGCTGTTCGCCTGCGGATACGACCCGGCCGCCGTACTCGCCGACCCCGCCGGCTGGTCCCTGACCCCGCCCCCGGCCGGTACGGCGCCGCCACCGGGCTCGCCGCTGGCCCCGCTCGCCGCGGCGGCGGCCACGCACGGCGTGTGGGTCCTCCTCGGCTGCTCCGTACGCGGCGAGGAGCCCGGGGGACGCCCGTACAACGCGGTGCTCGTGATCGATCCGTACGGCACGGTGCGCGGCCACTACGCCAAGACCCATCTGTGGCAGGAGGAACGCGCCCCCTTCGCCCCCGGCGACCGGCTGATGGTCATCGAGGACGGCGGGGTCACGCTGGGGCTCGGGATCTGTTACGACGCGGGGTTCCCCGAGCTGACCCGCGCCTACGCCCGCGCGGGCGCGCACGCCGTCCTCTTCTGCTCCGCCTTCGCCACCGGCCCGACCGAGTACCGCTACGGGGTCTACCACCCGGCGCGGGCCGTCGAGAACACCGTCTCCACGCTGGTCGTCAACGCGGTCGGTGACCTCGCGGGCGAGCACTACTTCGGCCGCAGCGGGGTCTGGAACCCCGAGGGCCGGCAGGTGGCCGGCTGCCCGGACGACATCAGCGCTCTGTGCGTGGCGACGGTGTCGGCCGCCGAGACCGCCGCCGTACGGCAGGGGCTGTCGTATCTGACCGATCTGCGGACCGACCTGCTCGGCACCGCCCCCGCGCCCCCGCTGACCCGCCTCACCCTCGCCGCCCCGGACCCGGCCGCCCCGGCCGCCGCCCCCACGGATCCCGTCACCACCTCAGGAGCCACCCATGCCCCCCGTCTTTCCCGCGGCTGAGTACGACCGCCGGCTCGCCGGCCTGCGCGCCACACTCAAGGCCCAGGAGCTGGACGCCGTCATCGTCCACACCCCGGAGAACGTCTGTTACCTCTCCGGCCACGCCACGCCCGGCTACTACACCTACCAGTGCCTGATCGTCACGGCCGACGGCGAAGCGGCCCTGCTCATGCGCGAGACCGAGACGGTCAACGCGGCGGAGACCACCTACTTCGACCGGATCACCGGCTTCCCGGACAGCGCCGACCCGGTCGCCGCCACGGTGTCGCTCCTGGCCGAACTGGCGCCGGGCGCACGGGCGGTGGGGGTGGAGGCCCGTTCCTGGTTCCTGCCGCCGGAGCCGTTCCTGAAGCTGGGCGGCCTGCTGAGGGCGGCGGGCGCCGAGGTGACACACATCGACGACGCGCTGGCCGCCGCCCGGCTGCTCAAGTCGCCGCTGGAGATCGAGCGGATCAGGGACGCCGCGCGGGCCACCAACGCCGGGATGGCGGCCGCTGCCGCGGCCGCGGTGCCGGGCGCCTCCGAGCGCGCCGTGGCCGCCGCGGCCTTCGGCGGGCTCATCGCGGCGGGCTCCGAGTACTTCGGCATGGAGCCCTTCGTCGCGTCCGGACCGCGCGCCGGCACGATCCACGCGAGCTGGACCGACCGGGTCATCCGGCCCAACGAGCCCGTCCTGCTGGAGATGTCGGCGACGACCGGACGCTACAACGCCCCGCTGATGCACACGGTATGGACCGGACCGCTCACCGGCGAGGCGGCGGCGATGGCACCGGCCTGTCTCGCGGCCCGGGACGCGGCCCTGGCGCATGTCGTGCCGGGCGGTTCCCCCGCCGCGGCGCACGCGGCCTGCAAGCAGGCCATCGCGGACGCGGGGCTGGCCCACACGTACCGCAAGCGCAGCGGCTACTCGGTCGGTATCGCCTTCGCCCCGGACTGGGGCGAGGGACACCTGCTCTCGCTGGGCGAGAACGAGCGGCGTGTCTTCGCGCCCGGCATGGTCGTCCATGTGGTGCCCACCCTGCGCATCAAGGACACCGCGGGGATCGGCTTCTCCGCGACCGTACTGCTCACCGAGGACGGGCACGAGGTGCTGACCTCCTGCGACACGGGCGCCGAACAGTGAGCGGTACGGACCTCCCGGGGGCCGGCACGCCCGCACCCGACGCCCGCGACGCCCCTGTTCCCGACACTCCCGTACCGGCCGGGGACTACGCCGCCGCCCGGATCGCGGGCGGGCTGGTCTTCACCGCCGGGATGACCCCGCGCGCCGGCGGCGGAGTCATCGCCGCCGGTGTGCTCGGGGCCGGTCTGACCGTCGAGGACGCGGTCCCGCTGGCGGCGCTCGCCGCCGGGCGGGCGGTCGAGGCGGCGCGTGAGGCGGCCCGGTCGGCGGGGCTGCGGCTGGAGTCGGCCGTGTCCATGACGGTCCATCTCGCCGTCGTGCCCGGGTTCACGGAGCACAGCAGGGTCGCGGACGGCGCGAGCGCCCGCGTACGCGCCCTGCTGGCGGGCCCGCCCCCGGCGCGTACGGCGGTCGGGGTGGCCGCGCTGCCGTCCGGGGCCCCGGTGGAGGTGACGCTGGTCCTGTCCACCGCGGAAGAGGCGGCGCCGCCGCCCGCCGGGGCCGCCCGGCCGGTATGAAACCGGGCTAAATACGAAGGGCGTCGTACAATGGCGGTCACCCCGACCCAGTGGAGCCGCCGTGACCGCCGCGACCGCCGCGCCCAGCACCCGCGAACTCGCTCACCCCTCGCGTGCGGAGATCCGTCTCGAAGGCGTGCTGAACGCGCTCTCCGACCCCCTGCGGCTCCGTATCGTCCGGCAGCTCGCGGGGTCGGACGGCGAGCTGTCCTGTTCGTGTTTCGCGCTGCCCGTCTCCAAGTCCACCTCCACCTACCACTTCCGGGTGCTGCGCGAGAGCGGGGTGGTCCAGCAGGTCTACCGGGGGACGGCCAAGATGAACGGGCTGCGGGCGGCGGATCTGGAGGCGCTCTTCCCCGGGCTGCTCGACAGCGTCCTCGGCGCGGCCGCCGGGCAGGACGCGCGCCTGGCGGGCGGCTGAGCCGACAGGGTGCCGTCAGGTTCGGGTGTGTGCGCGCCATGACCATAAGGGCGGATTGCCTGATTAAGTGGTGAATGTGTCGGAACATAAATCGATTTCCGCCCAGGAACCACAGGAGCGAGACGCGCGCACGTGGCCCGCGTGGGAGGTGCAGGGGCACGGCACCGTCACCGGCGCCGGTGATCCCCGGGACGGCGCCGGGCGGCGCGAGATCCTGCCGCCCTGGGTCGATGTCCGGCTGACCTTCGCGGACGGCGCCCGCATCGATGTGCTGGCGGTGGTACGGGACGGCCGTATCGCGATCGAGGACGCGCAGGCCGATCCGCCGCTGGCCCTGGCCGGTTTCGCCGCGCTCGCCGAGGCGATCGAGGCCCCGCTCCAGAGCGCGTGCCAGGTGGTCGCGGGGCGGCACCGCCCGCCCGTACCGCAGATTGACACCGCGTCGGATCCCGCACCGAATCCCGTACTGGAAACAGGACCGGATACGGGACTGGCCGCGCAACCCGAGCCCGCGACCGAGCCGGCACCCGCACCCGCATCTGCACCCACACCCACACCCATGCCCGCGGTCGCGGTCGACCCGGCCCCCGAGCCCGAGCCCACGACCCCCGTGGCGGGAACCCCGCCGAACGCCGAGCCCGGCCGTCACCGCGCCACCCCGGCCCTCCCGCGCGGCAGCGCCGCCCGGCGCGGGGTGGCCGAGGTCTACCGTGCCGCCCAGCGCGCCGGCCAGGACCCCGTACTCGCGGTGATGGCCGCCACCGGATTCAGCCGCCGCAAGGCGCTCCGGCTCATCGCGGGCGCCCGCGACGAGGGGCATCTGACCCCGCGCCACCACCGCCGCTGACCATCCGCCGTCCGGGCGACGCGGTCACATCGAGCGCATGCGGTCAATCTCGATGCTCTGCTGTGCGATCACATCCTTGGCCATGTCCGCGATCTGGATGTTCCGGCCGTCCGATATCGCGTCGGTGGCCATGACGACCGCGCCCTGATGGTGCGTGATCATCAGTTTGAGGAAGAGTTCGTCGAAAGCGACGCCCTTCGCCGCGCGCAATCGCGTCAATTGGGCCTCGGTCGCCATTCCGGGCATGGTCCCGTGGTGATGGCCCGTTTCCTTCTTTGCCCCGGCATTGCTTTCCAGCCATCCTTCCATCGCGCCGATCTCGGGTTCCTGGGAGGCGGCGATCCGTGCCGAGAGCCGCTTCACCACATCCGAATCGGCCCGCTCCGGGACGAGAGCGGTCATCTCCAGCGCCTGGCCATGGTGGACGATCATCATCTGCGCGTAAGTGAAATCGGCCGAGTTGGGAGTGTTGTCCGGGCGGGCCTTCTTGGCCTCCTCGGCGGACAGGGTCCTCGCCGGCTCACCCGGCGCGCCGGGCGCGATCACGCCTATTCCCTTGTCCTGCCTGGTACTTGGCGGCTCCGCGCTCTTGTCGTCCCCCGAGTCGCAGGCTCCCAGGGCGAGTACGGCGACGGCCGCCACCGCGGCGAGGGCGGCGCGGCGGTGGCGCGGACTCCGGCGACGGATCAACACAGCGGCCTCCTACGGCACATGGGTGATGGAACACATCCCTAACACGCTTCCACTTACCTGAGATCAAAAACTTTCATTACGTCTCTGTTGCCATCTGTTGGGATGTACATGAAAAGAACGATACTGCCGGGGTCCGTACCGGATCACTCTGACCCGGAGACAAGGGAGGACGCAGTGACCTCGTTGCACACCCCACGAGTGCGGCGCAGACGTCTGGGCGTGGCGGCAGCCGCGGCCGGGCTCTTCGCGACTCTGCTGACCGCGGGACCGGCCATCGCCAGTCCCGAACCCGGTGACGCCGCCGTACAGGAGACGACCGTCTCCAGCGAGCGTGCCGCTCAGGTGAAGGCCGCCATCGCGGCCGGTGAGATACCCGGAGTGGACGAGATCGTCCACAGCTCCAACATCAAGCATCTCGCCAACGTCCCGAAGGACCTCATCACGGGGACCAATTCGGACCTGGCCTTCCAGGGCAAGTACGCCTACAGCGGCAACTACGACGGTTTCCGGATTCTCGACATCAGCAATCCGAAGGCCCCGAAGTCCGTCGCGCAGGTGCTCTGTCCCGGAGCGCAGAACGACATCTCGGTCTCCGGGAACCTGCTCTTCCTCTCCACCGACTCCTCCCGCAGTGACAACTCCTGCAACAGCGTCGCGCAGTCGGCGACGATCAAGGAGTCCTGGGAGGGCATGAAGATCTTCGACATCAGCGACAAGCGCAACCCGAAGTACGTCGCCGCTGTCGAGACCGCGTGCGGCTCGCACACCCACACGCTGGTGCCGAAGGCCAAGGACGTCTACATCTACGTCTCCTCGTACGCGCCCAGCGTGTCCTTCCCGGACTGCCAGCCGCCGCACGACGGCATCTCCATCATCAAGGTGCCGCGCAAGGCCCCGCAGAAGGCCGAACTGATCAAGTTCGAGGTGCTGTTCCCGGACGGCGGCAACCCGGGCGCGCCCACCAACCCGGGTGTCTCGGCGACCTCCGGCTGCCACGACATCACCGTGCTCCCGTCCAAGAACCTCGCGGCCGGCGCCTGCATGGGTGACGGTGTCCTGATGGACATCAAGGACCCCGAGCGCCCCAGGGTGATCGACCAGGTCCAGGACAACGTCAACTTCGCCTTCTGGCACTCGGCGACCTTCAACCAGGCCGTCAACAAGGTGGTCTTCACCGACGAGCTGGGCGGTGGCGGCGCCGCCACCTGCAACGAGCGGATCGGCCCCACCCGCGGCGCCAACGGTATCTACGACATCGTCGGCAAGGGCGACAAGCGCAAGCTGGTCTTCCGCAGCTACTACAAGATCCCGCGCCACCAGGCCGACACCGAGAACTGTGTCGCCCACAACGGCTCGCTGATCCCGGTCAAGGGCCGCGACATCATGGTCCAGTCCTGGTACCAGGGCGGTGTCTCCGTCTGGGACTTCACCAACTCCTCGCAGCCCAAGGAGATCGCGTTCTTCGAGCGCGGCCCGCTCTCCGCCGAACGGCTGGTCGGCGGCGGCACCTGGTCCGCGTACTACTACAACGGCCACATCTACTCGAACGACATGGTCAAGGGCTTCGATGTGCTGAGGCTCGACGACCGCCTCACCGACCCGGCGAAGCGGGTACGGATGCACGAGCTGAACGTGCAGACGCAGCCCGACTACGTCGCGGACTTCCGGCACTGACACCCGGTGCCCGACCCGTTCCGCCGGGCGGTCCTCCGCCCGGCGGAACGCCGGCGCCACTCGCCACCGGGCGCCGGGCGCCGTGAGACGTCCGGGGCTCCCCCGTCGGCCGACTCCGAGCGAATATACTCAAAGCGTCCGCCGCGCCCCCCTGACCGGGGAGCGGGCGGCGGACTGCCGGGCGCCTTGGGCGACGCGGGGGATCGTCCAAGACGCCCGGCGCTCCCGCGCTCATGGCCCGGGGCCCACGCTGTCCGCCCCGGTGCGCGCCGCTCAGGCCAGCGGGCCCGCGCCCGCCAGGGTGATCACGGGCCGGAGTCCGGCGGGACGTTCCTCCACCGGCAGATGGTCCACGAAGTGGACCGTGCAGCCCAGCTCGGCCGCGCCGCCGTCGGCCCGGCGGTCGTCGCCGACCATCAGCACATCGTGCGGATCCTGCCCCAGCCCCTCGCACGCCATCCGGAACAGCCGCGCGTCGGGCTTCTGGACGCCGTGCTCGTACGACAGCACATAGGTGTCCACCAGGGCGTCGAGGCCGTACGCGCGGAAGACCGGGCGCAGGTCCCAGCCGATGTTGCTGACCACGCCGATCCCGATTCCGGCGTGCCGCAGCGTGCTGAGGACCTCGGCGGCGTCGGTGTACGGACGCCAGGCGGCCGGGGTCATATGACGGTCGTAGAGCGCGTCGTACAGCCCGGGCGCCGGCAGCTCCACCTGGCGTGCCAGACCGGTGTACGCGGCGCGGTGCAGTTCGGCGCCGCTGTCCCGGACGGCCCACACGTCGGCGAGCTCCGGCGGCACCCGCTGCGGTGACGGACCGCCGGGCAGCGCGCCCGTGACGGCCAGCATCATCGCGTAGCGGCGCACCTCGTCGGGGGGTACGGCGATCCCCGACTCGTCGAGGACGGCCCGCAGCCAGGAGCCCGCTGATTCGATGCGGAACAGGGTTCCGGAAAAGTCGAAAAGTACACCCTTGAACGTCATGTATCCGATCCTTGCCGGGGCACCGCCCCGGGGACAAGGCCCACCACCCGTACGTGCCGATCGTGTTCCCGGCGCGTTCACCTCGGGCGCCTTCGGGCGGGCGGGGCTAACCCAGGGCGCGGAGTGCCGGTACGAAGGCGATCAGGACCGGCACCACCGGCACCAGCGCCGCCGCGGCGGTCAGCCGCAGCCGGCGGCCGGCCGGGAGCCGACCGGCCGGCGAGAGCAGCCGGCTGACCCGCTGGGGCACCTGCGCGCCCGGGGTACCGCCGGGGCCGAACACCCCACGGTCCTCGTTGAGTTCGACCAGGGCGAGCGCGATGGTCAGCCGGCCGAACCGCCGTGAGGCGACATCGTCGGCGGCCAGCTCGACCAGCCGGTGCATCTCGTCGCGGAACGCCGCGAACACCGGCACCTGCGGGAAGCCGTTCGCCAGCGCCCCCGAGCAGTGCAGCAGCCAGTCGTGCCGGGCCCGCGCGTGCCCCTGCTCATGGGCCAGTACGGCATCGATCTGACGCCCCTTCAGGCGGCGCAACGCGGCCGTGGTGATGACCAGTTGGGGCGCCGCGCCCGGCAGCCACCAGGCGTCCGGCCGCTCGCCCTCCAGCACCACGAGCCGCTCGCCGCCGGGCTCCTCGCCGGGCAGCAGGGGAGAGCGGACGAGCAGCTCCTCACGGCGCCGCCCGCGCCGCCGGCGCGCCCGGTGGATCTCGCGGGTCAGCATCGCCACCGTCCACAGCCCGCCGCTCGCCAGCACCACCGCGAGCACCGCCGACCAGGGCCGGTGCGGACCGAAGGCGTACGCCTCCACCACACCGCGCGGGGCGGGCGCGAAGACATGGCCGCGTACCGCCAGCCAGGCGGCGGCGGCGCTGAAGACCATGGAGAGCGCGAAGCACATCAGCACGGCCGCCACCACGCACTGCCACACCCAGAGCGCCACCACCGGCTCCCGCTCCGGCCATTCGGCGCGCGCCAGCAGTCGCGGGGCGACCACGGCGGCCAGTGCTCCGAGCAGCAGCAGTGCCAGGGAGACCATCATGCGCACCAGACTATGAGCGCGGGCCCGCTCAGGGGTATCGCCTTTTCCGCCAAGTGATCCAGGACACGTTTGACCGCGCCGGTCCGGCGGGGCGCTCAGAGCGTCATCAGCATCGCGAGCATGGCGAGGCCCATGGACAGCCGGCAGGCGGAGACCAGCTCCGGCCGCCCGCCCCAGCCGGCCACGGCCACCGCCTGCCCGGGCGGTGCCGGATCCGTGGCCGCCACCGGCAGCAGCCGGGTGCCCGACCACAGCACATATCCGGCGAAGTAGACCAGCAGCACCCCGGTGACCAGGGGAGTTCCGCCCACGCCGGCCCCCGCGTGCGCGCCGTGCGCGCCGCCCGGCGCGGCGGCCATGACCCCCGCCATGTAGACCATCGCGAGCATCCCCAGCAGATGGTGCGAACGGTGCCGGTGCCGGGACGACCGGTCCGTCCGGGGCGCGTTCGCCCGTTCCCCGCCCCGCGCCGGCATCAGGACATGCAGCGCCGCCGCGCCGAACACCACCGCGTACCCCGCCCAGACCCACCGGGGCGGGGTCAGCACGGCCGCGGGCACCGCCATCGCCGCCATCCCGAACCCCATCAGCGCCTCGCCGCCCGCCGAACGGCGCTGCTCCGGCGCGCCACCGCGCAGCCGGAGCAGACAGAAGCCGCCGGCCGCCGCGCAGAGCGCGACGAGCAGCCAGCCGGCCGTCGCCGGTCCGTGCACCCCGTACCTCCCCCGAGCGAGCCGATGACCGGCCGGTGGACCGGGTCCGCCGGGCCGTCCGCAAGGTCATGCCCCGCCCGCCCGGCGCCCATTCGGGCGCGCAAGGGCGCAACGGGACACGGGGGGCGCGCCGTTCGGGACGCGCCCCCCGGAAGACGCCGTCGGGGTAAAGCCGTTGAGTGCGACTACAGCCGCACCGGCTCCGGCCGTACGCAGTCGCTCGACACCCCCAGCGACCGGCCCTCCCGCGCCGCGTCGAGCAGGGTGAGCATCACATCCAGCACATGGCGCGCCAGTTCGGCCGAGGCCCGGTGCGGCCGGTCCTCCGCCAACGCCTCTGCCAGGTCCGCGAGTCCGATGCCGCGCCCCGCTCCCGGACATCCCGCCGAGACGGGCAGGGCCGTCCACTCGCCGCCCGCCGGGTGCAGCTCCACGAGCCCGTCGAAGTGGTTGGGGTCGGGCACCGACAGCGAACCCGCCGTACCGTGCACCTCGATGGACGGCAGCCGCGCGGCCTGGATGTCGAAGCTCATCACCAGCGTGGTCAGCGCGCCGCCCGCGTGCCGCAGCACTCCGGTGACATGGGTGTCCACGGCGACCCCGAACCGCTCGCCCGCGCGCGGCCCGCTGCCGATCTCCCGCTCCGCCCTGGGCCGGGAGGCCGCGCCGGTCACCTCGACGACCGGGCCCAGCAGATGCACCAGCGCGGAGAGATAGTAGGGGCCCATGTCGAGCAGCGGTCCGCCGCCCGGCCGGTAGTAGAACTCCGGGTCCGGGTGCCAGCGTTCGTGGCCCGGGGTGGTCATGAAGGCCGTCGCCGCCACCGGTGTGCCGATCAGCCCGCCGTCGACCGCCGCGCGGGCGGTCTGGAGGCCCGTGCCCAGCACAGTGTCGGGCGCGCAGCCCAGCCGCAGTCCGGCCGCCGCCGCGGCGGCCAGCAGCCCGTCCGCCGCCGCCCGCGTGGTGGCCAGCGGCTTCTCGCCGTACACATGCTTGCCCGCGCCGAGCGCGGCGAGCGCCACCTCCGCGTGGACGGCGGGGACGGTCAGATTCAGCACGGCGTCCACATCGTCCCGTACGACCAGATCCGCCACCGAGCCGACGACCGCGACGCCCCCGCCCGGCACCCGGGCGGCCAGCGCGCCCGCGCGGGCCGGATCGAGGTCCGTGACGGCGGTGAGGCGTATCCCGTCCAGCCGTTCCAGGGTGTCCAGATAGGCGCCGCTGATGGCGCCCGCCCCGACGACCCCGATCCTCAGCGGCTCGCCCACAGCAGCCCCCTCTCGGTCAGTGTCCGTACCTCGGGCACATCGAAATCGTCCGGCTTGTGGCCGATGGCCGAGACGAAGACGCGCCCCGCGCCCCAGCTCCTGGTCCACACCGCGGGCATGGTCACCGGCCGGGAGCGCTCCTCGTCCGCCGCGAACTCCGTTGTCGCCAGGACATCGATCAGCGGATCCGTGGCCAGCCAGTACTTCTCCGTATGGACCCGGAAGTCGGTGAGCCCCTCGATCACGGGATGGTCGGCGCGCTCCTTGACGAGCGTCACCCCGTGCTCGGAGAAGCCGGCCGGGTGCATCAGGAACTGGCCGCCGGTCAGCAGCTGGTAGCCGAGGTCGCCGCGGAAGGAGTCGACGATCCCGCCGTGCCAGCCGGCCAGCCCCGTACCCGCCCGGACCGCCGCCGAGAGTCCCGCGCTCTGCTCCCCGGACAGCTCGCCCATTGTCCAGCACTGCACCACCAGATCGGTGGCGGCGAGCAGCCCGGCGTCGGTGTAGACGTCCAGGGATTCCGAGATCCGTACGGTGTAGCCGTGTTCGCGCAGAAACGGCAGGAACAGCTCCGTGGTCTCCACGGGCCGGTGTCCCTCCCAGCCGCCACGGACGACAAGGGCCTGCCGTGCTTCGGATGTCACGAGGTCGCACACTCCCATCTGGTCGTTCGGATCCGGCGCGCACCGGAACCGCGGGCGTCGTCCGGATCCGGCGGCACCCCGGTGACCCTGCCCGCCCCGGTCACCGGCTACGCGGAGCGGGGCATTACGCTGCGGGCGCATGAACCGGACTGGACATTCCGCCACCACCGCCACCGCCCCGCACTCCGTCGCGGAGCCCGTCTTCCGCGACGCCACGGCCGCCGACGCCGTGGCGCTCGTCGCGCTCATCGAGTCGGCCTACCGGGGCGACAGCAGCCGGCGGGGCTGGACCACGGAGGCGCACCTCCTGGAGGGGCAGCGCACCGACGCGCGCGGGGTGCTCGATGTCGTGGAGGCGCCCGGCAGCCGACTGCTGGCCATCGAGCTGGACGGGGTGCTGACCGCCTGCTGCCAGCTCGAACACCGCGGTGAGGCGGCCTACTTCGGCATGTTCGCGGTACGGCCCGACGCGCAGGGCGGCGGTCTCGGCCGGCGGATCATCGAGACGGCGGAGCGGATGGCGCGCGAGGGCTGGGGCGTCACGGAGATGCAGATGACGGTGCTCACGGCGCGCGAGGACCTCATCGCCTGGTACGAGCGGCGCGGCTACCGCCGTACGGGAAAGCTGCTGCCGTTCCCGTACGGCGACGAGCGCTTCGGTGTGCCCCAGCGCGCCGATCTCGCGTTCGAGCTGCTGGTCAAGCCGCTGGACTGAGACGCCGGTACGCGTCCGACGCGTCCGGCACCCCGAAGCGTGCGTGCCTACGCCGTGAACCGTCCGGCGCGCCGGATCTCCGGGAGGTCGGTGGTCACCGCCGCCAGCCCGAACGCCCGCGCCAGCCGCAGCTGGTCCTGGGTGTTCACCACCCAGCCGATGACGCCGAGCCCCTCGCCGTGCGCGCGCTCCACGACCTCCAGGCTCAGCCGGCGGATGTTCAGCGCCAGCGAGGCGGCGCCCACCGCCCTGGCCCGGTCCACCACGTCCGCGCCCCACCGGCTGGCGATCAGCACCGTACGTACGCCCGGCACCAGCGAGGCGATCTCGGCGACCGCCTCGTCGTGGAACGACGACACCTCCACCCGCTCCACCAGCCCGCGCGCGTGCATCACCGCCGCCAGCGCGCGCGCCGCCGCCACATCCTTGATCTCGGCCTGGAGCGGCGACGCGACGGCGTCCAGGACCTCCTCGAAGACGGGTACGCGCTCGCCCAGCCCCGCGTCCAGCTCCCGCAGCTCGGCGAGGGTCCGGTCGGCGATGGCGCCCGTACCGTCCGTCGTACGGTCCACCGTGGTGTCGTGCATGACGACGAGGGCGCCGTCCTTGCTCAGATGCAGATCCAGCTCGATGGCGTCCATACCGGCCCGCTCGGCCTGCCGGAAGGAGCGCAGGGTGTTCTCCGGTTCGACACCCATCACTCCGCGATGACCGATGGTGTGGAAAGTCAAGACTCTCTCGCTTCCGTCGACAGCGGCTCCGCGCCCGACCCTAACGCCCACCGGTGGAGCTGCCACCCGAGCGACCCGGAGATACGGTGGAAGTAAGCGCCACGACGCCGTATCGCCGGAAAAACAGCGGTGACCATGGGGTTACGGCCGGATAATTTCTTCCGGCGCCGCTTGTCCGGATGATCCAGCGGCCTATACGGTGAGGTCAGCGCCCAGGTGCGCCAGGTTCTACGGTGAGGGACGTGACATGACGGAAATTCTTGCGCAGGACGCCACCGCATCCGGTGAATCCACCGCATCCGGTCCGGCGGAGGCCGGTGCCGCGTCCGCCGCGGCCGGTGGACACGACGCGGCACGGGTGATCGACCACCCGGCCTGGCCGGAACTCCGCGCCGCCGTCGAGGAGATCCGGCCCTGGCAGTCGGCGGACGGATCGATCGACTTCGACGCCGAGGGCGCCCCGGCGCGCGCGCTCGTCGAGGTCACCCTCGACCGGGTCGTCGCCGCGGTCGAGCAGCTCTCCCCGCTGCTCCCGTACGACGCCGCCTACCACGCCGCCTCCGTGTCCGACCTGCGCAAATGGGCCGACAGCGGCTTCGCGGTCCCCGACTTCCTGGACTCGCTGCTCGCCTTCCGTCCCGCCGCCGACCGCGCGGACGGCCGCCAGCACCTCGCCGTCTTCCCGATGTACACCCAGAACGGCAACCCGGACCGCAATCTCGAAGCCGTCGTCGTGCGCATGGTCTGGCCCGAGTGGCTGGCCGAGCTGGAGCGCACCCGCTACGACAACCCGCTCTTCTGCGGCATCACCTTCGAGGACTTCACCTCCGGGTACGACACCAACTCCGCCGTCTTCTTCCCCGAGACGATCGCCGTGCGCGAGGCACCCGAGCGGTTCAGCTGGGGCGGGATCTTCTGCGACCGGGAGGCCGCCCGCTTCCGCCGGGTCACCGGGGCGGCGGTCGACACCCTCGGGGTGGAGCTGCCCGACGACCTGCGCGCCATGGTCGCCGACCAGGAGCGCTGCCAGCAGGCGTTCGTCCTCTGGGACATGATCCACGACCGCACCCACAGCCACGGCGATCTGCCCTTCGACCCCTTCATGATCAAGCAGCGCCAGCCGTTCTGGATGTACGGGCTCGAAGAGCTGCGCTGCGACCTCACCGCCTTCCGCGAGGCGGTACGGCTGGAGGCCGACGGCTTCCCGCAGGGCCGTGACGTCCAGTTCGCCGTCCTCTTCGACCGGATGTTCCGCTTCCCGGTCACCGGTGCCCGGGTGAAGAACTACGACGGGCTCGGCGGCCAGCTGCTCTTCTCGTACCTCCACCGCCACGATGTCGTGCGCTGGACGGACAACACCCTGCGCATCGACTGGGCGCGCGCCGCCGAGGTCACCAATCAGCTCTGCGCCGAGATCGAGGACCTCTACCGGGCCGGCATCGACCGCCCCAAGCTCGTCCACTGGCTCGCCGCGTACGACCTGGTCTCGGGCTATCTCCCGCCGCACCCCGGCTCCCGCTGGGCCAAGGGGCCCGACGCGCTCGACCTGACCCTGCCGCCCCGGAAACTGGTCGACGACGTGCTGCCCGACGAGTTTCCGCTGAGCATGTTCTACGAAGCGCTCTCCAAGAAGCTCAAGAAGGTGATTGTCTCCACCCAGGGCATTACGGGGACCAGCCCCGGCAGCACGGACGGAACCACGGCGGACGCCGGGCGCGTAGCCGCGTGAGCGTTCCGGACAAGGAGATCGACCGCATGGACACGAGCACCACCGGCACGGGTACGCCCGGCGCTTCCACCGGCGCGGACACCGACACGGGCCGCGCCGGCTCCCTCGACGGCCGGGTGGTCGCCGTGGCCGGCGCCGCCGGACCGGCCGGCCGCGCCGCCCTGACCTGGCTCGCCGGGGCGGGCGCGACCGTCGTGGGCGCCGACGCGGACGCCGAGCGACTCGCCGAGGCCGTCGACGCGGCCCGGGACGCGCACCCCGCGGCCACCGTCATCGGAGACACCGTCGATCTGCTCGACCCGGCCGCCACGCGCGCGTGGGCCGACCGTACGGAGAAGGAGTACGGCCGGGTCGACGGGCTGGTCCACCTCGTCGGCGGCTGGCGCGGCAGCGCCACCTTCGCGGAGACCGACCTCGCCGACTGGGACCTGCTGGAGAAGCTGCTGATCCGCACCGTCCAGCACACCACCCTCGCTTTCCACGACGCGCTGCTCCGCGGCGAGCGGGGACGGTACGTACTGATCAGCGCGGCCGGCGCGAGCAGCCCCACCGCCGGCAACGCCGCCTACTCCGCCGCCAAGGCCGCCGCCGAGGCATGGACCCTCGCGCTCGCCGACGCCTTCCGCAAGGCGGGGGGCGAGGAGGGCCCCCGGGCCGCGGCTGCCATCCTGGTGATCAAGGCTCTGGTGCACGACGCGCTGCGCGCCGAGCGCCCGAACGCGAAATTCGCGGGCTACACGGACGTCACGGAACTGGCCGAGGCCATCGCCGGTGTCTGGGACCGGCCCGCCGGCGAAGTGAATGGACACCGACTGTGGCTGACCCCCGAGCCGTGAGGTCCCGTACGACGGACGCCGCCCGGCACCACGATCCCGGGGTGCGCGGTTTCGCCAGCGACAACTACGCCGGCGCGCACCCCGAGATCCTGGCGGCGCTCGCCGTCGCCAACGGCGGCCACCAGACCGCGTACGGCGAGGACGACTACACCGCGCACCTCCAGCGCGTCATGTACCGCCACTTCGGGCCCACGGCGGAGACGTTCCCCGTCTTCAACGGCACCGGCGCCAACGTCGTCGCCCTCCAGGCGCTCACCGACCGCTGGGGCGCGGTGATCTGCGCCGAGTCCGCGCACATCAACGTGGACGAGGGCGGCGCGCCCGAGCGCGTCGCCGGGCTCAAGCTGCTCACCGTACCGACACCCGACGGCAAGCTGACGCCCGAGCTGATCGACCGGCAGGCGTACGGCTGGGACGACGAGCACCGGGCCATGCCGCAGGTGGTGTCGATCACCCAGAACACCGAACTGGGCACGGTCTACACGCCCGACGAGATCCGCGCGCTCTGCGCCCACGCGCACGGCCTCGGTCTGAAGGTCCATCTCGACGGCGCGCGGATAGCCAACGCCGCCGCGTCCCTGGACGTCCCGATGCGCACCTTCACCAACACCGTCGGCGTGGACGTCCTCTCCTACGGAGGGACGAAGAACGGCATGCTGTTCGGCGAGGCGGTCGTCGTGCTCAACCCGGACGCCGTCCGTGCGATGAAACATCTGCGCAAGCTGTCCATGCAGCTGGCGTCCAAGATGCGCTTCGTCTCCGTGCAGTTGGAGGCGCTCCTCACGGGCGATCTGTGGCTGCGCAACGCCCGGCACGCCAACACGATGGCCCAGCGGCTCGCGGCGGGCGTGCGGGCGGTGGACGGCGTCGAGATCCTCCATCCCGTCCAGGCCAACGCGGTCTTCGCCCGGCTGCCGCACACGGTGAGCGTGCGGCTCCAGGAGCGGTTCCGCTTCTACTTCTGGGACGAGAAGGCGGGCGACGTCCGCTGGATGTGCTCCTTCGACACCACCGAGGACGACGTGGACACCTTCGTGCAGGCGCTGAAGGAAGAGATGGCAGCGGCCGCATAGAAATACGGACCGCATAGAAATACGGCCGATCGGAAATCTATTGCGTTCCGGTCGGCCGTATCCCTAGGGTGGCGGTCATGCGGCTCATCCAGCAGAACCCTGATATCTCTGCCTATCTCGCGGCGGACGAGGCCATCGACCATGAGCATCCGCTCGTACGGGAGACAGCCGCCCGGCTCCGCGCGGAGAGCCCCGACGCATACTCATACGCGAAAGCGGCGTACGAACACGTACGTGACACGATTCCGCACTCCTGGGACGCGGACGATCCACGCGTCACCTGGCGCGCCTCGGACGTCCTCGCGCTGCGCACCGGCATCTGTCACGCCAAGGCGCACGCGCTGGCCGCGCTGCTGCGCGCGGAGTCCCTGCCCACGGCCCTGTGCTACCAGCGCCTCGCCGCCGGCGACGGCCCGGACTCGTTCGTCCACGGACTGGTCGCCGTCCTGCTCCCGGGAGCGCCGCCGGACGGCTGGGCCCGGCAGGACGCGCGCGGCAACAAACCGGGCGTCGACGCCCGGTTCTCCGTGACCGGCGAGCGCCTGGCCTGGCCCGTACGCCCCCAGTTCGGCGAGGTGGACTATCCGGAGCTGTACGACGCGCCGCACCCGGCGGTGCTGGGCGCGCTGCGCGCCGCCACCGACCGGGCCCACCTCACCCGCACACTGCCCTCGGCGCTTCCCACGACGGGCTGAGCGCCACGGCCCACCTGCTCGCCGGGGGCGCGGAGAGACGTTTCGGCCCTCTCCCCGCCCCGGCGGCGGACGACGACGGTGTCAGTGCTGCTCCGCCTCGCGCGCCTCGGTCGGCGTCGGCGCGGTCCCGCCCAGATGCGCGGGCACCCACCAGGTGTCGTTCGCGTCCTTGGGGCGTACGGGATAGGCGCGCTGCGCCGCCTCCAGCAGCTCCTGCACCCGGTCCCGCAGCCGCCGTGTGATCGCGCCCGCGTACTGGTCGGCGGGGGCCTCCACCCGCTCACCGACCCGGATCGTCACCGGGATGTGGCTGCGCTTGAAGTTCCGCGGCCGGCCCTTGGTCCACACCCGCTGGGTGCCCCAGAGCGCCACCGGGATCAGCGGCACACCGGCCTCCTGCGCCATGCGGGCCGCGCCGGACTTGAAGCTCTTGAGCGTGAAGGACTGCGAGATGGTCGCCTCGGGGAAGACCCCGACGATCTCGCCGGCCCGCAGCGAGGCCAGCGCGTGCGCGTACGCCGTCTCACCCTGCTTGCGGTCCACCGGGATGTGCTTCATGCCGCGCATCAGCGGCCCGGAGATCTTGTGCCGGAAGACCTGGTCCTTCGCCATGAAGCGCACCAGGCGCTTCTGGGGCAGGGCGGCGAGTCCGGCGAAGATGAAGTCCAGATAGCTGATGTGGTTGCTGACGAGCACGGCGCCACCGGTGCGCGGGATGTGCTCGGAACCCTGCGTGTCGATCTTCAGGTCCAGCGCCTTGAACATCGTGAGAGCGGCGCCGATGACCGGCCGATAGACGAGCTCTGCCATCTGGGGAGGACCCTTCTGTTCCGGGGAGGGTTCTCCCGGCGGAAGTTACGCAGCCGTAGGTTTTCGGCATTCCGCCGATCGTGCCCCAAACACGGCCGTGAGGCCAGTCCTCGTCTGCGCGCGGGGCGAGATTCTCGTCACGTCAACCGCAATACCGCCACACCGCGCCGGAACAACGGATACAGCTCACAGCCCAGGCAGTAGCCGAAGGCCGCGTTCAGGAAAGCGGCGGCCAGCGCACAGCCGGTGGCCAGCAGTCCCAGCCACGGCGGCCCCCACAGATAGCCGACCAGCCCCACCAGCGCGAACACCAGGCCCACCGCCTGGGCGAACCGCGGCGGGGCGGGCGACTCGAACTCCGCGGGCGGCCCCAGCCGGGGCCGTACGACCGTACGGAAGAGCACCCCGTACGGCGACCGCGGCACCCCCAGTGCCGCGCCAACGGCGAAGCAGAGCGCCTGCCAGCCGAGCAGGACCCCGCTGCTGGTGATCAGTACCGCGGCGAGCACCAGGGTGGTGAGGGTCGCGCCGAACCGTGGTCCTCGGATGTCGATGTCCATCCCCTCAGCATCGCCCATCACCGCTGTTCGGAGCGCCGGGAATACTTTGCGATCGTGCGAACGCTGGTGCTGGGGTGGAGACGACAGGACTCGTGGTCTGCGCGGCGGTGCTGGCGGCGGCCGCCGCGTTCGGACTGGTACGGCGGCGCCGCGACGGGAGGCTGAAGGTGCGGGACGACGGGGAGCGGGCGCTCGGCGCGGCGGAACTCGGCGCCGAACTGGGGGAGCGGGCCACGCTCGTCCAGTTCTCCAGCGCGTTCTGCCAGCCCTGCCGGGCCACCAGACGCACACTCAGCGAAGTCGCGGCGATGGTCGACGGTGTCTCCCATGTGGAGCTGGACGCCGAGGAACGGCTCGAACTCGTCCGGGAGCTGGGCATTCTCCGCACCCCGACCGTGCTTGTCCTGGACGCCCGGGGGCGGGTGGTCCGCAGGGCGGCCGGGCAGCCGCGCAAGGCCGATGTGATCGCCGCGCTCGGCGAGGCGGTGTGACGGGTGCCCTTGACTGCGCCCACCACCTATCGTCACTCTGACGAAGTGCCCCAAGAACTCCTTCTCTACGGGCGGGCCCACGTGGATCTGGCCCGCAACGCGAGTGCGCGCTGTCCGGGTGTCTGAGCAGCCACGGACCCCATCGCGCCCCTCGTAGAAGGACCCTGACATGACGGTTTCTCCCGAACTCTCGACGCCCCGGACCGCCTCCCCCGAACTGCTCCGCTCCGTCTTCCGGCGGCACGCGGCGGGTGTCGCGGTCATCACCGCCCACGGGGACGGCCCCGTCGGCTTCACCGCCACCTCACTGAACTCCGTCGCCGCCGAACCGCCCCTCGTCTCCTTCGGCGTGGGGGTCTCGTCCTCCAGCTGGCCGGTGCTCGCCGAGGCGGAGTACATAGGCGTCCACATACTGGCCGAGCATCAGACGGACCTGGCGGCCACGTTCGCCCGCAGCGGCGCCGACCGGTTCGCCCCGCCGACCGCCTGGCGCGAGGGACCCGAGGGCGTACCGCTGCTCGACGGCGTACTGGCCTGGCTGGTCTGCCGGGTGGTCGCCCGGGTGCCCGCCGCCGACCACCGGCTGATCGTCGCCCAGGCCGTCGTCGGTGACCCGGCGGGCCCGGGCCGGCCGCTCCTGTACCACCAGGGGCGCTTCAACGCGCTGCGCGACTGAGGGTTCCCGTTTCCGGCTCTCCCACGCGTTGGCAACGTCACAGTTCCGAGCGCTTGCTCAGCGGGAGCCCGCTGGGTGTACTGGTGAGTAATATATGGACTCCGGTGCACCGGTCCTCCCGACCGGGACCGCCCCACGGGCGCCTATGCTGCTGGAACAAGAACAAGGCAGCCCAGAAATGACGACGCAGTAGGAGAGCCGGCGTGAGCCTGAGGATCGTTGTCTGTGTGAAGTACGTGCCCGACGCCACCGGTGACCGGAGTTTCGCCGATGACCTGACCGTCGACCGCGACGATGTCGACGGTCTGCTGTCGGAGCTGGACGAGTACGCGGTGGAGCAGGCGCTTCAGATCGCGGACGAGGCCGACGACGCGGAGATCACCGTGCTGACGGTCGGTCCGGAGGACGCGAAGGACGCGCTGCGCAAAGCGCTGTCGATGGGCGCGGACAAGGCGATCCACGTCGAGGACGACGATCTGCACGGCACGGATGTCATCGGTACGTCGCTGGTCCTCGCCAAGGCGATCGAGCGGGCCGGCTACGACCTGGTGATCACGGGTATGGCCTCGACGGACGGCGCGATGGGCGTGCTCCCGGCGGTGCTGGCCGAGCGGCTGGGCGTACCGCAGGTGACGCTGCTCTCCGAGGTGAAGGTCGAGGACGGCACGGTCACGGGCCGCCGGGACGGTGACACCGCGTCCGAGCGGCTGGAGGCGTCGCTGCCGGCGGTGGTGTCGGTCACCGACCAGTCGGGCGAGGCGCGTTACCCGTCGTTCAAGGGCATCATGGCGGCGAAGAAGAAGCCGGTGGAGGCGCTGGACCTGTCCGACCTCGGTATCGAGGCGGACGAGGTGGGCCTGGCCGGCGCACGGACCGTGGTCGTCTCGGCGGCGGAGCGGCCGGCGCGTACGGCGGGCACGATCGTCAAGGACGAGGGCGAGGGCGGCAAGCAGCTCGCCGAGTTCCTCGCGGGCCAGAAGTTCATTTAGCGCCCCTCCCCACCCATCGCCCCCATCGACTTCGCAATCCGCAGGAGATCGCACACCATGGCTGAAGTTCTTGTCTACGTCGACCACGTGGACGGCGCCGTCCGCAAGCCCACCCTGGAGCTGCTGACGCTGGCCCGCCGCCTCGGCGAGCCCGTCGCCCTGGCGCTCGGCCCGGGCGCCGAGGCCACCGCCGCCGTGCTGGCCGAGCACGGCGCGGTGAAGGTCCTCACCGCCGACGCCCCCGAGTTCGCCGACTACCTGGTCGTCCCGAAGGTCGACGCCCTCCAGGCCGCCCACGCGGCCGTCTCCCCGGCCGCGGTGCTGCTGCCGTCGTCGGCGGAGACCAAGGAGATCGCTGCGCGCTTCGCGCTGCGGACCGGCTCCGGACTCATCACCGACGCCACCGACCTGGAGGCCGGCGACGACGGCCCCGTCGCGACCCAGGCCGTCTTCGCCGCCGCCTACACCACCACCTCGCGTGTCTCGCAGGGCACGCCGGTCATCACCGTCAAGCCCAACTCCGCGCCCGTGGAGGCCGCTCCGGCCGCCGGCGCGGTCGAGGCGCTGACCGTGACGTTCGGGGAGCTGGCGACGGGCACGAAGGTCGTCTCCCGCACCCCGCGCGAGTCGACGGGCCGTCCCGAGCTGACCGAGGCCGCGATCGTCGTCTCCGGCGGACGCGGCGTCAACGGCGCCGAGAACTTCGGGATCATCGAGGCGCTCGCCGACTCCCTCGGCGCGGCCGTCGGCGCCTCCCGCGCCGCCGTCGACGCCGGCTGGTACCCGCACGCCAGCCAGGTCGGCCAGACCGGCAAGTCCGTCGCCCCGCAGCTCTACATCGCCTCCGGCATCTCCGGCGCCATCCAGCACCGCGCCGGCATGCAGACCTCCAAGACCATCGTCGCGGTCAACAAGGACGCCGAAGCCCCCATCTTCGACCTCGTCGACTACGGAGTCGTCGGCGACCTCTTCGACGTCGTCCCCCAGCTCACCGAAGAGATCAAGAACCGCAAGGGCTGAGCCCGGACACGCTCCGGTCCGGCCCCGGGGCCGCGTGGTGATCCTCACCGCGCGGCCCCGCGCCGTGTCCGGCCGCCATTGACGCGCGCCGTTCCCGCCGCATAGCGTCGTTCAACGGATTGTTGATTCCGCAGGCCGGAACAGTGCTGAGCAGGGGAGAGGTGCCGGAATGGGGCAGCAGGAGAAGGCCGTCACCAGTCTCCCGGCCGCGGTCACGGAGGCCGTCGGCGCCTTCCTCGCGCCGGTCGACGCGGAGCTGGCCCGGCGCTACCCCGGCGACCCGGTGACCCGTCAGCCCGTCCACACCGTCTATGTCCCCGCCGACGCCTTCGACGCCCGTACCGTCCGCTCCTGGGGCGACCGGGCGCTGGCCGCCCTCGACGAACACGCCCCGGACGCCGCCTCGCTGGGGCGCGTACTCGGCCTCTCCGACGCGCTGGCGGGACCGGTGTACGAGCGGGTACGGGCCAAGCTCGTCCGCGAGCCCGTGGAAGACCTGCGCGTCGACTTCGAGGACGGCTACGGCCCGCGCCCCGACGACGAGGAGGACGCGGCGGCCGTCCGCGCCGCCCGGCTCGTCCACGCCGCCTGCGCGGACGGCACGGCCGCCCCGTACATGGGCATCCGCGTGAAGTGCCTGGAGGCGCCCGTCCGGGAGCGTGCCGTACGGACCCTCGATCTCTTCCTCAGCGGGCTGCTGGCGGCCGGCGGCCTCCCCGGGGGGCTGGTCCTCACCCTCCCCAAGGTCACCTACGCCGAGCAGGTCACCGCCATGGCGCGGCTGCTCGGCGCGTTCGAGGAGGCGCGGGGGCTGGCGCCGGGCCGGCTCGGCTTCGAGATCCAGATCGAGACCAGCCAGGCCATCGTGGCCGCCGACGGCACCGCCACCGTCGCCCGGATGATCGACGCGGCGGGCGGCCGGGCCACCGGACTGCACTACGGCACCTTCGACTACAGCGCCTGCGTCGGCGTCAGCGCCGCGTACCAGTCCAGCGACCACCCCGCCGCCGACCACGCCAAGGCCGTCATGCAGGTCGCCGCCGCGGGCACCGGCGTACGGGTCAGCGACGGCTCCACCAACGTCCTGCCGGTCGGTCCGGCGGAGCGCGTCCACGAGGCGTGGCGGCTGCACTACGGGCTGACCCGGCGCGCCCTCGCCCGCGCCTACTACCAGGGCTGGGACATGCACCCGGGCCATCTGCCCACCCGTTACGCCGCCGTCTACGCCTTCTACCGCGAGGGCCTGGAGCCCGCCGCGGCCCGGCTGGCCGCTTATGTCGCCCGGGCGGGCGGCGCGGTCATGGACGAGCCGGCCACCGCCAGGGCGCTCAGCGGCCATCTGCTGCGCGGACTCGACTGCGGGGCCTTGGACGACGACGAGGTCACCGGACTGACCGGGCTGACCCGCGCCGATCTGGAGACCTTCCGCGACCCGCGCGGCGCGGCGGCCCCGGCCGCGGGGTAGCGAGCGCCGCTACCCGTCGGCGGGAGGCGGGATCTCGCCCGAGCCCCGGGCGATCAGCCGCGTCGGCAGCACGACATGGGCCGGCGCCTCCAGCCCGCCGTCCAGCCGGTGGAAGAGCCGCTCCGCCGCCGTACGGCCCAGGGTGGCCGCGTCCTGCGCGATGACCGTGACGCCGGGGTCCAGCAGATCGGCCAGCTCGATGTCGTCGAAGCTCACCAGCGCGACCGGGCGTTCGTGCGCCGCCAGCACCCGCAGCACCGTCACGGTCACCCGGTTGTTGCCGGTGAGGATCGCCGTGACCGGACGGGGCTGGCCGAGCATCGCGACGACGGCCTCGTGCACCCGGCGCGGCGCCGTCGTACCGAGCGAGACCCAGTCGTCGTCGATCGCCAGCCCCGCGTCGGCCATCGCCGTACGGTAGCCGCGCAGCCGTTCGCTCGCGGTGTGGATGCCCGGCTGGTCGCCGATGAAGCCGATCCTGCGATGGCCGTGCGCGATCAGATGCGCGGCGCCCGAGCGGGCGCCGCCGAAGCTGTCGGAGAGCACCGCGTCCGCGTCGATCCGGCCGGCGGGCCGGTCCACGAAGACCGTCGCCACCCCCGCCTTGATCTCCGGCTCCAGATAGCGGTGGTCGTGCCCGGCGGGGATCACGATCAGCCCGTCCACCCGGCGCGCGCAGAGCGCCAGCACCAGCTCCTGCTCGCGGGCCGGGTCCTCGGCGCTCGACCCGTTGATCAGCAGCGCGCCGTGCGCCCGCGCCACCTCCTCCACGGCCCGGTTCAGCGGACCGTAGAACGGGTCCGCGAGATCCTCCAGGACCAGTCCGATGCTCGACGTACGGCCCTTGCGCAGCACGCGCGCCGAGTCGTTGCGGCGGAAACCCAGTGCGTCTATCGCCTCCTGCACCCGGCGCTCGGTGTCGGCGGTGACCCCCGGCTCGCCGTTGACCACGCGCGAGACCGTCTTCAGCCCCACTCCGGCGCGCGCGGCGACGTCCTTCATCGTGGGCCGGTTGCCGTAGCGACTCTCGGGGCGGTGGGCGATATCTGCCACAGTGCGCTGTCCTGTCCGTTTCTCGGCGGTACGTGCGACGCCGCCGGGCGGGGCCCGGGGCGGGTGGCGTCGAGCATAAAGCCTGGACAACGTTGTCAAGTGAATGGAGACTGTGTCACGAAACAGTAGTTCCGTACATCTCCCCGTCCAAGGGGAGATACCTCGATCGCCGGGAGATCCAAGACCGATGCCTACCGAATCCGTCGCCGCGCTCGACATCGGCGGAACCAAGATCGCCGGTGCGTTGGTGGACAGTACGGGCAGGATCCTTGTCCGGGCCCAACGGCCCACGCCCGCGCGGGAGAACGGCGAGACGGTGATGGGCGCCGTCGAGTCGGTCCTCGCGGAGCTGTCGGCCTCCCCGCTCTGGTCCTCGGCCACGGCCGTCGGTGTCGGCAGCGCCGGACCCGTGGACGCCTCCGCCGGTACGGTCAGCCCGGTCAATGTCCCTGGCTGGCGCGGCTTCCCGCTGGTCCAGCGGGTCCGGGCGGCCACCGGCGGGCTGCCCGTGACGCTTGTCGGCGACGGTGTCGCCATCGCCGCCGCCGAGCACTGGCAGGGCGCCGCCCGCGGTTACGACGACGCGCTGTGCATGGTGGTCTCCACCGGCGTCGGCGGCGGTCTCGTGCTGGGCGGCCGGCTCCACCCGGGGCCGAGCGGGAACGCCGGCCACATCGGCCACATCAGCGTCGAGCTGGCCGGCGACCCCTGCCCGTGCGGCTCCCGGGGCTGTGTCGAGCGCATCGCGAGCGGCCCGAACATCGCCCGCCGGGCGCTGGACAACGGCTGGCGGCCGGGCCCCGACGGGGACGCGTCGGCCGCCGCCGTGGCCGCCGCCGCGCGGGCCGGGCACCCGGTGGCGATCGCCTCGTTCGACCGGGCCGCGCGCGCACTGGCCGCCGGGATCGCCGCGACGGCCGCGCTGGCCGACATCCGGATAGCCGTCATCGGCGGCGGCGTGGCCAACGCGGGCGAGGTGCTCTTCGCACCGCTGCGCCGCGCCCTGCGGGACTACGCGACGCTGTCGTACGTCCGGGACCTGGAGATCGTCCCGGCGCGCATGGGCACGGACGCGGGCCTGGTGGGCGCGGCGGCCGCCGCGCTGCTGGAGAGCCGGGACGGTACGGAGGAGCCCGCGGCGGTGGTCGGCGGCTGAACGCCGGCGTACCGGGGCGCCCGCGTCCCGTCGTACCGCCTCACCGGTGACCGGACCGGCGTCCCGGGAGGTCAGCGCGGCGTCTGGCAGGCCAGCCGCTGGCTTCCCCGGAACTTCACGCACAGCTCGGTGCCGGTGCCGGTGTCCCCGGTCGGCCAGGTGTACGCCAGCGCCTTGCCCGACCGGGTGGCCGTCGCCGTCGAGACGAGCCGGCCGCCCCGGTAAAGCGATACCTCGTGCGTGGTGAGATCCCCGGGCGGGTTCGTCCAGATCCCGGTGACCGCGTTCCTGGCGCCCTGACCCTCCAGCCGGATACAGATCTGCGGCCCGGAGAAGTGGTGTGTGCAGGCGCTGCTGTCGGCCGCGGCGGGGGCGGCCGACAGGGAGAGGGCGAGGCCCGTCAGCGCGAGCGTCAGAGCGGGCCGCCGGGCTCCCCGGGACCCCCGGGGCCGCCCGGGGAGCCGGGGCGCGGCGGGCGCTCCGGGCTCGGCGAGTGTTTTGGGCATGACGGTCCGGCGCATGAGGTACCCCCTGTGTCCGCGATGTCCGCGGTGTCCGCGTGGTGGATCCGGACCACGCTCCGGATCGTATGGGACCTCCAACGAGGCTCCTGGTGCCCGTGTTACGGCCCGACGGGCCTCGGAACGGCAACGAACCGGCCACGGCTCCGTACCGCCACCCGGCCGCGCACGGGCCCGGAGACGGGCGGGTGTTTCCGTGGCAGGGTGTTGCGGGCAGTCCTCTGGGGGCTACCGGAAGAGGGGGAACCGTGATCGTCTGGATCAACGGTGCGTTCGGAGCGGGCAAGACGAGCACGGCGCGTGAACTGACCGACCTGCTCCCGAACTGCACTCTGTACGACCCCGAGCTGACCGGCGCGGGACTGGCGCAGCTGCTCCCGCAGAAGCGGCTCGCCGAGGTGAGCGATTTTCAGGATCTGCCGATCTGGCGCCGGCTGGTGGTCGACACCGCCGCCGCGCTGCTGGCCGAAGTGGGCGGGGTGCTGGCCGTCCCGATGACCCTGCTGCGCCAGGAGTACCGGGACGAGATATTCGGCGGTCTGGCCGCCCGCCGTATCCCGGTACGGCATGTGCTGCTGGCCACAGACGAAACGATCCTTCGCAAGCGGATCGCGGGCCGCTCAGCCCACGGTGACGACCACGAGGCGAACGAGGCCAACCGGCGGTGGTGCGACGAGCACGTCGAACCGTATCTGGCCGCCCTGAGCTGGCTCACCGGCGACGCCCACGTCATCGACAACACCCGGCTCACGGCCCGGCAGACGGCCGTGTCCCTGGCGGCGGCGGTACAGACCGGCGCGGCCGGGGTGTGCGAGATCGTCCAGACGCCGGACCCGACCGCCGAGACCGTCGCGGCCGGGGTGCTTCTCTTCGACGAGCACGACCGGGTCCTGCTGGTCGACCCCACGTACAAGCCCGGCTGGGAGTTCCCCGGCGGGGTGGTGGAGCGGGGCGAGGCGCCCGCGCGCGCCGGAATGCGCGAGGTCGCCGAGGAGATAGGCATCGAACTCGACCGGGTGCCCGGTCTGTTGGTGGTCGACTGGGAGCCGGCCCGGCCGCCGGGCTACGGCGGGCTGCGGCTGCTCTTCGACGGCGGTCTGCTGTCGGCCGGGGACGCCGGCCGGCTGCTGCTGCCGGGGCCCGAGCTGCGGGGCTGGCGCTTCGTCGCCGAGGAGGAGGCCGCCGAGCTGCTGCCCCCGGCCCGCTACACGCGGCTGCGCTGGGCGCTGCGGGCCAGGGAGCGCGGAGTGGTGCTCAACCTGGAGGACGGCGTCCCGGTCGGCTGACGGCCCGTCCTCGGGCCTTCCCGGCGGAAGGCCCGAGGGCCGATGGCCCAGGGGTGAGGGGCGCGTGTCGACGGCCAAGACCCGAGCGTGGCGGCCCCGTTCGGGCGGACGCCGGCCGGAGGTGGCTCAAGCCTGCTTGGAACGGGCGTAGTTGGCGAGGAAGTGGGCCTCCGCCACCGACATGCGCTCCAACTCCTCAGGCGACACACTCTCGTTCACGGCGTGGATCCGTGCCTCCGGGTCGCTCAGCCCGATCAGCAGGATCTCCGCCGCCGGGTACAGCGCGGCCAGGGTGCTGCACAGCGGGATGGAGCCGCCCATGCCGGACGACTGCATCTCCTGGCCCGGGTACGCCACCCGCATCGCGTCGGCCATCGCCGCGTACGCCGGGCTGGTGGTGTCCGCGCGGAACGCCTGGCCCTGGCCGACCTGTTCCACCGCGACCCGCGCACCCCACGGGATGTGCTTCTCCAGATGCGCGGTGAGCAGCCGCGTCGCCTCGGCGGCGTCCTGGCCCGGCGGCACCCGCAGGCTGACGGTCGCCCGCGCGCTCGCCTGGACGGACGGTGTCGCGCCCACCACCGGCGGGCAGTCGATGCCCAGCACCGTCACGGCCGGCCGGGCCCAGATCCGGTCCGCGACCGAACCGTGGCCGATCAGGCCGACACCGTCGAGCACCTTGGCGTCGGCGCGGAAGTCGGCCTCCGGGTAGTCGATTCCGTCCCAGTCGGCGTCGGCGGGCAGCCCGTCCACCGTCGTGGAGCCGTCCTCGGAGCGCAGCGAGTCGAGCACCCGGATGAGCGCGGCGAGCGCGTCGGGCGCCGCCCCGCCGAACTGGCCCGAGTGCAGGTTGCCTTCGAGGGTGTCGACCGAGACACGGACCATGGTCATCCCGCGCAGGGTGGCCGTGACCGTCGGCAGCCCGGCCCGGAAGTTGCCCGTGTCACCGATGACGACCGCGTCGGCGGCCAGCAGCTCCGGGTGCGCCTCGGCGTACCGTTCGAGCCCGCCCGTGCCCTGCTCCTCCGACCCCTCCGCGATGACCTTGACGGTCACCGGGACCCCGCCGTTCGCCTTGAGGGCGCGCAGGGCCAGCAGATGCATCAGGAAGCCGCCCTTGCAGTCGGCCGCGCCGCGCCCGTACCAGCGTCCGTCGCGCTCGGTCAGCTCGAACGGCGGGCTCTGCCAGGCGTCCTCGTCCAGCGGCGGCTGTACGTCGTAGTGCGCGTAGAGCAGCACGGTCGGCGCGCCCTCGGGGCCGGCCAGCAGCCCGTACACGGACTGCGTCCCGTCGGGGGTGTCGAGCACCGCCACGTCCTGGAAGCCCTCGGCGCGCAGCGCGTCGGCCACCCAGCCGGCGGCGGCCTCGCACTCGCTCTTCGGGAACACCGCGACATCCGCCACCGAACGGAAGGCCACCAGCTCCGTGAGTTCCTGACGGGCACGGGGCATCAGGGAGGCCACGGTCTCGGCGATCGAATTCACGGTCATGGGCACGCTCCAGGTCGGTGCGACGTTGTATCGGTCAGGTGTACATAGAAGGCGTTGTCGATCCTCCCACAGCGGGTAAGGAGCGCCAGCGCCGTAGGATGCCGTTTCGACAGCAGGGGCCACCGGGCGGATCAGGAGCAGAAGCACATCGTGAGCAGCGAGAACGCAGACGCCGGAAGCGTGCACGACGAGCCGGTGTGGGATGTCGTCGTGGTCGGCGCAGGACCCGCGGGAGCCTCCGCGGCGTACGCGGCGGCCGTCGCGGGCCGGCAGGTGCTGCTGCTGGAGAAAGCCGACCTGCCCCGTTACAAGACCTGCGGGGGCGGCATCATCGGCCCCTCGCGCGATTCGCTGCCCCCGGGCTTCGAGTTGCCGCTGAAGGAGCGGGTGCACGCGGTGACCTTCTCGCTGAACGGGAAGCTCTCCCGTACCCGCCGCTCCAAACGCATGCTCTTCGGGCTCATCAACCGCCCGGAGTTCGACGCGAGTCTGGTGGAGCACGCGCAGAAGGCCGGCGCCGTCCTGCGGACCGGCGCGACGGTCTCACGCGTCGAGCAGCACGGCCCGGCCGTGCCCGACCGCCGTACGGTCGCCGTCGTCCTCGCGGACGGCGGGACGGTCCTCGCGCGGTCCGTGGTCGGCGCCGACGGCAGCGCGAGCCGGATAGGCGGCCATGTCGGGGTGAAGATGGACCAGGTGGATCTGGGCCTGGAGCTGGAGATCCCGGTGCCGCCGACGGTCGCGGAGGACTGGGCGGGCCGGGCGCTGATCGACTGGGGCCCGCTGCCCGGGAGTTACGGATGGGTGTTCCCGAAGGGCGACACCCTCACCGTCGGGGTGATCTCGGCCCGTGGCGAGGGCGCGGCGACCAAGCGCTATCTGGAGGACTTCGTCGCGCGGCTCGGGCTCGCCGGCTTCGAACCCTCGGTGTCGTCCGGGCATCTGACGCGGTGCCGGAGTGAGGACTCGCCGCTGTCGCGCGGCCGGGTGCTGGTGTGCGGCGACGCGGCGGGGCTGCTGGAGCCGTGGACCCGCGAGGGGATCTCCTTCGCGCTGCGCTCGGGCCGGCTCGCGGGGGAGTGGGCGGTCCGGATCTCCGAGTCGCACGACGCGGTGGACGCCCGCCGCCAGGCGCTGAACTACGCGTTCGCCATCAAGGCGGGCCTCGGTGTCGAGATGGGCGTCGGCCGCCGGATGCTCGGCATCTTCGCGCGCCGGCCGGGCGTGGTGCACGCCGCGATCACCGGCCTGCGGCCCGCGTGGAAGGCGTTCGCGGACATCACACGGGGCTCGACCACCCTGGCCGGTGTCGTACGGACGCATCCGGTGGCCCGGCGGGCGCTGGACGTGCTGGACCGCAAACAGTCCGCCGCGGCGAAGGACGGCGGCACGGGCACACCGGACGCGCCGGCCGGCGCGTCCCCGGAGGCCGGGGTGCCGGAGACGGGCGCGCGGGGCTGAGGCTTCCCCGTACAGGAAGTCGGTTGCCGGTTGCCGGGTCGGCCGTAGGGATGACGGCCGGCCCGGCGCGCTCCTACTGGCCCACCCGGCCGTCGATCCGCTCGCGCAGGAGGTCGGCGTGGCCGCAGTGCCGCGCGTACTCCGCGATCTGCGCCACCAGGACATCGCGGAGCCGCTCCTCCCCGCCGGGCTGGGGACCGAGGTCGGAGAATCCGGCGTTGCCGGTGTCGAGGTCGGTGACACCGGCGAGATACCGGTCGGTGAGCGACACCTCCGCCCGCCACTGCCGCCAGGCGTCCGCCACGACGGCCGGGTCCGCGAGCGCGCCGGTGAAGTCGCCGTCGCGGTCCTCGTCGGTGCGGTACAGCTTCGGCGCGTCCTCGCCGGCCATCACCCGGCGCAGATGCCGCTCCTCCTCGGCCATGTGCCGCACCAGCCCGAGCAGGGACATCGTGGACGGCGGTACGGAGCGCCGGGCCATCCGCTCGGCGTCCAGGCCCGCGCATTTCATTTCCAGGGTCAGGCGGTAGTGGCGCAGAAAGCCGAGCAGGACGCCGCGTTCGTCGGCGGGTTCGGTACCGACTTCGCGGGGGTCGTCGTCCGGGTCGACCCACATGTCGGGATAGACGGTCGCGCGCGTCCACCGGGCCGCCACCGTCGCCTCGTCATCGGTGTCCCCGGGGCCTTCGATGTCCTCGCTCACGTCCATGCGGGGCATCGTCGCGGGCGCCGGCACGGGTCCGCCACCGAATATTGGGCTTCCGCGCCGCCCGGGACCCGGCAGGGGCGGTCAACTCCCGTACCGCCCGCGCCCGTGCCAACTCATGTTTTTGGCCTATGAGTCGGGGCCCGTCAGGCCGGGCCGCCCCCGGAACCCCCGCAGCACGTGGACGATCCGCGCCACGAAGACCAGCCCGGCCGCCCCGGCCGCGCAGCCGAGCAGCACCGGAGGCAGCCGCCAGTAGTACGTGGGGACCGCGACGGCGGCGAACACCAGCCCCGCCGCCAGGATCCCCGTCATCAGCGCGAAGACGATCTCCACCGTGATGGCGTCCCGCTCCGCGCCGCTCCGTGTCCCCATGGGGCGAGTCTGGCCGACCCGGCGAGCGGCGGCAAGCGGCCCGCCGTACCGGCGAGTTCGGCCGCCGGGTCCGGGCCGGTCGGCGTGCCCGTCCCGAGGCGTCAGCTCCGAGGTGTCAGTTCCCCGTCGGTGGTGCGCTCATCGCGGCCGTCAGGAACGTGATCGCCCAGTGCCGGGCCGCCTCGCCGCCCGCTGCCGGGGGCGAGCAGGCCGGGACGGGCCGCTGGTGGACCTCCACGCGGTCCACGGCCGTCACGGCGAGGATTCCCCGCATCCGGAACCGCAGTTCCGCCGGGGAGAGCCCGGGCAGGGCGCGCGCGAAGGCCGTCACGTAGCGCTCGCGGACCGTGTCCTCGGCCGGACCGGTCCAGCCGCGCACCTCCTCGGCCGGGTCGCTGAGGATCGTCACGATCAGCCGGGATGTCTGGGCACCGCCCGCGTCACCGGCGGGCATTCCGTCGAACAGCGGCCCCGCGAACGCCTCCACCAGGTCGCTGACCGCCGGCTCCGGCGTCCTGGCGAGCAGCCGGTCGAGCCCGGCGCACTGCGCGGCGTTGAGGGGCTCGATCACCCGGCGGGCGACCGCGGCCAGGAGTTCCGCCTTCGAGCCGAAGTGATATCCGACGGCGGCCAGGTTCGCGCCGGCGCGGTCGGTGATCGCGCGGACCGAGGTGCCGCGGTAGCCGCGCTCGCCGAAGAGGTGTTCGGCCGCGTCGAGGATCTGGGTGCGGGTGTCGGGTGGCGCCATGTCTGCGTACACTACAGACGTTTGATTCAAACGAACGTATGACTGAAACGAACGTATGAAAAAGGTGCCATGAAACTGCTCGTGTACGGCGCCGGGGTCCTCGGCAGCCAGTTCGCCGCCCGCTTCCACGAGGCCGGCCACGATGTCGCGCTCCTCGCCCGGGGCGAGCGCCTGGCCGCCCTGCGCCGGCACGGGGTGCGGCTCGCCGCGGCCGGGAGCCCGGTCGTCAGACGGATACCGGTGCCGGTGGTCGAGCATCCGGCCGGCGGGTACGACCTGACCTCGGTCTTCGTCCGCAGCCATCAGGTGGACGCGGTGCTGGAGTCACTCGCCGGTCTCGACGGCGATGTGCTGTTCCAGCTCAACTGGGCGGGCGGCCCGGAGCCGTTGGGCGCGGTGATCGGCCACGAGCGGGTGCTGCTCGGCTTCGGCACGGCCGGCGGCACGATGGACGGCGACGTGGTCCGCTACCGCGCGCCGAGCTTCCTGACCCGCCGGGTGGCGACGCCGATCGGTGAACCCGACGGCCGGACCACCCCGCGGCTCGAACGGATCGTACGGACGTTCCGTGCCGCCGGGATCAACACCAAGTCCGAGCCGAGGATGGACGCCTGGCTCAAGACACACGCCGCGTTCGAGGTGCCCCTCGGGCAGGCGGTCCACGCGGCGGGCGGCCCGGTGGCGCTGGCCGGCGATCCGGCCGCGGTCCGCGCCATGCTCCGCCTCATGCGGCAGAATCTGGCCGCGCTGCCGACGCCGCCGGTCCCTCGCGGGTTCGGCGCGCTGCGGACCCTGCCGGAGGGAGTGCTCGTGGCCGCGCTGCGGCGCTTCCTGCGCGGCCCGACGGCCGTGAACAGCGGACTCAGCGACACCTCGCCCGCGGCGACGGCCGAACTCGCGCGGCTGTCCGAGCAGATCCGCGCCAACGCGGAAGCCCGGTAGGCGGCAGACGACCGATGTCCGGGGTGCGCTTCAGGCCGTCTCGGTGCGCGCGGGCTGTCCCGGCCGGCGCAGCAGCCGTACGAGAGCGCCGAGCGCCGCCGACTGGATCAGCACCGAGAGGACGAGGGCCGGGTAGAGGAAGGCGGCGGATTCGGTGACCGCGTCCCCGAACACCCCTCCCGCGGCGAGGAATCCGAGGACGGTCGGCACGGCGAGAAGGAGCAGCGGCACCCCGGCGAACGTGGCGTCGGGGTGGTGCGTGAACGCCAGGTCGTACGAGAGGAAGGCCGCCGTCATCAGGACCAGACCCAGATACACCTGCGAGGCGCGGTTGCCGAAGGTCAGCCGGGCGAGCGTGCTGAGCCGTCCCGAGATCATGGTGGTCTCCTCCGAAGTGGTGTGTGTCACTCCAGAGTGAGGTGGATCGAACAGGCACGCCTGAGTACGGCTACTCACTCGGCGCCGGGTTGTCGTGGACGGCCGTCCGGCCGGCCGGACGCGCCGACGCGTTGCGGGCCGCGTAGCCGATGACCGCCGCGGCGGCGGACAGCAGGGCGACCGTCGTCAGGGCGAGCGGCAGCGAGAACCACTCGGCGAGGAAGCCGATCGCGGGCGGGCCGAGGAGCATCCCGCCGTAGCCGAGCGTGGACGCCGCGGCGACCCCGCTGGGACCCGCCAGCGCGCCGGCCCGGCCGATGGCCATCGGGAAGATGTTGGCGAGGCCGAGACCGGCCACGGCGAAGCCCGTCAGCGCGAGCCAGGTGCTCGGCGCGAGGGAGCCGACCAGCATGCCGAGCGCCGCGGTGACCCCGCCCGCGACCAGGGCGGTGGTCTGGCCGAGCCGTTCCACCAGCACCGTGCCGGAGAGCCGGCCCGCGGTCATGGCGAGGGCGAACAGCGAGTACCCGGCGGCGGCCGTGCCGGGCGACGCCCCGAGATCCTGGGTGAGGTGCAGGGCGCTCCAGTCGGCCATCGCGCCCTCGCCGTACGCGGTGCACAGCGCGATCACGCCGAAGAGGAGGACCAGCGCGCGGGCGTGCCGGTCGAGCCGCGCCGGACGCGCGGGCCGGCTCGCGGGCGCGGCCGGTGGCGGTGACGTATCGCTCGACGGGGCGCCCCCGGCCTTAAGGTCCGGTACGGGCGGGGCCTCGCGCAGCAGCGTGGGGCCGACGGCGGCGACGACCAGCAGACCGATGACCGTCAGGAGGGCGAGATGGACGGCGGGCGAGAGCCCGCCCGCGACCAGCCCGCCGAGCCCCGCGCCGATCATGCCGCCGAGGCTGAACGCGGCGTGGAAGCTGGAGATCACCGGGCGCCGCAGGGCCGCGACGATATCGACCGCCACGCTGTTCATCGCGACGTTCAAAGACCCGTATGCCGCACCGAAGATGAGGAGCACCAGTCCGAGCGTGAGCGCTGAATGCATGTGCGGCGGCAGCAGAATGCTCAGCGAGAGCAGCACCGCGCACCCCACGGTCACCGGCCGGGCGCCGAACCGGCGGCAGAGCCCGCCGGTGAGCACCATCGTGATGACCGCACCCGCCGAGATGCCGAGCAGGGCGAGCCCGAGATCGCTCGCCGAGGCCCCGGTCTGGTGCTTGATGGCCGGGATACGGACCACCCAGCCGGCGAAGAGGAATCCGTCGAGCGCGAAGACCACGGTCAGCGCGGTACGGAGCCGGGTCAGCGAGGAGAGCGACGACAGCGGCGGCGGGCTTCCCCGGAGCCCGGTCCTGACTTTGTTTAGGTTCGGCACAAAATGAGGATAGGGGCCGTCCCTCGTCCGTACAAGGCGTCCGCGCGGCCCGCGGATCATGGGAGACTCCCCTCCATGGACGGCAAGGCTACCCCCACCCGGACACGGCTGGAGAGAGGCCGGAGCGCACTCGGCCCGGCACTGGAACTCGTGCACACGGGCCGTGCGCCCACCCGCGCCGTGCTCACGGCGGAGCTGGGCGTCACCCGCGCCACGGCGGGCGCCGTCGCCGCCGAGCTGGAGGCCCTCGGGCTGATCCGGGTGGACTCCCGGCCCGGCGCGGCGGCCGGCTCCCAGGGCAGGCCCTCGCACCGGCTGTCGGTGGCCGAGGAGGGTCCCGTCGCGCTCGCCGCCCAGATCCACGCGGACGGCTTCCGGGTCGCGCTGGTCGGGCTCGGCGGCCGGATCGTCGCCACGGCGCCCACCCGCGGTACGGCCACCGCCGACCCCGCGCAGGTGCTCGGCGAGGTCGTCGAGGCGGGCGCCGCGCTGCTGCGGGCCGGCGGACACCGGTGCGTGGGCGTGGGTCTCGCCGTACCGTCCGCGATCGCCGAACCGGAGGGCACGGCCCTCAACCCGCTCCATCTGGCCTGGCCGGCCGGTGCGCCGGTACGGGAGATCTTCGCCGAGCGGGTACGGGCCGCGGGCCTCGCCGGGCCCGCCCTCACCGGCAACGACGTCAACCTCGCCGCCCTCGCCGAACACCGGCACGGCGCCGGCCGGGGCGCCCAGCACCTGCTCTGCGTCGCCACCGGACACCGTGGTGTCGGCGGTGCCCTCGTCCTCGACGGCCGTCTGCACAGCGGCAGTTCGGGCCTGGCGCTGGAGGTCGGCCATCTCACGGTCAACCCCGAGGGGCGCCCCTGCTACTGCGGCAGCAAGGGCTGCCTCGATGTCGAGGCCGACCCGCTCGCCTTCCTCACCGCCGCGGGCCGCGCGCCCGGCCCCGAGGTCTCGCTGCTCAAGCAGTCCAGCGATCTGCTCCGCGCGGAGTACGCGGACCCCTCCGTGCGCGGCGCCGCCGAGGAGCTGATCGACCGGCTGGGGCTCGGACTCGCCGGCCTGGTCAATATCCTCAACCCCGACCGGATCATCCTCGGCGGACTGCACCGGGAGCTGCTGGCCGCCGATCCGGAGCGGCTGCGCGCCGTCGTCGCCGACCGCAGCCTGTGGGGCCGCAGCGGCGGCGTACCGATCCTGGCCTGCACCCTCGACCACAACAGCCTGGTGGGCGCGGCGGAGCTGGCGTGGCAGCCGGTGCTGGACGACCCGCTGGGCGCGCTCAGCCGCTCCGGGGGGTGAAACTCAGCGCCCGTGCCGGGTTGGTGACCAGGATCCGCTCCAGCAGCCTTTCCCCCAGGGTGAGTTCGAGCCTCGGCCGCAACCGGCGCAGCAGATACGGCATTCCGGGAGTCTCCGGCACCGTCGTGTCGCCGCCGAGCAGCAGCCGGTCACCGAAGCCGCCGACCGCGAGCGCCGCCAACTGCTCCGGCAGCCGCCAGTCCGTCGCGTGATTAGCGCGTGACGGACCGTCAAAAGCCAGATAGGCGCCCGACTCGGCGGCCTGCCGCTGCGCCGTCGGATCGGGGGAGCGGCCCAGGTGGCCCAGGATCACCCGGTCCGGCGCCACCTCCAACTCCCCGCAGAGCAGGTCGAGTACGTCCAGCGCGCCGGTGCCCAGCTCCAGATGGACGGCGATGGGCGCGCCCGTACGGTGATGGGCGCGGGCCGCGGCCGTCATCGTACGGCGGGCGTGCGCGTCGATCCCGTGGAACGCCCCGGCCACCTTGATCAGCCCGGCCCGTACCCCGGTCCCGGCGATGCCCTCGGTCAGCTCGGTGACGAAGAGCGCGGCGAGATCCCCGTCCGTCTCGCGCAGCAGGGACGCGTCGTAGTGGTCCGCCCGGTGCTGCCCGGTCGCGGCGATCAGATGGACGCCCTCCGACCGTGACAGCGCCGCCAGATCGGCGGGCCTGCGGCCCATCCCGAACGGTGTCCACTGGGCCACGGCCCGCCCGCCCAGCGCCCGGAACTCCCGCAGCCGCCCGGCCGCGTGCGCCGGGTCGGCCAGCTCCTGACCGGGCAGCAGACGGCTGCGCAGGAAGAGGTGGTCGTGCGCGTCGCAGAGGCCCAGCGCGTCCGGCGCGATATCGCCGAGGACCGTACGGACGACGCGTCGGGCCTCGGAGCCGGGCGCCGGACGGCCGGCGGGCCGGGTCACGCGCCGCCGCCGCTCAGCGCCGCTCGGGAGTGCTCATCCCTCCACTGTACATACCAGTAGGTACAGAGGCGGGCGCAGGAACCGCACGGCTAGCGGGGCAGTTCGGCGCGGCGCAGGGACCGGAAGCAGAGCCCGACGGCGGACCCGAGCGCCACGATCGCGGCACTGGCGACGAAGACCGGCCGCGTACCCCAGACGGCGACGGCCGCGCCGGTGAGCGGGTACGTCAGCGGGGCGACCCCGAGCGAGAACAGGCTCGCCACGGCGGTGACCCGGCCGAGATACGCGGGATCGGCGGCGGTCTGGAGCAGCGCCGCGCACAGCGCCCCGCAGAGCCCGCCGGCCAGTCCGACCGCGGCGCCGACGCCGACGGCGACGGGCAGCGAGGGCGCGAAGGCGAGCGCGCCGAGAGCCACCGCGCCGAGCGCCAGAAACCCCTGCTGGACCAGCCCGGCGCGCGGGAGACGGCCCCGGACGGCCAGCAGGAGCGAGGCGGCGACCGCGCCGGCCCCGAAACCGCCGACGATCCAGCCGAGTCCCGTGACGCCCCAGCCGCGTTCACCGGCCAGCAGGGCCACGCCGATGTTCAGCGGACCGGCGAAGCCCAGGTCGGCTGTCGCGAGGACGATCACCAGCGGTGCCAGCACCCGGTGGCGCCGGATGTGCCGCAGCCCGTCGGTCAGGTCCCGCCAGGCCGTGCCACCGCTCCCGGCGGCCCGGCCGTCGTCGTCCGGGGCGGGCGGCGGCTCCGGGAGCGGCGCGATCCGTACGGCGATCAGCAGCGGCAGCGACACCGCGAACAGGATCCCGGCGACCGCGAACGCCAGCGACGGGCCGCCCAGCGCCATGGCCAGACCGGCCAGCGGTGAACCGCCGATGGTGGCAGCCCGGGTGACCAGCCCGCGCAGCCCCTGCACCCGGGCCAGCTGGTCAGGACCGGTGATACGCGGCGGCAGCGCGCCGACGGCCGGCAGGAACAAGGCGTCCACCGTGCCGAAGACCAGACCGACCACCACCAGCAGCCATACACCGGGCGTCGATACGGCCAGTACGCCCGCCACGGCCAGGATCACCACACACCGCGTCAGATCCCCGCCGATCACCACCTTGCGCGGACCGAACCGGTCGGCCACCACACCCCCGCCGAGCATCAGCACCGCCCTCGGCACCGAACCGGCGGCGAGCACCAGCCCCGCCTGCGCCGGGCTGCCGGCCTGGATCGCCGCCCAGGACAGTGCGAGGAAGTACACGTTGTCGCCCAGCAGCGAGAGGGCGAGCGCGCCCAGCCAGCGCAGTACGTTCGCGTCTCGGTGCGCGGGCGGTGAGCCGCGCGTCGCGGATATCGCGGTCGTTGTCGCGGTCACGCGGATGCCTCCTCGGGGAACGCGGGGATGTACGACGCGGTGATGCACGGACTCGGGGGTTTCACGGGCGGTACGGGAACCCGTACAGATGCAGGGCGACCTGCTCGCGGCCCGCGGTGTTCCCGGTCTCCCCGGCCTCCTCGGCGGCCCGCCCGCGCTCCTCCCAGCGCCGTACCAACGCGTGCATCTCCTCGTTCAGCTCGGCCAGTTCGGCCGCCGTCAGCCGCGGCAGGTACTCGGCGGTGAACGCGGCGTCCGTCCACTCCTTCGGCCACGCCGACTGCTGGTCGAGGTAGGCGGCGTACCGTTCGGCGCGCGCCGTGAGCAGTTGGCGGGTCACCTGCCCGACCACGGCCGCGCCCTCCGGATCACCCATGAAGTCGGAACTGCGGAAGCTCCACCCCCGCTCGGAGGCCGGCTTCCACCACCGCTCCCGCGCGTCCGTGCTCAACTCCGGTGCCTCGACGATGAAGCCGTGCGCCGCCATCCTGCGCAGGTGGTAGCTGACGAGCGACACCGCCTCGTCGACCTGCTCCGCGAGCTGGGACGCGGTCGCCGAGCGCGCGGTGAAGAGCCGCCGGTACAGCTCGATGCGCAGCGGGTGCGCGAAGACCTTCAGCGCGGCGAGATCGGTGATGGTCGGGGTCGTCGTCTCCTTGGCCATGCGCCGAGGTTAGACAGGAAAGAAACCTTGCGCAATAAAAATTGCGCAACAAACCTTGCGGGTTCTGGCGGTCACCCGCCGGGCGCCCGCGAGTTGCGGAGTCGGGCCCCCTGCGTCACTCTGGTCTCATATCACTCAGGGTTAACCGGCGGTGACGCTGCGATCCAGCCCCGCCGGGCGGGATCGGCGGCGCGCCGCGCCGCTGGATCCGATCGTCGTCTTCTTCCGGACTCATTCGGGGAGTCGCAGCCGTGATCAGCCGGCCCAGCAGGCACTGCACGGTGGAGCTCCAGGCCCTGCCGTCGCGGATCGGTCAGGTCCGCAGAATCATCTCGGCGCAACTGCGCTACTGGCATCTCGATCCTCTGATCGACTACGCGGCACTCGGCGTCACCGAGCTGCTGACCAACGTCCACCGGCACGCCCAGCCGGACAAGCTCTGCACCGTCGACATCGAGCTGCTCCTCGAACGGCTCACCGTCTCGGTCAGCGACCACGATCCGCGGCTGCCCGCGGTCAACGACGCCGGTCCGTTCGATACCGGCGGCCGCGGTCTCGCCCTGATCGCGGCCGTCAGCGAGAGCTGGGGCATGCGGCGCCGGGGCGATACGGGCAAGAGCATCTGGTTCACGCTTCCCGCCCCGCCCGCCGCGCTGGCCCTGCCGCTGCGCCCGGTGTACGGCGCGACGACCGACGGCCCGTTCCCCGGGGCGGAGTTCGGCCCGGCGGCGGTCGACCACAGCTCGGCGGCGGCCCGCTCGGCCGTGGTCGGCTGACCGGGCGGGCGGTGGGCGGCGGGCGGCGGCGTGGGCGCAGGGGGGGACCTAGTGCCCCGCCCTGCTGACGGCCTCCATGAACCGCCGGGCCAGCGCCGTCGCGTCCGGGCGCCGCCCGGGCCGCCCCATCGTCAGCCGGTAGCGGATGCCGTTGACGGTGGCGACCGTACTGCCGCTCCCGGCGAACCACGGCCGGGCGGTCCTGACGGCCCGCAGCGGCGCGCTGTCGATCACCCGGCCGTAACTGGTCAGCAGCGCCAGCCTGCCGTCCTGGACCAGTACCTGGCCCGCCGTGGTGAGGGAGCGCGGCCATCGCTCGATGAGCACCCCACGCGCGTCGAAATCCGGCTCAGCCATGGCTCTTCAGCCCCCTCCATGCCATATCCCTGCGAATCCCCTCAAGGCAGTGTGCCCAAGTATCCGGCGCCGCACCAGAGCGCCCGTCGTCCGCGCAGGTGGTGGAGGTACGGTGCGGGCGGGGCCCGATCGGGGAGCACCGATGAGCGAGGAGCGCGCGATGACACAGACGGACGGATCCGGGGACTGTACGGACGGGACGCCGGCCGCCATCGTCGACGTGGACCGCAGCGACCCCGGTTACCGCGCATGGCTCAAGGAGGCCGTACGGAAGGTCCAGGCCGACGCCAACCGCTCCGCCGACACCCATCTCCTGCGCTTCCCGCTCCCCGAGCGGTGGGGCATCGACCTGTACCTCAAGGACGAGTCGACGCATCCCACCGGCAGCCTCAAGCACCGGCTCGCCCGCTCGCTGTTCCTCTACGGCCTCTGCAACGGCTGGATCCGGCCGGGAAAGCCGGTGATCGAGGCGTCCAGCGGTTCGACGGCCGTCTCCGAGGCGTACTTCGCGAAGCTGATCGGCGTGCCGTTCATCGCCGTCATGCCCCGTACCACCAGCCCCGAGAAGTGCCGGCTGATCGAATTCCACGGCGGGCAGTGCCACTTCGTGGACGACGCCGCCGGGATCTACGCGGAGTCGGCGGGTCTGGCGGCCCGTACCGGCGGCCACTACATGGACCAGTTCACCTACGCGGAGCGCGCCACCGACTGGCGGGGCAACAACAACATCGCCGAGTCGATCTACCAGCAACTGCGGCTGGAGCGCTATCCCGAGCCCGCCTGGGTCGTCGCCACGGCCGGCACGGGCGGCACCTCCGCGACCATCGCCCGCTATGTCCACTACATGCAGTACGACACCCGGATCTGCGTCCCCGACCCGGAGAACTCCTGCTTCTTCGACGGCTGGACCCGGCACGACGCGGACGCGCGCAGCGAGCGCGGCTCCCGTATCGAGGGCATCGGGCGCCCCCGGATGGAGCCGAGCTTCGTGCCCGGCGCCATCGACCGGATGATGAAGGTCCCGGACGCGGCCAGCGTCGCCGCCGTACGGATGCTGGAGCGCGCCATAGGGCGCAAGGCGGGCGGCTCCACCGGCACCGGCCTGTGGAGCGCGCTGCGGATCGTCGCGGAGATGGTCGAGGCCGGTGACACGGGCAGTGTGGTCACCCTGCTCTGCGACCCGGGCGACCGCTATCTCGACAAGTACTACTCGGACGCCTGGCTCGCCGGGCAGGGCCTGGACATCACCCCGTACACCGAGGCGCTCGACCGCTTTCTGACGACGGGCGTCTGGCCGGACTGACCAGCCCGCACGGGGGCTACTGGCCTCATACAGGTTCGTGGACCATACTGCCCGCCGTGGAGCAGCGCATAGATCCGAAAGTCCAGCCCGAGTACGCCGCGGGGACAGATCCGGCATATATCCCCGGTCTGACGGCCCCTCGCCCCGGGGCGGAGGAGAAGACGGCACCGGCCGAGGAGCCGGAACCGGAGGCCGCGGCCGAGGCCGACGTCCAGGACGCGGCGGCCGAGGACGCCGACCGGGAGGACGCCCCCGCGGCCGACTCCGAACCGGCGGAGTCCGAACCGGCGGAGTCAGAACAGGGGAAGAAGGAAGGAGAAGCAGCGGCGGAGGACGACGGGCCCGTCTTCGAGGCGAGCGACCGGCGTGGCTCGATCACGGCCGACCGTGACGGCGTACGGTTCCGCCTCGACGAGGAGGAGGCCGACTTCCGGTGGGACGAGATCGGCGCGGTGGAGGTCGGCACCCCCCGGTTCGGCCGCCGGTTCACGGTCACGGTCCATGTGTCCAGCCGCCGTTGGTTCACCGCCGAGGTCGACGCGGCGGCCAGGAGCGATCTGAAGGGGTGGGCGGCCGAGCTGGACGCGGTCCTGGACGCCTACTTCGAGGAATCCTGACCGGACCGGATCCCACCGGACCGGACAGGGAGCACCACCGGACCTGACCTGACCGGACCTGACCGGAGCGCGGTGCCGGGGCTAGCCATGCCCGGCATCCGCGCCCGCGCCCGTGCCCGCCGTGCTCCCTCCGCGCAGCAGACGGCCCACGGCGCGGCCGAAGACCAGCCGTCCCGCGCGCGCCGTCAGCGGGTCCAGTGGGCGCGGCAGTACGGCGAACCGCAGGTCTTCCTCCCAGCACACCCGGGCGCCGCGCCCGTCCCCGGCCGGCCCGTCGTCCCGTACGCGGATTTCCGCCCAGCCCGTGACGGCCCGGCCGCGCTTCTCCAGCCGGCAGTGGCCCGGCACCCCCGGCGCGGGCGGCTGCCAGTGGACGACCTCCATCGGATCGTCGAACCCGAGAGGCCCTAGCCCCGTACGGGCGGTGAAGAGTGTCCCGGTGCGGGTCGGGCCCGGGGTCAGGACCGTGATCCGGGTGAGCGGCACCACGCGCCCGTGCGCGGGCCAGTCCGTCAGCCGCCGCCATGCCTCGTCGGCGGGGAGCGGGGTGGCACGGTCGATCCGGAAGACGCTCATCCGCCGATCGTAGGCCGGACCGCCGCCCAAAGGCGCTGGGCAGCGGGGCGGCGCGACACGCTTCCTGTCAGCCGTTCCCCGGCACCGAACCCGATGTGGCCCGGTCCGCCACCAGCAGGCCCGGCACATGCTCCGCGATCTCCGCGCGCGTCTCCTCAGACAGCCCCGAGTCCGTCACCAGAGTGTCGATCGCGTCCAGTGTCGCGAACGAACTCAGCCCCACCGTCCCCCACTTCGTGTGGTCGGCCACGACCACCACCCGGCGCGCCGACCGCATGAACCGGCGGTTGGTCTCCGCCTCCGCGATGTTCGGTGTGGAGAGGCCCGCCTCGACCGAGATGCCGTGCACCCCGAGGAAGAGCACATCGAAGTGGAGCGAGCGGATCGCCTGGTCGGCCACCGGACCCACCAGCGAGTCCGACGGCGTACGCACCCCGCCCGTGAGCACCACGACGGGGGAGCCGGAGCGCTGGCCGCCCGCGCCCGCCGTCTGCCGCGCGGTGTGGAACACATCGGCCACCCGCGTCGAGTTGGTCACCACCGTCAGCTCGGGGACGTCCACCAGATGGTGCGCCAGCGCGAAGGTCGTCGTCCCACCGGACAGCGCGATGGCGCTCCCGGGCTGGACGAGCGCCGCCGCCGCCCGCGCGATGTCCTCCTTGGCGGTCAGCTCCAGCGCGGACTTCGCCTCGAACCCCGGTTCGTGCGTACTCGCCTCGACCACCGGGACCGCGCCGCCGTGCACCTTCTCGATGACGCCCTGCCGGGCCAGCGCGTCCAGGTCCCGGCGCACCGTCATGTCGGAGACATTGAGCTTGCGCGTCAGCTCGTTGACGCGGACTCCGCCACGTCGGCGCACCTCGTCCAGGATCAGCGCGCGGCGCTGCTCCGCGAGGAGGTTCTGATTGTCGCTCACCGCCGGTCCGGTCCTTCCGCCGAGTCCAAGGGACTCATCCTCGCACGGAGGTCCGACACCCGCCCCGGTGATGGCGGGCGGCGGGGACCGGGAAGATTCGGTGACAACGGGGTGCCCGCCGCCCAGGTCCGTCATCCTGGGGCGCCGCACCCCACCGCGCCACCCCCACCGCGCCGGGTCCCGTACGAGAGCGAGCCGCCGAAGTGCCCCCTGAGACAACGGATCCGCAGACGCCGACGCAGACACCGACACCGCTGCCGTCCCCGTTACCGCTGCCGTCCCCGGTGCCGGCGGCGCCACCCGTGTCCGCCGAGGCGGCACACCACGGCGGCGCCGCGCTCGAACTCCTCGTCCACGGCGTCGGCGGCACCACCCCGAGCCGGATGCTCGACGATCCCCGTACGGTCCGGGTCACCGGCGACGAGACGGCCGCCATATACCGCCGCGCCGTGGACGCCGACGCCGAACGGCACCCCGAGCGCTACGGCGGCCGGCCCGTCCCGGAGGCGTACTGCTGGTCCAACCTCACCTCGGGCAACGGCTCACGGGCCCTGTGGCTGCTGCTGCTCCCCTTCATGGTGGTCAACCTCGCCCACTGGATGCGGCCCGCCACGAAGGGCGTGCCCGGCACCCAGCGGCTGTACGGGGTGCTCGTCCGGCTCGTCGCCCTCACCCTGACCGTGCTGCTGACGGCCGCGGCCTGCGAGGTCGCGCTGGACCTGACGGCGTGGCAGTGCGCCGGGTCCGCCGAGTGCGTCGCCCGCCGGTCCTGGCTCGGCTTCCTCGCGGCGGAGCGGGAGGGCTGGTGGGCGCAGCCCGGCCGCCGTCTCGCCCTCGCCTCCGTCGTGCCGACGGCGCTGGTGGGGCTGCTCTGGTACCTCTCGCACCGTACGTGGAGCGCGTACGAGTCCCAACGCCCGCCCACCGACGACCGTCTGGGCGTCCCCGACCGCACCGCCGCCCCGGACCCGCTGCCCTCCAAACCACCCGCGACCGGACTCCCCGCCCCCGAACCAACCGCCCCCGAACCCCTCGCCTCCGATCCGTCCCTCACCGACGGGGTGCGGTCCGCCCTCGGCCGGCCCGGGTTCTGGTACGGGCGCCGGCTCGTCGCCCGGCTCCGTGCCGCGCACACCGCCGCGGGCTTCCTCACCGTCGCCGCCGCCCTCACCGCCGCCGGCGCCGACCACGACGCGCGTGTCCCCGGCGCTCCGGCGGCGGTCCTCGGCGTACTGCTGCGGGCGGCGCTGCTGTGCTGCGCGGCCGTCGCCCTGTGGGTGGTGTGCGCCAGGAGCCGCGGTGACCGGGGGCGCCGCCGCTCCCTCGACCGGCTGCTCACCGAGCGGCTGCCGGCCGCCTCGCTCGCCCTGCTCGGGCTCTCCGTCGTGTACGTCGGCTGGTCCCGGCCCGGCTGGGTCTCCACGGGCGCGCTCCCCGTCGACCAGGTCTTCCGGGCACTGTCCCTGGCCCAGGTCGTGCTGGTCGTCGCGCTCGTCGTCGTCGCCCGCCGGATGTACCGCCGGACGTCCCAGCCGCGCACCGCGATGCGCGGTCTCGGCGGGCCCGCCGTCGCGATGCTCGCCTGCGCCCTGGGCGGGGTGATGACCGGCGGGGTCGCCCAGTGGGTCGCCGACCGGCTGGACGGGGACGCCACCCCCGGCATGGGCGGCGGCCCGATGCCCGGCCCGCCGGTGCTGCTCAGCTGGCAGGCGTCCGTCATCCCCGTCCTGCTGGTCCTGCTGGTCGTCCCGGCCGGTGTGCTCGCCGTACGGACCGCCCGCGGCGCCCGCGCGCTGGCTCCGCTCGTGGAGCGGGAGTACGCGAGGGAGCGGGGCGGTACGAAGGCCGACGCCCTCCGTACCCGGCAGGTGGCCGGCGTCCGGGCCCGGGCCGCGCTCACGGACTCCGCGCCCCGGCTGGTCGGGGTGGTCTCCGGTGCCTCCCTGCTGCTGGGCGCCGCCGCCGTCGCCGGGTCCTGGGCGAGCGGCGAGGTGCCGGGACAGGCCGCGCGCGGCACCGACTCGTTCGTCGAGGCGTTCGCCCAGACCGCGCAGGCCATCGGCTCCTGGCTGGTCGGGTTCGGTTTCCTGCTCTTCGTCACCTGGGGCCGCCGCGCCTACCGGGACGCCTCGGCCCGCCGCACCATCGGCATCCTCTGGGACGTCGGCACGTTCTGGCCGCGCGCCGCCCACCCCTTCGCGCCGCCCTGCTACGCCGAGCGCGCCGTCCCCGACCTCACCTGGCGCATCGCCGCCTGGACCGGCCGTACGGGCGGCAGGCTCGTCCTCTCCGGCCACTCGCAGGGCAGTGTGCTCGCCGCCGCGGCCGTCTGGCAGTTACGGCCCGCCACCCGCCGCCGGGTCGCGCTGCTGACGTACGGCTCGCCGCTGGAGCGGCTGTACGGCCGCTGGTTCCCCGCGTACTTCGGCGCCGGTCAACTGGCCCGGCTCTCCCGGGAGGTGCACTGCTGGCGCAATCTGTGGCGCGCCACCGACCCCATCGGCGGCCCGGTCCGGGTCCCCGCCGACGGCGACCGCCCGGAGGTCGACCGGGGCCCTCTCACCGACCCGCTCTGCTACGGCCGTACGGTGGAACACCCGCTGCCCGAGCCGGTGTTCGGGCACTCCAACTACCAGGCGGACCCGGTCTTCGCCGAGGAACGCGCCGCGCTGCTCGACCGGTTGCCGCCCCCGCTGCCGCCCCGGCCGCTGCCCCCGCCGCGCGGTCAGAACAACTCGTCCTTGGCGGCAGCGGTTTCGGCGGAAGCGGACTCGGCGGAGGCGGAGACCCCGGACTCGGAGGTGGCCGGCTCCGGGAGCGGGGGCAGGTCGTCCGCGTAGAGCAGGGTCAGATCGTCGGTGCTGGTCTCCGGCAGCTGGGCGACCCGGCCCGCGTGCCGCTCCACCATCGACTCGAACGTCTGGCGCGCGGTACGGCCGTTGCCGAAGGCCGGCCCCTTGGGCAGCGCCGTGAAGTACTTGAGCAGTGCCTCGGACGTGCCCTCGCCCAGCCGGTACTCCTGCTCCTCCGACTGCCCCTCCACGATCCGCAGCAGCTCGTCCGGCTCGTAGTCGGTGAAGGTGATGGTCCGTGAGAAGCGGGACGCCACACCGGGGTTGACCGTCAGGAAGCGCTCCATCTCGGCGGTGTACCCGGCGACGATCACCACCACCGCGTCCCGGTGGTCCTCCATCAGCTTCACCAGTGTGTCGATGGCCTCCTTGCCGAAGTCGCGGCCGGAGTCCTCGGGGGAGAGCGCGTACGCCTCGTCGATGAACAGCACCCCGCCGCGCGCCCGGTCGAACGCCTCCTGCGTACGGATCGCCGTGGAGCCGATGTGCTCGCCGACGAGGTCCACCCGGGAGACCTCCACGAGATGCCCGCGCTCCAGCACCTTGAGCGAGTGCAGGATCTCGCCGTACAGCCGGGCCACGGTCGTCTTGCCGGTGCCGGGGTTGCCCGTGAAGACCAGATGGCGGCGGACCGAGGCCGCCTTGAGCCCGGCCTCCTTGCGGCGGCGGCCCACCTCGATCATGTCGGTGAGCGCCCGCACCTCGCGCTTGACGCTCTCCAGGCCCACCAGCGAGTCGAGTTCGCCGAGGACGTCCTCGGAGTCGCGCGCGACCGTGGTGGCCGGGGTGTCGTCGGCGGCGGGGGTGACCGCCGGGGCCGGCGGGAGCGCGCCCAGCAGCGCGGGGGCGGTCCGGGCCGCGGTCTGCGGGAGCGGGGTGGCGAGCGGCCGGGACGGTTCCGCGGTCAGCACCCCGCTCTCGTCGCTGGTGCAGTCCTCGGCGGTCGGCCCGTCCTCCGCGAAGTCGTAACCGCCGCGCGCGCACCGCTCCGTACGGCAGCGGGTCAGCGTCGTACGGCAGCCGTCCATCACATGGAAGCCGTAGCCGCCGCTGCCCGTCACCCGGCAGCTGTGGAAGGTGCCCCGGCCGCCGGCGGAGACATAGAACCCGGCCTCGGCGGCGGTGGTGACCGTGCAGCGCTGGATCGTCGGATCGGCGCCCTTGGTGACGATGACACCGGTCTGCACGGTGTCGATGGTGCAGGAGTTCAGTGTGCCGCCGCTGCCGTGGTCGCGGAACCAGGCGCCGGTGGACGCCTCCTTGATCCGGCAGTCGTCGAGCTGCGCGGTCGCGCCGTCGCTCACGGAGACGGCCGTGTTCCGCACCTGCGAGATATCGCTGTCGACCACATCGGCGCGCGAGCCCCGGTCGAGGACGAAGAGCGCGTCGGGCACGTCGTGCACCCGGCAGGAGTCGAGCACCACGGTCGCCCCGTCGCTGATCCACACCGCCGGGTAGTCGCCCGTACTGTCGTGGATCTCGCACTGGTTGGCGTCCACGCGGGTGCCCGGGTCCCAGACGGACAGACCGTTGCGGCCGAAGCGGCGCACCGTGGAGCGGGTCAGGGTCAGCACCGACCGGGAGCGCAGATCGACCGCGTTCTCCGGGATGTCGTGGATGTCGCAGTCGGAGAGGGTCAGTACGGCGTCGGTGTCCAGGGTTATCCCGTCGGCCGAGGTGCGGTGCACCGACGAGTCCGTGAGATGGGCGGCGGCCCGGGACGCGATCTGTACGCCGGTGCCCTTGATCTCGTACACCTCGCAGCCGATCGCCTCCAGACCGCTGCCCTCACCGGTGACGGAGAGGCCCGAGCCCGAGGCGTGGTGGACCCGGCAGCGCTCCAGCCGGGGGTGTGCCCCGCCGCGCACCGAGATGCCCGCCTGCCCGGCGGCGACGATCTCGCACTCCTCGAAGACCCCGCCCGCCCCGTCGAGCACGGCGATCCCGACCCCGGCCGGATTGTCGACCGTGCAGCGGCGGACGGTGGGCCGCGCCGCGCCGCGCACCTCTATGCCGGCCGCGGAGCGGGTCACGATCCGCAGGTCCGCCAGCTCGGGGGTGCCGTCCTCGACGAGCAGCGCGGGGGCCGTGGCGTCCTGTCCCTCCACATGGAGGTCCTGCACGGTCGCGGAGGCGCGGACCGTCAGGGGGACGCCGTCGGCGGGCGCGATCCGGACGGAGCCGAGCGAACCCTCTGGTCCGCGCAGCGTGACCGCGCGCGACACGACGAGGTTCTCCCGGTACGTGCCCGGGGCGATGGTGAGGATGTCGCCGTCGCCCGCGGCCTCCAGGGCGGCGGCGAGCGAGGCGTACTCGCCCGTGCGGCGCCGCCAACGGGATGTGCCGGTGTGCGTCACCTGGACCGTGCCCTGTGCCATGGCGTTGTTCTGTCCCCACCTCGTGCGATTGCCCGTGCAGTGCCGTTCCGGGTGACTGCCCCGGATCCCGGCCTGGGCGGCTGACCGGGCGGGCACCACCGTAGCGCGCGCGGCACCGCCGAGTTGACGTCAGTACCGCACTGGTCCGGTCCGGGTAAGGGCGGGGCAGGTTCCGGGACCGCCGTATCAGCTGCCCGCGCCGGTGCGGCCCCAGTCGGGACCGGCCTTCGCCCACGCCCGGTCCAGTCGCCGGTACCGCCGTTGTACCAGACGCCATACGGCCAGCCGCCGGGCGCACTCCACCAACGCGGCGGCCAGCACCGTCGATCCGACCCCGATGAGCAGCGCGTGGAACCGGGCGACGCCCGCGTCCATCGGGGCCCGGGCCTCGTCGCCGCTCCGGTCGGTCCAGAAGGTGAAGGTGTCGCCGGGGCGCGGATCGCGCAGCGTGGTGGCGACCGTGCCGGTCCGCTCACCGCCGTCCGGCGCGCGCCAGGTGGCGACCACCCGGCGGCCGGTGTCCCGTATCCCGGGCGACTCCACGTCGTACACGACGGGGACGCGCTCCCTGGAGAGGGCGACGACCTCGGCGGGCGTCCGGTGCCGCTCCTCGTGCTGGAGCCGTACGGTCTCGCGCAGCGAGGAGTCGACGGCGCTCCAGCAGAGCCGGCCCACCGCCGGCGCGGCCAGCACGATCAGCAGGGCCGCCGTGAGCGCGGTCCATGCTTCGACGAGATCGGTGCGGCGGCACAGGGGGTTGTGCCGCCAGCGCCAGAGTCCCACGATGGTGCGCACAGTTCCGCACCCCCTTCCCTCTCCGTTGTAGCCGCGTGGCGCGGCGAACGCGCAACGATGCCGGGGAAGAGAGAGCAAGCTCACCTCGTTGTGCCCTGCACGTAACACGCCGCCGCACTCAACAGGCTTATCACCGTGCGGTGTTCCGGTGACGGCGCAGGGGCGGGGAACAGTCAGCCGAGTACGGTCACCGGATCGCCGACGCGCAGCGTGCCGGTGTGCTCGGGGACCAGGTTCTGGCCGAAGACCAGCCGGCCGTCGATACGGCGGTGTGTGCCCAGGGTGCGCAGCGGCTCCCGGCCGCGTACGGCGGTGCGCTGGTCGGTGGTGGTGACGACACACCGGCCGCAGGGTTTGGCGACCCGGAAGGTCACCTCGCCGACGGCGATACGCCGCCAGCCGTCCTCCGCCCAGGGCGTGGTCCCGGCCACCACCAGATTCGGCCGGAACCGGTCCATCGGAAGCGGCCCCTCCGCCGGGTGATCGCCTTGCGCGATCAGGGAGTTGAGGGCGTCTAGCGATGCCAGCGTGGTGACGAGCAGCGGGTAGCCGTCGGCGAAGCTCACGGTCTCCCCGGGCAGCGCGTACTCCGGGTCGACGGGCCGGCGCCGGGCGGGATCGTCGAGATGGACGAGCCGGACCTCCACCCCGAGATACCTGCTCAGCCAGTGGTGCGCGGCGTACGCCGCGGACACCGCCTCGACCTTCGTCCCGAAGATCTCCGTCACGACGGTGCCCTCCGCCCCGCCGCCCGCCTCCGGTACGGCGACCGTCAGCGGCGCCAGCCCGGGCACGAGACCCTCCGCGGCGCCGGGCGCGGCACCGGGCGCGGACAGCCGGAGCCCGCCGTCCGGCAGCTGCTCGGCGCCGACGAGTGCCAGCCGGGCGTGCTGGCGCTGGGTGACCGCCTTCCCCGTCCCGTCGATCAGCATCCAGCGGCGGTCACCGGAGAGTCCCCAGGGCTCCACGGTGGCGCTGCCGGGCTCATGACCGGCCAGGGACTTGACCGGGTGGACCCGCAAGGTGTGCAGAACGGCGTCGTGCGGTGTGGGCATGACGCCATCCTGCCACCGGCTTCTGACCTCCGGCCGGTCGGCACCTTCCCGCCGCGCGCCGGTGCTCCCGGTCGCCGCCCCTGATCGGTGGCGCCCCGGTCAGTACCCTCTGCTCTGGTACTGCTGCCGGTTGTACGGGTCGTCGTACGGGGCGGCGGGCTGCGGCGGCGCCGGGCGCGGCGCCGCGGGGCGCATCGCCTCGTACCCGGTGCCGGGCATCATCGGGCGCTGCTGCTGTGCCTGGGGCTGCGCCTGCTGCTGCTGTTGCTGGCCCGGGTAGCCCCGGGGCGCGCCCTGCTGCGGGATGTACGGCGCGGGAGTCTGCTGGAGCGGCGCGGGCTGCGGCTGCATCTGCTGTTGCTGCGGGTAGTTGCCGTAGGCGGGGGCGGCCTGGGACGGGCCGGCCGGCAGCGCGGGCAGCGCGGACGGCAGGGCGGGCAGATAGCTGTTGCTCGTGTCGTAGGCGGCGGGCACTCGGATCGGGGCGATCTGAGGCGTGCCCCGCTCCGCGACCAGGGAGTCGTAGATAGGGGTGTCCGGGAAGGACGGCGCGGAGTAGTAGCCGCCGCCGTAGGTGGAGCGGGGGGAGGTCATGGAACATAAGTTAAGCCACGGCGCGTCGGTTCGGGGAGTCGGATATGGGGCTTGTTTTGGGAGGTGTGGGCTACTTCGGATCCCCAATGCGAGCGAACTTGGGAAAATCGGTCGCCGCAAGATGTTCAGATCGTGTAAAGGGCAAGCTGACGGGGGGTTACCGGCGGGTCCCGTGCGGTCCGAAGCGCGATCCGGCGATTAGGTTGACGGTAGGGAATCCACGGGCACCGTGACTCGCGATGGGGGCGATCATGTCCATGCTTAAAGGCGCAAATCTTCCGGTGACCGCACCGGCTGTCCAGGTCGAATTGGGATGGCGTTCCGGACCGGGGGTGCCGGATGTCGATGCCTCGGCGCTCCTTCTGGTGTCCGGCAAGGTCCGTTCGGACGCCGACTTCGTCTTCTACAACCAGCCCGCGCACGCGTCCGGGGCGGTACGGCACGACGGCAAACGGCCCGGCGGGACGGACCTCACGGACACCGTCACCGTCGACCTCACCCGGGTCGAAGCCGACGTCGAACGGATCGTGCTGGCCGCCTCCGCGGACGGCGGCAGCTTCGGGCAGGTGCCCGGCCTCCGGGTACGGGTGCTGGACGCGGCCGGCGGGGCCGAGATCGCGCGGTACGACAGCAGCGACGCGACCGTCGAGACGGCGTACGTCCTCGGCGAGCTGTACCGGCGCCAGGGGAGCTGGAAGTTCCGCGCGGTCGGCCAGGGGTACGACAGCGGACTCGCCGGGCTGGCCACGGACTTCGGCATCTCCGTCGACGAACCGGCCGCGCCCGCCGCACCGGTCGCGCAGCCCGCGCCCGCCGCGCCGGCAGCACCGGCCGCACCGGTCGCGCGGCCCGTGCCGCCACAGGCACCGCCCGCGCCGGCCCCCGCGCCCGTACGGCTGAGCAAGGTGACGCTGACCAAGGAGGCCCCCTCCGTCTCCCTGACGAAACAGGGCGGCACCTCGGGCGCCATGCGCGTCAACCTCAGCTGGCAGTCGCGCAAACAGTTCAAGGGCTGGGGCGCCAAACTCGGCCGTTCCTTCGCCACGCACAACGATCTCGATCTCGACCTGTGCGCCCTCTATGAACTGACCGACGGACGCAAAGGCGTCGTCCAGGCCCTCGGCAATGCCTTCGGTGCGGTCGACCGGGCCCCGTACATCCATCTCGACGGCGACGACCGCACCGGCGGGTCCGACAGCGGCGAGAACCTCACCATCAACCTGGATCACAAGGACCGGCTGCGCCGCGTCGTCATCTTCGTCACCATCTATGAAGGCGCCAGCAGTTTCGCGGATCTTGACGCGACGGTCACTCTCCAGCCGCAGCACGGCGCCGCGATCGACTTCTCGCTGGGGGAATGCACGGTCCCTTCGACGGTCTGCGCGCTGGCGCTGATCACCAATACCGGCTCGGATCTCGTCGTCCAGCGCGAAGCGCGCTTTCTGGTACCGGAACGCGGAGTCAGTCCGCAGCGCACCATCGATTACGCCTATGGATGGGGCATGAACTGGACACCCGGCAGGAAGTGACCTACGCCGAACAGCGGCCGGACACCTCATATACCTGAGCGGTCCTGCCCGCACGCCGGGATATTCGTCAGCGGTCCGGCGCCGCCTCGGGACGGGCGTACGTACGGCCCTTCCAGGCGGCGCCGCGCCCCCGGTAGTGCCGTACGGCCGAGTCCACCGTCATCAGCAGATAGAGGAACGCCGTGAGCGGCAGCAGCGGAGCCTGCCACAGCGACAGCCGGTAGTAGCGCAGGATCGGGATGTACGTCCCCGTCATCACCGCCCACGCGGCCAGCCCCAGCAGCCCCGCCGCCCGGTCCCCGCCGAACACCCCCGCGCAGAGCGCGACGGGCGGCACGAGATAGACCACCGCCAGCCCCGCCACCGTGAGAAGCAGCAGCAGCGGATTGTGCCGGAGCTGCGCGTACGCGCTGCGCGAGACCATCCGCCACAGATCGGCCAGCCGCGGATAGGGCCGCACACTGTCCACCCGGTCCGCCAGCCCCAGCCAGATCCGGCCCCCGCCGCGCCGCACCGCCCTGGCCATCGACACATCGTCGATCACCGCCTGCCGGAACGCCTCGGGCACCCGCGCCCGTACGGCGGTCTCCGTGCGCAGCAGCACACAGCCGCCGGCCGCCGCCGCGGTCCGGCCGCCGGGCCGGTTGATCCGGCGGAACGGATAGAGCTGCGCGAAGAAGTACACGAACGCCGGCACGACGAGCTTCTCCCAGGCCCCCGCCACCCGCAGCCGCGCCATCTGCGAGACCATGTCCAGCCCGTACACCTCGGCGGCGACGACCAGTTCGCGCAGACTGTCCGGCTCATGGGCGATGTCCGCGTCGGTGAGCAGCAGGAAATCCGGCTCATGGGCACGGGCCAGCGCGATGCCGTGCCGCACCGCCCACAGCTTGCCGGTCCAGCCCGGCTCCGGCTCGCCCGGCGACGCCACCGTCAGCGGCAGCCCGCCGTAACGCGCGGACAGTTCACGGGCGAGCAGTCCCGTCCCGTCCGAACTCCCGTCGTCCACCAGGAAGATCTCGGCCCGGCCCGGATACACCTGCGACAGCAGCGAGGGCAGCGACGCGGGCAGCACCGCCGCCTCGTCCCGCGCGGGCACCACGACGGCGACGGACGGCCACGGCGGCTCCGCGCCGTCCTCGCCCGGCTCCTTCGGGCGCGGCCGGCTCCCGTACGCGTCGCCCGCGCCCGGGGGACCCGAGCGCCCCGGCAGCCGCTGATCCGTACGCCAGAAGAACCCCTGACCCAGCGCCAGCCAGCCCCAGGCGGCCAGCGAAACCGCGGCGATCCACGCAATGGCACTCATTCGCCGCAGTCTGCACCACCGCGCGGGGACCGCAAGGGCCGTCGACTATGGTGACCGGGTGAAGATCGCGCTCATGGACTCCGGAATCGGGCTGCTCGCGGCCGCCGGCGCGGTGCGCCGGCTGCGGCCGGAAGCCGATCTCGTCCTCTCCTCGGACCCCGGCAGCATGCCCTGGGGCCCGCGCACCCCGCAGGACGTCACCGCGCTGGCCCTCGGCGTCGCGCGCGCGGCGGCGGCGCACCGCCCCGACGCCCTGATCGTCGCCTGCAACACCGCCTCCGTCCACGCGCTGCCCGCCCTCCGCGCCGAGCTGGAACCGCTGCTCCCCGTCATCGGCACCGTCCCGGCGATCAAGCCCGCGGCGGCCGGCGGCGGATCCGTGGCCATCTGGGCCACCCCCGCCACCACCGGCAGCCCGTACCAGCGCGGTCTGATCCGCGACTTCGCCGCGTCCGTCCCGGTCACCGAAGTGCCCTGCCCCGGACTCGCGGACGCCGTCGAGCACGCCGACGAGGACGCGATCGACCGCGCGGTGGCCCGCGCCGCCGCGCTCACCCCGCCCGACGTGAGCGCCGTCGTCCTGGGCTGCACCCACTACGAACTGGTCGCCGACCGTATCCGCGCCGCCGTCCGGCGCCCCGGCCGGCCGGACCCCGTCTTCCACGGCTCCGCCGACGCGGTCGCGGCCCAGGCGCTGCGCCGGGTCGCCGAGCGCGCCGAAAGTTCCGGTACGGACCCGGTCGGCGCATCCGCGTCCCGGCTCACCGTGCTGCTCGGCGGAGCCGAGTCCGCGCTGCCGGCCGCCGCGCTCAGCTACGCCGAGGGACGGCTGCTGGCCGCCGTCGGGACCCGCTGACGCCCTCCGGAAGGCCGTCCTGAGCACTTCCGTCCGGCCGGAATCCGGTTACGCTGCTTGACATGAGGGAGCACCCCCGGCACGAGGGCCACTCCGCTGAGCCCCTGCCCGAGACCTGGACCGGACGGGCCACCAACCGCGCGCAGTGGCTGCTGGCCCTCGCGGGCGCCGGCTGCGTCGCCCTCGGCATCGAACTGGCCGTCGACTCCAACTGGACCTCCGGCATCGCCGCCCTGCTGATGTCCGTCGTCGGCTGTGTGGCGGCCGGCCTGCTGATCCTCTTCGGCACCCTGGCCTTCGTCCATGTGGCGGTCCGGGTCGAGGACGACTGCCTGGAAGTGCGCTGCGGCCACATGGGGCTGCCGCGCCGCCGGATCCAGCTCGCCCAGATCGTGGGCGCCGACTTCGTGCCCCGGGTCTCCCCGGGCCAGTGGGGCGGCTGGGGCTACCGCTGGCGGCCCGAGATGGGCACGGCCGTGGTGGTACGCCGGGGCGAGGCCCTCGTCCTCACGCTGGGCGACGGCCGGACCTTCACCGTGACGGTGGACGACGCCGAGGCCGCCGTACGCGTCATCCGCAACCGTCTGAGCCTCCAGACACCCCCCGGCCCGGCAGGACCCGCCCCCGCCACCGCCTGAGGCCCCTTCGGGCCCCCGCGGGCCGCTCAGGCCCGCGCGGACCGTACGGCGTCGCTGCCGGTGCCGGTGTCGCCCCAGGCCCGGGGGCCGGTCGCGGGCGGTACGGGCGGCGGACCCGGCGCCCGGCGCGCCGTGGCCAGTCCCGCGAGCAGGCCCGCCCCCACCGTCACCGAGGTGAAGCTCAGCGCGTTGCCCACGCAGGCCAGCGCGGCCAGCGCCGTCAGGGCGGCCCCCGCCGTCAGCACCACCGGAGTGGAGCAGGGCGAGCGCCCCAGGACGTACAGCAGCCTGCCGTAGACCAGGGCCAGCAGGCCCACGCCCACCGCGCCCTGCTCCGCGGCCAGCTGGAGCGGCGCCGAGTGCGGCTTGCCGTCGCTGTCGATCGACTGCGCGACGGCCGGGCTGAGATCGCCGAACCGGTCGGGTCCGGCGCCCAGCAGCGGATGCTCCCGCGCCAGCCCGGCCGCGTCGTGCCACAGCTGGACGCGGTGCTGGGTGAGCTGCCCCTCCAGCGCGACCGACAGGCCCTCCGGCAGCGCCCGCTCGGCCACCGACCAGGACAGCCCGGCCACCACCGCCGTCACCAGCGCGAAACCGGCGAGGGCGATCGTCCGGTGGCGGGTCCGGGCCGCCGCGAGCGAGCACAGCAGCACACCGAGCACCGCGATCAGCCCCACCACGGAACCCAGCAGCCCCGCGACCCCCGCGATGACCACGGCGAGCAGCAGCAGCGCCGGCCGGAGCGCCGCCCGGCGGGTCGCCGAGGCCGCGCAGCACGCCGCCCCGGCCGCCAGCACCAGCAGCGCGGTGACCGCGCCCGTGTCACCCGGCGGAGTGGCCGCCGAGACCGCCGCACCGCCGAAGGTCTCCTGGCCGGATGCGAGCGCCCAGCCCAGCCCCACGACCGCCAGGACGGACGCGACGGCGACCGGCACCAGCGATCCGCCGATCCGGCCGCAGACATACCCCGAGGTGACAGCGAGCACCGCCAGCAGGACGCCCTCCGGTCTGCCGCCGCCCGCCGCCGCGCTGATCAGCGCCCAGACGGCGACGGCGCCGAGCAGCGCGGCGGTGAGGACGTCGGACGCCCCGCGGCGGACGCGCACCGCCCCCCGTACCGCGGACCGTTCCGCCGGTGCGGCCATCGAGTCGACCCCCGAGCTGTGCCAGGTCCTGTCCCACGACGACCGGATTCGGCCAGGTGGCAGGGACTGGCGCATACGGTATCGGCACCGACGGGGGTTTGTGGAGGGATTGCGGGGCATCGTGGCCGCCGCCACCCCGGCCGCGCGGTCCGCGCCCCGTAGACTCCACCGGGTGAGCGCCACCATCACCCCCGTCGAGCCCACCTCGCCCGCCTCCGTGCCGGGCGGTGGGCGGCGTCTGCTGCGACGGCTGGTCAGACCCGGTGGGGCGGTCCTCTCCGGCGTCCTGCTGTACGCGAGCTTCCCGCCCCGCACCCTGTGGTGGCTGGCCCTGCCCGGCTTCGCCCTGCTCGCCTGGAGCCTGTACGGGCGCCGGCTCCGGGCCGGCTTCGGCCTCGGCTATCTCGCCGGGCTCGGCTTCCTGCTGCCGCTCCTGGTCTGGACGGGCGAGGAGGTCGGACCCGTACCGTGGCTCGGGCTGGTCCTCTTCGAGGCGCTGTTCCTCGGGCTGACCGGCCTCGGCATCGCCGCCGTGAGCCGGCTCCCCGTCTGGCCGGTGTGGGCCGCCGCGCTCTGGATCCTCGGCGAGGCCGCGCGGGGGCGGGTGCCGTTCGGCGGCTTCCCCTGGGGCAAGATCGCCTTCGGCCAGGCCGACGGTGTCTTCCTGCCGCTCGCCGCCGTGGGCGGCACCCCGGTCCTCGGCTTCGCCGTCGTCCTGTGCGGCTTCGGCCTGTACGAGGCGCTCCGGCAGGCCGTCGCGTACCGCGAGACCCGCAAGGTGCCGCGCGCCGCCGTCGCCGTCGCCGCCGCGACGGTGCTGGCCCCGGTCGTGGCGGCGCTGGCCGCCCTGCCGCTGGTCAGCGACGGGGCCGAGGACGGCACCGCGACCGTCGCCGCGATCCAGGGCAATGTGCCGCGCGCCGGACTCGACTTCAACGCCCAGCGCCGCGCGGTCCTCGACAACCACGCCCGGGTCACCGAGCAGCTCGCCGCCGACGTACGGGCCGGCAAGGAGCCGCGGCCCGACTTCGTGCTCTGGCCGGAGAACTCCTCCGACCTCGACCCGTACCGCAACCCCGACGCCCGGCTGGTCATCGACCAGGCCGTGAAGGCGATCGGCGTACCCACCGTGATCGGTACGGTGCTCGCGCCCGACACGGGCAAGCTGCGCAACACCATGATCCAGTGGGACCCCGAGCGGGGCCCGGTGAACACGTACGACAAACGGCATGTGCAGCCGTTCGGCGAGTACATCCCGATGCGCTCCTTCGTCCGTCTCTTCAGCTCCGACGTCGACCGGGTCCGGCGCGACTTCGGCCCGGGCGACAAGGTGGGCGTCTTCGACCTCGCCGGTACCCGGGTGGGCATGGTCACCTGCTTCGAGGCGGCCTTCGACAGCGATGTGCGCGACCCGGTCCGGGCCGGCGCCGAACTCATCGCCGTCCCCAGCAACAACGCCACCTTCGACCGCAGCGAGATGACCTACCAGCAGCTCGCCATGTCCCGGGTGCGGGCCGTGGAGCACAGCAGGGCCGTGGTGGTCTCCGCGACCAGCGGGGTCAGCGCGATCATCCGGCCGGACGGCACGGTCGTCGAGCGGACGACGTGGTTCACGCCCGCCGCGCTGGTCGACAAGGTCGCGCTGCGCACCTCGCTCACCCCCGCGACCCGGCTGGGCGCGCTGCCGGAGTGGCTGCTCATGACGGTCGCCGCGGCCGGTCTCGGCTGGGTGACGGTCCGTTCCGTACGGGCCCGGCGCGCCGCATAGGCTCGGGCCCATGGGTACACCTGACTTCATCCGCCGGGTCCGGGCCACCGCAGGCCACCAGCTGCTCTTCCTGCCGGGTGTCAGCGCGATTGTCTTCGACGACGAGGGCCGGGTCCTGCTCGGCCGCCGTGCGGACACCGGCAACTGGTCGATCATCGGCGGCATCCCCGAGCCCGGCGAGCAGCCGGCGGTCACCGCCGTGCGCGAGGTGTACGAGGAGACCGCCGTGCGGTGTGTGGCGGAGCGCGTCGTGCTCGTCCAGACGCTCCACCCGGTCACCTATCCGAACGGGGACCAGTGTCAGTTCATGGACACCACGATCCGCTGCCGGGCGGTCGGCGGGGAGGCCCGGGTCAACGACGACGAGTCGCTGGACGTGGCCTGGTTCCCCGTTGACGCGCTGCCCCAGCTGGAGGACTTCGCGGTCTTCCGGATCAAGCAGGCGCTGGCCGACGAGCCGACCTGGTTCGAGCCCGCCGAGGGGTGAGAGGCGCGGACCGTCCCCGCCGCCGGGGTCAGTGGTGCTGGGTGGTGTAGTCCCAGGGCTGGGCCGGGGGTGTGGCGTTCCAGTGGTTGACGATCCCGTTCCACTCCGACTGCGCCGTCGTGGTGTTGTCCCACGGCGGTGTGTGCGGCGGGGCCTGCTGCCAGGCGACATCGTCGTTCGGCCGCGGGTAGGGCAGGGTCTGGCCCGAGGTGATGCCGGGGGAGTAGTAGCCGGCCGGCTCCGTCGGCGCGGCGTCGAGCCGGCGGTGCCGGCCCGCGCGGTCCTCGTGGGGGGCGGGCTGGTTGAGCCGGCCCTCGGCGGACAGCTTCTGGACGCGCGCCACCAGATGGGCGAGTTCGAGACCGAACTCGGAGGCCAGCGCGGTCAGATCGAGGCCGGTGTGCCAGCCGCCGACCAGCACCGCGTCCAGCGCGGCCGACCAGGCGCCGTCGGTGGCGGGCAGCGCGGGGGTCTGTCCGGCGGCCGGTACGGGTGGCGGCGCCATCGCGTGCGCCGGCCGGGCCGTGAACTCCACGGGCTCGGCGCCCGGTCCGGCGGCGGGCGCGCCGGGCACCGGCTCCGGATGGGGCAGGGGCGCCGGGGCGGGTGAGTGCTGCGGGGACCCCTGGTCGGCCGGCTCCACGGTGAGCAGGCACTCGGCGACCGTACGGGCGTCGTCCTTGCCCACCGTGCGCCGGGCGATCCGCACCTCGCGCTCCGTGAGCCCGAGCAGATCCGCCACGGCCCCGTCACTGCCGACGGTCACGGCGAAGGCGGCGAGCATCCGGGTGCGGGACGCCTGGGCCTCGTCGAGGATGCCCTGCGCGTCCCGCACCTGGTCGTCGCTGCCGCAGAAGGCCACCGCGAGGACGGCGTGACGTTCCCACAGTTCTCTGGGTTCCATGCCCGGGTCAACGTTCCTGCGAGCCTTATGGGTCGTTTTACCGCTATACATCACCACATTGAGTGGTATGGATGACAAGTAGCCAATCGTTTCAGCAGGCTCCGGCCCAGGTCGGAGCGGGGGTGGCCGGACGGCGCCGTGAACCGGGCGCCGGCCGTGGACCCATCCGCGGAGCGGCCGTTGACCGGGGCTCAGGGGCACTTCTCGTCGAACTTCACCGTGTCCAGCCGTACGGGCTCGTTGCCCAGCCGTACGCCCGGCGCCGGCTCCTGCCCGCACACCTTCCAGTGGGACTCCACCAGGATCGTCCGGTCCTTGCCCGACACGTCCCGGGCGGTGACTTCGGCCGACTGGTCCACGACCGTGCGGGCGAAGCGTACCGACTTACCGGTGAAGTCGGGCATCTTGCCGTCGGGGTTGGGCTCGCGCGGGTCCTTCGCCGGGCACTTCTCCCCGGTCTTCACCGTACTGACACCGACCTTCGTGCCTCTGGGCAGGGTGCCGGGCACGGGCGTCTGGAAGCAGACCCTCCAGTTGCGTTCGAGGATCTGTCCCCGGCCCCGGCCGAGCGCGTCGTCCGAGCCGACCTGGGGGAAGCCCGCCTCCCGCGCGGCCTTTCGCGCGGAGTCGAGCCTCTGGCCGATGAGATTGGGCAGGACGGCCGTCGTGGCGCCGGTGGGGCTTGAGTCGGTGGGGCTGGGACGGCTGTCGGCCTGTGTGCTGCCGGTGGGGCCGGGTGTGCCGGTGCCCTCGCAGGCGGTGAGGGTGAGGAGCGCGGCGGCGGCGAGCGCGGCGGAAGCGGCGAGGGCGGTGCGGGGTGGGCGGGTGCGGTCGGTGCGGGTACGCATGGTTTCCCCCATACATCGCGGTATGAGCCCATCATGCGGCAGCCCGGGCGCGGTGGGCCCGGACGCGACGCGAACCGGCGGCCACGGCGGAGAGTTCAGGACACCGGCCCCCGGTTCACCCCGCCAACGCCCCCAGTATCGAAGGGATGTGCTCCGCGGGGGCGACGATCAGCACGGGCACCGTCCCGTCGAGGCACTCGATCACCTGGTCGCGGGGACCGGCCGCGCCGGACGGGTCCGTACGGTACGGCGGTCTGACCCGTACCGCCGCGAGACGGCGCGGCACCGGCCTGCGGGCGACCCGGCCCGTGGGGTCGGGGGTCGCCGCCAGCAGCCCGGGGCCGGTCACCAGATGGTCGAACCCGGCCACGCTGTACGGGACTTCGCCGATGATCCGCCCCGGGACGCACTCCTCCTCCGTCAGCACGCGCGCGGCGACCTCCAGGGTGTCCGTGCCGGTGCTCCCGCGCCGGTGGTGCCGGATCCGCCACGCCGTCACCGCGAGCACCGGCAGGGCGCCGCAGCCGGCGAGGACCAGCGCCGCCGGCAGCCCGTCCACGAGCAGCGGCGCGGCGAAGCCGATCAGCCCGAGACAGAGCGCCGACATCAGGGGAACGGTGATCTGCCACGGCCGGAGCGCGCGCGAGTCGCCGGACCGGCGGCCGTACCAGTATGCGCTCCACAGGAGCCCGGCGGCCGGCCCGAGCAGACCGAGACCGAACGCGGCGGGGAAGCGGTGGCCGAGGGCGGGGGCCGCGACGGTGTGCTGGCGCAGCGCCCCGGACCCCACCGCGCGGACCTCGCCCCGCCAGCGCGTGACGGTGACCGTGTCACCCGTCGACAAGGCGTCGAAGACGGGCGTGTGTCCGTCCGTCTCCACCCGGTAGGAGGGACCGCCGTCCTCCGTGAGGGTGAGCCAGTACCTGCTGGACCTGGGGGTCTTCTCGACCGTCTTCCCGTCCACGGTGGCGGGCAGGGACCGTACGCACTCCCGCGCGGCGCCCGCCGCCGCGCCGCAGACGGGCGCCGAGGCGAAGTCCCGCCGTTCGGCGAGCGCGTGCGGTACGGAGAACAGCAGCAGCCGCCCCGCCAGCAGCACCAGCAGGACACCGGCCACCGCCGCCAGGGCGACCGGCCACCGGGCGGGGGACGGGGAGGGGGTGGAGCCGGGGCCGGGGGACGGGGAGAGGTTCCGCATCGGCTCATTGTCCCCCGGCGCGCGGCCGGACCACCGGGTCAGCCGAAGGCGCCGCTGTACGCGTTGAGCGCGGGCTGACCGCCCAGGTGCGCGTAGAGCACGGTGGAGTCGGCGCCGATCTCGCCCGTACGGACCAGATCGATCAGCCCGGCCATGGACTTGCCCTCGTACACCGGGTCGATGATCACCCCTTCCAGCTCGCCGGTCAGCCGGATCGCGTCGAGTGTCGAGGCCACGGGCACGCCGTACAGCTCGCCCGCCCATCCTTCGAGCACCGTGATCTCGTCGTCGCGCAACTCCCGTCCGAGTCCGATCAGTTCGGCGGTGTGCCGGGCGATCCGCGCCACCTGGTCGCGGGTCTCGTCGATCCGGGCCGAGGCGTCGATACCGATCACCCGGCGGGGCCGGTCCTGCCCGGCGAACCCGGCGATCATCCCGGCGTGGGTGGAGCCGGTGACACTGCACACCACGACCGTGTCGAAGAAGACGCCGAGTTCGGCCTCCTGGCGCTCCACCTCGTACGCCCAGTTGGCGAACCCCAGCCCGCCGAGCGGGTGTTCGGACGCGCCGGCCGGGATGGGGTACGGCGTGCCGCCCTCGGCCCGCACCTCGTCCATCGCCCGCTGCCAGGAGTCCTTGATGCCGATGCCGAACCCCGCGCTGTCCAGCCGTACATCGGCGCCCATGATGCGGGAGAGCAGGATGTTGCCCACCTTGTCGCTCAGCGGATCGGGCCAGTCCACCCAGTTCTCCTGTACGAGCCGGGCCTTGAGCCCGAGATGGGCGGCGACGGCGGCGACCTGCCGGGTGTGGTTCGACTGGTGGCCGCCGATCGACACCAGGGTGTCGGCGCCCTGCGCGAGGACGTCGGGGACGATGTACTCCAGCTTGCGCGTCTTGTTGCCGCCGTACGCGAGGCCGGAGTTGCAGTCCTCGCGCTTGGCCCAGATCCGGGCGCCGCCGAGATGCTCCGTGAGGCGCTTCAGCGGATGCACCGGGCTGGGGCCGAAGAGCAGCGGATAGCGGTCGAAGTCCTCTATGGCCACGGGGAGTTCCTCTCCTGGAGGGCGGGTGCGCGGGATGGGAGGGACGCGGGATCGGAGGGGCGCGGGATCAGGGGGCGCGGACCAGACCGTGGCCGCCCGAGACGGCCGCCGCGGGCTGTGCCGACGGCGCGTCGGCGAGGGTCATCCAGGTCGTGTGCGCGAGGTCCGCCGCGGTGGCCGGGTCACCGGCCGCGCAGGCGTCGATCATCCGGCGGTGCAGGGCGACCGACTCCAGCCCGGCGGCGGAGGAGAACCGCGTCCGCTCGACACGGCGCAGCAGCGGGGAGTACTGCTCCAGCACCTCGCCGACCACGGTGTTCCCGGCGGCCGTCACACACACCTCGTGCAGCGCGTCGTCCGCCGCCAGCGCCGCGTCGGTGTCACCGCGCTCCAGCGCCGCGGCGAACGCCTCGTTGTGCGTACGCATCGCCGCCACCCGGTCCGCGTCCAGCACCGGAACGGCCAGCCGGACGGCGAGCGCGTGCATGGCGGCCACCACCGGCTGGGCGTCGCGGACCGCCGTGGCGTCCAGCGCGCTCACGGTGGTGGAGTGGCCGGGCCGGGTGACCACCAGTCCGCACCGCTCCAGCCGCATCAGCGCCTCCCGGATCGGGGTCCGGCTCACCCCGATCCACTCCCGCAACTCGCCCTCGCGCAACTGCTCCCCGGGGCGGAGCGTCCCGTCGACGATGGCGTCCCGGAGCGCGGTGAAGGCGTGGTCGCGCAGCAGCACCCGGGCGGCGAGCGGAGTGGTGGGAACTGGCATGCAATATATTGCAGCGCTCCCGCGCTCCCCCTGTCAAGAGATCCACGGTGCGGGGGCCCTTGTGAGGGCCCTGCGAGCGCCCTACGAGGGCTCGCGGAAAATTGTCCGTTTCTATGGGGTATCGACCTACACAAAAGATAAGAAAGCGAGCAAACTGGGAGATGCGCGGCTCGATGCCGCGCGGCACGGTCGGACTTGCACGGATGAAGGAGGCGAGTCGTATGGCCGACGTCTCACACAGGAGAGAGACGACCAGGGGGGACCTCTCCAGTCACCCCGACGTACCCGAGATGCGCGAGCGGTACGCACGCATGCTCGGCGGGGGGCGCGACATGGCGATGCTGGCGGGACCGGTGTTCCTCGTCGGTCTCTTCTGCGCGCTGTCACCGTGGATCATTCACTTCGCCGGTGCCCAGCGGGCCCTCGCGACACACAACCTGATCATCGGTGTCGCGCTCGCCGTGCTGGCGCTCGGACTCACCTTCGCCCCGGGACGGATGTCCGGTCTGAGCACGGCGATGTGCGCGATCGGTGTCTGGATGATCGTGGCGCCATGGATCGTCGGCAGCCACCCCGACAAGGGCATCATCTGGGCCAACGTCGTCATCGGCGCGCTCACCTTCCTGCTGGGCCTGGCATGCGCGGGCGCGGCGATGAGAAGCAGCCGCAGAGGCGTGACCCGAGAAGTCTCCGGAGTGTGAACGGAGTGAGGAGTGTGTTCGACCCGGGCGCGTGCCCGGGAAGGCGGTAGCAGGCAAACGGTCCGAACGGGGGAGCGGTACGAACGGCCGGGCGGCCGGCCCGCCGTACGAGCGCCATACGCGCGTCGTACGGGGGCGGGGCCGCCCGGCTGTTTCCGTCGGCCGGGCCGTCCGTCTGGCAAGCTGGGCCCATGCAGGCCCTGACGCGCGCTCAGCTCACCGAACTCGTCGACGCCCTCCTTGAGGCCCCCGGACCGCTCACCATCGTCCAGGCCGGCGATCCGGTCCTGCGCCGGCCCGCCCTCCCGTACGACGGGCAGCTGGGCGACGACCGGCTGGCGCGGCTGGTCGGCGCGATGCGCGCCACCATGTACGACGCGCCCGGTGTCGGCCTCGCGGCGCCCCAGGTGGGCGTTCCGCTGCGGCTCGCGGTCCTGGAGGATCCCGCCGAGGTCACCGAGGCGGTGCGGGACGCCCGGGACCGGGTTCCGCAGCCCTTCCGGGTGCTGGTCAACCCGGCGTACGAGCCGGTGGGCGACGGGCGCGCCGCGTTCTACGAGGGCTGTCTGAGCGTCCCCGGCTGGCAGGCGGTGGTGTCCCGGCCGACCCGGGTACGGGTGCGCGCGCTGGACGAGCGGGGCCGGGAGACCGACGAGGAGTTCGCCGGCTGGCCGGCCAGGATCGTCCAGCACGAGACGGACCATCTGCTGGGGACCCTCTACCTGGACCGCGCCGAACTCCGCTCGCTCTCCGCCGCGCACCACATGGCCGAGCGCTGGCCGCAGCCCACCCCCGAGGCCGCCGCCCGTGAGCTGGGCTTCGACCTCCCGGAGTGACCCCGGCCGCCGCCCGCGGCCGGGTCCGCGGTACGGTGCGGCGCATGGGACCGTACCCGAACCGTGCAGCGGAGCCGCGCCACAGCGGCCCCCACGGTGAGTGCGCGCCCCGCGGCATGAGTTTTCTGCGCCGCCGGGGCCGGGTGGGATCTCCCCCGGCCCTTTCCTGTCGCTGACACGCGACGTTTTCCGCGCTGCCCGCGCCTACCGCGCGCCGGGCTCCGCCCGCGCCGTCGTCGGCGTCCGCTCCACGAACCTCCCTCCGGCTCAGCCCCGTCCCGGTCCGTCCGCAGGACCGTTCAGCAGAGGAGACCCGTGACCATCAGCACCGCTCCCGTCGCTTCCACCGAGCCCACCGATTCCGCCGCCCCGGCGGCCGCGCCGCTGCGCCCGTACCGCGTCCCCGCCGACGGCCTGTACGAGGGCCCCCGCGAGCTGCGCCGGCTGCCCGAGGGGTGGCGGGAGCGCCCGTACGACCTCTTCGAGGTGGTCCCGCTGGCGCGCACCATCGGCGCCGAGATCCGCGGACCGGCTCTCTCCGCGCCGCCGTCGCCCGCCCTCCGGGAGGAGATCAACCGGGCGCTGCTGGAGTGGAAGGTGCTCTTCTTCCGCGGCCAGCACCTGACCTCCGGGGCCCAGCGCGCCTTCGCCCGTGCCTGGGGCGAGCTGGAGACCAATCCGCTGCTCGCCGCCGGGGACTCCCCGGAGGTGGTGCGCTTCGACCGGGACGCCGTCCCCACCTTCGAGAACGTGTGGCACACCGATGTCACCTTCCGCGAGCGGCCCGCGCTCGGCGCGGTCCTCCAGCTGCGCGAGGTGCCGCCGTCCGGCGGCGACACCCTCTGGGCCGACATGGCGGCGGCGTACGACAATCTGCCCCAGGACGTGAAGGACCGTATCGACGGCGCCCGTGCCGTCCACGACTTCCTGCCGGGCTTCGCCCGCTTCTACCCGGCCGACCGGCTGGCCGCGTTCCAGGACCGGTTCCCGCCGGTCGAGCACCCGGTGGTACGGCGCCACCCGGAGACCGGCCGGCGCATGCTCTTCGTCAACACGTCCTTCACCACCCACCTCGTGGGGTTCGGCCGGGAGGAGAGCGACCGGCTGCTGCGGCTGCTCTTCCAGCAGGCCCATGTGCCCGAGTTCCAGGTGCGGTTCCGCTGGCAGGCGGGCGACATCGCCTTCTGGGACAACCGTGCCACCCAGCACTACGCGGTCAACGACTACCGCCCGCACCGACGGGTCGCCGAGCGCGTCGCCATCGTCGGTGACCGGCCCTTCTGACCTGTATCGAGCGGCCGGACACCGGCCGGACACACAGCACAACACAGCACAACGCGGCGCCGCCCGGTACGACACACCGGGCGGCGCCGCCCTCGTACCGGGGCCCGCCCTTGTCCGTGAGCGGCCTGTTCGCGCCGCCTTCACATCCGCTTCGCATCCCGTTGTACCCCTTGACAGTGTTCCCCCGGGCCATTCAGGATGCCCGGGTGAACCTGTCAGACAGCCAGACAGCTGGCGATGTGCCCAGACGTGTCAGTGCCATGGAAGCGGTCCTGAACCATCTGCGCGGCGCGATCGAACGCAACGAGTACGCGGTCGGGGACAAACTCCCCTCCGAGGCCGAGCTGTGCCGCCGCCTCGAAGTCAGCCGGCCCGTGCTCCGGGAGGCGCTGCGCGCGCTCCAGACGATGGGGCTCACCGTGTCCCGTACCGGAAAGGGCACCTTCATCGTGTCCAACGGTCCGGTCGAGGACCCCGTCTTCGGTGACTACACCGCCAGCCATCTGCTGGAGGTCCGCCGCCATGTCGAGATCCCGGTGGCCGGTTACGCGGCCCTGCGCCGTACCCCCGAGGACCTCGACCAGCTGTCCCATCTGCTGGAGCGGATGGAGCGGGAGACGGACAACACCGCCTGGGTGGCGATGGACACCGTCTTCCACCTGGCGGTCGCCCAGGCCGCCCAGAACCCGGTCTTCCGCCGGGTCATAGAGGAGATCCGGGACGCGCTGGCCCGCCAGTCCGCCTTCCTCAACGAGCTGGGCGGCCGGCGCGAGCAGTCGAACCAGGAACACCGGGCGATCGTCGAGGCCCTTGTCGACCGGTCCGAACAGGACGCCGTCGAGGCCATGACGCACCACCTCGCACGCGTCGAGTCGACGCTGACCACCATCGTGCGGTCCCCGAACTGTACGAAACCCCCACAAGAAGGCGAAGCCCAGGCGTGAGCGAGCAACTCCAGCAGGCGGAACAGTACGAGGCGCCACAGCACCAGCGGGACGACGTCCACGTCGACGCCGGTGACGCCGGGTACAGCAAGACCCTGAAGTCCCGGCACGTGAACATGATCGCCATCGGCGGCGCCATCGGTACCGGACTCTTCCTGGGCGCGGGCGGCCGGCTCGCCAGCGCCGGCCCCTCCCTCGCCCTCGCGTACGCGGTCTGCGGGATCTTCGCCTTCCTCGTGGTGCGGGCCCTCGGCGAGCTGGTGCTGCACCGGCCGTCCTCCGGCGCGTTCGTCTCGTACGCCCGGGAGTTCATGGGGGAGAAGGGCGCCTTCGTCGCCGGCTGGATGTACTTCCTGAACTGGGCGACCACCGGCATCGCCGACATCACGGCGGTGGCCACCTACACCCACTACTGGGGCATGTTCACCGATGTCCCGCAGTGGGTGATCGCCCTGATCGCGCTGGCGGTCGTGCTGAGCGTCAACCTCATCTCCGTGAAGTTCTTCGGCGAGATGGAGTTCTGGTTCGCGATCATCAAGGTCAGCGCGCTGGTCGTCTTCATGCTGATCGGGATCTTCCTGCTGGTCACCCAGCAGCCGGTGGACGGGCACACCCCCGGCCCCTCGCTGATCACCGACAACGGCGGCATCTTCCCCGCCGGAATGCTCCCGATGCTCCTCGTCGTGCAGGGCGTCGTCTTCGCGTACGCCTCGGTCGAGCTGGTCGGGGTCACGGCGGGCGAGACCGCCGAGCCCGAGAAGATCATGCCGAAGGCGATCAACTCGATCATGTGGCGGGTGGCGCTCTTCTACGTCGGCTCGGTCATCCTGCTGACGATGCTGCTGCCCTGGAACAAGTACACGGCCGACGAGAGCCCCTTCGTCACCGTGCTGTCGAACATCGGGGTGCCCGCCGCCGGCGGTGTGATGAACCTCGTCGTCCTCACCGCGGCGATGTCCAGCCTCAACTCCGGCCTCTACTCCACCGGCCGCATCCTGCGCTCCATGGCGATGTCCGGCTCCGCGCCGAAGTTCACCGGCGCCATGAGCCGCAACCACGTGCCCTACGGCGGCATCCTGCTGACCTCGTCCATCTGCGTCCTGGGCGTCGGGCTCAACTTCGTCGTGCCGAAGGACGCCTTCGAGATCGTGCTGAACTTCGCCGCGATCGGCATCCTGTCCACCTGGGGCATGATCATGATCTGCCATCTGCTCTTCTGGCGGAAGACCCAGCTCGGCCGGCTCTCCCGCCCCGGCTACCAGCTGCCGTTCTCGCCGTACACCGAGATCATCACGCTGGTCTTCCTCGCCTCCGTGCTCGTCCTGATGTACGCGGACGGCGGCGCCGGCCGGACCACCGTGCTCTCCCTGCCGGTGATCATCGCGGCGCTGGTCGCGGGCTGGTTCCTCGTACGGGGCCGCGTCGGCACCGTACGGGACACCGCCCTGCTGGAGCGTGCCGGCCGTACGGGGACCACCCGCGACACCGATCGCACCGATCACACCGAAAGCTGAGCATGACCGACCTCACCACCACCCCCCGGCACACCACCCCTCGCCGCACCACCCCCGCGGCGGCGCCCGAGGTCCGCGAGCCGGCGCATGTCCCGCTCGCCCATGTCGTACGCGGCGGGGTCATCGAAGGCGTCCACCACGGCTCGGTCGTGGTCCTGGCCGCCGACGGCGGCGTCGAGTTCCTGGCCGGCGACATCGAGGCCGCGTTCTACCCGCGCTCCGCGCTCAAGCCGCTCCAGGCGGTCGGGCTGCTGCGCGCGGGGCTGCCACCGCTCGACGACGAGGCGCTGGCCCTCACCGCGGCCAGCCACTCCGGGGAGGAGCGCCACCTGACCACGGCCCGGCGCATCCTCGACGCCGCCGGGCTCAGCGAGGACGACCTGCGCAACGTGCCCGATCTGCCCTACGGCGCGGAGCGGCGCGAGGAGTGGCTGCGGCTCGGCCACGGCCGGACCCGGCTCGCCCAGAACTGCTCGGGCAAGCACGCGGCCATGGTGCTGACGGCCCAGGCCAGGGGGTGGCCGCTGGAGAACTACGCCGACGCCGGGCACCCCCTCCAGCGCGCCCTCGCCGAGACCGTCGAGGACCTCACGGGCCAGCGCATCGCCCGGGTCACCGTCGACGGCTGCGGCGCCCCGCTCTACTCGGTCTCGCTGCACGGCCTGACCCGGGCGATCGCCCGGCTGGCGACGGCCGCGCCCGGCACCGACGAGGGCCGGGTGGCGCACGCGATGCGCGCGTACCCGGAGATGGTCTCCGGCACCGGGCGCGATGTCGCCCGGCTGATGCGGGCGGTGCCGGGGCTGCTCGCCAAGGACGGCTTCGAGGGCGTCCAGGTCGCGGCGCTGCCCGACGGGCGGGCCGTCGGCGTCAAGATCGCCGACGGCGCCGACCGGGCCCGGATGCCGGTGACGGCGGCGGCCCTCGCGCGGGCCGGGGTCGACCCCGGGATCCTCGCCGGGTTCGCCCGTACGCCCGTCATCGGCGGCGGCGCGGAGGTGGGGAGCCTGCGGGCGGCGGGCGCGCTGGCTCCCCGAGCCCCCGAGGAACCCGCTCCATAGCCCCCCGCCGGGGCCCGTATGACAGGGGGCGGCGGGGGCGAAAGCCCCGTCCCCGCCGCCCCGTGGTTCTCTGTCCGCCCGCCGGTCCGCCCGGCGGCACCGCCCGTACGTACCCGCCACCACCCGAAGGACACCTTCGCCATGACCGCCGGCCTGCGCCGCGAACACGATCTGCTCGGCGACCGCGACATACCCGCCGACGCGTACTGGGGCGTCCACACGCTGCGCGCCTCCGAGAACTTCCCGATCACCGGTACGCCGATCTCCGCGTACCCCCATCTGATCAACGCGCTGGCCGCCGTCAAGGAGGCCGCGGCCCGCGCCAACGAGGAACTCGGGCTGCTCACCGCGGTGAAGGCCGGCGCGATCGCCGCCGCCTGCCGGGAGATCCGCGAGGACGGCGCGCTGCACGACCAGTTCGTGGTCGATGTGATCCAGGGCGGCGCCGGTACGTCCACCAACATGAACGCCAACGAGGTCATCGCCAACCGGGCGCTGGAACTCCTCGGCCGCGCCAAGGGCGACTACACCGCGCTGCACCCCAACGAGGACGTCAACCTCGGCCAGTCGACCAACGACGTCTACCCGACGGCCGTCAATGTAGCCACGATCCTCGCCGTCCATGAACTCCTCGACGCGATGGCCGTGCTGCGCCGCGCCTTCGCCGCCAAGGCCGAGGAGTTCCGCGAGGTCATCAAGATGGGCCGCACCCAGCTCCAGGACGCCGTGCCCATGACCCTGGGCCAGGAGTTCTCCGCGTACGCGGTGATGCTGGAGGAGGACGAGAGCCGGCTCGCCGAGGCCGTCCTGCTCGTCCACGAGATCAACCTCGGCGCGACCGCGATCGGCACCGGGCTCAACGCCCCCGCCGGTTACGCCGAGTCGGCCCGCGGCCATCTCGCCGCGATCACCGGACTGCCGCTGGTCACCGCCGCCAACCTGGTCGAGGCCACCCAGGACTGCGGGGCGTTCGTCCATCTCTCCGGTGTCCTCAAGCGCATCGCCGTCAAGCTCTCCAAGAGCTGCAACGACCTGCGGCTGCTCTCCTCCGGGCCGCGCGCCGGCTTCGCCGAGATCAACCTGCCGCCGGTGCAGGCGGGTTCCAGCATCATGCCCGGCAAGGTCAACCCGGTGATCCCGGAGGTCGTCAACCAGGTCGCCTTCGAGGTGATCGGCAACGACGTCACCATCACCATGGCCGCCGAGGCCGGGCAGCTCCAGCTCAACGCGTTCGAGCCGATCATCCTGCACTCGCTCTCGGAGTCCATCACCCATCTGCGGGCCGCCTGCCTCACGCTCGCCGAGCGCTGTGTCTCCGGCATCACCGCCAATGTGGACACCCTGCGCGCGACCGTGGAGAACTCCATCGGGCTCGTCACCGCGCTCAACCCGCACATCGGCTACCTCGCCGCGACCGAGATCGCCAAGGAGGCCCTCGCCACCGGGCGCGGTGTCGCCGAACTGGTGCTGGAGCGCGGACTGCTGCCCGCCGCTACCCTGGCCGCCCTGCTGCGCCCCGAGGTCCTCGCGGGCACCGGAACGGGCACGGGAAGTGGCCCTGAGGGCAAGGCCGTTGAAAACGCGGACGCCGAGGGTACGGACGCCGGGGGTACGGGCGCCGCGTCCTGAGGGAGGGCCGCGCGCACCGTTGCGGCGCGCGCGGCCCCCGCCTCACACCGGCTGGACGCCCGGCCGGCCCGCCTCGGTGGCGAACGAGACGCGTGTCGACACGGGCGCGCCCGGCCGTGTGACGTAGGGGAGCACCCGGAAGTCCGCGCGGCACTGCTCCGGGGTGGCGGTGCACCGTACGTAACCGCGCTGGTAGTTGGTGAACTTGATGTGCTCGTTGGCGGCGAGCAGACTGGCCCCCGAGGGGTCCAGGTCCACCCCGTCCTTCTTGGTGGAGATGGATGTGCCGATGAACTCGACGCCGATGGTGGGCGAGTCCGGCCGGTCGAAGTCGCGCTTGAGGTCGGCGACGAGATGGCGGTGCATATCGCCGGTCAGCACAACGGGGTTGCTGACGTTCCGGGCGACGATCTGGTCGAACAGCCGCTGCCGGGAGGCCGCGTAGCCGTCCCAGAAGTCCATCACGAAGGACTGCCCGGGGCCCGGGTCGGTGTCGACCTGGTTCATCGCGATCTGCTGCGGGATCAGGTTCCAGGTGGTGTCGGAGCGGCCGAGGCCGCTGTACAGCCAGTTCTCCTGCTCGGCGCCGAGGATGGTGCGGCCGGGGTCGAGGCGCTCGGCGCAGCCGGCCCGCGTACCGTCGCCGCACGCCTGGTCGTCGCGGAAGAGCCGGGTGTCGAGGATGTGGAAGGAAGCCAGCCGGCCGTAGCGCAGCGAGCGGTACATCCGGGTGTCGAAGCCGCGGGGCTTGTTGGGCAGCCGCAGCGGCAGGTGTTCGTAGTACGCCTGGAACGCGGCGGCGGCGCGCACCCGGAAGACCGCCGGGTCCACGTCCGTGTGCTTGGAGCGGTCGCCCGCCCAGTTGTCCTCGACCTCGTGGTCGTCCCACACGACGGCGAACGGGTGGGCCTGGTGGGCGGCGATCAGATCGGCGTCGTAGCGGTGCAGGGCGTGCCGGTTGCGGTACTGGGCGAGGGTCGTCGGCTCGCCGCGGAGTTCGGCCGCCACCGGGGTGTTCCGTACCCCGCCCATCGCGTCGATGGGGTTCTCGTAGATGTAGTCGCCCAGGTGCAGGACGAGATCGAGGTCCTCCTCGGCCATGTGCCGGTACGCGGTGTAGAAGCCCTCGAACCACGCCTGGCAGGAGGCGAAGGCGAAGCTGAGGGACTTCGGCCGGCTGCCCGGCGCGGGTGCGGTGCGGGTACGGCCCACCGGGCTGATCACCCCGCCCGCCTGGAAGCGGTAGAAGTAGGTCCGGCCGGGCGCGAGGCCGGTGACCTCGACATGGACCGAGTGGGCCAGCTCGGCGACCGCGCGGGCCCAGCCCCGGCTCACGACACGCTCGAAGCGCTCGTCGTCGGCGACTTCCCAGAGCACCGTGACCGCGCGCGGCGACATGCCGCCACTGCCGTCGGGGGTGAGCGGCCGGGGTGCGAGCCGGGTCCACAGGACGACGCCGTCCGGCCAGGGATCGCCGGACGCGACACCGAGGGCGAAGGGGTCCTCCTGGAAGCGCTCGGCGGCTCCGGCGCGGCCGGCCGAGAGATTTCCGGCGGCCACCGCCAGCGCCAGGGTCCCGGTCGCCCCGAGCAGCGCGCGTCTGCCGAGGCCCGGGGGGCCGGGCAGCCGGGTGCCGAGCCCCGAAGTGCCGCTGATCCCAGTGTTCTTACGCATGAATCCTGGTCCGTTCGTCGTGCGGGGATCCCGGTCGGCCCGGGGCGGGTGCGTGGCGGTTCCGAGAGGAGATCCCCGCGTGATTTAACGTCAGTTCATGTTGTAATCACACGGTGAATATCACAGAGGAATCACACGTCACAAGAGCACCCGCCGCCGGGCCGGCAACGCTTGTCACGGGCGACTCTACGGCGGCCGTACAGGGAAGATCAGTTGCGCCATGAGGTGACTGGAGGTGGCCGGAGGGCGGCCCGAGGAGGTCCGGGGACGGTGGTGCGGGCACCGCTACGCTGCCCCGTCGCCACCCTTGACACTCCTCGCGAGCGCCTCTTAGTCTCCACGCCACAGAATTGGCGTTAGATTTCACATGTGTGAGGGGCCGTCTTCACGTCGGGTTCACGCCAGGTGCGCCGCGGCGTACGGCCACAGGTGACGCGCCGTCCGCCCGGCGCCGAGGAAGGACGTGCCCGTGTCCGTGTCCGGTACCGAGCCACGCCGTACGCAGCCGCCGGAGGCGTCCGGCCTCCGGCCCCACGCCCTGCGCTGCGACCACCGCACCACCCCGCTCGGCACCGGCGAACGCGCCCCGCTGCTCGGCTGGCGGCTGGCCGCCGACCGCCGCGGCGACGACCCCGCCGCCTACCGGGTCCGGGTCGCGGAGGACCCCGGCGCCCTCGCCGACGGCGGGCGCCCGCTCTGGGACACCGGCCGCGTCGAGGACCCCGACGCCCTCGGCGTGCTCTACGCGGGGCCGCCGCTGCGCTCCCGTACCCGCTACCACTGGCGGGTCACCGTCTGGGGCGCGGCGGGTACGGGGGAGGGGGCCCGTACCGAGACCGGGGCGGCGGCCGGGCCGGGCGAGGCCACCTCGTGGTTCGAGACCGCCTTCATCGGCGACGGCGCGCCGGAGTGGCGCGCCTCCTGGATCACCCACGACCCGCGCCCCGTCCCCGTCATGGACGCCCCCACCGAGGGCGAACGCGCCCTCGACGACCACGGGCTGGCCCCCTGCCCCCTCCTGCGGCGCGCCTTCACCGCCACCGCCGTCACCCGCGCCCGGCTGTATGTGAGCGCGCGCGGACTCTACGAGGTACGGCTCAACGGCGTCCGGGCCGGCGACGCCGAACTCGCGCCCGGCTGGACCGACTACACCCGCCGGATCCAGTACCAGACGTACGACGTGACCGCGCTGCTCCGCGACGGCGAGAACGTCCTCGCCGCGACCCTCGCCGACGGCTGGTGGAGCGGCTTCGTCGGCTTCGAACCGCGCCGGGCGGGCGCCCATTACGGCACCTTCCCCCAGCTCCTCGCCGAACTCCACCTCACCGGCGCGGACGGCCGCACGGCCGTCGTCGCCACCGACGCAACCTGGCGCACCGGCACCGGCGCCGTCCGCCACGCCGATCTGCTCATGGGCGAGTGCCACGATCTGCGCCATGCCGCCGACGGCTGGGAGCTGCCCGGCTTCGACGACCGCGCCCTGCGGCCCGCGCTGGTCACCGACGCCGACCACCGCCTCCTCGTCGCCTCCGTGGACGAGCCCGTACGGGCCATGGCCGAGCTGCCCGCGCGCACGGTCACCCGGACCGGCGCCCGCCGCCATGTCGTCGACTTCGGCCAGAACCTCGCCGGCCGGGTCCGGCTCCGCGTCACCGCGCTCGCCACCGGCGCCCGGGTGACCGTACGGCACGCCGAAGCCCTGGACGACGACGGCGGTCTCTACACCGCCAATCTGCGCACCGCCGCCGCCACCGACGTACTGATCGGTGACGGCCGCCCCCACACCGTCTTCGAGCCGGGCTTCACCTACCACGGGTTCCGGTACGCCGAGATCGACGGCCTGCCCGAGCTGTCCGCCGCGGACATCACCGCGGTCGCCCTGCACAGCGACACCCCGTGGACCGGCGCGTTCGCCTGCTCCGACCCCACCGTCGAGCGGCTGCACCGCTGTGTCGAGTGGGGCCAGCGCTCCAACTTCGTCAGTGTGCCCACCGACTGCCCGCAGCGCGACGAACGGCTCGGCTGGCTCGCGGACGCCCAGGTGTTCCTGCCGACGGCCGCGCGCAACGCCGATGTCGCCGCCTTCTTCACCAAGTGGCTGCGCGACATCGAGGACGCCCGCACCCCCGAGGGCGGCTTCACCAACGTCGCGCCGCGCCTCGCCGGGGTCGCCGACGAGGGCGCCCCCGGCTGGGGCGACGCCGGGGTGATCATCCCCTGGCACCTCTACCGTACGTACGGCGATCCGCGCTTCCTCTCCCGCGCGCTGCCCGCCATGCGCGCCTGGGTCGATCTGATCCGCCGTCACAATCCCGACCTGGTCTGGCGGCACAAGGTCGGCCCGCACTTCGCGGACTGGCTGGCCCCCGGCACCCCCACCCCGCGCGAGGTGGTCGCCACCGCCTGCTTCGCGCACAGCGCCCATCTCACCGCGCGCGCCGCCGAGGCGCTGGGGGAGCGGGCGACCGCGCGTGAGTACCACCGGCTCGCCGCCGCTGTCCGCGCCGTGTTCACCGAGCGCTTCGTCCGTACCGGCGGCGAGGACCGTACCGGTGGCGAGGACCGTAACGACAGAGCGGGCCTGGTCATCGAGGGCGACACCCAGACCGGCTATCTCCTCGCCCTCGCCTTCGGCCTGCTGCCCGCGGACCGTACGGACGCGGCCGTCCGCCGGCTCGCCGAGCTGATCGAGTCCGCCGGACCGGCCCTCAGGACCGGCTTCCTCGGCGTCGCGCTCGCCGCGCCCGTCCTCGACTCGTACGGCAGGGCCGACCTCGCGCACGCGCTGCTGCGCCGTACGGAAGTGCCCTCGTGGCTCTTCCCGCTGCGCCACGGCGCCACCACCGTCTGGGAGCGCTGGGACGGCTGGACCCCCGAGGCCGGATTCCGCGCGCCCTCCATGAACTCCTTCAACCACTACGCGCTCGGCTCCATCGGGGAGTGGCTCCACCGCGGTGTCGCCGGACTCGACCAGCGCCCCGACTCCGTCGGCTACCGCCATCTGCGGGTCCGGCCGCGCCCCGGCACACTGACCCGGGCGAGTGCCCGCTACGCGTCGGTGCGCGGCACGGCCGAGGTGCGCTGGGAGCGCCGCGACGGTGTGTTCTCCCTGTGGCTGCGGGTGCCGCCGGGCGCCGACGCCGAGGTGTACGTGCCCACCGCCGACCCCGCGTCGGTCCGTGAGTCGGGCGCGGAGCCGGGGCACGACGGCCAGGTCGCGCTTCTCGCCGCGGAACCGGAACACGCCGTCTACCGGGTCGCCTCGGGCACGTACCACTTCACCGCCGCCGACACCGTCCCGGAGCGTCCCGTACCCGACGAGCCGCTCACCCTTGTCGGCTCCCACCAGGAGGGCACGCCATGACCAGCGGATCCCACCGCGCGACACCCCCCGCACACCACGCGACACCTCCCGCCCGCCGCGCGGTCAGCCGCCGCGGGCTGCTCCGTACCGGCGGCGCCGCCGCGGCGGCCGGCGCGCTGCCGGCGCTGCTCGGCGGGTGTTCCGGCGCCGGCTCCGGCAAGCTGCGGCTGGTCGGCGTCGCCGACCAGCAGAAACCCCTCGAAGCGCTCATCAAGCGCTACCGCGCGCAGCACCCCGACGCCGGCTTCGCCACCTCCTTCGCCCCCACCGACCAGGTGCAGACGGTCGTACGGACCCAGCTCGCCGGAGGCAACGCGCCCGACGCGCATGTGCTGTTCCCCGGCAGCGGCAGCGCCATGTCCATGGTCGAACTCGCCCGCGCGGGGCTGCTCACCGACCTCAGCGACCAGGAGTGGACCCGCGCCGTCCCGAAGAACTTCGACGCCGCTTACCGCTACGGTGGAAAAACGTATCTCTACTCGGCGGGCAGCAGTGTCATCGGCGCCATCCACAACAAGAAGGTCTTCGCCCGGGCCGGAGTGGCCCCGCCGACGAGCTGGCCCGAACTCCTCGATGTGTGCGCGCGGCTCAAGGCCCGGGGCATCGTCCCGATCGCCCTCGGCGCGCAGACCCCCTGGGTGACCCAGCTGATCACCTACGCCCTCGTCCCCAACGCCGTCTACGCCAAGACCCCCCGCTTCGACGCCGACCTGGCCGCGGGCCGCGCGAGCTTCGCCACCTCCGGCTGGGCCGAAGCCCTCGGCAAATACCAGGAGTTACAGCGCCGGGGCTACTTCAACGACAACCCCAACGGCACCACGTTCGAACAGCAGACCGCACTGGTCGCCGGCGGCCGGGCCGCCATGGCCGTCCAGGTCTCCGCCGTCCTCGCCACCTTCCGCGCGGCCACCCGGACCCCCGACGACCTCGGCATGTTTCCCTTCCCCGGCGGCGAGCGCGGCACCGAGCCCTGGATCCCGGCCGGGATCGTCGTCGGCCTCGGAGTCGCCACCCACGCCAAACACCCCGGCCGCGCCAAGGACTTCATCGCCTTCCTGGGGCAGCAGGAGAACATCAACCGCTGGGCGTCCGACGTCTACGCCATCCCCTTCAAGCGCGACGCCGCCACCCGGATCGACCCCGTCCTCAGCGGCTTCCTGCCCATCGTCGACGCCGGCCGCGCCGTCCCCTTCATGGACCAGAGCTGGCCCAACGCCGAAGTGCAGCCCGCCCACTTCGCCGCCGTACAGGAGCTGCTCGCCGGCCGGACCGATGTCGCGGGAGCGCTCGGAAAACTGGACACCGCCTACCGGAAGCAGTCGTGAACTCCCTTCCCCGAAGCATCACTTCGGACGACACCGCGCCCGCCCCCGCCGAGGCCGGCGCCCGGCCCCGTACACGCGGCGGCCGAGGGCGCGACCTCACCCTCCCGCCCTGGACCTTCGTCGTCCCCGCGCTCCTGGTCTACGCCGTCGTCGTCCTCTACCCGAGCCTCGCCGGGGTCGGCTACGCCTTCACCGACTGGTCGGGCATCGGCGGCTCCTCCTTCACCGGCCTCGACAACTTCCGTACCCTGCTGCACGACGACCGCGCGCGGGAGTCCGTCGGCAACACCCTGCTGCTCACCCTCGCCGTGGTGGTCGTCCAGAACGGCGTCGGACTGCTGCTCGCGCTCGGGGTGAACGCCAACATCCGCTCACGCTCCCTGCTGCGCGTCATCTTCTTCGCGCCCGCCGTCGTCAGCCCGGTCATGGTCGCGTTCCTCTGGAAGTACCTCTACAACCCCGACACCGGCGCCGGACTCAACGGCATCCTCGGCGCCCTCGGGCTCGGCGGACTGCGGCAGGACTGGCTGGGCGACCCCTCGCTCGCGCTGTGGTCCGTGGCCGCGATGGTGGTGTGGCAGTACGCCGGCTACTCGATGGTCATCTTCCTCGCCGGACTCCAGGGCGTACCCGCCGAACTCCACGAGGCCGCCCGGATCGACGGCGCGGGCAGCTGGCAGCGCTTCCGCTATGTCACCTGGCCGCTGCTGGCCCCCGCCCTCACCGTCAACCTCATGCTGTCGACCATCGGCGGCCTCAAACTCTTCGACCAGGTGTACGCGGCGACCAACGGCGGCCCCGGCACCGCGAGCGAGACCCTCTCGACCGTCCTCTACAAGGAGGCTTTCGTGTACGGGAAGTTCGGCTACAGCACCGCCGTCGCGCTGGTCCTCGCCCTCTTCGTCGCCGCCGTCTCGCTCGTCCAACTCCGTTATCTGCGCGCCCGGGAGGTCACCGCGTGAGCCCCGCGAAGTACCGTACGTACGGCCTCGAACTCGTCATGACCGCCGTCGCCGTGGCCTTTCTCTTCCCCGTGTACGCGCTGATCGCGCTGGCCCTCAAGGACCCCCGGCAGATCGCCGAATCCCCGCTGGCGCCGCCCCTGCCGCCGACCCTCGCCAACTTCGGGAACGCCTGGTCCGCCGCGTCGCTCGGGCCCGCCCTGGTCAGCAGTACGGTCATCACCGCCGCCGGACTGCTGCTGCTCATCGTCCTCGGCTCCACGGGCGCCTACTACCTGGCGCGGCGCGCCCGGGGGCTCGGCTACGGGCTCTACGTGCTGTTCCTGCTGGGGATCGTGCTGCCGTTCCAGCTCGGCATGATCCCGCTGTACAAGCTGATCGACGGCCTCGGCTGGCTCGGCACGTACCACGGCATGGTCCTCTTCTACACGGGCATCCAGCTCCCGTTCACCGTCTTCCTCTACACCGGCTTCATCCGCGCGCTGCCGGCGGACTACGCGCAGGCCGCGCTGATCGACGGCTGCGACCACCGGCAGGCGTTCACCCGGATCGTCTTCCCGCTGCTGCGGCCCATCACCGGCACCGTCGTCATCCTCAACGCGGTGTTCATCTGGAACGACTTCTTCACCCCGCTGCTCTATCTCGGCGGCTCCGGCAAGGAGACCGTCCCCGTCGGTGTGTTCTCCTTCGTCGGCCAGTACGTCTCCGACTACGGGCTGGTCTTCGCCGGGCTCGTCCTCGCGGCGCTGCCCGTCCTGCTGGTGTTCCTGCTGCTCCAGCGCTATGTCATCAAGGGCTTCGCGGGCGGCCTCAAGGGGTGAGTACGGTGGCCGGGCCGCGCCAGCGGGCGCGTGCGTTCTCCACCCGGAACAGATAGTCCGCGTACCCCTGTTGGTAGAAGGCGACCCCGGCCGGGTCCGGGTCCACCACCGCCTCCGGCGCGGTCCAGGCCGCCGTGTCCAGCGCGTGGCCTGTCTCCCCGCCCCGGGCCGCGACGGCGGCCAACACGGCGCCGCGCGCGCCCGGTTCGGGGCCGCGCGCCACCCGCAGCGGTCTGCCGAGCACATCGGCGAAGAGCCGCAGCCAGGCGAGGCTGCGCACCCCGCCGCCGCAGACGGCCAGTTCACCGGTGAGCCCCGCCGCCTCCAGACAGTGCCGGGCCGCGAACGCGATCGCCTCGCACATGGCCCGTACCAGATCGGCGCGCGACACCCGCAGATCCAGCCCGGTGAACTCGGCCCGCGCGTGCGGCGCGACGAACGGCGCCCGCTCGCCCGAGGGCGAGAGATACGGCAGCGCGGCGACCCCCCGCGCGCCGCGCGGCGACTCGGCCAGCAGGTCCGACACCTGTCCGTGGGAGCACCCGGTGATGCCGAGCACCCAGTCCAGCGCCACCGTCCCGGTCATCGCGGGCAGCGCGCGCATCTGGCGGTCGGGCCGGGGCGTGGCCAGATGGAAGCCGACGGGATCCGCGTCGAACGCCACCCGCTCGACAACGACCTGGCACGCCAGGGTCGTTCCCACGATCAGCAGCCCGTCGCCCGGCTCGGTCACTCCGGCGCCGAGCGCGCTGGCCGGCAGGTCGTACGGGCCGGAGACGACCGGCGTCCCGTTGGGCAGCCCGGGCACACCGCCGCGCGTCCGGCCGTACGGCAGGGTGGCCGCGATGGGCGGCAGCAGCCCCGCCCGGTGGCCGACACCGAGCGCGGCGAGCGCCTCGGGGGAGTAGGCGCGGGTACGCGGATCGAGGAAGGGGACGGACGCGTCGGACAGATCGGTGCCGCGCTCGCCGGTGAGGCGTAACTGCACCACGTCCTTGCAGCAGGCGGCGGTGGTGGCGGCGTCCAGGGACCGGGGCTCGTACCGGTCCAGCCAGGCCAGCAGCGGTCCTGGCGACCCGGGGAAGAGCACGTTCCCCGTACGCCGGTACATCAGGTCCCCGGTGCCGTCGGCCAGCCAGCCCGCGACGAGGTCTCCGGCCCGGCCGTCCATCCACGACAGCGCGGGGCGTACGGCCCGGCCGCCGGCGTCGACCAGCCAGAGCCCGTCGCCCTGTCCGGTGACGGCGACCAGCGCGGGGGCGGCGCCGCCGGCGGCCCGCGCGAGGACGCCGGTCGCGGCGCCGATCACCTCCTCGACATCCTGCTCGACCCGCTCACCGTGCCCGCCGAGGGCGATCGGGGTCGATTCCGTGCGCAGGGCGGTGCCGTCCTCGGCGAAGGCCACCGCTTTGACGACCGAGGTTCCCATGTCCAGTCCGACGAACACGCTGTCTCCTCCGGCTCGATGGGGATGGTGGGGATGGTGGGGGTTCAGGGGGCAGGGGGTCAGGGGGGTTTCAGGGGGGCTTCAGACCACCCGGTGCGCGAGTGGCTCGCCGCGCAGGAACCGGCCCACCTCGGCCGCCGCGATCCGCGCCGCGTTGTGCGCGACGGCGGTGCTCGCACCCGCCAGATGGGGCGTCATGACCAGCCGGGGAGCGGAGCGCAGCCGGGAGTCCGGCGGGGGCGGCTCCACCGCGAACACATCGAGGCCGGCCGCCGCGAGCCGGCCGGAGCCGAGCGCGTCGCACAGCGCGTCCTCGTCGAGCAGCGCCCCGCGCGCGCAGTTGACGACGACCGCGCCCTCGGGCAGCAGGGCGAGTTCCCGGGCGCCGAGCAGCCCGCGCGTCTCCGGGGTGAGCCGGGCGTGCAGCGAGACGATGTCGGAGCCGCGCAGCAGCTCGTCCAGATCGCCGACGGGGGCGGCGCCCACCGCGCGCAGCGCCTCGGGGGCCGCGTACGGGTCGTACACCCGTACCCGCGCGCCGAGCGCGGTGAGCGCGCGGGCCACCCGGCCGCCGACCGCCCCGCAGCCGATCAGCCCGACACGCGCGCCGTCCAGCCCGGGGCCGCAGTTGCCGTACGTATAGAACTCGCCGGCCCAGCGGCCCGCGGCGAGCGCGGCGGAGGTCTCCGGGATCCGGCGCACGGTGGCGAGCAGCAGCCCGACGGTGTACTCGGCGGTGGCGGCGGCGTTGCGGCCCGGTGTGTTGCAGACCTGGACACCGTGCTCGGCGGCGGCTTCGAGGCTGACGTTGACGGGGCCGCCCCGGCCGACGACCACCAGTCGCAGCGCGGGGGAGCCTTCGAGGACCTTCCGGGTCAGCGGGGCCATCTGGGTGACGCACACCCGCGCCCCGTCGAGCGCTTCGAGGAGCGTGTCCTCGTCGCCGGACGCCTCGTCCACCTCCGCGACCGGGCCGAAGGGGGTCAGCGGCCAGGGCAGCCGCAGCTCCGTGACGGTATGACCGGCGCCGATCTCGGCCGTCAGCTCGCGGACGAACAGTTCGGGGGCGACGAAGTGGTCGCCCGCGGCGAGGATTCTCATCGGTGGGGGTCTCCTTGGCGGTGGAGGGGGGCGGTGCCTCGTCAGGTCGGGGCGAGCCGGTAGCGGGCGCCGCTCTCGTCGAGCGTGCGCAGGGACTCCGGTGGGGTGCGGTCGTCGACGAGTATCAGATCGAAGGCGGAGAGCGGGGTCAGCCGGTGCAGCGCGGTACGGCCGAGCTTGGAGTGGTCGATCATCAGGACGCTCCGGCCGGCGGCCCCGATCATCGCCCGCTTGACGGCGACGATGCGCTGTTCCTGGTGGAAGGCGTGGTCGCCGTGGACCGACGACACGGACACGAAGCAGAGATCGACCCGCAGGGCCTCGACGGCCTCCACACAGGGCACCCCGAGAAACGAGTCGTGCAGCGGATCGTAGTCGCCGCCGAGCGCCATCAGATGGAGACCGCGCTCGTCCGCGAGAAGATTCAGCGCCTCGCGGAAGTTGGTGACCACGGTCAGCGGCTCGATCCGCGGCAGCAGCCTGGCCAGCTCCAGCGCGGTCGTCGAGTCGTCGATCATCACGGACATGCCCGGCTCGATCAGCTTCACCGCCTCGGCGGCGAGCGCCTCCTTCTCCCGCCGCATCGCGTTTCTGCGGTACGCGACATTGCTCTCGAACACCCCGGAGGGGCGGGCGGTCACCCCGCCGCGGAACCGGCGCAGGACGCCCTCGCGTTCGAGTTCGTCGATGTCGCGGTAGACCGTCATGACGCTCACCCCGAAGCGCTCCGCCAGATCCGCCGCCGACACCGATCCCTCGGCCAGCACATGGGCGGCGATCTCCCGGCGCCGCGGCATGGGGCCCTTGGGGGTGGCGTCCTGGGGCCGGTTCCCCTCCCGGGACCGGGTCTCGTCCTGGGGCATCGCGTGGTCCGGCATTCGCTCTGACATTCCTCGGTCCTGTCCGCACCTCAGTAACATCAAGTTCTGAGGATATAACATGGTTTTTTGATATCGTCGGCAGTTTTCCCCACGGACACGGGCCGGTCAACCCTTCGGCCGACGCTCCGGCGGACGTATCGTCACCTTCCCCACCAGCCGGAACAAGAGGTTCGGAAGAAGGCGGAGCCCATGACGGACCCTGTGACGGATCCACGCCGTCAGGATGTGTGGATGGGCGTCGATCTCGGGACCCAGAGCGTGCGCGCCCTGGCCGTCACCGACGGCGGCGAGGTCCTCGGCCGGGGCGCCGCCCCCCTCACCGGCCACCGCGCCGGCGACCGGCACGAACAGCTCCCCGCCGACTGGTGGGAGGGCGCCGCCACCGCGCTGCGCCGGGCCCTGCGCACCGTCCCCGCCGCCCGGGTGCGAGGGGTGGCGGTGTGCGGCACGTCCGGCACCGTCCTGCTCACCGACCGCGCGGGCGAGCCGCTGACCCCCGCGCTCATGTACGACGACGGCCGGGCCGGCGCGCAGGCGCGGCGCGCCCAGGAGGCCGGCGCCGAGGTGTGGCGGACGCTCGGCCACCGGATCCAGCCGACGTGGGCGCTCGCCAAGCTGGTCTGGCTCACCGAGGAGTACGGGGGGCACGGGGGTGAGGGGAGTGGCTTCGGGGGGCGTGGGAGTGAGGGGAGCGGCCTCGGGGGGCGTGGCGGTGCCCGCGTCTGCCATCAGGCGGACTTCGTCACCACCCGGCTGGTGGGAGGGCCCGTGCCCACCGACTCCAGCCACGCCCTCAAGACCGGCTACGACCTCCACACCCGCTCCTGGCCCGCCGCCGTCCACGAACGGCTCGGCCTCGCCGGTCTCGGCTTCCCGGCGGTGGTGGCACCGGGCACCCGGCTCGGTACGGTGTGCCGCGCGGCGGCCGACCGTACCGGACTGGCGGAGGGCACCCCCGTCCTCGCGGGCATGACCGACGGCTGCGCCGCCCAACTCGGCTCGGGCGCCTGGGAGATCGGCCAGTGGAACACCGTCCTCGGCACCACCCTCGTCCTCAAGGGCGTCACCGGCACCCCGCTCCACGACCCCGCCGGAGTGCTCTACAACCACCTCGCGCCCGACGGGAACTGGCTCCCCGGCGGCGCCTCCAGCGTCGGCGCGGGCGCGCTCACCCACGCCTTCCCCGGCGCCGACCTGGGCCATCTCGACCGGCTCGCCGCGCACCGGGAACCGGCGGGAGCCGTAGCGTATCCGCTGGTCGCGCGCGGCGAGCGGTTCCCGTTCCTGGCCCCGGACGCGGAGCCGCTCACCCTCGGCCGGCCCGCCGACGACGCCGACCGGTACGCGGCGCTGCTCCAGGGCGTCGCCCTCGTCGAGCGGCTCTGCCTCGCGTACGTACGGTACTTGGGCGCGCCCGTCGACGGGCCGGTCACCTTCACCGGCGGCGCCACCCGCAGCGGCTACTGGAACCAGCTGCGCGCCGACATCCTGGGCCGGACCGCCCGGGTGCCCGCGTACACCGACTCCGCCCTGGGTATGGCGGTCCTCGCGGCCCGGGGCGTACGGGGCGGGGCCCCGCCGCGGTCCATGGTCCGGGTCCGTACGGTCCTGGAACCCCGGTCGCGGGTCGGCGCGCGGTTCGCCGGGCCCTTCACCACCCTTGTCGACGCCCTCGAATCGCGCGGCTGGCTGCCCCCGGCCGTGGCCGCCCACGCACGGGAGCACGGATGACCGACGCACCACGTACCACCGTCTTTCTCGCCCGGCACGGGGAGACCGTCTGGCACCACGAGAACCGCTACGCCGGCGTCAGCGACATCGCGCTGACGCCGCGCGGTGTCGCGCAGGCCGAGGCGCTCGGGGTGTGGGCGGGGGACGCCCGGCTCGACGCCCTCGTCTCCTCGCCGCTCGCGCGCGCCCGGCGGACCGCCGCGCCCGCCTCCCACGTGACGGGCCTGGCCGTATCCGTCGAACCCGCCCTGATCGAGACCGACTTCGGGATCGCCGAGGGCCGGACCCTGGGCGAACTCGAAGCGTCCCATCCGGCCGAGTGCGCCGCCTTCCGCCGCGATCCGGCCGCCCATCCGCTGCCCGGCGGCGAGGACCCGGGGGCCGCCACGGCCCGGGGCGCCGATGCCCTGCTGCGGCTGGCGGACCGTCATCCGGGCGGCCGGGTGCTCGTCGTCGCGCACAACACGCTGCTGCGGCTGGTGCTGTGCCGGCTGCTGTCCATTCCGGCGAGCGAGTACCGGCGGGTGCTGCCGCGGATGGTCAACTGCGCCGTCACCGAACTCGGGGTGACCGGCGGCCGGGCCGCGCTCCTGTCGTACAACGTGCCGACCTTCCGTACCTGAGTGCGCGGGGATACCTCCGTACAGGTCGGACCGCGTGCCCTCGGGCGCTCACGCTCGTTGCACCGAACATGAACGTGCAACGCATTCTCACCGCCGCCGCCGCGGGTTCCGCGCTCCTGGCCGCCATCGCTCCCGTCGCCCAGGCCGCCCAGCAGGCCGACCTCGGCTCCACCCTGAGCGGTACGGCGCAGACCGCCGCCGCCCTCGGCACGGAGGCCAAGCCGGTCGTCGACGCCCTGGCCGGGGACAAGGTCAACAAGAAGGTCGGCGCCGTGAAGAGCGCCGTGAAGGCCGGTTCCGACGCGGTGAAGGCCGGTAACGACCTGCTGCACTGACCGGCCCGACGGCCGGACCTGCCCCACGGCCGGCCCGGCTCGACCGAACCGTCCGATGCGCGGGGCGGTGGCGCGGACTCTCCCCAGTCCGTGCCACCGCCCCGCTTCTCTGTGTCCGAGTTCTCCGTGCCCGAAGCGGGGCGAGGCGTGGTTGCCCCCCGGCCCTCATGAGTCAACAATGCTCATGCGCAACACGAAGTGCTCATGACAAAACACCGAAAGATCTTCGGTCACAGAGGGGACCACACTGTGCGAAAGCCTTTTCTAGGCGCGCTCCTCGCCGTCCTGCTCCTCGGCGCGGGCGCCGCCCCCGCGATGGCCACAAGCCATGACGCGGCCGCGCCCACCGGGACCGTCCAGGCCGCCGCTCCGGCCCAGGAGTCCATAGCGGCGGTCGACTTCGCCGGAACGGTGGCGCTCAGCAACTGTTCCGGATCCGTCGTCCGCACCCCCGCCTCGCTGCCTACCGATCCCGCGCTCGTCCTGTCCAACGGCCACTGCCTGGAGACCGGATTCCCGGCCGCCGGCCAGGTCATCGTCGACCGCGCGTCCACCCGGACCTTCACCCTGCTGAACTCGGCGGGCACCGGCGTCGCGACCCTGCGCGCCAGCAAGATCGCGTACGGGACGATGACCGACACCGATGTCTCGCTGTACCAGCTCACCAGCACCTACGCCCAGATACAGAGCGCGTACGGGATCAGCGCCCTGGAGCTGAGCGCGACCCGGCCCGTCCAGGGGAGCGCCATCAAGGTGGTCTCGGGCTACTGGAAGCGCATCTACAGCTGCTCGGTGGACGGCTTCGCCTATCTGCTGAAGGAGGGCAGCTGGACCTGGAAGGACTCGGTCCGCTACACCTCCTCCTGCAACACGATCGGCGGCACCTCGGGCTCGCCGGTCATCGACGAGGCGACGGGCAAGGTCGTCGCGGTCAACAACACCGGGAACGAGAGCGGCGCGCGCTGCACGCTGAACAACCCGTGCGAGGTGGACGAGAACGGTACGGTCACCGTCCGCTACGGCATCAACTACGCCCAGCAGACGTACGGGATCGTCTCGTGCGTCGGTGCGGGCAGCCAGATCAATCTGAACCTCGCGGGCTGCACACTGCCCAAACCGTAACGGTACGCACCGCCCGCCATCCGCACGCGGTGGGCGCGACCGGGCCGACCCGGCCGCGCCCACCTGTGCATGACGGTGTGTCAGCTACGGTCGGCGGCGCCGTACGCGCCGAGCAGGCGATCGTACTCCGCAGCCGTCACCGGGAGTACGGTGCCGTGCCGGGGGCTCGCCGGGAGTGCGAAGTTCTCCGACAGGGTCCACTTGCCCGAGTCGAGATCGGTGGTCTCGAAGGGGATGTAGCCGCGTCCGCCGAACTCGTCGATGAACAGGTACCACTTCTCCTCGGTGTTGGACTTGAAGACGGTCGGTCCCTCACCCTGGTTGACCGTGCCCTTGCCGATGCAGTCGGCGACGAAGTCGTAGGACGTCGCGCGCAGGTCGGTGGACTTCTCCGCCGTGATGAACTTCGAGCAGGGGGTGGTGGAGGTGTTGTTCCGCTCGTCCTTGGTGAACCGGTAGTACGTGTCGCCGTGCTGGATGACGGTCGAGTCGATCACCGAGTAGCCGGGGTCGCTCCACACCTGGGCCTCGCTGAAGGTGTGGAAGTCCCGGGTCGTGGCGTACATCATCTTGTTGTAGGTGTCGCCGGTGTGCTGCGGGTCGTCCACGGAGTAGATCTTCGACGCCCAGAAGACGACATACGCGCCGAGCGTGCTGTCGTAATACGCCTCGGGGGCCCAGGTGTTGCCCGCGGTGTCGGGGGCGACCTTCACCAGCCGCTGGTCGGTCCAGTTCACCAGGTCGGTGGACTCCCACACCATGATGGACTTGCTGCCGGTGCGCTGGACCTGGTCCCAGTTCCAGTTGCCGTACATCCGCAGATCGGTGGCGATCTGGTAGAACTTGTCGCCCTCGGGGGAGCGGATCACGAACGGGTCGCGCAGGCCCTTGGTGCCCAGCTCGGAGGTGAGCACGGGCTTGCCGCCGTTCAACTCCTGCCAGTGCAGCGGGTCGTTGCCCCGGCTGAGTGCCATCCTGACCTGCTCGCCGTCCGCCGTCCCCTCGCCGGTGAAGTAGCTGAAGGCGTAGCCGGTGTAGTCCTGCTTCGCCGGCAGCTCGGCCACGGTGGCGGCGAACGCCCGCGTGGTACGGGCCTTGCCCCGGGCGACGGTCGCGGTGAGCTTCACCCGGACCGGCCCGGCACCGTGCGCGGGCCGGTGGACCAGCCCCGTCGTGCCGATCACCTTCGGCCGCTCCGACTTCCAGCTGACGGTGGTGGCGTGGGTCCCGGTGGCGGGCAGAGTGATATTGCCACGCACATCATCGAGCCCGTACAGCGTCAGATCACCGGCGGCGAGCACTGTCGCGGACTTGTCGGCGCTTCCCGCGGGCTGGGCATGCGCCTGAGCGCCGGGCACGGCGAGCAGGCTCAGGAAGAGCGATATCAGGGGAACGAAGGCTCTTCGCGCGGTGCGGGGACGCATGGAGGTCCTCCCGGAGGGATCTTGTGGGGTATTGCGCGTTCCTGTTGGAACGGCCGTCTCGAAGTGTTGTCACTTGTTCGACGCAGCGTCAACCGTTCTGCACGGATCATTCGCACGAAGTTTTTCGAAAGTAGAGTGGGACGGTGACCGCACTGCCGGAGGACCGGCCACCACGGATCAGTGAGGACGACCGTGATGCGGCCGTACGGCGGATCCAACAGGCTTACGCCGAAGGGCACATCGCGCACGAGGAGCTGGACGAACGCCTCCACCGGGTGCTCACCGTCATGACGCGGAGCGAACTCGTGTCGGCACTGGCCTCGCTCCCGGAGGAGAACGCGGGAACGGCGTCCACCATCGCCGTCGCCGCCGGACGGATCAGGCGGCGCGGTGTGTGGCGGGTACCGCGGAGCCTGAAAATCGAGTCCGCGTTCGGCCGGGTACGGCTGGACCTGTCCCGGGCGGACTTCGAACATCCGGTGGTCGACCTGGAGTTGCGGCTCGGCAGCGGCAGGGCCACGATCACGGTCCCTCGCGACGCGATCGTCGACGTCGAGGGTCTGCGGACCGGCTGGAAGGACACGCGCCACCGGACGCGGCGGGGTGCCCGCCCCTCCCACCCCGGCGGGCCGACGATCCGGATCTCCGGAACGATGGGGTTCGGACGGCTGACGATCCGCCACGCGCGGCGCTGAGGCCGGTCCGTCACCGGTCCGCCAGGCCCTGGGCCCCCTCACCCCCGGAGGCCGTCGTGGTCAGGCGGATCAGTAGGCAGGACGGGGTGTGCGGGGGTAGTTCGACGGTGAGTTCTGTGCTCTTGGGTCGCCACTCCACCGTGCCCGTCGGTGCGGACGGGTGGAGGATCTCGGTGTGTATCTCGTGGCCCGTGAGGTGCGGTACGGGCAGGGTGTGGACCGGGGAGCCGGAGCGGCGCCAGACGGAGAGGTATGAGGTGTCGCCCGCGCGCAGGCCGAGCGCGCACCACGCGTCACTCCACTCCGGCAGGCCCAGCGGCCAGAACGGGAGGGCGCCGGGGAGATCGCTCCGTATCGTCTTGTACGTGGTGATCGCCTCCTGGACCAGGGCGAGTTGGTCCGGTGACATGTGGTCCAGATGGCCGGAGAGATGGATCCGGCCGAGCAGCGCGCCGCCCAGGGTGAACGAGATCTCGTCCGGGCCGAACTCCGGCTGCGGGTACGCCCAGACCGCGCCCTGCTCGGGCGGGACGGCCGTCGGCGCCGAGGCCGCGATCGGCGGGTAGTGGAGCGGGTCCTGCTGGTCGCTGGTGGACTGGAGCTGGGCGACGGCGAGCGACGCCCCGTCCATGCGCATCCCGCCGGACGCGCAGTTCTCGACGACCAGGTCCGGGTAGCGGTCCAGCGCGGCGGAGAGCCAGTCCAGATAGGCGCGGGCGTGGCCGAGCAGCCCGCCGCCGGGCGAGAGGTCCCCGGGGGCCTGGGTGCCCGGCGCCACACTGATGTTGTAGTCGAGCTTGAGATAGCCGACACCCCACTCGCCCACGATCCGCTGCAGCGTCGCGTCGAGATGCGCGCGGGCCGCCGGATGGCGCAGATCGAGCTGGTGCCTGCCCTGTTCGGTGATCCGGACGCCGTCGCGCTGGAAGAACGCCCCGTCGGGCAGGGTGGTGGCCAGCGGGCTGCGCACCCCGACGACCTCGGGCTCCAGCCAGAGCCCGGGGACCATACCGCGCGAGCGGATGTGGTCGAGGACCGCCCGGATACCGCCGCCGGGAAAGCGGCGGCCGGACGGCAGCCACGCGCCGACACTGTCCCACCAGCCCTTGGCGTCGTCGTCGTACCAGCCGGAGTCGATACAGAAGTACTCCGCGCCCGCCTCGGCGGCGGCGTCGATCAGCGGCAGCAGCTTCTCGGTGGTGGGGTCGCCCATCAGGGTGTTCATGTAGTCGTTGAAGATCACGGGCAGCGCGGTGTGATCGCGGTGCGGCCGGCGGATCCTCCGGCGGTACGAGGTCAGCTGGGCCAGCGCGCCCTCGAAGCCGTCGCCGAGCGCGAGCGCCGCCGGGACCGTGGTGAACTCGTCGCCGGGGCCCAGGCGTTCGCGCCAGTGGTGCTCCGCGTCGGTGGGACCGTTGAGCGCGAGATACGAGGAGCCCGCGCGGTCGCCGGTGTCCCACCGCCAGCCGGCGGCCGACTCGATCTGCCAGAGGAGGCCGCGTCCGCCCGGCTCCGTACCCTCTTCCGTCCGCTCGGTGAAGCCGCCCATCGGGAGATGGCCGTCGCTGGGCCAGCTGCCGCGGCCGGTGAGCGAGAGCGCGGCCCGGCTGTCGTGCTCGTGAGCCTCGTGGTTGAGCCGGGCGACGGTGTCACGCAGCGGCTCCGCGTACCAACGGCACTCCGCCAGCCAGTCGTTGCGCGCACGGTGCACCTCCAGGGCGTCGGGGGAGGGGAGCGCGCCGATGAGCAGACTGCTGACGGACTGCACGACCAGCGGCCCCTCCCCCTCGTTGCGCAGCAGCACCTCACCGCGCAGCACGGACACACCGTCGGGGGACGAGTAGCGCACCTCGGCCGTCAACCCCGTATCCACGTCGTGGAGTTCGACGGTCAGCCGGTGCCAGTCGCCGTCCCGGACGGCGCGGTGCCCGCGGTACCGCAGCCGGGAGCCGAGCGCACCGTCGAGAAAGCGCTGCCCCGACCAGCCGCTGCCGTGGCCGAGGGCCGATATCTCCACCAGGGGAAGGGGGGTGCCGGTGCCGGCGGGGTTAACCGCCGGATCGCCCGGACGGGCCAGCCGGGTCATCCCGAGCACACCGCCGGGGGTGGTGACGAACTCCGTTTCGAGCGCCGAGTGGCCCCAAGTGAACGTCACCTGGGTGTGGTTCGCTGCCTGTCCGGTCAACGTTCCCCTCCTGATCCCGCCGTTACCAGCGGATTGCGTCCGGCCCATGAATCCGTCGTTACGGTCTCTTGACGTGGTCATTGTGACCGGTCACAATCCTGGCATGAATGTGACCGGTCACACAAGGATGGGAGGCGGGGCCGTGAAGCCGGGGAAGAAGGGGACGCAGGGGGAGACAGGGGAGCAGGGGAGGACGGGAGAGCAGGGAAAGCCGGGGAAGACAGGGAAGTCGGGACCCAGCATCAGAGATGTCGCGGCAGCGGCCGACGTGTCGTACCAGACCGTCTCCCGTGTGATCAACGGCCACCCCAGTGTGAAGGGCTCGACCCGCGAGCGGGTCCTCGCCGCCATCGACGAGCTGGGCTTCCGCCGCAGCGCCACCGCACTCGCGCTGGCCAGCGGCCGGTCCCGGTCGGTCACCGTCCTCACCGCCAACACCACCCACTACGGCTACGCGGCCATCCTCCAGGGCATCGAGGAGGAGGCCCGCCGCTCCGCGTACTCCCTGGGCATCGCCGTACTGGAGTCGGCCGACGAGAGCGCCGTACGGGCCGTGGTGCAGCGCGCCGCCGACACCGGCGGCGGGCTCGTGGTGATCGCGTACGACCCGGCCGGCGTCGGCGCCCTGCGTGCCGTGCCCGCCGGACTGCCCGTCGTGGGTGTCGTGGAGACCCCGGCCACCCCGCCCGGCGGCGACCGGCCCTGGGTGTGGACCGACGACCGGGCGGCCGCCCACGAGGCCACCCGCCATCTGCTCGCCCTCGGCCACGAGACCGTGCACTACGTGGCCATCCCGTCCAGCACCCGCCGCACCGCCCCGCGCACCGCGGGCTGGCGCGCCGCGCTGCGCGAGGCCGGCGCGTCCGCGCCCCGGGTGATCCAGGGCGGCTGGGGCCCGGCCGGCGGATACGCCGCGGGCCGCCGGCTGGCCGGGGACCCGGCCGTCACCGCGATCCTCTGCGGCAACGACGATCTCGCCCTCGGTGTGATCAGGGCGCTGCACGAGGCGGGCCGGGCGGTCCCCGGCGAGGTGAGTGTGGCCGGCTTCGACGACGCGCCCGGCTCCGCGTACCTCACCCCGTCCCTCACCTCCGTACGGCTGGACTTCGCCGGGCTGGGCCGGGCCGCCTTCGGACTGCTCCACGACGTGGTGGAGCAGTCGGCGCGGGTGGCCCCGCACCCCGTATCCGTACCGGAACTGATCGTCAGGGAAAGCTCAGGCCCGCCGCCGGCCCGCGAGGACGCGCGGCGGTCGCGGTAGCGCACCACACCCCACCACCCTCTACGCAGCGAGGCGGATCTCACGATGAAGAGAGTTCTACCGGCCCTGGTACTGATATGCGCCACCGCGCTGACGGCCACCGCGTGCAGTGACCCCACGGTCGCCGACAACAGCGCCACCGGCACCGGGCCCGCCGCGAAGGTCGACCCCACGGCGAAGCTCGACGGGGTGAAACTGACCATGTGGACCGCGCAGAACACGGTCAACGCCCCCAAGCAGGTCATCGACGCCTTCGAGAAGGCCACCGGCGCCACCGTCGAGACACAGGCCATCCCCGACCTGTACGAACAGAACGTCCCCACGAAGCTGGCCTCGGGCGACAAGCCGGACCTGATGTTCTGGCAGCCGTCGATCTCCACACTGCCCTTCATCCAGCCCGCGCAGAATCTGCTCACCCTCGACAACGAGCCCTGGGTGAGCAGGCTCGGCGACACGGAGAAGTCCCTCGGTGTGGTGGGCGGCAAGCGGTACGCGGCGATCGTCACCAGCCCTGCCATGCTCGGCGTCTACTACAACAAGGACGTCTTCCGCGAGGCGGGCATCAGCGAGGCCCAGTTCCCCAAGAACTACGCCGACCTGCTGAAGCTCGGCCACCGGGTCAAGGACACGACGGACGCCGCCGCCTTCTACGAGTCGGGCGGCGACAAGTGGCCCATGCAGTGGCAGATGCAGGTCCAGCTGACCGACCTCGACCAGCAGTGGTGGGCGGGCCTCAACAAGAACGAGGAGAAGTGGACCGACCCGGTCGTGGTGAAGGCCATCACCACTTACAAGGACCAGCTCCTCGGCGCCGGGCTCGCCCAGAAGAACTACCGGACCGGCACCTTCACCGGATCGGCCGACGCGCTGTGGAAGGGCGAGGCCGGTATGGTCCTCAATGTCACCTCCTTCCAGTCGCAGTTGCAGGCGAAGTACAGCACGGAGGAGATCGACAAGAAGATCGGCTGGTTCCCCGTCTCGAACTCCGACGCCACCGGCATGTACTCGCCGGACCAGACCAACGGTGTCGTCGCCTTCCGCACCGGTGACGCGAAACGGCAGGACGCGGCCCGTCAGTTCCTCGCCTTCTGGCTCGACACCGACTACGCGGACTACATCAAGGCGATGAAGATCCCGTCCGTCCAGCCGGCCGTGCCCAGCCCCGACGGGCTGCCGCAGACCTCCCTCGACCAGCTGAAGGCGCTGCCCACCGCGAACGGTGTGTTCCAGGCCAAGGCCATCGTCGCGCCCGACACCCACCTCTATCTCGCCGACATGATCTACGGCAAGAAGAACCCCCAGCAGGTGGCGCAGGCGATCCAGGACCAGTTCGCCCAGGTGGCCAAGGCGCAGGGCGCGCCAGGCTTCTGACATACCGTCAGACCCGCTGCGCACTCCGTACCTCCTCACAGCCCCAGACCCCAACGCCTCCGTACGAGGGATGTCACCCGTGGCGGACACAGCCATACGCACCCGCAGGGCCGCGCCGCCGCCCGCCGGCGGGCAGAAGAGGGCCGGCCGGCTGCCGCGCGCGGCCGTCCACCATCCCTGGTGGTTCGCACTGCCGGCGGTGGCGGTCTTCGTGGCCTTCTTCCTGGTGCCGAACCTGCTCAACTTCTACTACCCGTTCACCAATTGGTCCTCGTACCACCCGGACATCGCCTTCACCGGGCTCGACAACTTCAGGACGATCGCGGACGACGGCTCCCTGCTGCGCTCCCTCAGGACCACACTCCTGTACGCCGCCCTCGCCGCCCTCTTCCAGAACGGCTTCGGCCTCGGGCTCGCGCTCCTGCTGGAGGAGGACTCCCGCTTCAACCGCTTCTTCCGCGCCGTCTTCTTCCTGCCGGTGCTCATCTCGGCGCTGGCCGTCGGCTATGTCTTCCAGGCCCTGCTGGACCAGGACGGCGCGCTCAACTCCGCGCTGGGCACGGACATTCCCTGGCTGGGCTCCACGACCTGGACCGTGGTGGTGGTCTCGGTCATCCACGGCTGGAAGTGGATGGGGCTGGCGATGCTGATCTATCTCGCCGGGCTCAAGGGCATCCCCGGCGACATGCTGGAGGCCGCGAAGGTCGACGGCGCCGGGCCCTGGCGCACCTTCCGGTCCGTACGCTGGCCGATGCTCGCGCCCGCGCTCACCTTCAACGTGACCACCGCGCTCATCGGCTCGATGAACACCTTCGACATCGTGCAGGCCACCACCGGCGGCGGCCCGGCCGCCTCCACCGAGGTCTTCAACATCTACATGTTCCGGATCTTCGGACAGGGGCTGTACGCGCAGGCGTCCGCGATGAGCCTGGTCCTCTTCCTGATCGTCGTCGCCATCGCGATCCCGCTGGTCGTCGGGCTGCGCCGAAGGGAGCAGATGCTGTGACCTCTCCACCCCATGCGGCCCCTGCGCCTCAGGCGCCGCCGCGGACCGCCGCGGCCGGGCCCCGGCTGTGGCGGTACGGCCGGCCCGCGCTCGTCCTTCTGCTGGCCGGCCTCGCCGTCGGCGTCCCGCTCTGGCTGGTGCTCGTCACCTCGGCCAAGCCGCAGGGCGAGGCGGTCCGCCCCAACCTCGATCCACCGCGCCACTGGCAGCCGGCCGAGAACTACGCGGACGCCGTCAGCCAGGGCGAGATGTTCCGCGGCTTCGTCAACTCCCTGCTGGTCGTGGTGCCTTCGGTGGCGCTGGTGCTGATCCTGGGCGCCGGCGCGGCCTGGGTGTTCGCCCGGCGCTCGTCCCGGCTGGTCTCGGCCGCGTACGCCCTCACGATCAGCGGACTGCTGCTGCCGCCCGCCGTGATCACGATCGTGATGGAGCTGCGCCAGCTCGGTCTGGCCGGCACCCGGCCCGGCATGATCGCGGTCTACACCGGGATGTATCTGTCGACGTCGGTGTTCTTCATGACGGGCTTCATCAGGGCCATCCCCACCGAACTGGAGGAAGCGGCCCGTCTCGACGGCGCCGGACCGCTGCGGATCTTCCTCCGGATCATCCTGCCGCTGCTGCGGCCGGTGATCGCCACCGCGACGATCATGGTGATGCTCTATGCCTGGAGCGACATCTTCTACGCCTTCTTCGTCCTCGGCGGCGGAGACGGGGCGACCCTCCCGATCAATCTGTACCAGGTCGCGAGCGCCCAGCTCTATCTCAACAACTGGCATCTCATCTTCGCGTATGTCGTGGTGATGAGCCTGCCCATGGTCGCCGTGTTCCTGGTGGCCCAGCGCAAGATCGTGTCCGGAATCACCAGTGGAGCCGTGAAGTAGCAACTGGAGGTCCAATGAACACCCCCCGCCCCACTCGACCCGCGCACAGCGCGGGAAGACACCGACGCCGGGCGTCGACCGTCCTCGGTGTGACCCTGCTCGGAGCAGCCATGACCGCCGGATTCCTGCCCGCCGCCCAGGCCGCCCCCGCCACACCGGCGGCCTCGGCCGCGCCGGCCGCCGCAGCCGCCGCCACGCGTCTCACCGTCGACCTCGCCGCCTCCGAGGGCGACGTGCTGCGCGGTGCGAACGGCGCGCTGTACGGGCTGAGTGACGACGGGGTCCCGAGCGACGCCGCCCTTGCCCCGCTCAAGCTCACCAGCGTCTCCCAGAAGCCCGAGGGCGGCGCCCAGCACCCCAACGGCGACGCCATCACCGTCTCCAAGTCGTTCTTCCGCAACGGCGGCGGCGATGTCCTCGTGCTGATGCAGGACATGTACTCCCAGTGGCCCTACGAGAACCTCGGCATCGACGACTACCTCACCAAGGTCGACAAGGTAACGCGTGACCTGGCGAACGCGCCGAACAGCGAACGCTTCGTCTACGTCCCCTTCAACGAGCCCGACCAGATCTGGTACAACCTCGGTGTCTCCAACCAGGCGACGTACGAGGCCAACCGGGACCGCTTCCTGAGGGACTGGAAGACCGTCTACCAGCGCATCCGCGCCATCGACCCGGACGCCAGAATCGCCGGGCCCAATGAATCCTCGTACCACACACGGCTGTTGACCGACTTCCTCGCCTACGCGAAGCGGGAGAACGTCCTGCCGGAGGTCACCACCTGGCACGAGCTGGACCCGACCTCCCTGCGCGACTTCCAGAGCCACTACGACAACTACCGCGCCATCGAGAAGAGCCTCGGCATCACCCCGCGGACCGTGAACATCGACGAGTACGCCAACCGCCGTGACCTCTCCGTACCGGGCCAACTGGTCCAGTGGGTGTCGATGTTCGAGCGCAACAAGGTGTACGCGAACCAGGCGTACTGGGACGCCGCCGGCAATCTCGACGGCAATGTCGTCCGTACGAACATCCCCAACGGGAGCTGGTGGTTCTTCCGCTGGTACGCCGGGCTGACCGGGCAGACCGTGAAGGTCACCCCGCCCTCCCCGAACACCATCGACACACTCCAGGGCGTGGCCTCCCTCGACACCACCCGCAAGCAGGCACAGGTGCTGGTCGGCGGCGCGTCGGGTGACGCCGATGTCGCCGTCCAGCACATCGACCGGGCCGTCTTCGGCAGCTCGGTCACCGCGACCGTCGCCGAGGCCGCCTGGTCCGGCTACGAGGGGCAGCACGCGGCGCCGCGCGTCCTGTCCCGTACAAAGCTGAGCGTCGCCGCCGACGGCTCCGTGACCGTCCCCCTCACGGGCATGAAGCAGATGTCCGCCTACCGGATCGTGCTCACCCCGGCCGGCGCGGGCACCCCCGCCGCCGCCACCGTGCCGTGGTCCGCGTCCTACGAGGCCGAGGCCGCCCGGATCACCGGCGGCCAGGTCTACACCCAGGGCTCGGTGACCAACCCCTACGGCTACGCCACCTCCGGCACCAGGGACGTCGGCTCGCTCAACACCGCCGCCAGCAAGGTCGACTTCACCGTCACCGTGCCCGCCACGGGCAGCTACGACCTGTCGGTCCTGTACGGCAACCAGTCCGGCGCCCCGGCCACCCAGCTGCTCTCCGTGGACGGCGGCGCCACCACGAGCGTCCCGTACCCCTCCACCCAGAACTGGACGTACCGCGCGAAGGCGGACCTCACCGTCCCGCTCACCGCGGGCACCCACACCCTGACCCTGGCGAAGGGCACCGGCGAGGTCACCCTGGACCGTATCGACCTGACCGCGAGCGCCACCCCGGCCGCCTCCTACGAGGCCACCCTCGCCGATATCTCCGGCAGTGTGTCCTACGACTACGGCGACGCGTCCGGCACCGGGACGGGCGCTCTGGTGCTCGGCGCGGGCGCCAAGGCGGTCTACGACGTGTACGCGCCCCGCGACGGCTACTACACGGTGACCTCGCGCGGCTCCGCCGCCGTCCAACTCGCCCTGCACGAGGAGACGGTGACCGCCGCCCCCGGCCAGGCCCTGCGCCTGTACCTGGTGGCCGGCAACAACCGCGTCACCGCCACCGGCCTGGCCACCCTGCGCTCGCTCGACGTGACGGGCACGGGCTCCACGACCGGCACCCTCACCTACGACGGCGCCCAGGCCCGGCTGGCCGGCGGCGCGCGGCTGGTCTCCAGCGCCAACGCCACCGAGGGCAGCTACATCGGCTGGCTCGGCAACAGCGCCGCCGCTACCGCTACCTTCACCGTCGACGCACCGCGCGCCGGGAAGTACGTCCTCGTCCTCACCTACGGCCAGAACGACCGCCGCGACAACGGCCACGCCTACAACACCGACATCGTCTCCCGCACGGCGGACGTCACACTCGGCGGCACCACCCGGAAGGTGACCTTCAAGAACACCTGGAGCTGGGAGGACTTCTGGACCCTCGGCGTCCCGGTCACCCTCCAGCAGGGCGCCAACACCCTGACCCTCGCCAACCCCTCCGCCTGGGCCCCCAACATCGACCGGGTGCAGCTCTCCCCCGTACGCGGCTGACCCCGCCCCACCTCCCCGCACCACAACACACCGAGGACCGGCCCGTCACGGGCCGGTCCTCGGGCGTACGGCCCGGGCGCGGAGATGGGCGCGCTCTCCCTGCGGGCCCAGGAGACTGAGGATCTCGACGGGGTTCTCGTCGTCGGCGCCACCCTCAGCGCCATGGGCGGCCGGCCCGCCCTCGGCCGGCCGGGCACATCGCCGGGCAAGCACTCCGCCCCGCCGGACGGGGTCCGGCGGGGCGGAGTCGCTCAACAGGTGCGCGCTCGAAGGGGTTTCGCGGCAGGGTTCGCAGCGGGTTCGGGCGCGGCCGTACGCCGGTCAGCCCAGGTCGGTGACCGTCCAGCGCTGGTTGGTGCCGGAGTTGGGCTTCCAGACCGAGACGCGGGCGCCGTTGGCGGTGGACTGGCCCGCCACCTCCAGCAGTTCGCCGGTCGCGGCGCTGACGAAGGTGTAGGTGCCGTCGCCCGTGGTGGACAGGATCCACTGAGCGGCGGTGCCCGGCCTGCCGGTGTCCTTCTCCAGGACCGCCGCGCCGTTGGCCGAGGTCACACGGCTGCCGTCCGCCGCGTTGCGCAGGACGTAGCGCTCCCGGTTGCCGGTGCCCTTGGTCACCTTCTCGATCTGCCACCGCTGGCCGGCGTCGGCCGTGTCGGTGGTACGGATCACGGTGCCGGTGGCGTCGTCGGAGACGCCGAGGGACTTGCCGCTGCCCACGCCGGTCAGGGCGAAGGTGTGACCCGGCTGGATCGCCGAGGCGTCCTTCGCGATGCCGGAGACGCCCGAGATCCGCAGGGTGGTCACCGAACGGGACGGGACGGAGACGGTGGCGCGGCCGTTCTTGACGGTCACCTTGGCCTTCTTGACCAGGGCGCCCGAGGCGTCCGTGACGACCGGGGTCACCTTCGCGCCCTTGGAGACCTTGGCGAAGCCCGAGAGGTCGAGAGTGACGTCGCGGACGGTGTCGGTGTCATTGACGTGGACGACGGTGGCCTCGCGCCCGGAGGCGGAGACGGCCGCCGCGCTGGCGGTGTCGTTCACCCGGACCAGCCGGTCACCGGGCCGGATGAAGTGGGTGAAGTTACGGGCCGTGTTGAACTTGGTGTTGGTCAGGATCGGGCAGGTCTTCAGGGTGTCCTTGGAGGTGCAGCTGAACGGCACCTGGATGGAGCCCCAGTTGCCGCCCTTCGCGGACTCGCCGCCCGGCTTCATGTTGTCGTAGTCCTCCACCGGCTGCCAGAACAGCCAGGCGGTGGGCTCCAGTTCGCGCAGGTCGTCCACGATGTGCTTGGCGAGACCGAGCCCCGGCCGCATGCTGGTGAAGTCCTGGCCGTCGCCCCAGTCGCCGTCGACCTCGCTCATCCACAGCGGCTTGTCGGCGCCCTTGGCGATATCGCGCGCGGTGGTCCGGCCCCCGGTGCCGTAGGTGTGGACGTTGAGCTGGGCGACCAGATCCCGTACGTCCTGCGGGTAGGACTCCCAGTTACGGGCGAACGTCGTCGGGTTGGTCTCGTCCATCGCGGAGATCACCGCGTCGGTCTTCGCCCTGCCCAGCTTCGCGGCCAGCGCCTTGATGACCTTCTGCTGAAGCTCGGGCCCGATGTGCGCGCCCTCCTGACGGCCGCCCACCGGCTGGCCGTCGGCGCCGAGTGTGGTGCCCCAGTAGTTGGTGTTCGGCTCGTTGAACGGGTCGATGGTGTCGACCTTGATCCGGCTCGACTTCTCCAGCCGCTCCACCGCACCGGTCAGATACGCGGCGAAGTCGTCCACCTTGTCGGTGCGCAACTGGTCCTGCCCGGCCTGGAAGTTGCCGGAGACATAGCCGCTCTCGGTCATGAACCAGGGCGGTGAGTTGGAGAACGCCTCCCAGTGGGTGACGTCCTTCTTGACCCGGTTCACCCACCAGCGCTGTGTGGCGTCGGCGTTCGCGTTCCAGTGGGCGGGGTTCTCCGCCGACCACCAGGAGGTGTCCTGGCGGGTGGTGCCCGCGGGCGCCTTCCACCAGCCCTCGACCGCGCCGCCGGCCCGCAGATAGTCCTTGACGTCGGGCGCGTTGCCGCCGCCGACGTTGTAGCGGGCGATGTTGAGCGCGAGCCCGTCGTCACCGAAGACCAGCTTCGCCAGCTTCTCGCGTATCTCCGCCGGATAGCCGCCGGTCGCGTTGGCGAACCAGACCAGGCTGGTGCCCCAGCCCTCGAACTTCTGCCCCTGGTAGGAGGGGTCGGGCCGTACGGTGACGGCCGAGGTGTCGGCCGCCACCGCCAGGGGCGGTCCCGCGGCCAGCACACCGCCGGCCGCGAGAACGACGGCCAGCGCCGCCGTCGGATACCGGAAGGTACGTGCTCTCTTCATCTGAGGTATTCCCTTGTCCGTGTCGCGTCATCGGGACAGAACTGCAGACGTGCCTGTGCCTGGTGAGGAGCCCCCCTCCCGGTATCCGACGCCTCGGCGGGTCGCCGTCAGCGCCGGACGACCGCCACTCCGCGGGGGCCGAGGACGAGCGGCCCGGCCGGATCAGGGCCGTCGGTGCCGCGGCGCTCGCTGCCGGCCGTACCGCCGAGCAATGTGCCGGTGACACCGGTCAGTTCGACCGGCTCGTCGGTACGGTTGACGAGGAACCAGTACGTGGTGTCACCGTCGCCGCGGACCACCAGCTCCACCCGGCCGCGCGCGGCCCCGGGCAGCTCGCTGGTCACACCCGCGCCGGCCAGCAGCCGGTCCAGGACACCGCGGATCCCCTCCGCGCCCAGCCGGGTGGAGACATACGCGGCACTGCCGGCGCCCACCGGGCGCCGGGTGATCGCGGGCCGGCCCGCCTGGTCGCCCGTACGGTACGAGGCGAGGACCTCGACGGCGTCGTCCGTCACGGTGATCCGGTCGGTCCACAGCGTGCCCGTGGCACCGTTGTCGAGGGCGACGTCCCGCCCGTCGAGCAGCGGACCGAACTCCTCGACGCGGATACCGAGCAGCTCCCGCAGCGCGCCGGGGTAACCGCCCAGCCAGGCATGGTCGTTCTCGTCCACCACACCGGAGAAGTAGGTGGTGACCAGATGGCCCCCGCCCTCCACATAGCCGGTCAGCTCCTTGGCGAGGTCGCGCGGCACCACATGCAGCACCGGCGCCACCACCAGGTCGTAGCCGTCCAGCGAGGCGCCCGTGTGGACGACATCGGCCCGTACCCCCAGCGCCAGGAAGGCCGAGTACCAGTCCAGCGCCTCCTGCCGGTAGCGCAGTAGGGAGGTGGGGTGGGAGTCCTGCTCGCTGGCCCACCACGATTCCCAGTCGAAGAGGACGGCCGCGCGGGCGGGCCGCCCGGTGGAGCCGACGACCTCGGACAGCTCGCCCAGCAGCGCGCCGAGCGCGGCCACCGAGCGGAAGACCTCGCTGTCCTCACCGGCGTGCGGAACCATCGCCGAGTGGTACTTCTCCGCGCCGGCGGCCGACTGGCGCCACTGGAAGAAGCAGACGGCGTCCGCGCCGTGGGCGACATGGAGCAGCGAGTCGCGCGACAGGTCGTGCTCGCGCTTGGCGAGGTTCACGGGCTGCCAGTTGACCGCGCTGGTGGAGTGCTCCATCAGGAACCAGGGGTGTCCGCCCGCGATCGAACCGGTGAGGTTCGCGGAGAACGACAGCTCGTCCAGGCGCTGCGGACCGGGCAGGGTGTAGTGGTCGTTGGAGACGAAGTCCACCTCCCGGGCCCAGTCGGCGTAGTGCATCCCCTTGGTCTCGCCCATGACCATGAAGTTGGTGGTCACCGGGGTGTCGGGGGTCAGCCGGTACAGCAGGTCGCGCTCGGCGCGCAGATAGTCCTTGAGGGCGTCCGAGGAGAACCGCTTGAAGTCGAGCTGCTGGGTGGGATTGGGGTGCGAGGCGGCCAGCCGGGGCGGCAGGATCTGGTCCCACTCGGTGTAGCGCTGGGACCAGAAGGCCGTGCCCCAGGCGTGGTTGAGGGTCTCCACGGATCCGTAGCGGTCGCTCAGCCAGGTACGGAAGGCGCGGGCCGCGTCGTCGGAGTAGTCGTAGATGTTGTGGCAGCCCAGCTCGTTGGAGATGTGCCAGGCCGTGAGCGCCGGGTGGTTCCCGTACCGCTCGGCCATCTTCTCCACGAGCCGCAGCGCGTGGGTACGGAAGACCGGTGAGGTGGGCCGCCAGTGCTGGCGGGCGCCGGGCCACACCGTCTCGCCGGACGCGGTGACGGGAAGGATCTCCGGGTGGAGTGTGGTCAGCCACGGCGGCGGGGAGGCGGTCGCGGTGGCCAGATCCACCGCGATCCCGCCCTCGTGCAGCAGATCCATGATCTCGTCCAGCCAGCCGAAGTCCCAGGTGTCGGGGGCGGGCTGGATCCGGGCCCAGGAGAAGATGGCGAGGGACACGATGTTCACACCGGCTTCGCGCATCAGCCGGATGTCCTCGGGCCACACCTCGCGCGGCCACTGCTCCGGGTTGTAGTCGGCGCCGTACGCGAACCGCGGTGTGGGGTCGTCGTGGGGCCGGCGCAGCCAGCGGGGCGACGGGACGCGGGTCATCTTGCTCCTCGTGGGAAAAAATCGAGCCGGTGGATACGCGGCCCGGCCCCGGGGGACCGGTCCGCGGGCACCGGGCGGTGACGGGCGGCGCAGTCGCCGCCACCCGTCACCACCCGGCCGGCCGGCGTTACTTGACGGTGAAGCCCTGTTCCGTGCCGTAGGCGATGGACTGCTTCTGCCAGGCGGCGAATCCCTCGGTCAGCTTGGTGCCCGAGACATACGCCTTGCCGACGGTGTCGTTGAAGATGGAGTTGGCGTAGACCTGGAAGGGCAGGTACTGCCAGTCGGGTGCGACCTCGGACGCCGACTGCGCGAAGACCTTGTTGATCTCCTGACCGCCGAAGTAGTCGAACTTCGTGTCCAGGAACTCCTTGGACGTCATGTCGGCGGTGGTCGCCGGGTACGCGCCGTCCTTCACACGGGACTTGACGCCCGCGCCGGCGGCGGCGTACTCGGTGAACGCGTAGGCGAGCGCCTTGTTCTTGCTCGCGGCCGGGACGGCCAGCGAGCTGCCGCCGCTCTCCGCGCTGGACTTCTCGCCCGCCTTCCACTGCGGCAGCGGGGCCACCCGCCAGTCGCCGGCCGCGCCGGGCGCGCCCGTCTTGAGGTTGGTGGGCATCCAGGCGCCGGTGGCCAGGGTGGCGATCGTGCCGTCACCCAGTCCCTTGAACCACTCGTCGGTCCACGAGGTGACCGGCGACAGCAGCTTGCCGTCGATCAGCTTCTGCCAGGTCTTGGCGTACGTGGCGCTGCCCGCGTCGGTGAAGTCGATGCCGACGTTGGTGCCGTCGACCTTGTACGGGTGGCCGCCGGCCTGCCAGATCAGACTGGTGGCGAAGCCCGCCTCGCCGGTGTCGGCGGTGATGTACGCCTTCGGGTCGGCCTTGTGCAGCTTCTCGGCCGCCGTCACGTACTCGTCCCAGGTGGTCGGGACCGCGATCTTGTACTTGTCGAAGACCTTCTTGTTGTAGTACAGCGCCATCGGGCCCGAGTCGACCGGCAGACCGTAGACGGCCTTGCCGGAGGTGACCGCGTTCCACGGGCCGGGCGAGTAGGAGTCCGCGAGCTTGTCCGCGCCGTACTGGGAGAGGTCGGCGACGGACTTGGCCAGGGAGAACTGGCCCAGGGCGAAGTACTCGATCTGCGCGACGTCGGGGACACCCTTGCCCGCCGAGATCGCGTTCTGAAGGGCGGTGTACTCGTCCTTCGAGGTGCCCGCGTTGACGACCTTGACCTTCACCTTGGGGTGCGCGGCCTCGAAGTCCTTGGCGACCTTGGGAATGGTGGAGTCCCAGGTCCAGACCGTGAGGTTGCCGCCCTTTTCGAGGGCCGTCTTGACGTCGTCGGCGCTCCCCGACTCGGTGCCGCCGCCGTCGTCGGAGGAACCGCCGCAGGCCGTCAGGGTCAGGGCGAGGGCGACCACGGAGGCCAGACCGGCACCGCGCACGCCGCGCCGGCGCGTTGTGTTGTACATCAGAGTCATCTCACTTCGTTGTCAGAGAACTGCCGAACAGCTGGGAAAACAGGGGGGAATCACCCGGAGTGGACGGAGCGAGGGTGGCTCACTCCTTGACGCTTCCGGCGGCCAGGCCGGACTGCCAGTACCGCTGGAGCAGCAGGAACGCGGCGATCAGGGGCACGATGGTGAGCAGGGAGCCGGTGATCACCAGGTTGTAGATGGCTTCGCCACCGTTGGTCTGTGCCTGGGCGTTCCAGGAGTTGAGCCCCAGGGTGAGCGGGTACCAGTCCGGGTCCTTCAGCATGATCAGCGGCAGGAAGTAGTTGTTCCAGGTCGCGACCATGGTGAACAGCAGCACCGTCACAATGCCCGGGGCCAGCAGCGGCAGGCTCACCGTGAAGAAGGTACGGACCTCGCTGGCGCCGTCGATCCGGGCGGCCTCCAGCAGCTCGGTGGGGATCGCCTCGGCGGCGAAGACCCACATCAGATAGAGGCCGAACGGCGAGATCAGCGAAGGGATGATGACCGCCCAGGGGGTGTCGGTCAGTCCCATCTTGCTGAACATCAGGAAGGTGGGGACCGCCAGCGCCGTACCGGGGACGGCGACGGCGCCGATCACCACCGCGAAGATGCCGCGCTTGCCGGGGAACTGGAACTTGGCGAGCGCGTACCCGCCGAGCACCGCCAGGAACGTCGCGCCCCCGGCCCCCACCACCACGTAGAGCAGGGTGTTCAGCAGCCAGCGGACGAACACACCGTCGTTGTAGGTGAGGGTGTCCTTGATGTTGCTGAAGAACGCGAAGTCGCTGCCGAACCAGAGCCCGGAGGAGGAGAACAGACCGGTCTGGGTCTTGGTCGAGTTGATCACGAGCCAGACCAGTGGCACCAGCGCGTAGACCAGGATCAGACCGGTCAGCACGGTGAGGAGCACACTGCGGCGCGGGCTGTTGACACCGCCGCGTCGTTTGGGGCGGGGGGTGCGCAGCCCGGTGGTGGGGCGCGGCGCGCGGTCCTCGGCCGGGGTGGCGGTGGCCGGGGCGGGGGCTCCCATCGTCACGCTTCCTTTCGCATGCCGCGGAGCTGGACGGCATAGGCGATGATCATGGTGAAGATGCCCATGATGATCGCGACCGTGGCCGCGTAGTTGTGCTGCTGGCCGGAGAAGGCCAGCGAGTAGGTGTAGAAGTTCGGCGTGAAGTCCGTGGTGATCGTGTTGGGTGCCAGGTTCTTCAGGATGCTCGGCTCGTTGAAGAGCTGGAAGCTTCCGATGATCGAGAAGATCGTGGCGATGACCAGCGCGCCCCGGATCGCGGGGAGCTTGATGGCGCTGATGATGCGCCACTGCCCGGCGCCGTCGATCTCCGCCGCCTCGTACAGCGAGTGCGGGATGACCCGCAGCGCCGCGTAGAAGATCAGCATGTTGTAGCCGACGAACTCCCAGGTCACGATGTTGCCGATGGAGGCGAGCACCAGGCCGGAGGAGAGCGGGTCGGGCAGTGTGACACCGAAGGCGTCGTTGATGTTGCCGACCAGGCCGAAGCGGGTGCCGTACATGAAGCCCCACATCAGGGCGGCCACCACGGCGGGTACGGCGTAGGGGAGGAAGATCGCGATCCGGAAGAAGTTCTTGCCGTAGAGCCGGCCGCTGTCGATGGCCAGCGCGACCAGCAGCGCGATCCCGAGCATCACCGGCACCTGCACGGCCAGGAAGAGGGTCACCCGGCCCAGCGCGGACCAGAAGTTCGGGTCCTCCAGAGCACGCTGGTAGTTGTCGAACCCGACGAACGAGGTGCCGCCGACCAGCTGGGTCCGGAAGAGGCTCAGATAGATCGAGTAGCAGATCGGGGCCAGGAAGACCAGGGCGAAGACCGCCATGAACGGTCCGATGAAGCCCCAGCCGATCAGGGCCCGCCTGCGTCGGGGGCCCCGTGGCGGGGCGGGTCGTCCCGCTGTGGAAGGCGGTGACAATGCCGTCATGACTTTGTTCCTCGCTGGTCGTCCTCGGGCACCCGGCACCCGGCCGCCGGATGGAAAGCGCGTAAACAGGCCATCGCCGGAGGCTACCCCGGGGCGAAATGTTTACGTAAACATCTGGTGATGGGATGCTTACATTGGCCTGGGTGGGCCGTCAAGATTCACGGTGGGGTCAGTTTTGAGCCGAAGGGCTCACCGACGACTGGATGGTGGGAGCACGGGTGGACAAGATCGTGGAGGGCTCTGGGGCGGCCGGACCGTCACACACGGCGGATCCGGCCGGGGCGGCGCGGACGCCCGCCGAGACGCCCGCGCCCGCGTCGCGCCGCCGTCGCGGTGTGTCCATGGCGGATGTCGCCCGCCGGGCCGGGGTCTCCTCGCAGACCGTCTCCCGGGTCTCCAACGGTCACCCGGGAGTGGTGGAGGCGACCCGGCGGCAGGTGCTCGCCGCGATGAAGGAGCTGGACTACCGGCCCAACAGCGCGGCCCGCGCGCTCAAGCGCGGCGAGTTCCGGACCATCGGCATCATCCTGTTCACCCTCTCGACCACCGGCAACGTCCGCACACTGGAGGCCATCGCGGCCTCCGCGGCGCAACAGGGATACGCGATCACACTGCTCCCGGTGGCGGTCCCGACACAGGACCAAGTACGCGGCGCCTTCACGCGGTTGGGCGAGCTGGCCGTCGACGCCATCATCGTGATCATGGAGGTCCATCTGCTGGACTCGGCCACCGTGGCACTGCCGCCGAACGTCGGTGTGGTGGTGGTCGACTCCAACGCCGGCGACCGCTACAGCGTGGTCGACACCGACCAGGCGGGCGGCGCCCGCGAGGCGGTCCGCCATCTGCTGGACCTCGGGCACCGGACCGTCTGGCATCTCGCGGGCCCCGAGTCCTCGTACGCGGCGCAGCACCGCGCCGACGCCTGGCGCGCCACCCTGGACGGGGCCGGCCGCGAGATCCCGCCGCTGCTGCGCGGCGACTGGTCGGCCGAGTCGGGCTACCGCGCCGGGCAGCGGCTCGCCCGGGAGCCCGGCTGCACGGCGGTCTTCGCCGCGAACGACCAGATGGCGCTCGGCCTGCTGCGCGCACTGCACGAATCGGGCCGAGCGGTCCCGGAACAGGTCAGTGTGGTCGGCTTCGACGACATCCCCGACGCCAACTCGTATCTGCCCCCGCTCACCACCGTCCACCAGGACTTCGCCGAGGTGGGACGGCGGTGTGTCGAGGGCGCCCTGCGGCAGATCCGGGAACACACCGAGGAGCACGGCACCACACTCGTCCCCACCCGGCTGGTGGTACGGGAGAGCACGGCGCCGCCACCCGCCCCGGCCGCGTGAGCGGGACCGGAAGCCGCTGCCCGGCGGGGTGGGCAGCGGCTCCTCAGGCGCGCCACTCCAGGTAGGCGTCGCCCTTCTTGACCAGGTGGGACGAGTAGATCCCGCCGATCATCGGGTGGCCCCGGAAGAACGCGATCTCCCCCCTGGCCGAGTCCACCACGACGGGCCGGGCGATACAGGCGAACTCGTTGCGCTGCTTCTCCCGGGCCCATGCGAGCGCCGCCGGATCGACCCGCTCGCTGACCAGGACCGGGAGGACCGCCACCCCGGTCTGGAGCCCGACGGGCAGACCGCCCTTGTTCTTCCTGGCGTACTGGAGCGACTGGTTCGTGAAGGTGGCGATGGTCTGGAAGTCGATGTGCGGGACCGCCGCCGCGATGGTGAACAGATGCAGCCGGGTGGCCATCCAGCGGAGCCGGAAGTCCGCGCGCCGCCCGACCAGCACGGGGGCGCCTCCCCAGTTGTCCTGGCGCGGAGCGCACCCGTCGGCCGCCAGCCGGCTTTCCAGTCCGGCGAGATAAGCGTGTGTCGTGTCGTGGATCATGCGGGGATTCTCCACCGATCGGAGGGGCAGGTAAAGATTGTGCCGGTCCGCGGCCGGGCCGCCCCCCGGCGCCCGGCCGCGAACCGGCGGCCCTTGTTGTTTCCGCCGCCCCGGCTACTGACCGGGCTGCGGCTCCGACGGCTCACAGCTCAGCAGATCGCCCGGACCGCACTGGAGCGCCTGGCAGATCGCGGTCAGTGTGGAGAACCGGATCGCCTTGGCCCGCCCGTTCTTGAGGATCGACAGATTGACGACGGTGACACCGACCCGTCCGGCCAGCTCGGTCAGCGTCATACCGCGCTCCGCCAGCAGCCGGTCCAGATGCACCGCGACCCGGTGCTCGTCCTCCGGCGGCATCAGACCAGCCCCTCGGTGTCGGCGCGCAGCCGGGCGCCGCGCCGGAAGACCTCGGAGAGCGCCGCGATCAGCAGCCCGAGGAGGATCGGCGCCGCGCTGAACGTGCCCTCGGCGACCACGTGCTGGTCGGCGACCGTGCCTCCGACGAGCTGCGCGGTGGTGATCATGTCGAGCACCGGGCCGGTGACCCCCATCGCCAGGACCGCCCCCGCGATGCCCGCCACCCGCCGCGCGTTGGCCGGCACGAACGGGTCGCCGGTCCGCACGGTACGGACCGTGCAGAACAGCAGATACGCGATGACGAGCAGCATCACCCCGGTGAACAGCTCGGGCAGCACGAGCAGGGTGCGCTGGGCCAGATCCGGCTGGGCGAAGGACAGTTCCGCCTGGTGGGTGCCGGTGAGTGTCATCCCGTCGGCGCCGCCGGTGTCCTGGGCGGTGGTGGCGGACCGGAGCCCGACGATCCGGGAGGAGGCCCCGCCGTCCAGCACACCGAACACACCGAGGAGCGGGATTATCACACTGAACACGGCCACCAGGGCCGCCCCCAGGCCGAGCAGCCACTCCAGTGCCCGGCCGTCTGTCCGGTCCCAACCGGCGTTCCGGAGAGGTGTCATGAGTCGGTTTTCGCGCAGGACGCGCATGGGTGCCCCCGTTATCGGCATATCGACGTTCGTTGTTATCGCTTATCGATAGTAACGATTATCGATGGGTTCCTGTCAAGCGGCCCGGTGTGCTTAGCATGCGGTCGATCATCACGCGGACACGGCGAGAGGGACGGGTATGCGCGCGGAGGACTGGACCGGGGTCGTCACCTACCACGGTGAGGGGCCCGGCTGGGATCCCCACATCGGCCGGCTGCGGGCCGTCGACATGCTGGCCGGGGACATCCTGACCTTCGACGGCGCCGGGGTGCCCGAGCGGCTCCATGTGGGCGAGGTCGCCGCGGCCTGGCGGCCCCGCGTGTCCGGCGGGCTCGTGGCGGCCGTCGAGCGCGGTTTCGCGCTGATCGCCCCGGACGGCACGGTGAGCACCGGCGCCGAGCTGTGGAGCGACCAGTCGGTCCGGATGAACGAGGGCGGCTGCGACCCGGCCGGCAACTTCTACTGCGGGTCGATGGCCTACGACATCCGCCCCGGCGCCGGCACCGTCTACCGCCTCACCCCCGGCGGCGACATCTCCGTCGCCCACACCGGCGTGACCATCTCCAACGGCCTCGCCTGGGCACCGGACGGCACCTTCGCCTACTACGTCGACACCCCCACCCACTCCATCGCCCGGGTGACCGTCGACCCCGGGACCGGCCGGTTCGCGACGCCCGAACCCTGGGTCACCATCGATCCGGCCGACGGCGCCCCCGACGGCATCACGCTCGACGCCGAGGGCGGGGTCTGGGTCGCGCTCTGGGGCGGCTCGGCGGTCCGCCGCTACGCCGCCGACGGCGCCCTGGACGCGGTGGTCGAGGTCGACGCCCGCCAGGTCAGCGCCTGCGCGTTCGGCGGCGACGACTACCGGCGGCTGTTCATCACCACCTCGCGCCAGGACCTCCCCGACGGCGAGGACCCGGCGGCGGGCGCGGTCTTCACCGTGGAGCCGGGGATCGGCGGAGTCGCCCCGCTGCCGTACGCGGGGTAGCGCGGAAGACGACGGCGGGCGGCGGCGGGTTCAACCGGACCCGGTCCGGAGCGCCCGCCGCTCACAGCCCCGGCGCGCCCCAGACCGGGAACCAGCGCGCGAGATCCGGCTCGATCCGCAGATCGTCCCCGAGCACCGCCCTGACCTGCAGCTCCCGCTGGCTGTCGCGCTTCTCCGTACCGTCGGGCAGCGGGGCGAACGGATAGAAACTGCCCCGCTTGTAGAGATAGACGAGCGCGAGCGGGCGCTGCTCCGCGTCCCGGAAACCGACCAGCGAACAGAGGAGCTGCGGCCCGAAACCGCCGTCCTGGAGCAGGGTGTTGACCGCGTGTACGTCGTTGACGAGGGCGGCGAGGTCGTCGGGCGCCCGCTGGGCGAGCAGCCAGGTGTAGCCGTACCCGTCCTGGCTGAACGTGACGGGCGGTCCGGACCGTCCGGTGTCCGCGTCGAGCAGCTCCCGTACCTCCTGCCGGATCCGCGCGAACCCGCCGCCCTCCACGCCCGCGAAGCAGACGGACCCCAGACCGGTGGGGGTGTATCCGGCGCCGGCCTGGAGGGTGAGGGCCGCGGACGGCAGGGCGAACAGCTGGTCGAGGTTGGGGCGGACGGGCTTGCTGCGGCCGAGGATGGTGTCGAGAAGGCCCACAGGGCCGGCTCCTCACAGTGAGAGGGGGAACAGGGGCGCGGGACGCGGGAGCGCCGGGACGTACGGCGTTACGGGCGGGCCAGGTCGGCGGAGATCCGGGCGAGCTGGTCCAGCCGCTGTTCCAGTGTCGGGTGCGACGAGAACAGCCTGCTCAGGCTCTCCTTCGAGGAGAAGGCCGGGACGAAGAAGAACGCGTTGTACGGCTCCGCCTTGCGCAGATCCTCCGTCGGGATCCGCGACATCTGGCCGCTCACCTTCGTCAGGGCCGACGCGAGTGCCGAGGGACGGCCGGTCAGCAGCGCGGCGGCTCGGTCGGCGGACAGCTCGCGGTAGCGCGAGAGCAGCCGGGTCAGCAGAAAGCCGATCACATAGACGACCGAGCTGACCAGCGGTATCAGCATGAGCGCGATACCCGCCGGGCCCGCGTTCCGGCTGTTGCGGGCCAGCCCGCTGTACAGCGCGACCCGGGTGATCAGACCCGCCAGCACCCCCAGGAACGAGGCGATGGTCATGACGGCGACATCGCGGTGGGCCACATGGGACATCTCGTGCGCGAGCACGCCCTCCAGCTCCTCCGGCTCCAGCCGGCGCAGCAGCCCGGTGGTGGCGCAGACGAGTGAGCTGCGCTCGCTCCGGCCGGTCGCGAACGCGTTGGGGATGTCGCTCTGGGCGATGGCCACCCGGGGCTTGGGCATGTCGGCCAGCGCGCAGATCCGGTCCACGGCGCCGTGCAGCTCGGGCGCCTCCTCCGGAGTGACCTCCCGCGCGCCCATACTGAACGCCGCGATCTTGTCGCTGAACCAGAACTGCGCGATGAACAGACCGCCCGCGACGATCAGGATGATCGGCCAGGCGTGGTTCAGCACCGCCAGCAGCACCCCGACCAGGACCACGTAGAGCAGACCGATCAGGAACATGGTGGTGACCATGCGCGTGGTCAGACCGCGGTCCGGCGTGTAGCGGTTCCGTGTCGTCATCTTCGGCCTCCTGTGGCTCTCTCTGCTGCTATTTTCCTCTTTTTCCCACGAAACGGCGTAAACGGAAGATATGGATCAAGCGGGGGAGGGCGTCGGACGCTCCGCCGCCAGGGGCGCACGGTGGCGCACTGCTGTACGCGGGGGCTCGCGCGGCGCCGGAAAGTGCCTCCCGTGCTACCGGTGTCATGTTCCTCACCGTATTCGCCGGGCATTGAGGGCGGCACGCCGTAGGTAAATGACCACTATGGCCGGTGGCCGGATGTGGCGAAAAGGAGATACGGCGTGATCCGAGTTCTCGTGGTGCACAAAATGGGTCTGTTCCGCTCGGCGCTCGTGGCGTTACTGCGGCCCGAGGAGACGCTCGATGTGTCGGCCGCCGCGGGGCGTACGGCATTTCGCGGGGCGTACGGTGTTCCCCCGCATGTTTATGTGGCGGACATCGACTGTATTGACTCACCCGGGTACGCGGGACCGGCCGGACTCACCCCCGGTGACCTGGGCTACGAGCCGGCGTTGCTGGTCCTGGCCGGTGCCCGGAAACCGGGAGCCCTGCGCAGGGCTTTTGACGCGGGGGCGCTCGGATACGTCAGCAAGGACGGTGAGCCGGGGAGATTGGTGGAAGGTATCCACAAAGTCGCCCGGGGGGAGAGATTCGTCGATGAGGCACTGGCATTCGATTTCCTTGAGGCCGCGGATATGCCCCTGACACCCCGGGAACTCAGTGTTCTCGCCCACGCCGCGGAGGGCGCTCCGATCGAGGAAATCGCACGTTCGCTCCATCTTTCGAACGGCACGATACGGAACTATCTCGCCGCCGCGATACGGAAGGTCGGCGGGCGCAACCGGCTGGACGCGATACGCATATCGCAGGGCGCGGGCTGGCTCTGACCGCCGCCCTCCGGGGCCCCTCCTCACCCCCCGGCCGCACCCCGCGGCCCCGCCCCACCCGCCGCGTCAGACGCTCTGCCAGTGCCCCACCAGATCCCGGTAGAGCGCGGACCGGCCGAGCAGCTCGTCGTGCGTCCCGTACGCCGGGCTGGTCCCGTCCAGTACGAGGACCCGGCCGGCCCGGCGCGCGGACGACAGCCGGTGCGCGACGACGATCAGGGTGCCCGGGCGCTCGGCGAGGGCCAGCTCCGCGCGCGCCTCCGCGACCGGATCCAGATGGCAGGTCGCCTCGTCCAGGATCAGCAGCGGGGCGGGGGAGACATACGCGCGGCACAGCGCCAGCGACTGGCGCTCCCCCTGGGAGAGCGTGCCGGGCTCGACCCGGGCCTCCAGTCCCCCGAGCCGGCCGATCAGGGCGTCGATGCCGAGCGCGTCGACGGCCCGGACGAGGTCGGGGGCGGACGTGTCCGGCGCGAGGTGCAGCAGATTCTCCCGGACCGTCCCCGTGAACACGTACGCCTGCTGCGGGATCAGCACGCGCAGCGCCGCCAGATCCCGCGCGCCCCGCCCCGCGACAGGCTCCCCGGCGAGGAGCACGGATCCCCGGTCGGGCGCGAGCAGCCCGGCGACCACCCCCGTGAGCGTCGACTTGCCGATCCCGCTCGGCCCCACCACCGCCATGTGCTCGCCCCGCCCGACGGCCAGGTCGAGCCGCTCCAGCACGGGCGGCGCGCCGGGTCCGTACGCCAGTGTGACGGAGCGCAGCTCCACGGCGGGAGGCACGGCGCGCGGCGACGGTGTGTGCGGCGTGCGCGGTGTGCGCGGCTCCGGCTGTACGGGTACGGACGCCTCCCGCACGGCGGGTTCCGGTACGGCCGGTTCCGACGCGCCCGGTTCCGGCGCGGCCGGTTCCTCGAACCCGAAGCGCTCCAGCACCACGAGCAGCCGCGTCCCGGCCGCGCCGAGCGCGGTCATCAGTGTGTGCAGGGCGGGCAGCAGCGCCTGGACCAGATACGCCAGCGCCCCCATCAGCGCCCCGGCCGTGACCCCCCGGTCCAGCAGCCACGGCGCGGCGGCCAGCAGCAGGAACACCGGCAGCTGACCGGCCACGCCCAGCGCCAGGGTGCGGACGGCCGCCCATCGCGCCAGCACGCGCGAGGTCCGCGCCGCCGCGTCGATCAGCTCGCGTGTACGGGCGGCGGCCTCCGCCCCCGTACCGCACGCCGTGATGTCGCGCAGCCCGGCGCCGAGGGCGGCGACCCGGTCGGTGAGGGCCTCGTCGGCGTCCAGGAACGCGCGCTGCGCGGCGGCCATCGGCGCCAGGGTCCCCAGGAACATCGCCAGCCCCAGCAGCAACGGCGGTACGACCACGACCAGCAGCTCCGGCGCCAGCGCCAGCAGCCCGGTCAGCGCGCCCGCCGCCGTGAAGAAGAAGGAACGGGCCGTGAGCACCAGTCCGGCGAAGCTGTCCCGGACGATCTCCGTCTGGTGCGTGAGCCGAGACACCGCGCGCCCGTCAGCGCGGTCCCGGCCGCCGCCGTCCCGGCCCGCCAGCGCCCCGGCCATCGCCCGGTCCACCGCCCGCCGTACCAGCGCGTCCCGCAACGGCTCGACCAGTTCGGCGAGTTGGGCGAAGACCCCGCGCATCAGCGGCCCGCCCAGCAGGATCGCCCCGGCCGCCACCGCCAGCCACCCCAGCCCCGCCCGGGTGTCCCCGGCCAGAAAACCCCGGTCCAGCGCCCGCGCCAGACAGTAGCCGCCGAGGAACGTCTGCGCGGCCTCCAGCAGCGACCAGCCGCCGAGCCGGAGCAGCGCGCCCTTCCGCCGCCCGAGAAACCTCCGCGCGGCGGGCCACACCCCCGCTCCCACGCCCTTCACCGCCCCTTCTCCGTGGGCTCGTTGGGCTCGGAGTGCTCCCCGGGCGGCGCGAAGACCGCGCGGTACGCGGGGACGCGCCACAGCTCCGGGTGCGGACCGACCGCCCGGATCCGGCCCTCCTCCAGCCACACCACCAGATCGGCCCGGGCCGCCGAGGAGAGCCGGTGCGCGACGACCAGCCGGGTGCCGGGCGTGATGTCGCGCGCCAGGGCCCGTTCCACCTGGCGTTCGGTGACGGTGTCGAGGCTGGAGGTCGCGTCGTCGAGGATCAGCAGCCGGCCGGCGTGCGCGAAGGCACGGGCGAGGCCCAGGCGCTGGAGTTCACCGCCGGACAGCGGGGCCTCGGCGGGCGGGGTGTCGTACCCCCGGGGGAGCAGCCGGACGAACGCGTCGGCGCTCGCCGCGCGGGCCGCCGACCGTACCCGGGCCGCCGACGCCGGCTCGGCCCCGGCGGCGAGCGCCGCGCCGATCGTGTCGCCGAACAGCACCGGCCGCTCGAACGCGTACCCGACCTCGCGGCGCAGCTCCCCGCGCGCCAGCGACGCCAGCGGTACGCCGTCCAGCAGGACACGGCCCTCGTCCGGGTCGGTCAGCCGTCCCGCGACGGCGGCCAGCGTCGACTTCCCCGCGCCCGAACGGCCCACCACCGCCACCGACACACCCCCGGGCACGCTCAGATCCACCCCGTCGAGCAGGGTCCGGCCGTCCCGTACGACCCGTACCCCCCGCAGATCGAGCGCGCCGGGCCCGGCCTCCGGGAGCCGTCCGGTGCCGTACGCCAGGGGCGGCAGCGCCGCGAGCGCGGCCGTCCTGCGGGCGGCCGACCGGCTGCGTACGAGCGAGCCCAGCAGCCCGGCGCCCGCGCCCACACCGGCCGCCAGCGCCGCGTAGCGGGAGGCGGCCAGCAGATCGCCCACGCTGATCCGGCCCGCCGCGAGCGCCACCCCGCCGACGGCGAGCACACCGGTCGTCAGCAGGGGCAGCAGCACCCCGCCACGGGCCACGGCCCGGCCGTGCACCCGCCACATCCGCCGTCCCTGCACGGCGAGTTCGGGCAGCGGGGCGAGGATACGGTCGCGCTCGCGCTCCGCCGTACCGGCCGCCGCGACCGTACGCGCGCCGTCCAGCACCTCCACCAGCCGGGACGCGAGGTCCGCCTGCACCCGCTGATAGCGCGCCGCGCTGTCGGAGGTGTCCCGGGCGAACGCGCGCAGCACCAGCAGCAGCACCGGGATCCCGGCGAGGAACGCCACGGCCGTCCAGAAATCGATGAGGAAGAGCGCGATCACCGCGCCCGCCGGCGCGAGCAGGGAGGCGGCCAGCGCCGCCGCGCTCACCGGCGCCGTACCGGCCTCCGTCGCGTTCGCGGAGAGCCGGGTCGCCAGCTCACCGGGGGGCAGCCGCGCACCGTGCTCCGGCGCCGCGCCGAGCAGCCCGGCCAGGCCACGCCCGCGCAGCCAGGCCGTGGATCTGGCGCTGGTCACCCCGCTCAACAGGGCCTCCAGCGCGTCGAGAAGCACCACCGCCACGATCAGCGCACCGCACACCAGCAGCCAGCAGCGGGCCGAGCCGCTGCCACCGTCGAAGCCACTGCCGCTGCTGCCACTGCCGCCGCCGCTGTCGAGCAGCAGGTCCAGGGCCCGGCCGAGTGCGGCGGGCACTGCGAGGGCGGCGCCCGCCGACGCGGCCGAGCAGCAGAGGACGGCGGCGGTCCGGCCCGCGCTGTGGCGGACGGCGCCGCGCAGCAGGCCATGTCCGGTCGGGGCGGCGGCGCGTGAGCCAGGGGCTCCACGACGAGGGAACTTCATCGGGGAGGGGCCTCCTGCGGACCGGAAAAAAAGGGGGGAGGACGGGGTGAGGCCCCGGGCGGCGGACCGCCCGGGGCCTCGGTCGCCGGGGCGACGTCAGCAGGTGAGGAGGCTCAGCGCGCTGCCGAAGCAGAGCAGCAGGCTCGCGTAGCTCGCGGTGGCCGTCTCACCGATGGCCTCCTCCTGCGGGATCTCCATCGACTGCAGGTCGAGAAGGTTCATGGTTCTTCCTTTCCTTCATGGGGACGGTGTGCTGGTTACGGCTCCTGGCTGGAGCCGGTCTGGGGCCGCCGGAGCGGCGGGAGGAACGGCAGGTGTGCCGTCGAGGCGGGCGCGGCGGCGGCCAGGGCCAGCAGCACACCGGCGGTGCCGGTGGACAGGTCCATGGACAGCCGCATCATCTGCTCGCCGGGGAAGGCCAGTTGGCCCCGGTACGTCATGGCGTGCCAGCCGAGGGTGGTGATCTGCCGCCGTACGCCCTCGGCACCGGTGCCCGGACCCGTCGCCGTGGTGCGGCTGAGGTGGAGCACCATGCCGGCGGCGCCCCGGAAGAGCCCCGGCTGCGCGTAGAAGTGGGACTGCGCGGCCCGTACGATGCCGGCGCGCGCCCGCTCGAAGCCGTCGTCGGACCGGTGGGCGAGATAGTCGTCGAGCACCATCCCGATCCCCACACTGCCCCCGCCGGCGTACGGCATGGTGCGCCAGCCCTCGTCGACCTGGAGGGAGCCGCCGATCCCGGGCTTGCAGCGGGCCAGATCACGGCGCAGGGCGTCGGCCGCGAGGTCGAGCAGGGCGGCCTCGCCGGTGCGTTCGTACAGCCGGACGAGGAGCAGCGCGACGCCCGAGGCGCCGTGCAGCAGGCCCGCGCGGGGCAGTCCGCCGGCCACGGCCGCGGCGGCCAGTTCGGCGCAGCGCACCGCCGCCGCGTGCAGCACGGGGTCTCCGGTGTCCGCCGCCAGCGCGCAGAGCGCGAGGCCGAGCCCGGCGGCTCCGCTGTGCAGATCGGGCGGGAGGGACTCCCAGGGCTGATCCAGGATCAGATCGACTGTTTCCAGGGCGGGTTGGGGGTGACCCAGCCGGTTCAGGGTCCAGGCGATGCCCGCGAGGCCGTCGTAGAAGCCCAGCGGGGTGCCGGAGGCGGGCGTCTTCACCCGCTGGAGCAGCCACTCCTCGGCCGGGACACAGCGCTCGGCGCCGCTCTCGGCGAGCGCGTACAGCACCCCGGCCGTTCCGTAGCCGAAGGACATGCCTCCGCCGGGTGTGGCGAACTGGGCGATATCGCCGGGGAAGAATCGATCCTCCCGGTCGGGTGAGGCGGCGGCGAGGATCGCCCGCACCATGGAGTCCCGGGCCTGCGGCCAGTCGGCGGGCCCGACCGGCAGATAGCCGCTCCCGGTGTCGCTCTCGGAGCCGGTGTTGACGTCGGCGTCGGTGCCTGTGTCGCGGAGGATCTCGGCCACCGCCGCGTCCAGGAACGCCCGGTCGACCGGGAAGCGCTCGGCCACCATCTCCGCCAGATGCCGGGCCTTCGCCCGGTCGACGATGAAGAGGCTGGTCAGCGGCAGGAAGAGCGCGATGCGCAGACACGCCAGGGCATAGCGGTCGACATCGAAGCCGCGCCGGTCGGCCGGGGCGACGAAGGCCGGATTCGCCACGGTCTGGCGGCTGTTGTCGTCGACATGGGCCGCCGCCTCGAAGTCGAGGAGCACCACCGACGACTCGTCCTCGGAGACCATGATGTTGAACAGATGCAGATCGTTGAAGACCACACCCCGCGCGTGGACGGCCTCGACGGCCTCCTCCACCAGCCGGTGGATCCGCAGGGCCCACGCGGTGTACTCGGCGAGCCGCGCCGGGTCCGGATCGGTGTCGATCAGCGGATGCCTGCGGGCGAAGAACGAGTTGAGGGGCTTGCCCTCGATGAACTCCAGCACCAGGAAACGGTGGCCGCCGAGGGTGAGGCTGTCCCGTACCGAAGGGGTGTACGGGAGCCCCGACAGCCTTTCCAGCGCCCGCTGTTCACGCGCCAGCCGGGTCACGGCGTCGGCCCCGTCGGCGGCCAGGCCCGCGTGCGGTCTGGCCTCCTTCAGCACCACCTTCTCGCCGGTCCCGTGGTGCCTGCCGACATACACACCGCCGCCGTTGGAGAAGTGCAGCGCCCGCTCGACGGTGTACGGCAGCCCGGTGACGGTCGTCGCGTCCCGCGCGTCGAGGTGGGGCTGGAGAAAGCCCGGCGGTGTGACCCAGGCGGGGATACGGAAGACCGGTCCGCGCCGGTCCGGGACGAGCCGGCCCGCGGCGTCCTCGACGGCCGGGCGCAGTGTGCCCTCGGCGTCGTAACAGCTCCGCTCGGTGAAGCCGCCGTACCGCAGATGGACCGGGCCCTCGCCCCAGCGCAGATCGCTCAGGATGTACGGTCCGGGCTCGCCGGCCAGCAGGACGGACAGCTCCTCGGCGACGGCACCGCACCGCTCGTCGTCGGCCGGGTAGACGGTGATGAACTTCCCGCTGGCGGCGCGGTCCGCGTACTTGGCGTTACGGGTGTGGAGCAGATACCGGCTCGGCACGAACTTGAAGGCGATGCCCCTCGGGACGCAGTAGTCCATGACCCGTTCGAGGACCGACTCGGCGTTGTCCAGACAGGCGGCGACATGGATCTTCCAGCCCTGCGCGGGGAGTTGGGCGTCGACGGGACGCCAGGCCAGCCAGTCCCCGGAGCGGTGGCGCTGCCAGCCCTCCGGCGCCGACCGGTGGGCGGCCTCGTACAGGGCTCCGTGTCCCGCGTCACCGGTGGACGGCAGCCGGTGCGGCGCGTCGTAGAAGTGCCGGTCCGCGTCGCAGAATACGGCGTATCCCTTGTTCACTCGGTCCCCCTCGGCTGTTGACAGGGCCAACGTTTTCATTCGGACGAGTGGTGGGACAGTCGCCGATGTCACCTCCCCGGCGTGGACTACGCACAAGTAACCGGGGTGTCCCGCGAGCCCGGAACGCACGGAACCGGCGGGCCCAGGGGGCCCGCCGGTCCGGCGTGGATCTCACGGTGTTCTCACGGCGCCGCGGTGGTGCGGTGTGACAGCGGTGCGGTGTTACGGCATGACGGCGTTACAGCGCCGGGTAGGCGTTCGCCATCAGCTGCCGGAACTGGGCCGAGAACCAGGCACCCGAGATCGGGGCACCCCCCAGCGCCCCCGACATGTGGTTGTTGTTGCGCGGGTTGCCGGTGTAGGTCGGGTCGCACATCCGGTCGAAGCCCTTGCCCTGGTCGTTCGGGATCAGCGAGCTGGAGCCGTCGGACTCGCCCGGGGGCTTCATCCAGACGTACGCGTCGATGCCCGCCGCCGGGGCGCTCCTCGGCCGCTCGCCGAGTCCGGCACCGGACTGGTTGCACCAGTTGCCCAGGTGGATCCGGCGGTCGTAGCGTCCGCCGTCCACATAGGTGTCCACCGTGGTGGTCGCGCCGGGTCCGGCGGGCCGGGCCGAACCGCCCCAGCCGTTGCGCGAGGTGTCGATCAGCATGCCGATGTCCGAGTTGAAGCCGACGCTGATCAGTTCCTGGCGGAACGCCTGGGCGAACGACTGCTCGTCGACGTACCGGTTCCAGTCCACCCACGCGGACTCACGGACCGACTTGCCGGCCACCGAGTCGTTGATGGTGAAGTTGTTCTCCTTCGTCGCACCGTAGTTGGCGGTGTTGACGATGAAGCCGGCGACGTTGTTGACGCTGCCCGACGCGGTCGCGGCCTGCCGGAAGATCTGCGCGGACGCGTTGAAGTTGTCGTCCCAGCCGATCCAGCCGTGGTGTCCCGCGTCCACGTAGTTGTAGACGTTGGGGATGGCGCCGAGCTTGTTCAGGGCGTAGCCGACGCCCGTGATGTAGTTGCCGTTCGCCTTCATCACGTCGCACTGCGGGGTGGCGGTGACCCGCGGCGAGACATTCGTGACCAGGTTGGGCAGCGAGTCGATCTCGACGGTCGTCACGATGCGCAGGCTCGCGTACTTGGTGTCGGCGAGGATCGCGGCGATCGGGTCGATGTACTCGGTCCGGTAGCGGCCGATCTCCGTCGGGCCCAGCTCCCCGTTGGAGGCGAGCGCGGCGCAGTCACGGCCCGGCAGGTTGTAGATCACGAGCTGGACGACCAGCGGGTTCCCCGCGGCCTGGACCAGCGCCGTGTCGAGGTGCGCGCGCAGCCCCCGGGCTCCGGTGGTGCCCGTGATGGCCGCGATCCGGTCCATCCACACGCCGGTGGGCTGGTTGGAGATCCTGCTGCCGCCCGGCTCCGCCGCCGCCTTCGCGGACCAGTCGGGGTTCACGTACACCCCGGCGCCCACATAGGGGTTGTCGACCCGGTTGCCGGTGGGCGGGTTGGTGCCGCCACCCCCGCCGCCGGGCACATTGCAGGTCACACCGTTGAGCTTGAACGTGGTGGGAATCGCGTTGGTCCCGGTGACATTGCCGTTGAAGCCGAAGTTGGCCGTGCCACCGGTGGCCAGGGAGCCGTTCCAGGCGGCGTTGGTGGCGGAGACCGCCGTACCGCTCTGGGTGATCGTGGCGCTCCAGCCCTGGGTGATCTGCTGGTTGCCGGCGAAGCTCCACTCCAGCTTCCAGCTGCTGATCGCGTCACCGGTGTTGGTCACCGTGACATCGGCGCCGAAGCCACCGGACCAGGAACTCTGGATCTTGTAGTCGACGTTGCAGCCCGGCGCCGCGGCGCTGGCGGTCCCGCTGATCCCGGTCGCGGCGCCGGCCGCCGCGGCGACCAGGGCGAACGCGGCCAGGGCCGCCGTCCGGGCCCGGCGCGGAGGAGAGGTGGTGCGGCTCATGAGATTCCCTTCAGATGGTCACGGAGTCCCACGCCGAAGTTGGTCGGCGTGCCGGAGTAGTCGCTGATCAGAGAGGGGCCCGAGGAACAGTCCCATGTGTTCCAGGTCCACCCGAGGTACGAGGCGCCCCGGCCGTCCAGCCAGGACATGACGCGGTCGATATAGGAGTGCCCGCAGGTGTTCTCACCGATCTCGCCCGCCACCAGGGGCACTTGCGCGATGACCGGGGCGAGCTGTTCGTTCCAGCAGCTCTCGTTGGAACAGGTGTTGAAGTTGTACGTGTGCCACGCGGCGGCGAGATTGCCCGCCGGGTCGGTCGGCCGGTACTGGAGCCACTGGCGCATGTCGTTCCCGTACGCCAGCCCCGGCACCAGGACCAGGTTCTGGGCGCCGGTGGCCCGTACCGCGTTCACCAGGGACTGCATGCCGGCCACCGGGAAGTCGATCCCCGGGCAGTTGCCCCCGTCGCGCCAGCAGGTCCAGGCGGCGGTGAGATTGCTGGTCGCCCGGTCCGGGAACGGCTCGTTGAACAGATCGAACACCACCGCCGGATCGCCCTTGAACGTGTTGGCGACCGAGGTCCAGAACGCCGGTGTGTACTGCGCGTTGGGCATCGGCTTCTGGCAGGTCGCGTACGGACTGCCCGGGCAGTGGCTGTCCCCGCCCGTGTAGGTGCCGTTGGTCCAGTGCAGTTCGACCACCGGAGTGATGTTGTGTGCTTTGAGCCTCGCCACGAAAGCCTTGACCGCGGCGATGTAGTTCGCCCCCGAGTACGCCGGGTTGACATGGGACAGGCCGAGCCAGCACTCCTCGTTGAGGGGTACCCGCACGGTGTTCACCTTCCAGTCGGCGATGGCCTTCACGGACGCGTCGTCGACGGGGCCGTCGAAGAATCCGTGACCCTGGATGCACATGAACTCGCCGCCGGAGCGGTTGACTCCGAGCATGCGGCGGGTGGCGCCGTTCTGGTCGACCAGCTTGTTGCCGGAGACCCGGAGCGTCGGGGGCACGCCGGCCGGGTCGGTCGGCGGGCCCGTCGGTGGGGTGGTCGGCGGGTCGGTGGGGGTGCCGGGCCCGCCCGGTACGTCGCAGGTGGCGCCGTTCAGCTTGAAGACGGTCGGGGCGGGGTTGGACCCCGACCAGGTGGCGGTGAAGCCGGCGCCGAGTGAGCCGCCGGTGGGGATCGCGCCGTTCCATGTCTCGTTGACGACGGTCACCGTCCGGCCCGACTGTGACCACTTGCCGTTCCATCCCTGGGTCACCTGCTGGCTTCCCGGGAAGTCGAAGGTGAGGGTCCAGTTCTGGACCGGCGCTCCGTTGTTGGTCAGCGTGACGCCGCCCTGAAAGCCGTTGTTCCACTGACTGGTGGTGCTGTACTCGACCGTGCAGGTGGCGGCCGCGGTTCCCGACGCGACCGCCTGCGGAATCAGGGCGGTACCCGCCACGGCCAGGGCCGCGGCGGCCAGCAGCGCGACTGTGCGCGGTGGTGCTCGCATGGAGCGACTCCTCGGGGCCGATACGCCGCCTGACGCGGCGTATGACTGATGGAAGCGCTCCCACTGGTTGTGTTCGACGGTAGCGCCGAAGTGGCGTGAGTCAACAGCCCCGTTGAATACTTTTATTGCCGAACTCGGCTGGACGTGCGTCTTGTTCAAAGTCTTGACAGGTGCACTGGACCGCTCAACGCTTGGGAGCGCTCCCACTGGTTCGATCCCCACCCCCACCCGCACCGGACCGCGAGGAGGACCCCTCCATGCTCGGTTTACGTGGCTCCCCACCTGGCTCGCCCGCCCCCTTCCGCACGCCCCGCCGACCCCGTGGAGCCCGACGGCTGCTCACCGCCCTGGCGGCCGCCCTCTCCCTCCCGCTCGGTCTCACCGCGGTCAACAGCACTCCCGCGCAGGCCGCCGCCGTCCAGTGCGGCGTCGACTACAAGACCAACGACTGGGGATCCGGCTTCACCGCCGACCTGACGATCACCAATCGTGGTACGGACCCCATCGACGGCTGGACGCTGACGTACGCCTATGCCGGCAACCAGACGCTCACCAACGGCTGGAACGGCACCTGGACCCAGTCCGGCCGGAACGTCACGGTCCAGAACGCCGCGCACAACGGCCGGATCGCCCCCGGCGCCGCCGCCACCACCGGCGCCAACTTCAACTACAGCGGCGCCAACGCCGCGCCCACGGTCTTCGCCGTCAACGGTGTGACCTGCACCGGCGCGCATCAGCCGCCCATCGCCGTACTGACCAGCCCGGCCCCCGGCGCGGTGTTCACCGCGGGCGGCACCATCCCGCTGGCGGCCACGGCCGCCGCCGCCGACGGCGCGGGCATCACCAAGGTCGAGTTCTACCGCGACACGGTGCTCCTGGGCACCGACACCACCTCGCCGTACACCTTCGACTACACGAACGTCCCCGTGGGTGACCACTCCTTGTACGCCAAGGCGTACGATGGCCAGGGTGCCTCCGCCGAGTCGACCCCGGTCGGCGTACGGGTCGTCGCGGGCCCCTCGCTGGTCGCCACCCCCACCCAACTGGGCGTGCAGCAGGGGAAGACGGGCACCTTCACGGTGAAGCTCTCCAGCCAGCCGACGGCCAGTGTGAATGTCACCGTCGCCCGCACCGCGGGCAACACCGGCCTCAGTGTCACCGGTGGCGCGAGCCTCACCTTCACCACCGCCAACTGGAACACCGCGCAGACGGTGACCATCACCGCCGCGGCCACCGGCACCGGCGCCGCCACCTTCACCGCCACCGCGCCGGGGCAGGCCAAGGCCGATGTCACCGTCACCCAGCTGGCCGCCGCGGGCACCTATGACGCGCGGTTCCTGGAGCTGTACGGCAAGATCACCGACCCGGCCGCCGGTTACTTCTCGCCGGACGGCGTCCCGTACCACTCGGTCGAGACCCTTATCGTCGAGGCGCCCGACCACGGCCACGAGACGACCTCGGAGGCGTACAGCTATCTGATCTGGCTCCAGGCCATGTACGGCAAGGTGACCGGCGACTGGACCAAGTTCAACGGCGCCTGGGACATCATGGAGAAGTACATGATCCCCACCCACGCCGACCAGCCGACCAACAGCTTCTACAACGCCTCGAAGCCGGCCACCTACGCGCCCGAGTGGGACCAGCCCTCCCAGTACCCCTCGCAGCTCAACAGCAACGTCCCGGTCGGCAACGACCCGATCGCCGCCGAGCTGAAGAGCGCCTACGGCACCGACGACATCTACGGCATGCACTGGATCCAGGACGTCGACAACGTCTACGGCTTCGGCAACTCGCCCGGCAAGTGCGAGGCGGGCCCGGCCGACAAGGGCCCGTCCTACATCAACACCTTCCAGCGCGGTCCGCAGGAGAGCGTCTGGGAGACCGTGACCCAGCCGACCTGTGACGCCTTCAAGTACGGCGGCACGAACGGCTATCTGGACCTGTTCACCAAGGACGCGTCCTACGCCAAGCAGTGGAAGTTCACCAACGCCCCCGACGCCGACGCCCGTGTGGTGCAGGCCGCCTACTGGGCCTCCGAGTGGGCCAAGGAACAGGGCAAGGGCAGCCAGATCGCGGCCAATGTCGCCAAGGCCGCCAAGATGGGCGACTACCTCCGCTATGCCATGTACGACAAGTACTTCAAGAGGATCGGCAACTGTGTGGGGGAGACCGCCTGCCCCGCCGGCAGCGGCAAGAACAGCTCCCACTACCTCCTCTCCTGGTACTACGCCTGGGGCGGCGCCACCGACACCTCGGCCGGCTGGGCCTGGCGTATCGGCTCCAGCCACGCCCACGGCGGCTACCAGAACCCGATGGCGGCCTGGGCACTCAGCTCGTACGCCGATCTCAAGCCCAAGTCGGCCACCGGCCAGCAGGACTGGACCACCAGTCTCAAGCGCCAGGTGGAGTTCTACCGCTGGCTCCAGTCGTCCGAGGGCGGTATCGCGGGCGGCGCCACCAACAGCTGGCAGGGCCGGCACGCCCAGCCCCCGGCGGGCACCCCGACGTTCTACGGCATGTACTACGACGAGGCCCCCGTCTACCACGACCCGCCGTCCAACCAGTGGTTCGGCTTCCAGGCGTGGTCCATGGAGCGCGTCGCGGAGTACTACCACCAGACCGGTGACAGCGCGGCCAAGACCGTGCTGGACAAGTGGGTGAGCTGGGCGCTGTCCAAGACCACCATCAACCCGGACGGTACGTACCGGATCCCCTCGACCCTCCAGTGGTCCGGCCGGCCCGACACCTGGAACGCGACGACGCCGGGCGCCAACACCGGACTGCATGTCACCGTCGCCGACTACACGAACGACGTCGGCGTGGCCGCCGCGTACGCCAAGACCCTCTCCTACTACGCGGCGAAGTCCGGCAACACCGCTGCCAGGACCACGGCCAAGGCGCTGCTCGACGGCATGTGGGACCACCACCGGGACGCCCTGGGCATCGCGGTCCCCGAGACCCGGTCCGACTACAGCCGCTTCAACGAGCCGGTGTACGTGCCGAGCGGCTGGACCGGCGTCATGCCGAACGGTGACGCGGTCAACTCGGCCTCCACCTTCGCGTCCATCCGCTCCTTCTACAAGAACGACCCGGCCTGGTCCAAGGTCGAGGCGTATCTGAGGGGCGGCGCCGCGCCGACCTTCACCTACCACCGCTTCTGGGCACAGGCGGACATCGCGCTCGCGCTCGGCTCGTACGCGGATCTCTTCGAGTAGCGCGGCGGCGAGGAACCGCGCCCCTTGACGCGGAGGGTCCCGGCTGTCGCCCGCCGGGGCCCTCCGTCTCCATGTCCGGCCGTTTCGAGGACCCCGCACGTACTCCTCAAGTACCCCTGCTTTACGTCTGTTTGATGTATTTTCACCACCTGGAATTGACAAGGCACGGTCAAATTCTCGTTTCGTATCTGTCCGAACGAGTCGATTCGATGCCACTCTCTGGACGGCTCACCGCGCGTAGACCGGGCGGCGGGCCGCTCCGTGGTATCCGCACATTCATGTCCCAACGGGCGGCGGCCTCACCCTCAGGCCACCGCTTCCCCACACAGGGCCGCCCATCGAACGGCCCGGCACTCTTGGAGACTGAGTGAGACTCGTAGCTTCCACCCCCCGCAGCACCACCCGCCGCAGGACCACCCTGCGCGTCTCGGCGCTCGTCGCGTCGGCCGCCATGGTCGTCGTCGGCGTGCAGTCGGGCACCGCCACCGCCCAGCCCGACGAGGCCGCGACGGCCCGCGCGATCGGCGCCACCGCGCTGGAACTGACGCCCGCCCAGCGGGTGACGGCCCTCAAGGAGGCCCAGGCGGACGCCCCCGGCCAGGCCGCGTCCCTCGGCCTCGGCGCCCAGGAGAAGCTGGTCGTCCGGGACGTCATCGAGGACGTCGACGGCACGGTCCACACCCGGTACGAGCGGACGTACGCCGGACTCCCCGTCCTCGGCGGCGACCTCGTCGTCCACGCCGCCCCCAACGGCAAGGACACCGTCACCAAGGCCGTCGCGGCCCGGATATCCGTGCCCACGACCACGCCCGAGCTGGCCCCGAAGGCCGCGAGGACGACCGCGCTCAAGGCCGCCGCCGCCGAGCAGACCACCGAGGCCGCCGCCGAGGACGCGCCCCGCAAGGTGATCTGGGCCGCCGACGGCAAGCCCGTCCTCGCCTACGAGACCGTAGTCGAGGGCTTCCAGCCCGACGGCACGCCGAGCGAGCTGCATGTCGTCACCGACGCGGCCACCGGTGCGGAACTCTTCCGGGACGAGGCCATCGAGACCGGCACCGGCACCGGCAAGTACAACGGCACGGTCACCATCGGCACGACCCTGAGCGGCAGCACGTACAGCCTGACCGACGGCACCCGCGGCAGTCACAAGACCTACGACCTCAACCAGGGCACCTCCGGCACCGGCACCCTCTTCACCAACTCCAGCGACGTGTGGTCGGGCGGCCGGCTGACCGCCGGTGTCGACGTCCACTACGGCGCCGGCAAGACCTGGGACTTCTACAAGAACGTCCTCGGCCGCAACGGCATCAAGAACAACGGTGTCGCCTCCTACTCCCGCGCCCACTACGGCAACAACTACGTCAACGCGTTCTGGAGCGACAGCTGCTTCTGCATGACGTACGGCGACGGCGCGAGCAACAGCCGCCCGCTGACCTCGATCGACGTGGCCGCCCACGAGATGACCCACGGGGTCACCGCCGCCACCGCCAACCTCACCTACAGCGGTGAGTCCGGCGGTCTCAACGAGGCCACCTCGGACATCCTCGCCACCGCCGTCGAGTTCTACGCCGCCAACTCCGCCGCGCCGGGCAACTACCTGATCGGCGAGCAGATCAACATCAACGGCAACGGCACGCCGCTGCGCTACCAGGACAAGCCCAGCAAGGACGGCGCGTCCCGCGACTACTGGTCCTCCACGCTCGGCAGCGTGGACGTCCACTACTCGTCCGGCCCCGCCAACCACTTCTTCTACCTGCTCGCCGAGGGCAGCGGCGCCAAGACCATCAACGGCGTCAGCTACAACAGCCCGACGTACGACGGCTCCACGCTCGCCGGCATCGGCCGGGACAAGGCCGTCGCGATCTGGTACAAGGCCCTCACCACGTACATGACGTCCACCACCAAGTACGCCGGGGCGCGCACCGCGACCCTGAGCGCGGCGGGCGCCCTGTACGGCACGACCAGCGCCGAGTACAAGGCGGTCGCGGCCACCTGGACCGCGGTCAACGTCAGCTGACACCGGGCCCGGGCCCGCGCGTCCCACGGCGCGCGGGCCCGGGCGCGTCGTTACGCGTACGTACTACGTACGTACGCGCCAAGCAGATGCGCGGTCCGGCCCGGTCAGTCCTCTGCCGCCGGCCGGCGCAGCAGATAAAGCCCGATGGCCGCGACCAGGACGGTCACCACGGCCGTGAAGACCAGCCCCGCCCCGCGCAGCCCCAGCCACAGCGTCAGCGCGCCCACGCCGACGACCGGCACGGAGATGCCCAGATACGCGATCACGAAGAACGCCGACACCGTGCCGCCCCGGCGCTCGGGCGGCGCGGCCCCGCTGACCGCCGTCAGCCCGGCCCGGAAGGCGAGCCCCTGGCCGAGCCCGCCGCACAGCGCCCCCGCCACCAGCAGCGCCATCGATTCGACGAGCAGCGAGGCGCCCACCAGCACCAGCCCGGCCACCAGCACCAGACACCCGGCCGGCAGCCCCGCCCGTACCCCCACCCGCCCCATCAGCGCCTGCCCGGCGGTCGAGGCCAGGAAGACGGAGAACACGAGCGCGCCCGAGACCGCCAGATTCCGCACCCCGAGCGTCTGCGCGACGAAGGACGGCGCCACCGCCGTGAAGAGCCCCAGCAGCGCGAACCCGCCGAACGCCGCGAGCGCCGACGGTACGAACACCCCGCGCACCTCGGGCGGCACCGTCAGCCCCGGCGCCCGGAGCCGGGGCCGGCGCACCCGCTGCGCGACCGTCTCCGGCAGCGACCAGGTCAGTACGGCCGCGCCCGCCACCAACGCCAGATGGGCCAGGAACGGCAGCCGCAGCGGCCAGGGCGCGTACTGCGCGAGCAGCCCGGCCAGCAGTGGCCCGCACCCCAGACCGCCCATGTTCGCCGCCGTCGCGGCCAGCCCCGCGCGCGCCCGCCGGCCGGGCGGCGCCAGCTCCAGTACGGTGACGGTCGCGGCGCCGCTCAGCAGTCCGGCGGCGAAGCCGGAGAGCAGCCGGCCCGCGAAGAGCGCGGGCAGCCCGCCCTCGAAGAGGAAGCACAGGGCGCTCGCCGCCGACAGCCCCAGCGCGCACAGCAGCACCGGCCGCCGGCCCACCTCGTCGGAGACGTTCCCGGCCAGCAGCAGGGTCGCGATCACCCCGAGGGCGTAGACGGCGAACACCACCGTCACCATCAGCTCCGAGAAGCCGAGCTGCTCCCGGTAGAGCCCGTACAGCGGGGTGGGCAGGGTCGTCCCGGCCATGCCGACGGCGAAGACGGCGGCGGCCGCCGGATATCCCGGCCGCCACCGGCCGGCGCGGTCGTGCTCCGTCTCGTCCCGCATCGGGCAGCCGGCCCCCTCGGTCCTGGGCGGAACGTTCCGCCACGCCTCTCCCCATCAACGCGTACCCCGCGCCGCCGCACCAGCCGGGACCGGCGTAAGGGGCACGGGCCGGGCGGGCGGATCCGGGCCCGCTCAGCGGCCGGACAGCTCGGCCGCCAGCCCCGCGCCGGGCTGCGGAACCTCGCCGAAGTCCTCGTCGTCGCCGTCCACGCGCAGCCGGTTGATCACGGCCTCCAGCGGGGCGGGCAGACTCGGGTGCCGCCCCCGGTGGCACTGGCCGAGCAGCTCGTGCCGGACGGCCTCGGGCAGCAGCGCCGAGAGCGTCGGCGCCGCCGCGCCGGGTCCGGGTGGTCCGGGCGGTACGGGACGGCCCGGCAGTCGGCGGGACTGCGCGCGCCAGTAGGCGGCGTCCTTGAACTCGGCCCTGCGGCGATGGGTGAGGAAGAGACAGAACGCGGCCGTCCGGTTGCCCCCGCCGGCGGCGAACTGCCACCAGAACTGCGCCGCCTCGTGGTGCCCGGTCAGCTGGAGCAGCGCCGCGAAGACGACGGCGCCCTCCGGGTCGATACGGTCGTGGTCGACCAGCCGGGTCAGCGCGCCGGCCGCCTCGGGGGCGTTCAGGACGAGGGCGACGGCGAGGCTGAGATCGTGGGCGGCCTGCTCATGGGCCGAGGGAAAGCGGTGGGGCACCGCCGTACCGTCCGCCGTGTCCGTCCCGTCGGTACGGTCCGTACGGTCCCCGCGGTGTGCGGCCCGGCGGGCGCGGGCGGCTTCGGTGTCGCGCTCGTCGTAGGTGTCGCGCAGGACCTCCGCGTCGTCCAGCAGCAGATCGATGGGGGCACCGGGGGTGGGGTCGTCGGTGCGGCGCACGGTGTTACTCCTCCGTCTCGTTCCCGGTCTCCGGTAAGTCCAGCTCTCTGGCCAGCCGCCGGCGCGCGTGCCGTACCTGGGAGCGTACGGTGGCGAGTTCGACGCCCAGATACTCGGCGACGGTCTCGTCCGGCACCCGCAGGACATGGCGCAGCACGATCGCGTCGTACTGCCGCTCGGGGAGCCGGGAGATCGCCGCGTACAGCCCGATCTCGCCCTGGAGCACGGTGAACCGGTCGCGCGCACCGGCCCGCAGGAGCTTGCGGATCGCGGCCCGGAAGGCGGCGGTGCCGACCAGCGCCGGTTCGCGTCCGCGCTCCTCCAGCCACTGGGCCACCTCCTCCTTGAGGACGGCCCAGGCGTACTGGGCGACCGATTCCCGGGTCAGGACATGGGGCCAGTGTTCCAGCAGCCGGGCGCAGGTGGCGTCCACCACGCTCTCGGCGTCGGCCCGGCCGCCGACCTGGGTGTGCGCGTAGCGCAGCCAGAGGGTGTGGTGGTGCGCGTCGAAGGCGTCGAAGGTCAACGCCAGGCGGCGCGCGGGGAGTTGGCCGGGCCGGCCGGGACAGCCGGCCGGCGCGTCGCCGGGAGGGACATCGCCGGGGGCCGCCGCGGGGGCGGAGCCCCGGGCCGCCGTGACGCTCGGATCAACCTGCACGGAGGCCCCGTTCCCTGGGCGCCGCGCCGCTCCACGGCGGAGAGCGCCGGCGCGAGAGGTGCTGTCCTCTCACCTGTCAGCCAACCCGATACGCGCCCTCGATACGCACGGCACGCCCGGGGTACCTTGCCGATAGTGATGATACGACTACTGAGTCGAGGGTGAGGTGTGTTGCTCCCCTCTCTTCCACCTCACTCCCCATGGGGCCTGCCTGTAAAGGGGATTGACGCCTCGCACGATTGTCCGGACAGCGCCGTGGGCAGTTACCCGGGGGCGGCCGGGGCGGAGAACGGGGGCGGACCATGGATGACGGCGCGGTGGATCTGGAGCTGGACCGGGCACACTCCGCGCGGATGTACGACTACTACCTGGGCGGGACGACCAACTTCCCCGCCGACCGGGAGGCCGGGGACCGTACCGTCGCCGCCTTCCCTCACGCGCCGACCGCCGCCCGGATCAACCGCCGCTTCATGCACCGCTCCGTCCGCCGTCTCGCCGCGGCCGGGCTGACCCAGTTCCTCGACATCGGGACCGGCATCCCCACCTCGCCGAACCTCCACGAGATCGCCCAGCGGGAGGTACCGCACGCCCGCGTGGTCTACTCCGACAACGACCCGATCGTGCTGGCCCACGCCCGCGCGCTGCTCCGCAGCGGCCCCGAGGGACGCACCGCGTATGTGCACGGCGATATCACCGCACCCGAGGCGCTGCTCGCGGCGGACCAGGTCCGGGCCACGCTCGACTTCACCCGCCCCATCGCCCTCAGCCTCAACGCGCTGCTGCACTTCGTACCGGACGACGATGCCGCCCACGCCGTCGTCGGACACCTCAAGGACGCGCTGCCGTCGGGCTCCACGCTCGCGATCGCGCACGGCACGGCCGAGTTCGACCCCGAGGGCATGGCGCGTGTCGTCGCCACGTACCGCGCCGCGGGGACGGTGGTGCGACCGCGCGAGCGCGCGGAGATCGAGCGCTTCTTCACCGGCTGGGAGCTGCTCGCCCCCGGAGTCGTCTGCTCCCACCGGTGGCGCCCCGACCGCGGCGACGGCAGCGAGCACCTGACGGCCGCGGAGGCGTCCAGCTACGCGGGCGTGGCCCGCAAACCCTGACCGGACCGGCCGCCACCCCTCACCGGTGGGCCGCCCCTCACCGGTCGGGCGCGCCCACCGCCCGCCGCTCGTCCGGCGCGCCGGTGCGCGGACGCGGGCGCGCGGCGGCCAGGGCGGCCTCGACCTCGTCCAGCGCGCGGCGGGCCGTCTCGATCCGCGCCAGCAGCAGCGCCGAGGGGTCCGCGGCGCCGGGCCCGGTCAGCGCGATGTCCCTCGCCCGGTCGTCCTCCAGCTCACGCGCCTCCTCCAGGGAGGTGATGACCACCCCGACCAGCAGATTGACCAGCACGAACGATCCCAGCAGCACGAACGACGCGAAGTAGACGATGCTCCAGCGGGATATCTCCAGCCCGCCGCGGACCGCGTCCCCGAGCCCGTCCAGCGTCATCAGCAGAAAGAGCGTCAGCACCGCGCGGCCCAGCGAGCCGTAGTGCTCCGGGTCCTCGCGGCCGAAGAACACCCAGCCCACCATCGCGTACACATACAGCAGCAGCGCCCCCACCAGGACGAAACTCACCGTCCCCGGCAGGCTCTTGCCGACCGCGACGATCACGATGCGCAGCTGCGGCAGGAAGCGGGCCGCCCGCAGCACCCGGGCGAGCCGCAACAGCCGCAGCATGGTGGTGTTCTCGCGCGCGAACGGCGTCAGGGCCAGTACGACGACCACCAGGTCGAAGACGTTCCACGGATCGCGGAAGAACTCCCGGGGCCGGTCCGCGCAGGCGGCGGCGCGCAGCAGGATCTCCGCGGTGAACGCGGCCAGGAACAGATGCTCGGCGGTCTTCAGCTCATCGCGCCACTGGCCGACCGCACCGGTGTACGTCTCGACCCCCAGCAGCCCGGCGTTGCCGACGATCAGGCAGAACACCGCGATGTTGAAACCGTCGGACTCCACGACGCGCCGGCTGCGCCCGGCCAAGGCCGATGAGCGTAATGGACTCGTCCCGTTGGGCATGTGCTGAACCTGTTTTTCTCGCGGACCTGCGTGTACTCGTGAAGATTACGTGTACATCACGACAAGGAGGAGCGGAATGAGCGGCCGGTGCCCGGGGCGGGGCACCGGCCGCCGGCCGGCGAATACGTCCGTACCCGCCGGCGGGTTGCTTCCGTACCGCTATGTCCTGGCCGACGCGTCGGCGGCGGGGCCCACCAGCTCCTCCAGGACGTCCTCCATGGTGACGAACCCGATGACCGTCCCCCGGTCGCCGGTGACGGCGGCCAGATGCGTACCGGCGGCGCGCATCGCCGTCATCGTGTCGTCGAGCGGGGTGTCGATCTCCACCCGGATGACCGTGTGGAGCGCGCCGCGCGGGAAGGGCCGCGTCCGGTCGGTGGCGCCGAGCGCGTCCTTGATGTGCAGATAGCCCAGGATCGTGTCGTCGGGGCCGGTGACCGGCAGCCGCGAGAAACCGGACGACACCGCCGCCCGCTCCAGCTGCTCCGGGGTGGTCGTATGGCCGACCGTGACCGTCCGGGCGAGCGGCACCATCACCTCGCCCGCCGGGCGGGTGCCCAGCTCCAGGGCGTCCCGCAGCCGCTCCCCGTCCGCCGGGTCCAGCAGCCCCGCCTCGCTGGAGTCCGCGACCAGCCGGACCAGTTCGTCATCGGTGAACACCGAGGCGACCTCGTCCTTGGGCTCGACCTTCAGCAGCCGCAGGATCGCGTTGGCGAACGCGTTGATCCCGAAGATCACCGGACGCAGCGCCCGGGTCAGCGCGACCAGCGCGGGCGCCAGCGCCAGCGCCGTGGGCGCGGGCGCGGCCAGCGCGATGTTCTTCGGCACCATCTCGCCGATGAGCATGTGCAGATACGTCGCCAGGGTCAGCGCGATGACGAACGCGATCGGGTGAATCAGCGCCTCGGGCACCCCGATCGCCTCGAACGGCGGCTCCAGCAGATGCGCGATCGCCGGCTCGGCGACGGCACCCAGCACCAGCGAGGAGATGGTGATACCGAGCTGCGCCGTGGCCATGGCCGCCGACAGATGGCGCAGCCCCCACAGGGTGCTCTTCGCGCGCCGGCTGCCCTTGGCCGCCAGCGGCTCGATCTGGCTGCGCCGTACCGAGATCAGGGCGAACTCGGCGCCGACGAAGAACGCGTTGGTGAACAGGGTGAGCACGCCGATGGCGAGCTGAAGACCGGTCATCGGGCGTCCTCGGTGAGCTGGGCGGCCGGGGCGGGCGCGGTGATACCGACCCGGTCGGCCCGGTGGTGGTCGATCCGCAGGACGGCGAACCGCCAGCCCTCGATCTCCAGGGAGTCGTCCCGCACGGGCAGCCGCTCCAGCCGGGTCGCGAGCAGCCCCGCGAGCGTCTCGTACGGACCCTCCGGCGCTTCGAAGCCGATCTCCTCCAGCTGGTCGAGCCGGAGCGAGCCGTCGGCCTCCCAGACACGGCGGCCGTCCGCGGCGGGCTCGCCCGGGGCCAGCCCGGGGATCTCGTCCGGGTCGTGCTCGTCGCGGACCTCGCCGACGACCTCCTCGACGATGTCCTCCATCGTCGCGACCCCGGCCGTGCCGCCGTACTCGTCGATGACCACGGCCATCGTCCGCGCGTCCCGCAGCCGCCGCAGCAGCCGGTCCACCGGCAGCGAGTCGGGCACGAGCAGCGGGCTCGTGATCAGCTCCGTGACGGGGGTGAGGGCCCGCCGGGACTCGTCCAGGGCCAGTACGTCACGGATGTGGACCGTGCCGATGACCTCGTCCAGGCTGTCCCGGTAGACCGGGAAGCGGGACAGGCCCGTGGCCAGCGTCAGCACGGCCGCGTCGGCGGCCGTGGCATGGGCCTCCAGGGCCCGTACGTCCACCCGCGGGGTCATCACGTTCTCCGCGGTCAGCTCGGCCAGGTGCAGGGTCCGGACGAACAGCTCGGCGGAGTCCGCCTCGATGGCGCCCTCCCGCGCGGAGTGCCGCGCCAGCGCGACCAGCTCCTCGGGGGTACGGGCGGAGGCCAGCTCCTCGGCGGGCTCCAGCCCGAAGCGCCGGAGCAGCCGGTTCGCCGTGTTGTTCAGATGGCGGATCAGCGGGCCGAACGCGGCGGTGAAGGCGCGCTGGGGCCCGGCCACGACCTTGGCGACCGCGAGCGGGCTGGAGATCGCCCAGTTCTTGGGGACCAGCTCGCCGACCACCATCAGCACCACGGTGGAGAGCGCGACACCGAGCAGGGTGGCGAGCGGGGAGACCGCGCCGTCCGGCAGTCCGGTGGCCGTCAGCGGGCCGCGCAGCAGGACGGCGAAGGACGGCTCGGCGAGCATGCCGATGACCAGCGAGGTCACCGTGATGCCCAGCTGCGCGCCGGAGAGCTGGAAGGTCAGCCGCTTGGCCGCCTCCAGCGCGCCGGCCGCGCCCCGCTCACCGGCCGCCGCGGCCCGCTCCAGCGCGCCGCGCTCGACGGTGGTGAGGGCGAACTCGGCCGCGACGAACACCGCGCAGGCGAGGGTGAGCGCGAGGGCGACGAGCAGCAGCAGCACTTCGGTCACCGTGCCACCTCCGGCCCATGACTCGACGGGACGGGGACGGCACGGCTCGTACTGGGAGGCTCACCCATTGCGGGAGCAGCTCCTTCTCGTTCGGGGGATTCCTGGGTCGGATGTTCAGGACGGGGCGGGTGCCCCGTCCATCAATAGTAAAGGAATCGCAAAGCAGTGCAATGGGGTGACGGAAACCGGCCCCCGGGAGGCCGGTCGCGGCGTGCCTCCAGGCAGGTACGCGCCCCCCGGAGGCGCGGCCTCAGCGGACCCCTTCGTAGTCCGGGCCGACGGTCAGCGTCACCACGCCCGGTGTCGCCGTCGCGTCCGGCCGCGAGGTGCTGTCCGGCAGCCGGGTGGCCAGCACCTCGGCGGGCTCCTCCTGGCCCTGCGGATAGCCGACCGTGGTCCGCTGGGTGTTCTCCGGCGCGTTGCCGACCTCCGTGACGGTGAACCCGGCCGTCTTCAGCTCGTCCGCGACCTTCGCCGCCCGCCCCGAGACCCCGGTCCCGTTCAGCACCCGCACCCGTACGGTGTGCGCGTACACCGGATTCTCGGCGTCGGCCTCCAGCGCCTCCTTGTCGACTTCCCTGTCCTGCGCCAGCGCGGCGAACAGCTCGGACGCCTGCGGGTACTGCCAGACGATGTTCGCCTTGTCGGTCGGCACATCGGCCTCGCGCGGATAGTTCGGCACGGTCAGGAACGTCAGCCGGTCGCCCGGCACGCTCTTGATCTCGTTCGCGAGGGCCGTCAGCGGCTTGATCCCGGCGATCTCGCTGTCCGTGGTCAGCGACTTCGTCGCGGAGTCCAGAAAGCCGTACAGCGCACTCGGGCTGGTCAGCTTCTGCTGCGCCTTGGCGGCCAGCGCCTCCATGAACTCCTGCTGGCGGCCGATGCGTCCCAGGTCCGAGCCGTCGCCGAGGCTGTAGCGCGTCCGTACGTACCCGAGCGCCTTCTCGTCCTTGACCGTCTGGCAGCCGGCCTCCAGATCGAGATGGGCCTTGGTGTCGTGGATCGCCTGCTCCGGACAGACCTCGATGCCGTCCAGCGCGTTCACCATGCCCTTGAAGCCCTGGAAGTCGACCGACATGAAGTGGTCGATCCGCAGCCCGGTGTTCCGCTCGACCGTCCGGATCGTGCAGGCGGCGGCGCCGGAGACCTCGCCGCCCGTACCGCCGATGGCGAACGCCTCGTTGATCTTGAAGTGGTGCGGGTCGGACGTGGTGCCGTTCCCCCGGTCGCAGGACGGGATGTTGACCCACGAGTCGCGGGGGAGCGAGACGACCGTGGCCCATTTCCGGTCGGCGGCCAGATGCAGCACCATCAGCGTGTCCGACTGCATGGTGGTCAGGCCCTTGCCGTACTTGCCGTTGTCGCCGTCGCGCGAGTCGGAGCCGACGACGAGGATGTTCTTGGAGCCCGGACTCGAATTGACCGGCCGGTCGCCGCCGATCTTGCCGTCGACGTCCGCCGCGTGGATATTGCCGTCGAGGCTCTGGTAGACCCACGCGGCGGCCCCCGACACCCCGATCAGTACGACGGCCAGCGCGCCGCCCGTCCAGATGGCTATTCGGCCGCGCCGGGTCAGCCGCGCCCCGCCCGCCCGGGCCGCCCGGCGGTCCGCGCGGTGACTCGTACCGGACGCGAGGCCGCGCCGTCCCCTGGATTCCCTGCCCACGCTGTTCCTCCGTGACCTGCATCGCCTGGATGCGATCCGTGCACTCTACTGCTTCTACAGACCTGTAGAAGTCGCGCCGGAGCGCGGGCCGGGAAGCCTAGAGCGGCGTCGCCGCTTCGAGGACCAGGAACAGCGCGGCGGCGGAGTTCAGCGCGGACATGGTCGACGCGGCCGTACCGGCCGCCGCCACATAGGCGGCGATCCCCGCCCGGGTGAGCGCGGGCGGCCAGTTCCTGCGCGGCGGTACGGGACCGAGCAGCGCGGCCACCCGGCGCGGCACCGGCCCCGCCGAGGCGAAGGCGGCCATCCCCGGCGGCGGCGCCGGGCGCGCGAAGAGCGCGGCCTTGCCCACCGCGCGCGCCGTCGTCCGCCGGTCACCGGTGGCCTGCGCCGCCGCCTCGTCGGCCCAGCGCTCGGTGGAGTAGGCCACCGCGGCCCGCAGCGGCAGCAGAAACGGGTTCGCGCACCCGGCCAGCCGCGCGGCGAGCAGCAGCAGATGGTGACGGCCGGTCAGATGGGCCCGTTCATGGGCGAGCAGGGCCTCGCGCTCACCCGCGTTCAGACACGACAGCATCCCCGCCGAGACCACGATCCGGCCGGGCGACCCGGGCAGCGCGTACGCGTACGGCAGTCCGTCGTCCAGCACGGCCACCTCGTCCGGCGGCAGCCCGGCCAGCGCGCGATGGGCGCGGGAGCGGAAGCGGACATGCCGCCGTACGGTGTGCGCGCACGCCAGGACGACCGCGACCAGCGCCACGATCGCCGTCTTGCCCGCCACCTCGTCGTACGGCACGGCGTCCCGTACCTCCGGGTCGGACCAGCTGTCCGGCAGCGGGTTGCCGGGCAGCTGCGCGGTGCCCACCACCATCAGTAAGCCGAGACAGAACGTGCTGCACGCGGCCAGCACCGCGCTGACGAACGTCAGCAGCAGGGCGGCGCCGCGCGGATGGAGATGCTGCTCCGCCAGCCGGGCGATCGGCAGCGCGGTGAGCGGGAGGACCAGCGGCAGGAAGACGAAGACGCCCATGGTCAACTCTCCGCGTCGGTGGCCGGACCGGCGTCCTTGAGCAGCGCGCGGAGCACCTGCTCGTCGTGCGGCGACAGCGCGGACACGAAGCTGGACAGCACCGCGTCGCGGTCGTCCCGCTCGTCGAGCAGCCGGCGCATCCGCAGCGCCGTCAGACCCGCCTCGTCCGCCACCGGGGTCCACAGGAAGGAACGGCCCGAACGGCTGCGGGTCACGGCCTGCTTGTCGAGCAGCCGGGTCAGGATCGTGATCACCGTGGTGTACGCCAGCTTCCCGTCGAGCCGCTCCTGCACCCAGGTCGCGGCCACGGGCGCGGTCGCCGACCCCAGGATCGCCAGCACCTGGGACTCCAGCTGGCCCTGGCCGCGTCTGCGGGCAGGGGACGTCCGGTCCCGGTCTTCTCTGTTCCCGACCACGAAAGTGGCCTCCTCCCACACTGCCGCCCCAGCCGCCCTGGCGCCGGGGCATCCTAACCAGGCGCGGGCGCGGCGCATTTCGGGCGATGCCGTGGCCGCTTCGCACCTTCACGACAGCCAATTTCTACAGTGTTGTAGATTTGAGCCGATGTCGTCAGGCATCCCGCGCACGCCGGGCGTCCGGCGTGTCCGGCTCGGGACGGACGGAAGGAAACAACATGGGTGTGAGCCTCGCCAAGGGCGGCAATGTCTCGCTGAGCAAGGAGGCCCCCGGCCTGACCGCCGTTCTGGTCGCGCTCGGCTGGGACGTCCGGACCACCACCGGGGCGGACCACGACCTGGACGCCAGCGCCCTGCTGTGCGACGGCTCCGGCAAGGTCGTCTCGGACCAGCACTTCGTCTTCTACAACAACCTCCGCAGCCCGGACGGTTCGGTGGAGCACACCGGCGACAACCTGACGGGTGAGGGCGAGGGCGACGACGAGACCGTCAAGGTCGACCTCTCCGCCGTCCCCGCGGACATCGCCAAGATCGTCTTCCCGGTCTCGATCCACGACGCCGAGTCCCGCGGCCAGAGCTTCGGCCAGGTCCGCAACGCGTACATCCGCGTCGTCAACCAGGCCGGCGGCGCCGAACTCGCGCGCTACGACCTCAGCGAGGACGCCTCCACCGAGACCGCGATGGTCTTCGGCGAGCTGTACCGCAACGGCGCCGAGTGGAAGTTCCGCGCCATCGGCCAGGGTTACGCGTCCGGACTCGCGGGGATCGCGTCCGACTACGGTGTGAACGTCTGAGACCCGTCACCACCTTCAGGAGCGAACGATGAGCGTCAATCTCGCCAAGGGCCAGCGGATCAGCCTGACCAAGACCGGCGGGGGTGAACTCACCGTCGTCCGGATGGGACTGGGCTGGAAGCAGGCCGTACGCAAGGGGTTCTTCGCCCGGCTGACCGCGCCGGCGGAGATCGATCTGGATGCCTCGGCGCTGCTCTTCGCCGGCAAGGAGGCCGTGGACGTGGTCTTCTTCCAGCATCTGACCAGCGACGACGGTTCCGTGCAGCACACCGGGGACAACCGGGTCGGCGGCGCGGGCGAGGGCGGTGACGACGAGTCGATCGTGGTGGACCTCACCCGGGTGCCCGTCCATGTCGACCAGATCGTCTTCACCGTGAACTCGTTCACCGGCCAGACCTTCGAGGACATCGAGAACGCGTTCTGCCGGCTGGTCGACGAGACCACCGGCGAGGAGCTGGCCCGCCACACCCTCACCGGCGGCGGCGCGTACACCGCCCAGATCATGGCCAAGGTGTTCCGCGGCGAGGGCGGCGGCTGGCAGATGGCGGCCATCGGCGTACCGGCCGAGGGACGTACCTTCCAGGACCTGATGCCCGCGGTCACCCCGCACCTCTGACCCCGGACGTCTGATTCCGGACTTCTGTCCCGGACTTCGCCGTCCCGGATTTTCTGTCCCGGTTTTCCCGACCTGCCGGCCGGTTCCGGCCGGTGCCCCACCAGATTCAGGAGACTTCACGTGGCCCTGTGGGACCGCATCAAGGATTCGGCTACGTCGATGCAGACGCAGCTCAACGCGAAGAAGAACGACCTCAAGAGCGGTGCGTTCCGGGACGCGAGCATGGCCATGTGCGCGCTCGTCGCCGCCGCCGACGGGTCCATCGACGCGTCGGAGCGGCAGCGCGTCGCCGCGCTGATCATGACGAACGACGTGCTCCAGAACTTCCCCGCGGAGGATCTTCAGACGCGGTTCAACGACTACTGCCAGAAGCTGACGGCCGACTTCGACTTCGGCAAGGTCGCCATTCTCCAGACCATCGGCAAGGTCGCCAAGAAGCCCACCGAGGCGCGCGCGGTCATCCAGATCGGCATCGTCATCGGCGGCGCCGACGGCGACTTCGACGCGGACGAGCGCGCGGTCGTCCGTGAGGCGTGCTTCGCGGTCGGGATCGCGCCGACCGAGTTCGACCTCTGACCGGCGGAAATCCTGTGGAGGGGCTGTCTGGCCACCGGCCGGGCGGCCCTTTTCGTTGGGCCAGGGGCTAGGGGCCAGGGGGCAGCGGTCAGCGGTCGGCGGCGCGCCGGCCCCAGGAGGTGCCGGCCAGGACGAGCGCCGCACCGAACAGCCCGGCCACGCCCAGCCGTTCACCGCCGATCGCGATTCCGGCCGCCGCCGCCCACAGCGGTTCCGTACCCAGCAGCAGACTGACCCGGGACGGCGAGGTGCGGCGGACCGCCCACATCTGGACGGCGAACGCGGCCAGGGTGCAGAACACCGACAGGAAGAGCAGCGCCGCCCACTCCCGGACCCCGAACCCGGCGGCCACGGTCCAGGGCGCCGGTCCGCCGCCCGGCAGCGCGGCCAGTACCGCGAACACCGCGACGGCGCCGCCGAGTTGCACGGTCGTCAGCGACAGCGAGTCCGCGCCCCGCACGGCCCGGCTCCGGGACATCAGCAGTACGTGCGCGGTACGGGCCAGCGCGGCCAGCAGCATCAGCAGATCGCCCACCGAGGGCGCGGTGAATCCGCCGCTCTGGGTCAGCAGCACCACCCCGGCCACCGACAGCCCGGCCGCCGCGACGAATGACGCGGGCGGTCTGACCCGGGTGACGGCGGCCTCCGCGAGCGGGGTGAAGATCATGGTCAGGCTGATGATCAGCCCGGCATTGGTCGCGGAGGTGTGCACGACACCGTACGTCTCCAGCAGGAAGATCCCGCTCAGCACCAGCCCGAGCAGCCCGGCGCCCCGCCACTGCGCCGCGCTCAGCGCCCGCAGCCCGCGCCACCCGGCGACCACCAGCACGGGCAGCACCACCGCGAAGCGCAGCACGAGCACGGCGAGCACCGTGGAGCCCGTGGTGATGCCCTTCGCGGTCAGATAGCTGGCGCCCCAGGCCACCGCGACCAGCAGGACCGGCAGATCGGTGAGCCAGGCCCGGCGCGGCGCGGGCAGGGGTACGGAGGGCGGGGCGGCGAGCGACGACATCGGGGACGGTCTCCAGCGGGCGCGAGGGGCACGGGCGGCGGAGACGGCGACGGCTCGCGCGGGGAGCGATCACCGTACCCGCGGACGCCCCGTCCGGGAAGCGGATATGCGTCCCGCCCGGGAAGCGGATATGCGCCCCGTCCGGGAATGCGGATGTACGGGCCGACGCCGGTGGACCGTCGCTCAGTGGTCCCCGGCCCCGCCGTCCGGGCCGGTGCCGGTCTCCTCGGCGAGTTGGTGGCGCAGCCGCAGCCGGGTGCGCCACTCGTGGCACTGACGGCCCACCAGCGCCCCGCCGTACACCACGAACCCCACCCCGACCAGCCAGGACTGGAGGACCAGCACCGTGCCGAACGGGCCGTAGGTGACGGCGTTCGACGCGATCAGCGGGGAGAACACGACCCGCGAGAACACCCGCAGCCCGAGCAGCCCCAGCGCGATCGCGACCGCGCCCGGCAGCAGCGCGCCCCAGCGGACCCGGCCCCCCAGCAGCAGCCGCTGGGACCACCAGAAGAAGAGGAACGTCAGGATCAGATCGCCCACCGTGCCGAGCACCACCACGATCGTGGAGTGCGAGGTCACCGGTGTGTTCACGAAGATCACCAGAAAGGCGACCAGGACCGCCAGCCACAGCACATGCCGCCACATGGTGTGCCAGCGGGCCGTCGGCAGCTCCCACACCCGCTCGTACCCGGTCTGCACCGCGCCCCCGAACGTCAGCCCGAACGCGGCCAGCGCGGCGAGACCGAACGCCGTGGTCCGCTGCAACGCCGTACCCGGTCTGCCGAACAGCTGCTGGATCTCCTGCTGCGACGAGCCGGAGACACCGAGCCCCTGCCCCAGCCAGCGGGCGAAGCCCTGGCCGCTGGCCGGGTCCGCCGCGGCGACGAGGATCAGCAGCGGCACCAGGGTGAGGAAGCCGAGCGCCGCGAAGCTCATGGCCCGGTGCATCAGCTCCATCCGCCGCCCCCGGGTCCAGAGAAGGGCGGCGGACGGGACCACGGCCTGGTGGATCCGGCGCCGTACACCGGAACGCCTTCGGGTCAGGGTCATACGGACGGCCCCGGAGCGGGCGCGATCACGGGCGCGGGCGGCGACGGGCGGCGGATTGGCGGAAGACGGTTTTCGGCCATGCGCGGTACGGCCCCTCCGGTCAGCGTCGCCCCAGCCGCCGTTCACCGTTCGCGCCGGTCGCGTAGGGCAGGCCGTAGTGCGCGAAGACCGCCGGTTCGTCCGTGGCGAGCAGCTCTCCGTCAAGGGCGATCGACGGGGCGTCCTTCACCAGGCTCTTGTCCCAGACGACCTTCAGATAGCCCGGTCCCACGGTGGCGTCGCCCAGCGGTACGAAGATCAGCCGGCGCTGGGTGGGCAGCCCGACGGTCACCGTCGCGAACGAGGGCGAGTCCGTCGCCGTATCGACGTACACGGACTCCAGCGAACCGATCTTCTTCTTCGCGGTGTCGACCACATCGTGGCCCCGCCACTCCCGGATGTCCTCGGCCTCGAACATGCGCTGTCCGCCTCTTCGTCCACTTCGCTGGTATTTGCCCGGACAGTACCCGGCGGGCGGCGCGGTCCCCGGAAGGCGCTCCACGGACGGGAAAACCACTGGCGGCGCCGGGTCCGTACGGTCATTCTGGTCCGATGCTGATCAGAGAAGCCACCCCCGGTGACTGGCCCGCCATCTGGCCCTTCTTCCAACAGATCGTCAACGACGGGGAGACCTTCACCTATCCGTCGGGGCTGAGCGAGAGCGCCGCCCGGGACCTGTGGACGCAGACCGCGCCGGACCGTACGGTCGTCGCGGTCGACGACGCGGGGACGGTGCTGGGCACGGCCAAGATGAACCGGAACCACCAGGGCAACGGCTCGCACATCGCCGGCGCCAGTTACATGGTCGACCCGGCGCGATCGGGACGCGGCGTGGGCCGGGCCCTCTGCGAGTACTCGATCGACTGGGCGCGCACGGCGGGATACCGGGCGATGCAGTTCAACGCGGTCGTGGAGACCAACACGAACGCGCTGAAGCTGTACGAGTCGCTCGGTTTCGAGGTCATCGGAGTCCTTCCCGAGGGCTTCCGCCACCCCACCGAGGGCTATGTCGGCCTGTGCATCCTGCACTTGAAGCTCTGACGGCACAGCGGCAATACGGCACGGCGGCAGCACGGCACGGCGGTAGTAGGGCAACAGTCCGGCCGGCGGCCCCTCACCGGCCGCCCGCCCTCCGTCGCGGTGGCGGCAGCAGCCGTCCCGCCGGGATCAGGACCGCGCCGAGCCCGATCCAGGCCCCGGCGAACAGCCAGCCGCCGAGCACGTCCGTGGCCCAGTGCACCCCGAGATAGATCCGGGTCAGGCCCACCGCCACGGCCCAGCAGGCGATGAGCGCGCAGAGCGCGTACACCGCCGCCGTACGGCCCCGCCGCGCCACGGCCCAGATCAGCAGACCCGCCATCAGCGCCGAGGTCGAGGCGTGGCCGGAGGGGAAGGAGAAGGCGGAGGCGTGCGTCGCCCAGTCGGCCACCGGCGGCCGGGGGCGGGCGAGGGCGCTCATCACCCCGTACCGCAGCGCCTGGCCCGCCAGGAGGAACGCCAGGGCGCCGGCCGCCGCGCCCAGCGCCTGCCGCCGGGTGCCGTGCCGGGCCGCCAGCAGGCCGGCCAGCACGGCGCACGCGTACGGGAAGACGCCGGTGCCCGTGTCCGTGACGGCGCGGGCCACGCCCGCCCAGCGGTCCGGGCGGTGCCGCAACGACCAGTCGAGCGCGTCGCGGTCCAGCGGGAAGGGCGTTCCGTGCCGGCCGGTCACCAGCACGGCCAGCAGTACGAAGGCCCCCGCGCAGAGCACCGTGACGGCGGCCGGCGGGGTCCGCAGGCCGCGCCGGGGCGCGGGTGCGGGCGTACGGGATATCCGGCCGGTCCCGCGCTCCGGGGACGGGAAGCCGCTCACCGCCCGGCCGCCAGCGGTCGCGGCCCGGTTTCCCGCGGCCGGACGGCCAGGGGCGCGGCCCGGCGCGCGGCGGTCATCAGGGCACCCGCGACCAGGGCCCCCACGGCCAGGCCCAGGGCCACATCGTGCGGATAGTGCGCCCCGACCCACACCCGCGACGCGGCCATCAGCAGCGCCGCCGGCAGCGCCAGGGCCGCCAGCCGGCGGTCGGTGAACAGCAGCGTGACGGCCGCGGCGGCCGCGATGACGGCGTGGTTGGAGGGCAGTGACCAGTCGCCGAGCGGCGGACACGCCTCCACGGTGACCGTGTGCAGGGTCCGGCAGGGGCGCTGCTCGCGCATCAGCGACTTGAGCCCCGTGCTGACGGCGAACGCGAGGAGCACCACCAGCGGCGCGGCCAGCGCGAGAAGGGCCGGCGCCCGGACGTCCGGCGGGGCGCCGGGGGCCTCCCGTACGGCCGGACCGGGGTGCCGGGCGCGCCACCACGCCGCCAGCAGCAGCGCCCCGAACAGGCCGAGACCGTACGTCGACCAGAGGGAGACGGCCGTGTCCAGCCAGCCGGGGGAGCGGTGGGCCAGCCCGGTGACCGAGGTGTACAGGCCGTCGTCGAACCAGCGGTCCGTCATGCCGCCCGTCATGCCCGTCATCAGCGGGTGCCTCCTTCGGTGGCCCGGCGCGAGCGCAGCAGCTCCAGCGCCAGGGGGATCAGCGAGACGATCACGACCAGCGCGACGAGGGGCAGCAGATAGCGGTCCACGTTCGGTACGGAGGAGCCCAGCCCGTACCCGGCGAGCACGAGCCCGACCGTCCAGAGCGCGCCGCCGGCGATCTGCCAGAACGTGAAGACCCTGGCCGGCACGTTCAGCGCCCCGGCCAGCGGGTTGAGCACCGTACGGACGACGGGGACGAAGCGGGCGAGCACGACGGCCCTGCCGTGCCCGTACCGTTCGAGAAGCTCCTCCGCGCGGGCCGCGCCCTCCTTGAGCTTGCGCGAGCGCCCGCGCGCCAGCAGCGCCCGGCCGCCGCGCCGCCCGATCCAGAAGCCGGTCTGCGCCCCCAGCAGGGCACCGGCCAGCGAGGCGAGCAGGACCTGCGGGAGCGAGAGATGCACCGCGCCCCGGATGCCCGGGACGCACAGCAGCCCGGCGGTGAAGAGCAGGGAGTCGCCGGGGAGGAAGAAGCCGATCAGCAGGCCCGTCTCGGCGAAGAGGACCACGGCGATGCCCAGGGCGCCGAACGAGGAGAGCAGCGATCCGGCGTCGAGGGGATTCACGGCGAGGTTCACGGCGAGCGGCAGCGTCGGCACGGCGAGCGCGGATACGGCCATATGAGGGCTGCTCCCATAATGGTGGCAGGGGAAATCTGCCTGACGATCTGATGGACTCGATTGACTACAGATCTGTAGACGGTCTACGTCACTGTAGACGACGGAAACGGGAGGGACGTTCCCATGAGGGACGAGAGCGCGGAGCGGCGGCCGGCGGGGGAGCTGGAAGCCGGTGTGCTGGCGGCTCTGTGGGCGGCGGCCGAGCCGCTCACACCCGGCCAGGTCCAGCGCGCGCTCGGCGTGTCGCTCGCCCGCACCACGGTCACCACCATCCTGTCCCGGCTGTACGAGAAGGGCAGCGTGAGCCGGGTCAGGGCCGGCCGGGGCTACGCCTACTCGCCCACCGAGGACGCCCCCGGGCTCACCGCCCGCCGGATGCACTCCGAACTGGCCAAGGACGAGGACCGCGGCGCCGTCCTGGCCCGCTTCGTCTCCCAGCTCAACGACGAGGACGAGGCGCTGCTGCGCTCCCTGCTGGACGGCGGTGAGATCCGGTGACGCTGTTCCTCTGGACGCCGCTGGTCTGGGTGCCGCTCCTGATGCCGTTCCTCGCGGTGCCCGCCGCCCGCCGGGTCGCCGCCGCCCTCGCGCCCCGGCACGCCGCCTGGCTGCTCGCCGCCGTCGCGCTCGCGCTGGCCGCCACCAGCTCCGCCGCGCTCGCGCTGCTCGTCGTGCCGGGCGCCTCGTACCTGCCCTTCGTCGCCGTCCTCGGTGATCTCGCCGAGCCGCTGACGGTGGGGCCGCCCGCCGTCACGGTCGGGCTCGCGCTGGCCGCCGGGGGGCTGCTGCTCTGGCGAACGCCCCTGCTCGTCGCCACCGCGCTGCGCGACCGGGCCGAGCTGCGCCGGGCCAGGGCCGCCACCGGCGGGACGGCGGACGAACTGGCCGTGCTCCGCGACGACCGGCCCGACGCGTACGCGCTGCCCGGCCGCCCCGGCCGGATCGTCGTCACCACCGGCATGCTGCGCGCCCTGGAACCCGCCGAGCGCGAGGCCCTCTTCGCCCACGAACGCGCGCATCTGCGCGGCCGTCACCACCTGCTGCTCGTCGCGGCCGAACTCGCCGCCCTGTGCCACCCCGCCCTGCGCGCCCTGCGCGACCCGCTCGCCTACGCCCTGGAGCGCGCCGCCGACGAGGCCGCCGCGGCGGACGTCGGCGACCGGCGGCTGGCCGCCCGCGCGATCGCCCGCGCCGCGCTGGCCACGAAGGCGCCGCTGCCCGGCAGACCGGCCACGGTCCTCGCGGCGACCGCGGGCCCCGTGCCCCGCCGGGTCGCCGCGCTGCTGGACGGCGGCCAGGCCGGGCGGCCCGTCCTGCCGCGCACCGGCCGGCTCGTCGCGGGCGCGCTGCTGCTCTGTCTCACGGTCTCCGGCAGCGCGGCGCTCCAGGCCGCGAACGAACTCCACACCCACATCGAGATCGCCCAGGGCGACACGGAGGCGGCCCCGGCCCCGCGCTGACGCGGGACTCGTGCCGACGGGGCACGCTTCGACCGGCTGCCCGGGACCCGCTACCCTGCGTCCCCCCACGCCGGATACTCGTACGTGGCGTGCGGGGACGAGGTGGCGAGGGAGCGCTCCCACGGCGGCGGCTCGGGGAGCATGGGCGTGATCAGGACCGGCAGCGCCCGGTTCATGCGCAGCGCGTCCACGGACTCCGCGAGCAGCTCGTACTCCGTGGTGTCGTCCTGGGTGGCGATCCGGACGAGACGGCCGGCCGCCAGATGCTCCGCGATCATGTCCTGGTGGGCCACATCGTCCCGCCAGGCCCGTAACGCGGCCGGTACGTCCGGTACGTTCTCCGCCACCGGCGCCAGCGCCCGGACCGGGATACGGCTGCTCTCGGGGCTGGGGTCGAGCCGCTCCGCGATCCAGGTCGCGCGGTCCCGTAACCACCACAGGGCGAGTGCGAGAGTCGGGGCGCGGTAGGTGCCCAGGGGTACGCCGATGCGCTGTCCGCCGCAGATGCCGTACGCGGTGACATGGCACAGGAATTCGTCATGCACGGCCGCTCTCCTTGCGCCGTTCTGTGGTGCCTGGTGGCCTGGGCCGCAGTGCTTTGCAGTGACGTCGCGCGGTCGCGGGGTGAACGCGCAGGTCCAGCCCGCCATGCGGCGGGGCGCGGCCTCCGAGTGCCCGAACTTCCAACTATGCGGGTAGCGCTGACCAACTGTCACCAGCCGGTTCCAGCCAGTCTCGGCCCCCGGCCGCCGGGCCGGATGGCCGAAACACGAGAGCCCCGCGCCGCACGGGTACGGCGGGACGCGCCGCGCCGGTGGTACGAGTGGATCCCGGGCCCCAGGGTCCCCCGCACATCACCCCGAACACAACACCTCCGCGCACACCGCCCCCAACACACCGCCCCCCAACACACTGCCCCCCCACACACTGCCCCCCACGCACCACTCGCACGCGACCGAGGACGACACACCATGAACAGCACCCCCGGCACGAACGACACCACCGGCCCTTCGCCGGATCCGTACGACGCCACCCTGACCACGGCCGACGGCCGGGCCACGCTGCGGATCGAGCGCGCGCTCGCCCACCCGCCCGAGCGGGTCTGGACCGCGCTCACCGACCCCGCCGCCCTGGGGCGGTGGTTCCCCGCCGAGGTTACCCTCGACCTCGCCCCCGGCGGCCGGATCGTCTTCCGCTTTCCCGGCGCCGAGGACGGCGACCCGAGGACCAAGGGCATCGTCATGGCGGTCGACGAGCCGCGCCTCCTCGCCTTCACCTGGGGCGGCGACGAACTGCGCTGGAGCGTCGCCCCCAAGGGCGGGGGCGCGCTGCTCACCCTCGTCCACACCTTCGGGGATCTCCCCGGCGCCGCCAGTTTCGCCTCGGGCTGGCACCTGTGCGTCGCCGCGCTGGCGCGGTCGCTCGACGGCGAGCCCGTCCCGGCCGGCCGGGACACGGGCGCGCTGCACGAGGCGTACCTCCACCGCTTCGGCCTCGACCGGGGCACCGTCGAGACCCTGGGGGAGACGGGCGAGCGGCGGATCCGCTTCGAGCGGCAGCTCGTCCGGCCGGCCGGGACCGTCTGGGCGGCGCTGTCGGCGGGCATCGAGCCGGTGGCCGGACTGCCCGTCCCGGAGGGCTTCACCGCCGACGGGGTCACGGCCGGCCCGGTCACGGAGGTGCGGGCGCCGCACTCCCTCACGTACCGCGCCGAGCCGGACACCACGGTCGTCTGGGAACTGCGTGACGGTACGGGGCACGGCGCCCGGCTCGTGCTCACCCAGACCGGCCCGGCGGAATCCGTCACGGACGCCCTCTCGATCGCGTGGCGGAACAGGATCGAACGCCTCGCGGCGGAGCTGCTCCGGCTCTGACGGCGGGTGGCCGGATCGGGTGCTGGCCGGATCGGGCGGTGCCGGTCGCCCGGGTGGCGGGGGACGCCGGGCGCTTCGTTAGGGTGCGGGGAATGTGTACTGAGCGGTTTTCCCCCACGAACTTGCTAAGAGGCGCTGTCCCGTTCAAAGGTTCCCTTTGGGCGGCAATATGACGCAGATCACTGATCAACGCACCGTCCGTGCCGAGGCCGGAACCGGAACCGGAACGGAGCCCGGAACCGGAACCGGAACGGAGCCCGGAACCCGAAGCGGAAGCGGAACCGGAACCGGAACCGGCGCTCCGGCCAGGACGCGTGACGCGTTCTTCGACAACGCGAAGTACCTGGCGATCGTGCTGGTCGCCGTCGGACACTCCTGGGAGCCGCTGCGCGACGACAGCCGGGCGGTCTCCGCGCTCTACATCGTCGTCTACAGCTTCCACATGCCGGCGTTCATCGTCATCTCCGGCTACTTCTCGCGGAGTTTCGACCTCCGGCCCGGCCAGGTGCGCCGGCTGATCACCGGAATCGCCGTCCCGTACGTCGTGTTCGAGATCGCCTACAGCCTCTTCCACCGGTGGACCGACGACGATCCGGACATGGAGATCACCCTGCTGGACCCGTGGTACCTGACCTGGTTCCTCGTCGCGCTCTTCATCTGGCGGCTGACGGCGCCCATCTGGCGCCTGGTCCGGTGGCCGTTCCCGCTGGCGGTGGCGATCGCCGTGCTGGCGGTCGTGTCGCCCGACATCGGGGACGATCTCGACCTCCAGCGGGTCCTTCAGTTCCTGCCGTTCTTCGTGCTCGGGCTGCTGCTGCGGCCGGAGCACTTCCGGCTCGTACGGCGCCGGGAGGTGCGGCTGGCGGCCGTGCCGGTCCTCGCCGCCGCCGTCGTGTTCGCCTACTGGGCGGTCACCCGGATGAACATGGCGTGGTTCTTCCACCGGGACAGCGCGCAGGAGCTGGGCGCCCCCTGGTGGGCCGGGGTGCTGATGACACTCGCGCTCCTCTGCTGCTCACTGGTCCTGACCGTCTGCTTCCTGGCCTGGGTGCCCGGCCGCCGGACGTGGTTCACGCCGCTCGGCGCGGGCACGCTCTGCGGCTATCTGCTGCACGGCTTCCTCGCGCAGAGCGCGTCCACCTGGGACTGGTACGGCGCGGGCCCGGTGCGCGAGCCCGCCGGCGCCGTCCTGGTGTCCGTCCTGGCCGCCGCGGCCGTCACGCTGCTCTGCACGCCACCGGTCCGGCGGGTCTTCCGCTTCGCCCTGGAGCCCGAGATGGCCTGGGCGTTCCGCAAGGACCGCGGCTGACCCGACCGGGACGCGGGGCGGCGGCGGTGCGCCACCGCCGTCCCGCGCGGCCCGGAACGGATCAGAGGTCGAACTCGTGCGGCGGCAGGTCCAGCGCGTAGCACGCCTCGCGGACCACGGCCTGCTCGGTCTTGTCGAAGTCGCCGTCGGCGCCGCCGATGACGATGCCGATCTGGATGACCGCCCGCGCCTCCGCGGGCTTCTTCTTGGCCTTGGCGACCTCCTGGAGCAGACCGACCTTGCCGAACGCGAAGTCGGCGGCCAGCTTGTTCAGATAGTCGTCGAAGCGTCGCTGGAGGTCTTCGGCCGGGAAATTCTGGAGCACCTCATTGCCGGCGATCAGCGCGGCGACGCGCTGCCGCTCCGACGGGTCGACCGAGCCGTCCGCCGCGGCGACCAGGGCACACATGGCCATGCTCGCGTCGCGGAAGGCACCGCTCTTGAGGTCGTTCTTCTTCGCCACGAGCTGCGTCTGCATCGTCGCGGCGGATTCCTTGAACCGGTCCCACAGGGCCATTCCGTCATCTCTCCTCAGGTGTCACACAGGACACCACGGTCAACGTCCGAACCCGCCGCCGCGTGCCCGTCCCGGCGGAACGGCCTGATTCAGCCCGGGAAGCGGCCCCGAATCCGGCCCGGTACCTATCCTCGTACCGCGCCCGCTCAGCCGCGTACCGCGCCCTGCGCCAGCAGCAGCGCCACGTCCACGCCCGCCACGACGACCGCCGCGAGGAACGCCGCCCCCGGCCGGTGACGCCCCCTCAGCGCCCCGCCGACGGCCGCCCCCAGCGCCAGCGCCACGGCGGCGGCGCCGAGCGCGTCCGGCCGGCCGAGGGCGAGCAGTACCGTCGCCGCCACCAGCGGGACCGGCAGCAGCAGCCGTACGGTGTCGGGCCCCAGGCGCTGCGGCCAGCCGCGTACCCCGAGGGCCAGGTCGGACGCGATGTCCGGCAGGACGTTCCCCAGATGCGCGCCGACCCCCACCAGCGCGGCGGCGGCGGTCACCCACCACGGCGGCCACGGCCGCCCCGGCAGACCGAGCGTCACGAACGCGGGCAGTGACGCGAACCCGACCGCGTACGGCAGCCAGGACAGGACGGTCCGCTTGAGCCGGAGGTTGTACGCCCAGGCCGCGGCCACGCCCGCCAGATGCACCGCGCCCGCGAGCGGCCCGCACCCGAGGGAGAGCGGGACGCAGAGCGCCAGCGCGGCCAGCGCGGCGGTCCACACCGTCCGTACGCCGACCGCCCCGCCCACCACGGGCTTGGCGGTCCGGCCCGCCGCGGTGTCGCGCGCCGCGTCCACGGCGTCGTTGCTCCAGCCGACGGACAGCTGACCGGTCAGTACGGCGGCGACGGCGAGGGCGGTGCCCGGCCCGCTCCGCCCGGCCGCCACGGCGAGCCCGGCGACCAGCAGCGTCACCGCGGCCGTCGGCCCGGGGTGACACGAGCCCAGCAGGGCCGCGGCCCCGCGCGGCCACAGCGCTGGCACCGGCTGCTCGGAGGCGTCCACGCGGCTCATCGTAGGGCGGCGCCACCGCCGGACGGGGCCGTACAGGCGACTTCGTGTGTGGCGGCGCGTCGCGTGGGCAGGGATGGCACGTCCGTTCGTCCTTCGACCCCGGACCGCAGATGACCCGCATCGCAGCCGTCCATGGAGCCCTGGCTCCCCACCGCCACAGCCAGCACACCATCACGGACATGGTCGCCAGGACCTGTCTGCCGCCGGGCGCCGACCGCCGTGTGCTCGACCGGCTGCACCGCGGGGCGCGGGTGACGACACGTCATACGGCCCTCCCGCTGGACCGGTACGGCGGTCTGGAGGACTTCGGCGAGGTCAACGACGCGTTCATCGCCACCGCCGTACCGCTCGGCGCCGAGGCCGTCGCCGGGGCGCTGGACACGGCGGGGCTCTCTCCGCGCGACATTGACCTGCTGATCTTCACCTCGGTGACGGGCATCGCCGCGCCGTCCGTGGACGCGCGCCTCGTCGGCCGGCTGGGCCTGCGCCCCGATGTACGGCGGGTGCCGGTCTTCGGGCTCGGATGTGTCGCGGGAGCGGCCGGGATCGGGCGGCTCCACGACTATCTGCTGGGGCGCCCCGACGACGTGGCCGTCCTTCTCTCGGTCGAGCTGTGCTCGCTCACCTTCCAGCGCGGCGACTCCTCGACGGCCAATCTCGTCGCCTCCGCCCTCTTCGGGGACGGCGCCGCCGCCGTCGTGGCGTGCGGCTCCCGGCGGCCCGCCACCACCGGCGGCCCCGGGCGTCCGGGCCCCGTCGTCGTCGACACCCGCAGCCGGCTCTACCCGGACACCGAGCGGGCGATGGGCTGGGACATCACCGGCTCCGGCTTCCGGATCGTGCTGGACGCGGGCGTCCCCGACCTCGTCCGCAAGAACCTCGCCGCGGACGTGGACGGCTTCCTCGCCGACCACGGGCTGACCCGCGCCGACATCACCGCCTGGGTCTGCCACCCGGGCGGCCCGAAGGTCCTGGAGGCCGTCGAGGAGGTCCTCGAACTGCCCGACGGTGCCCTCGACTTCACCTGGCGCTCCCTGGCGGCGGTCGGCAATCTGTCGTCGTCGTCCGTCCTGCACGTCCTGCGCGACACCCTGGCCGAACGGCCGCCGCCCGCCGGGAGCGCGGGGCTGCTGCTCGCCATGGGGCCGGGCTTCTGCGCGGAGCTGGTCCTGCTCCGCTGGTAGCGACCTGTGGCGATCTATAGCGACCTCTTGGCGACCTCTGGAGAGTCAGTCATGATCTGGTACACCGCGCTGGTCCTGGCCGTCGGTGCCGAACGCGTCGCCGAACTGGCCGTCGCCCGGCGCAACGCCCGCTGGAGCCTGGCGCGCGGCGCCGTCGAGCACGGCCGCGGGCACTACCCCGCGATGGTGGCCCTGCACACCGTGCTGCTGCTGGGCGCTCTGGCGGAAGTACGGCTGGCCGACCGGCCGTTCACGCCGGCGCTCGGCTGGACGATGCTCGCCGTCGTCGTGGCCGCGCAGGCGCTGCGCTGGTGGTGCGTCCGTACGCTCGGCCCGCGCTGGAACACCAAGGTGCTCGTCGTACCGGGACTGCCGCTGGTCGAGGGCGGCCCGTACCGGCTGCTGCGGCACCCCAACTACGTGGCGGTGGTCGCCGAGGGGGTGGCGCTGCCGCTGGTCCACGGCGCCTGGCTGACCGCGCTGGTGTTCACCCTCCTCAACGCGGTCGTGCTGACCGTCCGCGTACGGTGCGAGAACCGCGCGCTGGGCGCGGCAGGTCCAGGACCGGGCCCCGGCCCGACGGCCGCCGGCGCCGTACCGCCGGGCCTCTCCCCGTGATCGACCTGCTCGTCGTGGGCGGCGGGCCGGCCGGGCTCGCCACCGCCGTGCACGCCGCGCGGGCCGGCCTGGAGACCGTCGTGATCGAGCCACGCGCCACCCCCGTGGACAAGGCGTGCGGCGAGGGCGTGATGCCCAGCGGCGTACGGGCGCTGCGCGCGCTCGGCGTCGGCGTCCCCCTCGGCCGCGAGCTGCGCGGCATCCGCTACGTACAGGGCCCGCACCGCCCGGAGGCACCCTTCGACGGCGGTACGGGGCTCGGTATCCGGCGTACGGAACTGCACGCCGCGCTGGCGCGCCGGGCCGAGGAGTCCGGCGTACGGACGGTCACCGGCCGGGTCGGCGCCGTCGAGCAGGGCGCGGACTCCGTCACGGCGGGCGGGCTGCGGGCGCGCTGGCTGGTGGCGGCGGACGGGCTCCACTCGCCCGTACGGCGCGGGCTCGGCCTGGAGCTGCCGGACCACCGGCCCCGGCGCTACGGCCAGCGGCGGCACTACCGGGTGCCGCCCTGGACCGACTTCGTCGAGGTGCACTGGTCGCCGACGGGCGGGGCGGGGGAGGCGTATGTGACTCCGGTGGCCGACGATCTGGTCGGCGTCGCCGTGCTGAGCACCGTCCGGCGCGGCTACGACGACCATCTCGCCGCCTTCCCGGAGCTGCGCGCCCGGCTGGCCGGCGAGCCCGCCACCGCCGTACGCGGCGCCGGACCCCTGCGCCGGCGGGTGCGCCGCAGAACGGCGGGGCGGGTGCTGCTCGTGGGCGACGCGGCGGGCTATGTCGACGCGCTCACCGGCGAGGGCGTCGCGCTCGCGCTGGCGTCGGCGGAGGCGGCCGTACGGTGCCTGCGCGCGGGCCGGCCGCAGGAGTACGAACGCGCCTGGCGCGCGCTGTCCCGGCGCCACCGGCTGCTGACCGAGGTGCTGGTCAGGCTCGGCGGCCACCGGACGAGCGCCCGCCTGATCGTCCCGGCGGCGGCCCGGCTGCCGACACTCTTCAGCGCGGCCGTACACGCGCTTCAGTGACAGGTGCCAGACGCCGCGGCGCGGCTCGGTGGCGGAGGCGGTGGCTGCCCCTGGCGAGCGCCGCCGGCGCGGCCCGGGACGACGCGCGCCCGGGCGCCCGCGCTCAAGGCGACAGATCCGCCGCCTCGTCCGTCGTGCCCGCCGCCTTCGGCTCCATCGCGGCCACCGTGCGCGGCAGCACGTTCACGATGTAGTCCCCGACCGTCGCCTCCAGCCCCACGTCGTACCCCATCGCCTCCGACAGGTACCAGCGGTGCTCCAGCACCTCGTGGTAGATCTGCGCCGTGTCCATGTCGCCGCGCAGCTCCAGCGGTACGGCCCGTACGGTCGGCCGGAACACATCGCGGACCCAGCGGTGCGCCAGCACCTCCGGCCGGGCGCCCAGCGGATCGCCCGGCGCGTAGTCGTCCTCGCCGGCCATCCAGCTCTCCAGGTCGTTCAGCAGCCGCCGCGCCTGGTTCTCCTCGGCGTCCAGCCCCGTCAGCCGCAGCAGCTGGCGCTGGTGGTGGCCGGCGTCCACGACCTTCGGCAGAAAGGTGACCGTGTCCCCCTGCGGCGAGCGCTTGATCTGCATCTCCGCCACGTCGAACCCCAGATCGTTGAGCCGCCGGATCCGCCGGTCGATGTAGTGCCGCTTGCCCACCGGGTACACCGACTCGCGCGTCACCTCGTGCCAGAGATCCTCGTACCGCTTGACGATCGCCGTGCCGAACGGCACCGGGTCGACCGACGGGTGCAGCGCGCCCGACGCCTCCAGGTCCATCAGCTCACCGGCGATGTTCACCCGCGCCAGCTCGATGTCGTAGTCCCGCTGGCCGGTGCTCAGGTTCTGCTGGAGCTGGCCCGTCTCGGCGTCCACCAGATAGGCGGCGTACGCCCCCGCGTCCCGCCGGAACAGGACGTTCGACAGCGAGCAGTCGCCCCAGGCGAACCCGGCCAGATGCAGCCGGACCAGCAGCACGGCCAGCGCGTCCATGAGCCGCTTGACCGTGCTCGGACGCATCGTCGACTCGAACATCGCGCGGTACGGCAGCGACCCCTTCAGATGCCGGGTGATCAGCGCGGGCTCCAGCGGCTCGCCGTCCGGTCCCTGCCGGCCGGTCACCACCGCCACCGGGTCGACGGCGGGGATGCCCAGCCGGTGCAGATCCCGCAGCAGCCCGAACTCCCGGACCGCGCCCCGCTCCGAGATCTCCTTGACCGCCATCACCTCGGGCCCGGCGGACGCGAAGCGCACCACATGGCGGGAGATACCGCGCGGCAGCGCGACAAGACACTCCTCCGGCCACGCGTCGAGCGGTGTGTGCCACGGCAGGTCCAGCAGCACAGCGGGCTGCTCGGGGTTGGTCGCGCTGATCTGGAGCGCCATCGTGCCTCCCACGGCGGTGTCGTCGGGCGGGGCCGGACGTGGTACCGCCAGGGACAGTGTGCCGGGTCGTACGGAGTGGCCCGACGGCAGGACCGGGGTGTACAGCCTGCCCACCCGCCGGGGACGCCCGCGCGGCCGCTGGGTCACCGGCTGACCAGCAGCTCGGTGTTACGGTCCACCGGCTTGCCCGCCGGGGCGGTCGTCGAGCCCGGCGCGTTGTGCGACAGCTCCCGGTAGAGCGCGGCGAGACCGGTCTGGGAGAGATCCCGGAAGTCGGTCCGGTGCGGCGCGGCCGACTCGATCAGGGTGGTGAACAGCGACAGTGTGCCGTCCTTGTTGTCGGTGATCTCGATGACCCGGGCGAGCTGCGGGAAGTCGATGTGCGACGCCGTCGAGATCTCCCAGAAGCCGCCGTGCGGAAGGATCGAGTTGCGGTGGCTGTGCCCGTTGACCCAGGCCAGCACATTGGGGCTGCGCTGGAGCAGCTCCACGACCTCGCCGCCGTGGTGCCTGGCCTCGCCGGGGTGCGCGGGGTCGGGGTGGGTGTTGGTCATCGTCCAGCTGTTGTGGTGGCTGAAGACGACGACGTACCCGTCCCGGTGCTCCTTGAGGGTCCGCTTCAGCCAGTTCAGCTGGGTGGTGCCGAGCGAGCCGGTGTAGTGGCCGCCGCGGTCGGTGGTGTCGAGACTGACGCCCGTGATGTTCTCCCCCATCGGGAACGTGTAGTAGAGCGTGTCGCTGTCGAGGTGCGCCTTCGTGTAGCCGTGGCCCGCCGGACCCGCGCCGGTGTACGCCGGGTCGAGATGCGCGGCCAGATAGTCGTGCGGGGTGAACGGCGCCCGGCGGGGGTCCGGGGTGATCGAGCGCATCAGCCGCTTCGAGCGGCGCAGCAGCTCGATCAGCTTCGCGCCGGTGGGGTCGCCGCCCTTGGACAGGAGCTTCAGCAGCTCCTGGGCGTCGGCGTCGGGGATCCCGTACAGCTTCTTCGAACCGACGGCGAAGTCCGCCAGGAAGCCCGTGCGGTCCGCCATGGCGCCACTGGCCAGACCGTCGTGGTTGCCCACGGTCGAGTACCACGGGATCCGCAGGCCGGGGCTGTCCACGGAGCGGATCGCGGCGGCGAGGAAGCCGTCGATCCGGGGGAAGCCGAGCCGCTTGTCGGTGTCACGCAGCTCGTCCTCCGGGTGCCAGAACAGCCGCGCCGCCGAGTTCTGCACCCCCTCGTAGCGCCGCCCGTCACCCGTGTTGGGAGTGACCCGGCCCCCGCTCATCACGGTGAGGAACCAGTCCAGCTCCGCCCGCGAGTTGTTGTCCGTGTTGTCACCGGTCGTCACGGCGAACGACAGCGGGGTCCCCGTCGCGGGCCCCTCCTTGAGCGCGTTGATCTGCTCGATCAGTGACACCGCCCCCGGCACTGTCAGCGCCTCCTGCGGCCGCCACCCGGAGATCTGCCGCGCGCGCAGATACTCGGTGCGCACCGGGTGCTGGACGTCCACCAGGTGCAGATCGGTGAGCTGCACGAACGAGCTGAGCACCGTACGGCGTCCGGCGCGCCCGGCCCGCGGCGCGGCGAGCTGCTCCCGGACGACCCGGCGCCAGCCGGGGCCGTCGTCGAGCCGCCGGAACGGCGCCGCGGTGTCACGCGGCGCGGCGACCGAGTCCAGTGTGGTCCGGGCGGGCGCGGTGCGGGTGGGCGCAGGACGGGTGACGGCGGGGGTACGGGCGGCGGGAACGCCCGCCGGTACGGCCTCCGGCGCCGCGGCGGCCGTACCGGAACCGCCGCGCGGGCCCAGCGCCAGCCCGATACCCGCCGAGACCCCGGCCACTCCGGTCGCGGCGAGGAAGGAGCGGCGGTCGACGGCGGTGACTGCGGAGCGTATACGTGACATGGTGCGGTCTCCCGGGTGCCGGCACATCGCTGAGGGCGCCGGGGACGGTCCGCCGGCTGCACTTCGATGGTCGGGATCCGGCGTGGCCTGCGTATGAACGACGTTCCAACGGTCCGCGCCCATCACCGCACAGGGATCACCGGGTTCCGGCCGGGGTGGCGAACCGTCGCCCGCCCCTTGGCCGGTGGACGCGGTCCGGTCACTCCCCGTTCACCGCGGCGGGAAGGGCGCGCCCGGAGGGAGTGGTTCCGGAAGCCCGCCGGGGCGGGGGCGCATACGTCGCGCGGGAGGGGGCACACGCCTTTCTGGAGCCACGCTCGCGGCCTTACCCCCTCCGGCCGTACGAGCCTGCCCGGCCCCACCGGCGTTTCCCCCTTCGCCGGTGGGGCCCCGCTCCGTGCCGGTGGCATAGGTCAGTGTGTGCGCCCGCAACGGTGTCCGTCATGGGGTCCGTCATGGTGTCCGCGACCTGCCGCGCCCGGCCGCGACCTCGTCCCTGGCCGTGCGTGGGGAACGGCGCTGTGAGCGCTGCGTATTCGAGAGATACCGGTTCGGTTACGTTCTTGACCGACGGCGAGCCCCTCTGGCCATATCCGCTCCGGAGTGTTCGCTGACCGGACGACAGAGTGGGCCGATTTGCGGCAACTTGACCCCGTCCCTGCGAAATCTACGCGTCACACACACCGAGTGACTCACAACCCCCCATGATCAACAGAGAGTTGCGAAAGATCAGCAACGTGTTCGAGTCGCGCTCCACGCCCCCTACACTGATCGCCGCAGCGGCAGGGTGGACCGACCGGGCCCCCGGCCGCGGGCATGGCAGGTCCATGCCTCCGCAGTAAACGCCGGACCGCTCCACCCCCCACGTCACCAGAGGACCAATGACGACGACCACTTCATCCGGGCGCCTCCTCGGCCGCGCCCGGACATGTACGGCTCGCGCGCAGTCCGGGCCCGTGGGCACTCCCGTGGGGCGAGGGAACGCGGAGCGGTCGCGGCCGGGAGCGGAGGACTGGTGCTAGCTTCAGCCGCCTCAGTGGCCGCAGCCGCCTCGGCCGCCCGGCCGTCCCCCCGCGCGCGACAAAGGGAGTGGAACTGATGGCGCACGACAACTTCCGCCCCGTCTACCACCCGGCGGGCCACGACAACGCGTTGCGCGCCGCCGTCCAGGAACTGCGCACCGGCCGCTGGGTGTCGATGCGGGACCTGCTGGCCGGCACCGAGGGCTGGGCGCTGTGGACCCAGCGCACCCAGGTGCTGGCCGCCGTCGCCGCCGGCTCCGACACCGTGCAGGCGTGGCTGGCGGAGGAGCCCGGCAGCGCCGCGGCGACCGTGATGCACACCCGGGTCTCCGTCGAACGCGCCATCCGCGCCCACCGGGAGGGACATGCGCGCACGCAGGAGCTGTGGCAGCAGGCGTGGGAGGCGTGCGGCACCGCCGCGCGCCGCTCCCCGGCCGACCCGGTGCCCTGGGTGTGTCTGCTGGCGCTGTCCCAACTGGACGGCCGGCAGCGGCTGGAGGAACACCGGCTCGCCCCGCCGGGCCCGATGCTCTTCCCCGGCCCCTGGGCCCTGCTCGCCGAGGCGGACAAGCGCGATCCGTACAACCGCGAGGCGTACCACCGCATGCTCCAGTTCGTGTACGCGCGCCGCTCCGACGGATCGCTGTCCGAGGCGGTCAACTTCGTCCAGTGGGCCGCCTCCTCGGCGCCCGAGGGCTCCGCGCTGCACGCCATGCCCCTGTTCGTACGGGTGGAGCGCTACCGCCGCGAGAACGGCCACGAGAAGGCGCTCGACCTCCACTGGGTCACCGAGGACGCCACCAGGGACGCGCTGCGCGCGCTGACCCTCTGGTTCGACCACACACCGCCCGCCGAGGCGTCCCTGCTCGACCTCAGCCATCTCGCGCACGCCCTCTGGGGCGCCCTCAAGTTCGACGAGGCGGCCCGGGTCTTCGAGGCGCTGGGCCCGTACTACGTCACGCTCCCGTGGGCGTACCGTACGCGCAGTCAGAACGACGCCACCCAGGCCGAGGAGGTGTTCGTCCGCGCCCGGAGCCGCTGCCTCAGCGCGGTCCGTGACGCGCGGGGCGGCCCGTCCGGCTGAACCGCGACGGCCGCACCGTACGTATACGTCCGTGAAGTTACCGCTGTCCGTCCCCTTATGCTCTCGTCCACCTCTCCCGTCTCGCCAGTCACATCAGCCCCGCCATTCACACCCGCTCTGCCAGTCACATCTGTCTCTCCAGTCACTTTTGCCCCACCAGTCACTTTTGCCCTGCCAGTCACACCGGTCCCGCCGACCGCACCCGTTCCGCCCGTCGCATTCGCCACATCCGTCATATCCCCGTCCCCCACCTGCATTTCCGCACCGGAGGTATTTCCATGTCCGCGTCCCCTCCGACTTGGTCGAAGACCGAGCCGGCGCCACAGTTGGACGAAGAGCAGCGGCTGCGCGAACTGGGCTATCAGCCGGTTCTCGCGCGCCGTATGGGCGGCTTCGGAAACTTCGCCATCAGCTTCTCCGTCATCTCCGTCCTCTCCGGCTGCATGACGCTGTACGGATTCGGCATGGGCACCGGCGGTCCCGCGGTGATGCTCTGGGGCTGGGCGGGCGTCGGCCTGTTCGTGCTCTGCGTCGGCATGGCCCTGGCCGAGGTCACCAGCGCGTACCCCACCTCGGGCGCGCTCTACTACATGGCCGACCGGCTCGGCGGCCGCAAGTGGGGCTGGTACACCGGCTGGCTCAACCTGCTCGGACTGCTGGGCGCGATAGCCGGCATCGACTACGGCGCCGCGCTCTTCACCGGGGCCTTCCTGAACCTCCAGTTCGGCTTCGTGCCCACCCCCGGCTCCACCTTCGCGATCTTCCTCTGCATCCTGCTGCTGCACGCCGTGCTGAACCTCTTCGGTGTGAAGCTCGTCAGTGTGCTCAACTCGATCAGTGTCTGGTGGCACCTGATCGGTGTGGCCATCATCGTCGGCGTCCTGGCGATCGTCCCCGACCGCCACCAGTCGGCGTCCTTCGTCTTCACCGAGTTCGTCAACGACACCGGCTGGCAGAACCCGCTCTATGTGGCCGCCATCGGTCTGCTGCTCGCGCAGTACACCTTCTGCGGATACGACGCGTCCGCGCACCTCTCCGAGGAGACCTCCAACGCGTCCGTCACCGCCGCCCGCGGTATCGTCCGCGCCATCTGGGTCTCCTGGATAGCCGGTTTCGCCCTGCTCGCCGGGCTGACCTTTGCCATCCAGGACTACAAGGGAGCCCAGGACAGCGCCACCGGTGTGCCGCCCGCGCAGATCCTGATCGACGCGCTCGGCACGAGCGGCGCCACCGCGCTGCTGCTCCTGGTGATCGTGGCCCAGCTCTTCTGCGGCAACGCGGAGGTCGCGGCGGCCAGCCGGATGGTGTTCGCCTTCAGCCGTGACAACGCCCTGCCCGGCTCGGCCGTGTGGCGGCGCGTCAGCGGCCGTACGCAGACGCCCGTCCCCGCCGTGTGGCTCTCGGTCGCCGTCGCGGCGGTCCTGGCCGTTCCCTCGCTCTACTCCGCGACCGCGTACGGCGCGGTGACGGCGATCAACGTCATCGGCATCACCCCCGCGTACGCCATCCCGATCTTCCTGAAGCTGCGCGCCAAGGGCCGCTTCGAGCCGGGTCCCTGGACCCTGGGCCGCTGGAGCAAGCCGATCGGCTGGATCGCCGTGGTGTGGGTGGCGATGGTGACCGTGCTCTTCTGCCTGCCGCAGACGAACCCGGTGACCGTCGACTCCATGAACTACGCCGTGATCGCGCTGGCCGTCGTGCTGGTCCTGGCGACCATCTGGTGGTATGTGGCCCGCGGCTCGTACAGCACCCCGCAGGCGTACGGCAACGCCCGCGAGCAGTCGGAGATCTCCGAGGGGATCGTCTGACCGGCACGCGCGCGTGCGTGTGCGCGGGGGAGGGGGCCGGCGGTGCAGCCGGCCCCCGCCGCGTTCCGTCCCGCGTTCAGTCCGGTCGTTCTGTCTGTCCCGCGCTCCGTCCGGCGTTCCCGCCCCGTGTTTCCCGCCCCGGGCGTCCGTCAGTTCTCCGCGACGAACTTCCGCGCCAGCCGGTCACCGAGCCTCGCCGCGGCCCCGGGATCCTCCAGGGGCGAGACCTTGGCGTTCTTGAAGACGATGTACGTCACCCCCGACGGGACGCCGCCCCCGAACGGGTCGGCCTGGATCCCCAGCGCCCGGGCCGCGGCGTACGACGCCTCCCCGATGATGCCGGGCGGCCCGGTGTCCCCGACGACGGCGTACACGACCTTGTTGGCGTGGATGACGGCCGCGACGGACCCGCCCCGGATGCCCGACGCGCGGTAGTTCCAGATCTCGCTGGGCATCGGCACGACGATGTACGGCAGGGTCTCGGCGTTGAGCGTCCGGCCGTCGGACTCGGTGTAGGCCGTGGAGTTCTGGAAGTACGGATCGGTGTCGAGGTTGCACCGCTCGGTGATCTGGCCGTCGCAGTCGATGTCCATGTCGGCCTTGAAGAACACGGCGCCGTTGGCGTCGCAGACCGCGATGTCGGCCGGAGCCTCCTCCCGGGCCCGGTAGTGGCCCTTGGAGATCTGGTCGCAGGCGCCGGTCCTGGCCAGCAGGGCCGCCGCGCTGACGGTGCCCTCCTGGGTGGAACCTCCGGGCCCGATGGCTCGTTCCCCCGGTGGCGGACCCGCCGCCCCCTGCCGGGCGGCCGGCCGGTCGGCGGACGACGGGAGCAGGGGGACGGCCAGGGCGGGCAGCACGGCGGCGGGGACGATCGCCGCGGCCAGCAGCGCCGTGCCGACGGCGACGGACACAGAAGTGCGTGAATGCACGGGGAAATCCCTTTCCTGGGACGGGCGGGACGGGGCGGGACGGACAGGACGGGCCGGCCGGGCGGGCCCGGCCGCGGGCGCCCGGCGCGGCGGGGACGGCCGCGCCGGGCATGGCTCGGCGGCTCCTGGCGGCCGGCCCCGGGACAGGGGCGACGGCGGCAGGGGCTGAGCTGAGCCGGGGAAACGGGTCCGGGGGGACGGACCGGGGGACGGTCCGGAACGGCGGACCCGGCGGAGCGGACCGGTGGGGGAGAAGGCGCTATTCCCCGTGACCGGCCGCGGAGGGGCGGCGGCCGGTGGCTATGAAGCTGTCCAGCCGTTCGAGGAAGACCCGCTGACCGGCCACCAGCGGCTCCACCGCGTCCGCCAGCGGAAACCAGCCGACCCGGTCCAGCTCGGGGAAGTCGCGGAGCACCCCCGACCCGCGCGGCCACTCCAGGGTGAAGGTGCCGGGCACGACCCGCGCCGGATCGAGGTCGCCCTCGACGGCCCAGACGGTGACCGTCTTGCCGCCGCGCTGCCGGGACTCGCCGAGCGGGATCCAGGGCCCCTCGGGCGGCTCCAGCCCCAGTTCCTCCCGGAACTCCCGGCGCGCGGCGGCCTCCGGCGTCTCCCCGGGGCCGTACTCGCCCTTGGGGACCGACCAGGCGGCGGCGTGCCGGCCGGCCCAGAAGGGGCCGCCCATGTGGCCGAGCAGCACCTCGGTACCGGTGTCACCGGCCCGGTGGACCAGGAGCCCCGCGCTTCGTTTGCCCGACATGCCGTCAGTCTGTGCACGGGCAAACCGGGTCGCCATGCGAACACGGGCGCCGCGCCACGCCCCGCGCGGCCGGCCGCCCGGCACCGCGCGGGCGGGGAACGGCCCGGGGCGGTGCCGGGGGTGTCCGTCCGTCACGGCGAGGTCGCCGGTCCGATCGTATGAATCATTGCGCCGTACGGGGGTGCTGTACGGCGTGTTACGGGAAGGAGGTCACCGTCGACGGAATCGGCGCGGACCCGACCGTCGGCGCCCCGGTCCGGTTGATCACATGGTCGTAGTGGCCCATACCGCCGCCGAGGGTCACCACCAGCAGGTTGTGGAACCTGACGCCCGGTTTGACCGGCGCCCGGAAGCCGTGTTCCTGACGGATGCCCGGGTCGGTGGTGTAGTTGCAGTAGCTGCCCAGGGCCCATGCCTCGTGGTGGTCGACCGAGTCGGCGACCCGGTAGGCCGCGTGGCCCCGGACGGATCCGTCCCGGATCGCCTCCTGGTCCGGCGCGTCGTACGCCTTCTCGTTCTGGAGGAAGACCGTACGGCCGTACTCGCCGTTCCACTGGACGTCGTACTTGTTGAAGTGCTCCACGAAGAGTCCGGTGGCCAGCACATGGTCGCCGTCGACCCGGAGGCCGTAGTCGGCGCGGTTGGTCTCCCAGCCGACCCCCGAGCCGTGGTCGGCCCGCCAGATCCAGCTGTGGTCGATGACCGTGCCGGAGCTGTTGACCACCATCGCGGTGGTGGCCAGGCCCGGACCCGCGCCGCCGACCCTGACGAAGACGTCCTGGACGGTCGTGGGGTTCGCGGAGTGGTCCTTCCGCGCGCCCCGGGGGCCGATCTCCAGCAGCGTCGGGGAGTTCACGGGACCGGCGTCGACCAGGAAACCGGCGAGCCGCACCCCGTCCACGTCCGCGGTCCTCAGGGCGGTCACCCCGTTGTCCGGGACGATCGTGGCCAGGCCGAGCCCCAGGACGACGGTGTCCGGGCGGGTCACCTCGATCGGCCGGTCGACATGGTAGATGCCCGGGGTGAGAAGCAGGTGGAGCCCCCGGGCGAGCGCGGCGTTGATGGCCGCGGCGCTCGTGCCGGGCCTGGCCACGTAGAACCGGTCGAGCGGCAGCGCACGGCCGCGCGGCTTCCCGCCGCCCCAGGTGGTGCCGCGCGCGTCGGTGCGCTTCGCGGGCACGAACACCTTGTAGTCGCTCCCGTCGAGATAGAGGAACGGCTTCTCGCGCGCGACCGGAGTCGTGTCCAGCGTGGTATATGGCGGATCGGGGAAGCTCTGCGCCGGCGCGCCCTCCACCCCCGAGAAGGCCATGTTCCACACGGCGTTGCTCCAGCCGCCCACCGCGCTGTCGCGGGTGTACCACTGCTGCTGCGAGCCGGCGGTGACCGTGCCGTCGATCTTGCTGTCGGCGATGTAGCCGCCGCTGGCCCAGCCGTTCCCGGTGGGCGCCAGCGTGAGGTCGCCCTTGACATGCATCCGGCGGAACGGCGCGGCCTGGGCGACCGCCCACCGGTTGGTGCCGCTGGCGGGACGGAGCGTCAGATTCTCGGCGGAGCGCCAGAAGTTCTGTGTGGCGTTGCCCTCGAACCAGCCCGCGTCGACGGTCACATCGCCGTTGACGGTGGTGTCGTCGGGGGAGAGCCCGAGGCCGGAGACCGAGGTGTAGAAGCCGAGATCGATACGGAGGCGGTCGTACGTGCCCGGTTTGAGGAGGAGTTGGTAGCGGCCCGTGCCGAACTGCGCCTTCTCCTGCTGCCGGTGGATCCGGTCGAGCGTGTCCTGGATGCCGGGCGTCGACGGGTCGAGGACCAGCACGTTCGGCCCGAGGTCGCCGCCGCCCCGGGGCTCCCCGCCGGCGGCGCCGTCCGGCGCGGCGTGGGTCGAGCAGGAGACGAGGAGCAGAAGGGAGGCGAGCGAGCCGATCAGCGCGGGCGGAGGAGCGTGCATGGGCAGGTCTCCGGGGTCGTCGGACGGGTGGGGTGCGGGACCCAAGAAAGCACGCCCGGACGGCCTCGGCGGGGGTCATTCGCGCCGTGTCCCGCCGGGGAACGGCGGCGGAGTGACAGCGGGGGTGACAGTGCGCGGCGGGGGCGCGCGGGGCGCGGCGATCGGAGCCGGCCGGGCGCTACGCTGAGCGGTCGCCGTCCGGGGCCACCCCGGTCCTCTCCGCCCGTAATGCGACACCTGTACGGAAAAGTTAGGCTGCGTGAAGGAGCCCGGCCGTCCGACCGGGCTGCCGGCCCACCTCCGGAGCGGGCGCATGGCAGGAGTCGATCGGGACCCGGACCGGCCGGCGATCGGCGACCGGCCGGTGATCGGCGCGGACCAGAGGCTCGCCCTCAACCGTATGGGCAGCTTCGACTGGGACCTGGAGAGCGGCACCTTCGACCTGGACGACGCCGGCCTCGCCGTCTTCGACCTGCGCCCCGACGAGTACGACGGCCGGGCCGCCTCCCTGGTCTCCCGGGTGCCGCCCGAGGAGGGGCTGCGGATCGAGGCCGTGGTGGACGCGGCCGTGCGCGGGGGCCGTACTTCGTACGGCTCGTACTTCCAGGTGACCCGCCGCACCGGCCACCGGCAGTGGACCCACACCCGCGGCCATATCCTGCGCGACGGCCACGGCCGCCCGTACCGGGTCGTCGGCATCGTCCGCAACGCGACGGCGGAGTTCACCGAGTTCACCGCCGCGGGCCCGGCGGAGACCGCCCGGCCCGGCCTGACCACCGTGGTCCAGACCACCACGGAGGCGCTGTCGGCGGCCATCACCGTCGACGACGTCGCCGCCGTACTGACGGGCGCGGGCGGACTGGAGCGCTTCGGCGCCGACGGGCTGGCCCTGGGCCTGGTCGAGGGCGGCGCCCTGCGGCTGATCGCCATGGCGGGCGAGTCCATGGAGGTCCTGGACGATCTGCGGCTGCACCGGCTCGACGGCTCCCTCCCCCTGGCCGACGCGGTCCTCCGGCAGCAGCCGCGCTTCGTCACCTCGCTGCGCGACCTCGTCGCCGACCGGTTCCCCCGGCTGCGGCCCTACATCCGCAGGCTCGGGGCCAACGCGGCGGCCTTCCTGCCGCTGGTCGCCCAGGCCCGCTGCATCGGCTGTCTGGCGGTCTTCTACCGCTCCCGCACCCACTTCCCGGCGGTCGACCGCGAGGCGTTCCTGACACTGGCCGGAATCGTCGCCCAGTCGCTCCAGCGCGCCATCCTCTTCGACCAGGAACGCGAATTCGCGACCGGCCTCCAGGCGGCCATGCTGCCCCGGGACCTCCCCGAGTTCCCCGGCGCGGAGATCGCCGTGCGCTACCACGCCGCGTGGAACGGCCGGGCGGTGGGCGGCGACTGGTACGACGTCATCGCGCTGCCCCGGGGCCGGGTCGGCATCGTCGTCGGCGACGTCCAGGGACACGACACGCACGCCGCCGCCGTCATGGGACAGCTGCGGATCGCCCTGCGCGCCTTCGCGGGCGAGGGCCACACCCCCGCGACCGTCCTGGCGCGCGCCTCGCGCTTCCTCGCCGAACTCGACACGGAACGCTTCGCGACCTGTGTGTACGCCCAGCTCGACCCGGAGACCGGCGCGATCCTGGCCGTACGCGCCGGCCACCTCGGACCGCTCCTGCGGCACCCCGACGGCAGGACCCGCTGGCCCGATCTGCGCGGCGGCCTTCCGCTGGGGGCCGCCACCGCCTTCGGGTTCGAGGAGTTCCCCGAGACCCGGCTCGACCTCGTGCCCGGGGAGACCCTCGTGCTCTGCACGGACGGGCTCGTCGAGGAGCCCGGCCGGGACATCGCGGAGGGCATGGCGCTCCTGGCCGAAGCCGTACGGTCCGGACCCGGCCGGGCGGGCGCGCTCGCCGACCACCTCTCCGAGCGGCTGTGGGAGCGCTGGGGGACCGGCGACGACGTCGCGCTCCTCGTCCTGCGCCGCAGCCCCGGCCCCGGCGGCGGCCCGGCACCCCGAATCCACCAGTACATCCACCAGGCCGACCCGGAGGGCCTGGCGGAGACCCGCGCCGCGCTGCGCCGGGCGCTCACCGACTGGGGCCTGCCGGAGCTGGCCGACGATGTCGAGCTGGCGGCCGGCGAACTGCTGGTGAACGTGCTGCTGCACACCGAGGGCGGCGCCGTCCTCACCCTTGAGGTGCTGCCCGAACCCGTCCGGCGCGTACGCCTATGGGTCAAGGACCGCTCCAGCGCCTGGCCCCGCCGCCGCGACCCCGGCGAGGCCGCGACCTCGGGGCGCGGTCTGCTGCTGGTGGAGGCGCTGGCGGCCCGCTGGGGGGTCGAGCCGCGCGGCGACGGCAAGGCCGTCTGGTGCGAATTCGAGCGCGCCCCGGAGCCGGACCCCGAGCACTGACCGCGAGTTGTCCACAGGCCGGCCCGGCCCGGGCGCGTTACCCGGACAATGAACGGGTGAGCCACTTCTACCGCGTACTCGGCGTCACCCGTGCCCTCCGCCAGGACGGCACCGAGGTGCCGCTCAGCGGTGCCCGGCTGCGGGCGCTGCTGACCGCGCTGGCCGCCGCCGGCGGGCGGGCCGTCCCCGGCGGCCGGCTGGCGGGCGAGGTGTGGGACGGCGCGGACGATCCGCCCGCCGGGCGAACGGCGGCCCTCCAGGCACTGGTGGGGCGGGTACGGCGAGCGCTTGGCCGGGAGGCGGTCGCCTCCGTGCCCGGGGGTTACCGGCTGGCCGCCGGGCGGGACGACATCGATCTCTTCCGCTTCGAACGCCTCGCGGCCGAGGGCGCCACCGCGCTCGCCGCCGACGAGCCCGGGCGGGCCGCCGGAATCCTCGACGAGGCCCTGGCGCTCTGGGACGGACCCGCGCTGGCCGACCTCCCCGGCCACGCCACCGACCCCCGGGCGGTACGGGCCGAGCGGGGCCGCCGCGAGGCCCGGCGCGCCCGCCTCGCGGCCGAGGCCGAGCGCGGCCGGCCGCAGGAGGCGCTGGCCGGCCTCGCGGCGCTCGCCGCCGAACACCCGCTGGACGAGCCCCTCCAGGCCCAGCGGATCCGTACCCTCCGCGCGGCCGGCCGCCCCGCCGAGGCGCTCCAGGCGTACGAGGACGTACGGACCGGCCTCGCCGACCGCCTCGGGACCGGACCCGGACCCGAACTGCGCGCCCTGTACGCCGAACTGCTCACCGGCGGCGCGCCCCCGCCGCCCGCGCGGGTGCCCGTACGGAACGGCGCCCCGAGCGCGCGGAGCACGTTCCACGTGGGGGGAGGCGCGGCCACCCGGGCCGCCGGCAACCTCCGGGCCCCGCTCACCTCGTTCGTGGGCCGCGCGGCCGAACTGGCCGGGCTCGCCACCGCGCTCCGTACCGTACGGCTGGTCACTCTGACCGGCGCCGGCGGTGCGGGCAAGACCCGCCTCGCCCTGGAGGCCGCCCGCGCCGGGGCCGCCGCGTGGCCCGACGGGGTGTGGGTGGCCGAACTGGCGCCGGTACGGGACGCGGGGACCGTCGCCGAGACCGTTCTCACGGCGCTCGGCGCCCGCGAGACGGTGGTCCGGGGCGCGACGGTGACAGACGGCCCGGCACCGGCGGATCCGCTCCTCCAGCTCGCCGAACACTGCGCACAGTGGCGGGTGCTGATCCTGCTGGACAACTGCGAGCAGGTGATCGGCGCCGTCGCCGAACTGGCCGAGACCGTGCTGACCCGCTGTCCCGGGGTGACCCTGCTGGCCACCAGCCGCGAACCGCTCGGCGTCCCGGGCGAGACCGTACGGACCGTGGGCCCGCTGCCGCAGGACATGGCGCTGCGGCTCCTCGCCGAACGCGGCGCCGCCGCCCGTACGGGATTCACCCCCGACGACGACCCGCTCGCCTGCGCCGAGATCTGCCGCCGCCTCGACGGACTGCCGCTCGCCATCGAGCTGGCCGCCGCCCGGCTGCGCGCGTTCGCCCCGCGCCAGCTGGCCGACCGGCTCGACGACCGCTTCCGGCTGCTCGGCCCGGGAAGCGGCCGGCGGACCGCGCTGCCCCGGCAGCAGACCCTGCGGGCCGTCGTCGACTGGTCCTGGGACCTCCTCACGGAGGACGAACGGACCGTGCTGCGGCGGCTGTCGGTGTTCGCGGGCGGCTGCGGACCCACCGAGGCCGAGGCCGTGTGCGGACCGCCGGCGGGGACCGGCTCCGACGACACCCCGGGGCTCCTCGCCTCCCTCGTGGACAAGTCGCTGGTCGTCGCGGAACCCGCCGAGCCCACCGCTCCGGACGGATCCGGGGGCCTGCGCTACCGGCTGCTGGAGACCGTCGCCGAGTACGCCGCCGAACGGCTGGACGCGGCGGGGGAGCGCGCGGCCGTGGCCCACCGCCACCTCGTCGTCTACCGGGAGTTCGCCCGCACCGGTGACCTGGAGCTTCGGGGCCGGGGGCAGTTGGGCCGGCTGGACCGCTTCGAGCGGGAGCACGACAACCTCCGCGCCGCGCTGCGCACGGCCGTCGACCGGGGGGAGGAACAGGACGCGCTCTGTCTCGCGCTCTCGCTGAGCTGGTTCTGGCAGCTGCGCGGCCACCGAGGTGACGCGCACACCTGGTCGAGCGCGGCGGCGGCCCTCGGCCCCGACCCCTTCCGGACGCCGGTGCGCCCCGCCGTGCCGCTCACCGAGCCGTGCACCGGACAGCCGCCGCCCTGGAAGGAGGAGCAGCTCTGGGAGGCCAGACGCGGCGTACGGCTGATCGTCCTGTGGAGCGACGAGGCGGCCCCCGGCGAGCTGGAGCTGCCCCGCACCCGAGCCCGGCTGCGCGCGATGATCGACGCGTACGGGTCCGGGCTGCCGCAGAACTGCCGCCAGCCGGGCTCGCTCTGGTTCTTCGCCCGGCTGATGACGGGGGAGCTGCCGGGGCTCATGGAGGCCATGGACGCCCTGGTGACGGCGTGCCGTGCGCAGGCGGACGCCCAGAGCGCGGGAGACGGGGGCGCGGGCGGGAGCATCGACTGGGATCTCGGCCTGGCGCTGATGCTGCGCTCCAAGCTCTTCGGCGACCGGCCCGACGGGCTGGACCGGTCGGCCCGCGACGCGGACGAGGCGCTCGCCCTGTTCACGCGTACGGGAGACCTCGTCGGCATCGCCGAGTCGCTCGCCGCCCGCGCCGAGACATACGAGCGCCAGGGCCGGTACGAGGCGGCGGCCCTCGACTTCGAGCGCGCCATGGAGAGTTGCGCCCGCGTGGGCGCCCACGCGCAGGTGCCCCTCCTCAAGGCCCGGCTGGCCTCCGTACGGCTGGTGGCGGCGCCGGACCCGGCGGCGCGTACGGCCGCCGAACAGCTGCTGGTGGCGGCCGTCGAGGAGGCGGCCGAGGGCAGATGCCAGGCCGAAGGCGTGGCGCGCCTCCTGCTGGCCCGGCACTACGCGCGCACCGGCAGGAGACAGGCCGCGCGGAGCCAGCTGCGCGCGCTGGAACCGCTCGCCGGGCCCGCCGCGCAGACGCTTCTCGGCGGCGCGGTCGCGGGCACGCACGCCTGGCTCGACTGTCTGGACGGGCGGTACGAGGAGGCGCGGACCCAGTCCCGCGAGGCGGTGCGACGGCTCGACGCCCTGGGCCGGCTGGTGGCCCCGCACCTGATGGCCCAGCAGTTCGTCTGCGCCGCCTGGGCCAAGGCGCGCCTGGGCGAGGCGGCGGACGCGGCCCGGCTGCTGGGAGCGTACGCGCGCCACACCGACCGGTCCGAGGCGCCGGGACTGCGGCCCTTCCCGTCCCCGGCCGACCCGGAGACCCTCGCCCGCGCCGAATCCGCGATCCGCGCCGCACTGGACGAACACGCCCGTGCCGTCGCCCGCGCGGAGGGCGCCGCGCTCCCGGTGGGAGAGGCGGCGGCCCTGGTGTGACGGACAGAAACGGTGACGCCGCGCGGGGGCCAGACCCTACGCGCCCTCCGACCGCTCCCGGGCCTCCGCGAGGTCCGCTTCCGTGGGCGCGTCGTCCTGGGTGAGCGCGTGCCGCCAGTAGCCGGAGAAGTGCACCGACCGCTTGTCGAACCCGCGCTCCTCGACAAGATGGCGCCGGAGGGCCCGGACCGTACTCGCCTCGCCCGCGAGCCAGGCGAGGGCCGAGCCCCCGGGGAACACCGCGCCGCGCACCGCCGCGAGCAGCGGAGCGCCGGGGTGACCGGGGCCGTCAGTGCTGTCGGTGCAGTCGGACGGTGAGGACGGTGCGGGTCCGCGGTGCAGCCAGCGGACCGTCACCTCGCCCGCCGTGACGAAGCGCTGCTCCTCGGCGGCGTCCGCCACTTCGATCCAGGCCAGCGCGCGGGCGCCCTCGGGCAGCGCCTCGATCAGGGTGCCGATCGCGGGCAGGGCCGTCTCGTCACCGGCCAGCAGCATCCAGTCGGCCGTGCCGACCGGTACGGGCGTGGCGAAGTACGCGGACGGCCCGAACATGCCCAGGACATCGCCGGGCGCGGCGGTACGGGCCCAGCGGGTCGCGGGTCCGGTGTCCCCGGCCGCCGGCGCCTCTTCGTCGTGCAGGACGAAGTCGATGTCGATCGTGCCGCGCGCCCGGTCGTGCGCCCGGATCGTGTAACTCCGTGCCCAGGGCCGCTCCGCCTCGGGGATCGCCAGGAACGCGCCGTACCAGCTCATCACATCCCCGTCCGTCGCGGGGAGTTGGGGAACGCGCTGTCCCGGCCTCGGGAAGTACAGCTTCACCTGCTGGTCGGGCCCGGCCGTCGCGAGGTCCGCGAGGTCCGGACCGCCGAAAGTGACGCGCGTCATACGCGGGGAGATCCGCGCGACGCCGGTCACCTCGACGGTCCGGACCGGGAGCGTTGCGGCCTGGTGCCCGGTGCCGGGCGTATCGGTGTGCTCGACGGGTCCGGAGGGTTCGGCGCGGCCAGTGTTTTCGGCGCGTTCGGCGGGTTCGGTGTGTGCCGTGCGGTCCTTGTCGGTCATACGGACCACGCTGACAGCCGGCGCCTACACGCGGCCGACAGGGCACCTACACGGCGTCGGCTACGCGGCGTCGTCCGCCGCGACCGCCTCCAGCGCGTCGGAGACCGCGTCGAGGAAGCGGGCGTGCGCCCGGTGGCTGCTCGGCGCCTCCGGGTTCCACGGCACGATCCGCGCGCTCTCCTCAAGGGTCCGCCAGTCCGCGTTGGCCAGGAGCGTGTCACGCGGTGCCGCGTTCGCCCGGACGTCCGCGAGGACGATGCCGGGGGCCAGCGCGGCGGCCTCGGACCACGGCGCCGTACGCCAGTTCGCCCCGCCGTCCTCCGCCGGCTCGATCAGTGCCACACCCAGCTCGGTCAGGGCCCGCAGATCGGGCCAGGTCCCCGGCCGGGCCAGATACGCGGACTCCGCGCCCGCCGCCGACAGGGCCAGCACCCCGGGGCCGCCCGGCCGCGCCGCCACCACCGCGCGCAGCCGTTCCTCCGCGCGCTCCAGCTCCGCCTCGGCGGGCCGGACCGGGGTACGCAAGGAGCGGGCCAGCGCGGAGAAACGATCCCGCACGCCATCGAGCGAACGGTCCTTCCCCACCTCGATGACGACCACCGGAATCCGCTCCTCCAGATGCTTGGCGGCCTCCGGATCGATCCCGTACACCTGTCCGCCGCCATAGCTGACGGCGACGATCAGATCCGGCTCCGCCGCCAGGAGCGCGTCCATGTCGAGGGCGCTGCCCGCGCCGAAGTGGTGCAGCTCGGCGAGGGGAAGCTCGCCGGCCTTCGCCGGATCCGGCGCGTCTCCGTCGTGATGGGAACCGAAGATGCCCAGCGGACGCAGACCGTGGTCCCACAGCGTCGCGCCCGCCTGTATATAGGCCACCACGCGTGCCGGGTGGTGGTCCGCCACGGTCAGGTGGCCACGGTCGTCCGTGAACTCCCAGCTGTTGCCCGGGTTCATGCCTCGCCTCGTTCCGCTTGTGTTGGTGCGGTGTCCTGGACGCGTATCCGTACGTGGGTTCGTACGGGGCGCCATCCACTCTCTGCCCACCGGGGGGCGCGCGGACTCTTCCCGCGCCCCAGGGAAATCAGCGGGAAAGACCGGGAACCGCCGCGAAACGCCGGTCGCCCCTCATGGCTCGATCAGACCGGCCCTGATCGCGTAGCGCGTCAGCTCCAACCGGTCGCGCAGGCCCAGCTTCTGGAGCAGGTTCGCGCGGTGCCGCTCGACGGTCTTGACGCTGATGAGCAGCATCCCGGCGATCTCCTTGGAGGTGTGCCCCTCGGCCACCAGCTTGAGGATCTCCTCCTCGCGCGGGGTGAGGGCGCTGTCGGGGATGCTGTCGCCCTGCCGTACCCGGTCGAGATAGTTCCTGATCAGGGCCGTCACCGCGCCGGGATACAGGAACGGCTCGTCGCGCATGGCGGCCCGGCACGCCTCCACCAGGTCCCGGTCCGCGACGGACTTGAGGACATAGCCGCTGGCGCCGGACTTCAACGCCTCGAAGAAATACTGCTCGTTGTCGTACATCGTCAGCATCAGGATGCGCAGCTCCGGCTGGAGCCGGGAGAGTTCGCGCGCGGCCTGAAGGCCGGTCAGCCGGGGCATCGCGATATCCAGAATCGCCAGGTCGGGCCGGTCGGCGCGGGCCATCTCGATGGCCTCGGCACCGTCGCCCGCCTCCGCGACGACCGTCAGATCCGGCTCGTTGTCGAGGATCAGCCGGACCCCCCGCCGGACCAGCGCGTGATCGTCCGCGAGGAGGATGCGGGTCTTGCGCGTCGTGTCGGTCATGGTCGGTCGTCCCCGTTTCCGTTGAGCCGGTCGTGCCGGAGCTGCCGGTCGTGCCGGTCCTGTCCTTCGTGCCCGTCGTGCCGGCCGGGCTCGCCGTTCCCCTCGCTCGCGTCCTCGTCCGGTCGCGCGCAGATCGGGACGCGCAGCCGTACGTCCGTACCGCCGCCCCCCGCGCCGCCCCCCGGTCCCCGCTCCACCGACACCTCGGCGCCGATGAGCAGGGCGCGCTCCCGCATCCCGCGGATCCCGGCGCCCTCCGTCGCCGTACCGATGCCCCTGCCGTCGTCCCGGAGCAGCAGTTCCACCCCCGAGGGCGTACGCCGGAGCGCCAGTTCGACCCGGTGGGCGTCGGCGTGGCGCACGATATTGGTGAGCCCTTCCTGCGCGACCCGGTAGAGGACCAGCTCGACATCCTCGCCCAGTGGCGGCAGTTCGCTGTCGAAGCCGCACCGGACCGACAGCCGACTGTGGGTCGTGATCTCGTTGGTGAGCGCCTTGAGCGCGCTGATCAGTCCCAGCTCCTCCAGCACCCCGGGGCGGAGCCGGCGGGCGATCCGGCGGATCTCGTCGAGGCTGCCCCGGGTGGTCTCCTGTACGTGGTGCAGCTCGGCCCGGAGCGGTGCGGGCGCCCGGTCGGCGACCCGTTTCAGTTCGAGCAGGACGGCCGTGAGGGTCTGGCCGATCTCGTCGTGCAACTCCTGCGCGATCCTGCGGCGTTCGGCCTCCTGGGCGGAGAGCGCGAGCCCGCTGCTGGCCGCCCGCTCGGCTTCGAGCCGGTCCAGCATGGTGTTGAACGTCATGATCAGCTCGGCGATCTCGCCGTGCCCCGACACCGCGGGACGGCGCCCGGGCCGCAGCAGATCGGTGGTGGTCATGGCCCGGGTGAGCCGTTGCAGCGGGCTGAGCCCGATCCGCAGCAGCGCGGCGTTGGCGACGAGCATGGCCGCCAGCCCCAGCGCCATGATCAGCGCCTCGGTCAGCAGGACGGGGGCGGAGATGGTGACGGGGCCGAGCAGCAGCAGCGCGGTCGCCGCGAACAGTACGGCCGCGTTGAGCAGGAAGATCCGCCAGAACAGGGACACGAACAGGGCCTCCTCTCAGTGGATGGCCCCCCACTATCGCCCGCCCGGCGCGCCATGGGTGCCGTACCCCACCCGCCTACATGTCGGGCACCCCCGGATTTGGGTGCTGATGCCGATGGCCGGAGGGTACGGCGGCGGGCGATCGTAGAGGGGCGGACGGGCGTACAGGGAATGCGAGCGGGGCCGCGGGACGGGCGGGACGGACCGCGGCACGGGACAAGAGCGACAGCGGCACAGGGCAACGGGCAGCAAGGCAGAGCGCACGGGCAGAAGCAGTAAGGCAGGAGCGGCAGGGCAGGGCACGGCAGCACAGCGGCGGGGCAAGGCGGCAGGGGAGGACGGTCATGGCGACGGACGAGGACCGACGGCTCGACGACCTGGCGGAGCGGCTCGGCCGCGACGACCCCCGGTTCGCGCACGCGATGCGCTCCGGAACCCCGTGCAGCCCGCAGGAGTACCGGCGGGGCGCCGCCTGGGCCATGCTGGCCGTCGCGCTCGGCGGGCTCGCCCTCGGCATCGCCATCGGCCACGGGCTGCTCATAGCGGGCGGGCTGGTGCTCGCGGGAGCCGCCGCGCACCGCTTCGACCCCGACCGCAACCGGGTCCGGCAGGGCATCGCACCGCCGCCGGGCTAGCCCGGATCCGTACTCCGCGCACGCGCTGCATGAATTCATCCGCTTACTTGTTCACTCATTCACACTCAGGGCCTCGTTACCGAGGCCCTTTTCGTTGTATAGCGGCCCAATAAGCACATTTTATTTTACGTTAAAATGGCGCGTGGCTGACCAACGCTGCCTTGAGCGATGGTCTCCCCATTACCCGGATCACCGGGCTGACGGTCGGTTCACGCGGGGGGCGGAGGGGCGGTTCCACTGTGCGCGCTCCCCAGGTGATCCGCCGCACCCGCCGGCCGAGGCCGTGCCGATCCCGTCGAGGGTGCCCTTACCGGTGCTTCCCCGCGGTGCATGATGGAGAATCCCTGTCCGGCGGTGGGCGCAGCACCCTGCCCCGCCGCCCGGTCGCCGCTCGCGGAGGCCGTCATGCCCGTACACCGCACGCCCACGCCCGCATGGAGCATTTCCTATGGAGCCCACAGCTCACGTCAGCAAGACCCCCCTGCCCGGGGTCGGTACCCGCTACGACCTGAACACCGAAGCGGGAAAGCACCTGTCGGTGGTCGTGCACCAGGACGGGCGGCGCATTCTCGCGTTCCACGACCCCGAGGACGACGACAACTGCCGGGACGCCGCCCCCCTGGCGCCGCACGAGTCGAACGCGCTCTCGAAGCTGCTGATGCCCGATCCCGTCGCGCATCTGCATCAACACCTTGAGATCGACCTGCTCACCGAGCACATCCCGGTCACCAAGCGCTCCCCCTACGTGGGCCGGACGCTCGGTGACACCCAGGTGCGCAGCCGCACGGGCGCGTCCATCGTCGCCGTGCTGCGCCGCACCGATGCCTTTCCCTCGCCCACCCCGGACTTCCGCTTCGCCCTGGGGGACACGCTCGTCGTCGTCGGAACCCGGGAAGGCGTGGACGCCGTCGCCGAACTGATCACCGGAGGATAAGCGCCCGTGCACGAAACGACCGAACTGCTCATCGAACTCGGGGCCATCATCCTCGGCCTGGGGATCCTGGGCCGGCTCGCCGGCCGTGTGGGCTTCTCCGCCATCCCGCTCTATCTGCTCGCCGGACTCGCCTTCGGCCACGGCGGCCTGCTCCCGCTCAACGCCAGCGAGGAGTTCGTCGCCACCGGCGCGGAGATCGGCGTCATCCTGCTGCTGCTCCTGCTCGGTCTGGAGTACAGCGCCTCGGAGCTGGTCTCGAATCTCAAGACCCAGTACCCCTCGGGCATCGTCGACTTCGTCCTGAACGCCGTGCCGGGTGCCGTCGCCGCGCTGATCCTGGGCTGGGGCCCGGTCGCGGCGGTGGCCCTGGCGGGTGTCACCTGGATCTCGTCGTCGGGGGTGATCGCCAAGGTCCTCGGCGACCTCGGCCGGCTCGGCAACCGCGAGACACCGGTGATCCTCGGCGTCCTGGTCATAGAAGACCTCGCCATGGCCGTCTATCTGCCGCTGCTCACCGCCCTGCTCGCCGGGCTCAGCCTCGCGGGCGGCAGCCTCACCCTGCTGATTTCGCTCGGTACGGTCGGCGCGGTGCTCTATCTGGCCCTGCGGCACGGCCGGCTGATCAGCCGCGCCGTCTCCTCCGACAACCCCGAGATGCTGCTCCTGGTCGTCCTCGGCCTGACCGTGCTGGTCGCCGGGGTCGCGCAGCAGCTCCAGGTCTCGGCGGCGGTCGGCGCGTTCCTCGTCGGGATCGCGCTCTCGGGCGAGGTCGCGGAGGGCGCGCACAACCTGCTCGCGCCGCTGCGTGACCTGTTCGCCGCCGTCTTCTTCGTCTTCTTCGGGCTGAACACCGACCCGGCCGCCATTCCGCCGGTCCTCGTCCCGGCGCTCATCCTGGCGACCATCACCACGCTCACCAAGATCGGCACCGGCTGGTACGCGGCGAAGCGCGCCGGGGTCAGAACGGCGGGCCGCTGGCGCACCGGCGGCACCCTGGTGGCACGCGGCGAGTTCTCCATCGTCATCGCGGGGCTCGCCGTCGGCGTGGAGCCGCGCATCGGGCCGCTGGCCACGGCGTACGTGCTGATCCTGGTGATCCTCGGGCCGCTGGCCGCCCGCTGGACGGAGCCGCTGGCCCGGCGCCTGACGCGCAAGAAGCCCGCCCCGGCGCCCGTCTCCGGGCCCGTGGCCGCGGCGGCTGTCGCGGGCGACGCGGAGAGCGCCGTACCGGAGGCGGCCGTGTCGACGGTGTCGAGCGTGAGCGTGGAGACCGTCAAGACGGAATCCACGGACGCCGCCACCGACGCGGCCCCCAGCCACGGCTGATTCGGGGCTCGGCCCTTCCGTACGGAGTACGGGGCACAGGACGAGTGCGGGGCACAGGACGCGCGCCCTGCGCCCTGTGCCCCTGCCGGACCGATGACCGGGCCGGGTACGGTACGGCCGGAGTCCGGCCGGAATCGAAATCTACAGGACTGTAGAAGTTCACGGCAGAGGGCGTCGGTGCCGCCGGGCGCGCCTCTGTAGCACCGGGCGCGCCTCAGTAGCATGGGCCTCATGTCCCGTGGCACGGCCACGCGGCCGGAGGGAGGCGATCGACCGTGAGGGTGCCCGGAAATCCGAGCCGCGATCCGAGCGCCGGCGCGCTGCCGGACGAGCGGCCCCGCCGCCGGGGCCAGGGCGAACTGGAGGCCCAGATCCTCGCCGCGCTGAGCGATGCGCCCGGTCCCGTCACCGCCGCCTGGGTGCGGGAACGGTTCGGCGGCGATCTCGCGTACACGACCGTCATGACCATCCTCACCCGGCTCCATGTCAAGCGCGCCGTCACCCGGGAGCGCGCGGGCCGCTCCTTCCTGTGGCGCGCGGCCTCGGACGAGGCGGGGCTCGCCGCCCTGCGGATGCGCCGGGTGCTGGACGCCGAGGCGGACCGCGGCGCCGTACTGGCCCGGTTCGTCACCACGCTCTCGCCCGACGACGAACGGCTCCTGCGCGACCTGCTCGGACTCCCCGAGGACGGCGATGTGGCCGGCTACGCCGAAGGCCGCACGGAAGGCCCCATGGAAGGCCCCACGGGCAGTGGCCCGGCCGGGGCGGAGGGCTGAGCCGCGTGGGGGTCTTCGTCTATCTGCCGCTCGTCCTGCCGCTGACCGCGCTGCCCGTCGCGCGCCTCGCCGCGTACCGTCTCCACCCGCGCGTCGCCACCCGGCTGCTCGCCGCGCTCGCCGCCGTCCTCGCGGTGTGCAGCACGCTGTGCCTGGGGCTCCTGGTGGTGGTCGGCACCGCGCAACTGGCCGGGAACCCGCTGCCCGACGCCTGGTCGGACCCCGAGGTCCGGGAGGCGGTCCCGTACGACGGGATAACCGGCAAGGCGGCGATCGTGGCCCTCGCCGCGGTCGCCGTGGGCTGCGCGGAGGCCGCGCTGCGCCATCGCCGCGTACGCCGCCGGGCGCAGCGCGCGCTCGCCGGACTGCCCGACGGGGAGCTGGCCGTCGTGACCGACGAGGCACCGTACGCGTACGCGCTGCCGCTCCCGTTGCCGCTGCCCCGGACGGGGACCGTGTCCTCCGGCGGAACCGACGCCCGTACGACGGCGCGTGCGACCGCCCGTACGACCGCCCGTGCGCGAGGCCGGATCGTCGTGTCCACGGCCATGCTCGCGTGCCTCGGCCCCCGGGAGCGGGCGGCGCTGGTCGCGCACGAACGCGCGCATCTCGCCGGGGGCCACCACCGGTTCCTGCTGACCGTACGGCTCGCCGCGCGGGCCAATCCGCTGCTGCGCCCGCTCCGGTCGGCGGTCGCGTACACCAGCGAACGCTGGGCGGACGAGGAGGCGGCACGGGCCACCGGGGACCGTACGGTCGTGGCCCGCGCCATCGGCAAGGCCGCGCTCGTCTCCCGGGGCACCCCCAGCCCGACCCTGGCGGGGATCGCGGGCCCGGGAACCGCCGGCACCGGACCCGGGCCGGTGCCGCGCCGGGTGGCCGCGCTGCTGGGGCCCGCGCCGGCGGCGGTGCGCTGGCCGCCGGTGTTCACGGCGGTGGGGCTGGCCGTATGGGCGGCGGCGGTCGGAACACTGGGCTCCGCCCTCTCCTCGGCGAACGCGGCCGTCACCCTCGTCCTCGTCCTGCGGGCCGCCACACCGCTGTGACGGAGGGACGGCGCGATCACTGTTTGCGGTACTGATACGCCTCCGAGGCCGCCGCCTCCACCGCGTCCAGGTCCCCGCCCGCGGAGGCCGTGACCAGGGCGGCGACCGCTCCCTCGACGAAGGGCGCGTCGACGAGCCGTGCCTCCGGCGGGAGTTCGTCGCCCTCGGCGAGCATCGCCTTGACGGTGAGCACGGCGCTGCCGAGATCCACGAGGATCGCCACGCCCGCGCCCCGGTCCACCGAGGCCGCCGCGGCCGCGATCAGCTCGGAACTCGTACCGAGACCGCCGTCCGGGGTGCCGCCGGCCGCCGCGACGGGCGCGGTGCCACCGCCGCCCGCCAACCCCTGCGCCAGCGCGGCGACGGCCGTGGCGACCGGGCCGCTGTGCGACACGAGGACGATGCCGACCGGCGCTTCGATGCTCATTCGCTCACCTCCCCGTCTGCCTCCGCCGCTTCGGCGAGGGCGGCGATCAGCAGGGCCGACGAGGTCGCGCCCGGGTCCTGGTGCCCGATGCTCCGTTCGCCCAGATAGCTCGCCCGGCCCTTGTGCGCCTGGAGCGGCACGGTGGCGAGGGCGCCCTCGGCAGCCGCGCGTGCCGCCGCCGGAAACGACGAGGAGCCGTCCGGAGGCGGAGCGGAACCGAGCGCCTCGACCGCCGGTTCCAGCGCGTCCAGCATCGTCTTGTCCCCGGCCTTGGCCCCGCCGAGCTGCGCCACCGCCGCGACGCCGGTGCGCAGCGCCTCGGCCAGCTGCGCGGGGGACACCTCGGCCGCGTCGCCCAGCGCCTTGCCCGTACGCCGCAGGAGCGTCCCGTACAGCGGCCCGGACGCGCCGCCCACCGTGGAGATCAGCCGCCGGCCCGCCAGCGTCAGGGCGGCGCCGGGCGTGGCCGGCGGCTCCTCGCCGAGACTGGCCGTGACGGCCCTGAAACCGCGCTGGAGATTGCTGCCGTGGTCCGCGTCGCCGATGGCCGAGTCCAGCTCGGTCAGCAGATCGGCGTCCCGCTCCACGGCGGCCGCGGTGGCGGTCAGCCAGCGGACGAAGAAAGCCGTGTCGAGCATCCGGTCCATCGCGATCTCCTCACCCCAACGGGCCTCCCGGCCCGATCCAGCCCGCCCACGCCCTGACGGGCCCTGCCGTCGACTACCGGCCCCAGCGGAGCGCGGCGGTCTCCACCGGCGCGTCCCAGAGCCGCAGCAACTCCTCGTCGACCTGGCAGAGGGTCACCGAGCAGCCCGCCATGTCGAGCGAGGTCACGTAGTTGCCGACGAGCGTACGGGCCACCGCGACGCCCCGCTCGCCCAGTACCCGCTGCACCTCGGCGCTGAACCCGTACAGCTCCAGCAGCGGCGTCCCGCCCATGCCGTTGACCAGCGCGATCACCGGACCCGAGGGCCGGAGGTCGTCGAGTACGGCGTTCACGGCGAAGTCGGCGATCTCGCGGGAGGTCATCATCGCCCGCCGCTCGCGCCCCGGCTCGCCGTGGATCCCGATGCCCAGCTCCAGCTCACCGGCGGGCAGATCAAAGGTCGGGCTGCCCTTGGCGGGCGTGGTGACGGCGCTCAGCGCGACCCCGAAGCTGCGGGAGCTCTCGTTCACCCGCCGGCCGATCGCCTCGACCCGCTCCAACGGCAGCCCCTCCTCGGCCGCCGCCCCCGCCATCTTCTCCACGAACAGCGTCGCGCCCGTACCGCGCCGCCCGGCCGTGAACAGGCTGTCGGTCACCGCCACATCATCATTGACCAGGACTTTTCCGATCTGGATGCCCTCGTCCTCGGCCAGCTCGGCGGCCATGTCGAAGTTCAGTACGTCACCGGTGTAGTTCTTGACGATGAACAGCACCCCGGCCCCGCTGTCCACGGCCGCGGCGGCCCGCGCCATCTGATCGGGTACGGGCGAGGTGAACACCTCCCCGGGACACGCCGCCGACAGCATCCCCGGCCCCACGAACCCCCCGTGCAACGGCTCATGCCCCGACCCGCCCCCGGAGACCAGCCCCACCTTCCCCGCGACGGGCGCGTCCCGCCGTACCACCACCCGGTTCTCCACATCGACCGTGAGCTGAGGATGCGCGGCCGCCATCCCCCGCAGCGCATCCGCGACAACGGTCTCCGGCACGTTGATCAACATCTTCAAGGGTGCCTCCCAGATAGGCTTACAGCTCTGCCCCTGACCCGCGTTTTTGCAGCTCAGGCGGCGTGTGTCCGATTTGCGATCTTGGCGGTTCCTGGCGGTCCGAAGCGGTTCCCGGCGGTGCTTGTGCTGACCTCGTGCCGACTTCCCTGACGCATGGTCAGCTCCTTGCGGGGCGGCTCGGCGCGGCGATTTTCGCCGTACGGATCCAGTATCGATCGAACCCGGCCAAGTAGCACGGCATGCGACGGCCGGGGGCTGTCACTGTCGACGCCACAAAGGGGCGCCCGCGCACGAGGCTGTCCGGACTACTGGGGCTGTGTCGCGATCTGGATCAGGTTGCCGCAGGTGTCGTCGAAGACGGCGGTGGTGACAGGGCCCGCTTCCAGGGGCTCCTGGGTGAAGCGGACGCCGAGGCCGCTCAGGCGCTCGTACTCCGCCTTCACGTCGTCGACGGTGAACTGGGCGAGCGGGATGCCGTCCTGGACGAGCGCGTCGCGGTAGGGCTTGACGGCTGGGTGGCCGGCGGGCTCCAGGAGCAGTTCGGTGCCGCCGGGCGCGTCGGGGGAGACGACGGTCAGCCACCGGTCCTCGCCGCCCAGCGGGACGTCGTGCTTCTTCACGAAGCCGAGGATCTCGGTGTAGAAGGCCAGGGCCTTGGCCTGGTCGTTGACGAAGACGCTGGTCAGATGGATCTTCATGGAGTGCTCTCCTCCGGTCCTGAGGTGTCGGGCGCGGGCCACCGCTCGGCGATCTGCCGCAGCGGGGCCGTGTCCAGGTCGTGGAACTTGTAGCGGCCCTCCCGCCTGGTCTCGACGAGTCCGGCGTTCTCCAGCACGGCGAGGTGCTGGGAGACCGCCTGACGCGAGATACCGGGCTGACGCTTCGCGCTCAGTCGCGAGCAGATCTCGAACAGTGTCTGCCCGGACCTCTCCGTGAGCACGTCGAGGATGGTACGGCGGGTGGGGTCGGCCAAGGCTTTGAACAGGTCGTCGGCCACGACCGCAGCATAGGCAAGCGTGGGCTTGCCTATCAAGCCGCCTTGTTCACGAGCCGGCGGCACTCGAAGCTCAGCACCTGCTGGTGGCCCGACGGCCCGGCGTCACTTCAGGTGCCGGGTGAAGAACTGGGCCGCGGCGTCCCCCGCGAACTGCGGGACGCCGGTGTGCCCGCCCATATTGGCGTGCAGTGTCTTCTCCTTCGAGCCGAAGGCGTCGAACAGGTCCAGCGCCGCCTGCCGGTCGTTCCCTTCGTCGTCCCACTGAAGCAGGACGTGCAGCGGAATGGTGACCTGGCGGGCCTCCTGGAACATGGCGCGAGGGACGAAACTCCCGGCGAACAGAACAGCGGCCGAGATACGCGGCTCGACCACCGCCAGCCGGGTCCCGATGGAGATCACTCCCCCCGAGTACCCGACCGGGCCGCCGATCTCGCGCAGCGACAGGAGGGCGTCCAGGGCGGCCTGCCATTCCGGGACCGCCCTGTCGACCAGGGGGAGGATGAGGGCGTCGACGATCTCGTCGCTGACCGGCTCGCCCGCCTCCATGGCCCGGCGCAGCTCGGCGAGTGCCTGCTCGGCGGCGGGCCAGCGGGGCCGGTCGCCGCGTCCGGGGAGCTCGATGGTGGCCGTGGCGAAGCCGGCCGCCGCGGAGTGCCGGGCTCGGGCCACCAGCCGGGGGTACGTTTTGCGCAGCCCGAGAGGCGGCGGGCCGAGCAGGATCAGCGGCGCCGGTGCGGATACGGATCCGGGCGTCCACAGGATGCCGGGGATCTCGCCGAGGGCGAATTCGCGCTCGCGGACAGCGCCGTCGAGACGCCGCTCAGAAGTGAACTGCATGGTCGTGCCTTTCGGGAGTGCCATGGAACGGCGCTCCCGGACGACCTATCGCCCGGCCGTGACCCCGGAGGGGAGCGCCCATGTCGATACGTTCACGGGTACCACCTCCTCGCTCTCTTGCACGGCCTCCGGAAACGTAGCAGTGGCTGCCGTGGCTCCGCCAACGGGTTTTCGCGGCGGCTCTGTGGCCGAACACCACGGCGTCCGACGTCACGCCTGGCACCGACGTGCTGCGTTGCCCTCGTCACGCGGAGCGGTCCCGCCGCCTTGCGGCCGATCTGGCGGCCTGTTCGATCTTCGCGCAGTAGGCGGTGCGGGCGTCCTCATCGATCTGCGTCTCGTGTTCGGGGCGCATCCCGGTTCGCCCGTCGACGCCTTCACGCAGGATGTCGGCGTGCCCGGCATGCCGGTTGGTCTCGCCGAGGACGTGGACCATGACGGCGAACAGGTTCGTGTTCGAATAAGGATCCGGCCACCACGGCACATGGCCGGGGGCATCGAGGGCAAGTTCATCGATCGTCGCGTCCGAGTGTTCCCACGTGCGCCGGTAGGACTTGACGATCTGATCGCGGGTCTCGTCCTCTGCCGCCCACAGATCGCTGCCGTCGTGGTTCTGCCACCGGGGCAGCGGTTCCGGGGACGGCCGGTCGAAGACCTCGCCGAAGTACCGGGCCTCGACGCCGGCCACGTGTTTGACCAGGCCGAGAAGATTGGTCCCGGTCACCGTCAAAGGCCGGCGGGCGTCGTACTCGGACAAGCCGTCGAGTTTCCAGAGCAGCGCCTCGCGGTCCCGCCGCAGTCTCCCGTGCAGGCTGTTCTTCGCGAATTCATCGATCATGCGGCATGAGCCTGCCATGGCCACCGCCCGGGCTGCTCAAGAAGCTCGCGGAACGTGCCACGTGAGACCACCTCATCAGCAGGCGGCGGAAGACAGGGTGCGCCGGCGGGCGGGTGTCGAGGGCGATACCGCGCGGCCCACGACGTCCTGCTGAGGTCCCGGGGACCGGTTCAGGGGGTTCGCGGAGTGTGTCAGGCCCAGCAGTGACAAGTACACCGCCACCGGCCCCTGGCAGTGGGTCAACGGGCCTTCCTCCCAGGCGTATTGCGACAGCGGAGACCGGATGTACGCCTGGCACATGGAGGCTCAGTCCGCTCAGGTCGCGGCGGCGCGGTGAGGTGACCGGGCGCCCGGGGCCGGCAGGTCGCCGTGGTGTTGGTTGAGGAGGCGTTCGTGCGCGGGGGTGAAGTACTCGTGCCAGAGACCCACTGCCAGATCGTCGGAGCCGGCTTGGGCAGCGGCTCCGACGGTGGTGGCGGCTTCGGTGGCGGTGGTGGGCGGGTGGCCGGTGGCCTGTGCGAGTCGGGTCAGGGCGCGTTCGCGGGCTTCCGCCGTACCCCCGTGGGCGGGGCCCGCGAGGTCTTCGTGGGTGATTACGGTGACGGCGGGGTGGCGCAGCAGCCATTGGCAGCGTCGTGTTTCGGCCATGCCGGGGAAGTCCGGGTCGGTCAGGGCGAGGGTGACGCGGTCCTCCACGGTGGGCAGCGCGCCGAGGATGTCGCGGTAGATGAGCTGGTCGGGGAGGGTGCCGGCCTGGCTCGCGGGACCGGACAGCAGGAGGACCAGGCTGATCACGCGGTCGCGCAGATCGCGGTGGTGGTAGACGATCGGGGGCCGTGCTTCGGTGTGCCAGGTACGGAGGAATCCGGCGTCGGCGCGCTGGAGGTCGAGGCTGTTGAGGTACCAGCAGCCGCGGCCGGGCAGGAGCCGGCGCAGTTCGGCGTCGGGGAGGCGGGTCAGCCGGTTCTCCACGTCGGGGGTGACGGGTGAGGCTCCGGTGACCGGCTGCCCGAGGCGTGTCCACCAGGTCCGCCACAGGGCGCTCACCGCCGTGTGGAAGGCGGCGGTCAGCTCCGCGTACTCCGGTCCCTGACGGTGCAGGAGCCGGGCCGCTCGCTGCTCGCCGTACGCGGCGGTCAGGAGCGCGTGGACCTCGCCCGGTCCCGGCTGGTCCGCGCCCTCAAGGGCGTGGCCGCTCATCGTGCCGTACGGGGTGTGGCCGAGCCGGGTCAGGGCGTCGGCCAGGAGCGGGGTGCCGCTGCCGCGCGGCGAGACGACGATCACGTGGGGCGCCGGCGGGGTCATGGGGCAACTCCGGTGGGAGGGGCGGGCGGTGCGGGCGCGGTGGGGGAGAGGAGAAGGTCCTCGTAGGTGTGGTGGCGGCGGGTGGAGGTGCGGTGGTGCAGCAGATGGACCGCGCGGGTGTGTTCTCCCGTGCCGAGCAGGGCGCGGGCGAGGGTGTCCTGCACGATCTCGCGCTCCACCCGGACTCCGCCAAGCCGCTTCGTCCGCTCGCCGAGGCCCGTCAGCAGGTCCACCGCCGCCCCGGGGCGGCCCGCGGTGACCTCGGCCAGCGCCCGGACGACCGGGGCCAGCACCTCCCGGAAGTCGGGCCGTTCGTCCCGGGCCGCCCGGCGGGCCAGGGCGTGCAGCTCGTCGGTGGCGGCCTCGACGGCCAGCGCGAGGGCGAGGCTGAAGGTGTGGAAGACCTCGGCCATCCCGCCGGGACCGGCCAGCAACTCCCTGACGTGGGACGGGTCGGAGCGGCGGGCCGGGGACTGTCCGGCGAGCAGCAGCCGCCAGTTCGTCGCCGCGCGCATGCCCACATCGCCACGGGCCAGGGCCTCGTCGGCGCGTCGGCGGGCATCCGTGAAGTCCCCGCAGGCCAGGGACTGGAGGGCGGCATGCCAGTTGAGGTGCCTGAACTGGACGGCGCCCGGGTCGGCGGCCAGCCACCGGTCGAGGAACGCGGTGGCCGCCGGGCCGGCTCCCCGTTCGTGGTCCGCGTGCGCGCGGGCGTGTGCGGCGAGCCCGGAGCGGGGATGCGCGGTCAGGGCCAGCCCGGCGAGGTCCAGCGCCTCGGCCGCGCGGCCCTGCTCCGCCCGTACCCATGCCAGCCGGCTCGTCCAGGCCCAGCTGTCCCGGCCCCGCAGCGCCTGGAACCGCTCGGCCAGGGCATCGCCCCGCGCCCGGTGGGCCGGGTCGCCGGTCGCGTGGAAGGCGTCGAACATCAGACCCGCCACCTCGTCCCCGGGCCACCGCTCGAAGTGGGTGAGGAGATGCTCGGCCGTCAGCCGGTACTGGCGGTGGGTGTGGAGGAAGACGCCGTACACGAGGCTCACCGACCGCTCACCGGCGCTTCCCCCGTCCTCCCGCAGCGCGTCGCGATGGGCGGTCGTGAGCTGCTCGCGCAGCTCCGTGTCGCTCAGCCCGTCGCTCGTCGCGAGAACCAGCAGCGCCCGCGCCACACCGTGCCGGGGCTGCCGCGCCACCCACTGCCGTACGAGCGGCAGGGCGTGCCCGCTGAGGGACGCCAACTCCCTTACGGGAGCGTCCTCCAGAGAGACGCCGGCCATACCGGTCACCGATTCGGCGCTACACACTGGCCCTGAACACCGCGGTGCAGACGATGCCGCTGCTGCCGCAGTGGTTGCGCGGCAGGGAGAGCGGCAGCTGCGCCAGGTTCGCGCTCACCGCGCCGCTCCCGGCCGCGGTGCCGCCCGCCGCCTGCGTACCGCCCTGGGTGACGCACGTATTGCCGAACACCGCGTTCCCGACGCCGATCACACTGGCGTGCGCCGCTCCGGCCGGCGCCAGGGCAGCCCCCAGCGCCACCCCCACAGCGGCGGCGCGCCTGCCCAACTGCCGGGTGCCGCTTCCGTCCTCGTGCTCCTGAACGCACTCGCTCACCAGTCGCTCCTCACTGCCGCGATCACGCCCCGCGCCGGACGGCCGGGGACGTACGCCCTCTCAACGACGATCCGCCCGTCAGGGCACGCCGTCGTGGCGAGGCGTCAACGGGAGAGAACCATGAAGGCGAGAGCCGGGTACGAGGCCGTGAAGGCCCAGAGGAAGACGTTCAGCCCCATCGCCACGGCGCAGGTCAGGTGGAAGAGGACTCCGCAGGCCAGGAAGAAGGGCAGTGCCGCCGGCGGGGTGAGCAGCACGAGGGGGAAGGCGGCCTCGAAGACGCCGACACCCCGGGAGGTCCAGGCGGTGGCCGCGGTGTGCGCGGTGGCCAGGGCGGCCAGCCGCCGGTTTCCGAAGCATCGGGTGCCCAGGACGCCGCTGAGGGCGCTGCCGCTGCGCCATGGGGGAGACGCCACCTTGTAGATCCCTGAGGTGAAGTACGCCAGGGCGGACTGGAGCGCGAGGAAGTACAGGGTCAGGCGCATCGTGGTGGCATGGGGATGCAGCGCGGCCAGCGCGAGCGCGGTGAAGACCAGGAGCAGCACCTGGTCCGAGCCCTCGCCCCCGTAAGGCCCTCGCGACTGGAGCGTGATCGAGGTCAGGACGACCGTGCCCAGCGCGAGGGCGTGCGCGGGCGCGGGGAGCGGCCACGGGATCAATGCCGCCGAGGCCGCGGCTCTCCCGGCGAGCACGGCGAGGATGCCGGGGTGGGCCAGCAGACGGTCCCGGCGGGGACCGCGGCGATGGCGCAGCCGGAGAATGTCCCAGCTGGCCAGCGAGGTGCGCCCGAGAAGCGCCGGCCGGCCCAGGAACTCGGCGGAAGTGATCAGCATGCCGGTGGCGGCCAGCACCTCGACGGCGCGCAGCGCCTCGCCGGCGGCGAGCGTCACGGACGGCCTCGGACGGTTGGAGCGACGGGGGCGGCCTGGGTGACGTGGGCCGCCTGGGACGCTGGGGCCGCTGGGGCTGCTCGGGCGGGGACGCGGTGAGGCTTGGAGAGGAACACGGGCCGCGGCGGGGCGACATGGGCCGCGTACGCGGTGACCGCGATCAGGAACTGCACCTCGTACGGGACCGGTGCCGGATCCGCCCGCACCGCGGCGACCGAACGGGGTTCAGCCGAGCAGCCGGCGACGGGCGGCCAGCAGCTCGTCCAGGTCGGCTCCGTCGCCAAGTGCCTCCGCCGTAACGATAGGTGGAGGGCTCGTCATCCCGTGGCTTCGGGGCTCGCTGCCCGGGAGGCGCGCCGGCGGTCCTCGTGTGCCTGGGCTGCGCCGCGCGCCACGGCGTAGGAGCCTTGCTCCGTAAGGGGGTTGGCGCCGATGAGGCGGTTGTGATGCATGTGGAGCAGGGATGCCAGCGCTTCGGTGGGCGGCGCCTCCGAACGGGTGCCGAGTTCCCGCAGCACACTGCCGTAGGCGACGGCTGCCTCGGTACGGGCGGCCCATGCCCGGCGCAGCGCCGTTGAGCCGGTGATGCCGGACGGGAAGCTCCCGGCCGTGTAGGGATTCACGGTGGCGAGAGCCTCCTGGCGGGTACGCCGGAAGCCGCGGTGAGCGGCTTCGTCCTTGGGGAAGGTCTCCAGGAGCCAGCGCAGCCCGGGGGGATCGGGGGAGTCTTCGGCGGTCCGCGGGGCGTATCCGGTGAAGAAGGCGTGGGTGAGCGCCATATGGCCGGCCGCCGCGAGCGGCAGCGGGTCGACGGTGAGTGTGCCGGTACGGGCCAGACGCAGTGTTTCCAGGACGGCGAGGCTGTCCGTGTGGAAGACCCGTTCGGCCGCGGCCATGGCCCGGGGGCCTCCGTAGCGTTCGATCTCCGGGGCGTAGGTGTCCAGGACCAGGCGCCGGGTCAGTCCGGCGTCGCGCAGGGCGGTGGCGAAGGCGTGCACCTGGGGCAGGAGCCGGCCGGTGAGCAGATGGGCGGGGCCGTGCCAGCGCAGCCGGAGGTGGTCGTGGCTGTCCGCGTAACGTACGAAGAACCAGCGGTCGACCTCCGGTGGAAGCGTCTCCAGCAGGGCCGGGAGGTGCGTTGTCAGTACCTCGTTCTGACGGGCGGGGAGGCAGTAGAGCGAGGCGTGGAGCCACTCGCCGCCGGGCAGGTGTTCGCGCCGGCCCTGACGGATCTGTTGTGGCCGGCCGGTCACAACAGGCAGGCCGGTCACAACAGGGTGACCGGGCGCGCGTGGCCCGGTCGTGGAGACGCCCGCACGCGGCCCGGTGGTGGAGGTGGCAGCCGTCCGGGCCAGGAGCGGGAAGACGATCTCGCCGCGGTGGACTCCGTCCGGTCCGGCCAGCCATCCGTCACCGCATCCGGCGGCGGTGGGAAGTTCCTGTACGAAGGTCCCCGGTCCGTGGCCCAGTTCGTGGCGCAGCAGGTCCAGATGCGCGGGGAGGTCCAGATCCAGTTCGATGTGACGGTCGGCCGAGCCCACGCGGACGCGCCGGGGCACGTGCCAGGTGTCGCGCCAGGCCGCGACCGCGCGCGTCCACGTGTCGCGGGGAGTGTTCCGATCGCGGAGGGTGTCGTCGGGCCGCCAGCGGGCCGGCGCGAGCACGGTACGCCCGTAACGGACCCTCGGCAGATACGGCAGCGCCTCCGCGGCCCCCCAGCTCCAGCCGCGCCAGCCGCGTACGCCGCTGGTGGTCAGGTCGCACAACAGCCGTGCCGCGTTGGGGAGATCCCACTCCGGGTCGAGCAGGTGGAAGACCGCGGGCCGGACCCGGCGCCCGGTCCGGGTCTCGACCAGCAGCAGCCGCTCCGCGGTGGCGGTGACAGCGAGGCGGGCCAGGTCCAGCACGGCCGGATCGCCCCGGTCGGCGAAGGTGCCCACCGGCAGCCGGTACTCCAGCAACCGCGGCGCCTGCGCGATGTTCGCCGCGCGGGCGCGGCCGGTCCGGAAGCTGACCTGAGCGTTGAGCACGTCCGCGTCCGCGTCCGCGTCCGCGTCCGACGGCCCCGGATCCCGGGCGAGTTCGGTGAGCGAGGCCCGCATGTCCTCCGGGAGCAGGTGGGCGAAACGTCCGAGCATCGCCCCGGCCCGGCCGGAGTGGCTGCTCAGTACGAGCCGGAAACGCCCTTCCGCCAGGGCTTCCGGGGTATCGGCCAGCAGGTGGGCGCACAGGTCCATCCCCAAGGGCGGCCTTCCCCCGTCGTGGGCCAGGCGGGCCACCGCCGGATGGTCGTCGCTCAGCAGGATCTCGCGTTCCCCGGCGAGCAGCGCCCGCTGGGCCAGTGCGGCCAGCACCTCGTCGCGCGCGGTGTCCCGGCGGTCCTCGGCCGGCTCGGGACGCGGGCCGGGCGGGCAGCGGTAGCCCGCCGGCGCGCCCAGCCCGATGTCCGGATCGAGGAGTTCCCTCACGGGGACCGGCCGCCCGACTCCGTACCGTTCGAGGAACTCCGCGTGATATTCGCGGAGATGGGCGGGGCCGGGCTCCGGCGGCGACAGCCGCCACAGCAAGCCGGCGGCCCGGGCGGCCTCTTCGGCCACGGCGCCCGGCAGCCGCGCCTCGGCGTCGAGCGCCAGATCCACGTGTACGGGCTGATCCGCGGCGCGCAGGCCGCGCATCCGCTCGCTGACCTCCGTCAGCGCCGTCAGGCCCGCACCCAGGGGAAGCGCGGCGTACGCACCCAGCGCGACCCGGATCGCGCGCAGCTCCGGCAGTTCCGGCAGATCCTCCGGCGGCACCGCCGCCAGGGCGCTCAGCAGATGGTCCAGCGGATCGGCGGCCTCCAGCGGCGGATGTGCCTCGGAGAGCAGAAACCCCTTGGCCACAAGCCGAACCAGCATTCCCTCCGCAGATCCGGGGGGTGCCGCGGGGAAGGCGGCGCCCAGCCGCCGGGCCAGTTCACCGCAGAGCACCGGCGTATCAGCTTGCTCCATGACCAGCGCGACCGCGTCGGTGCGGCGGACGCTCACCTCCCGCACCGGCGCCTCGGCGGATCCGCCCGGAGCGGAGTGCGGCAGGTAGGGAAGCACGACTCTCCCGTCGCGCACGAAACACAGACCGTTTGCCACGACCCGCAGCCACCGCAGCACCTCCGGGCGCTGCTCCCACTCGGTCACCAGCGCGGTCAGCCACGCGCGGTCGGGTCGTACCGCACGCCGGTGCGCGTCACCCCAACGGACCTTCACTTCTTGCGCGTTCGCACCTTGCGCGGCTACTTCCTGCGCGGCTACTGCTTGCGCGTCGTCACCGAACCGCACCGGTGCCACCCCCGACATCAGCCCGAACGGTGTCTCCCGCGACGCCATCCGCAGCCGGTAGCCGGCCAGTGCTCGCAGCGCGCGCCGCAGCGCGGCCGGCTCCTTGTCGGTGTCTCCGGCGGTCTGGGCCAAGGTCTGTGCCAAGGTCCGCGCCAATGACGGCGATGCCACGGCGATGGCTTCGGCCACCGGCCGCGGACGGGCCAGCCGGCTCACCGCCTCGGCCAGCCGGCCGCTCTCGTCCTCCTCCGGAGAGTCCGCGTCCCAGCGCACCTCATCGGCACGCGTCACGGGATGAACGGGTGCCCGCAACAGCCCCGCTCCGGAGCAGCGGAACAACGGGGCTTCGGGCATCCGGCGCTACCGGGCGTGGGTCGACAGACCCCGTGCGGCGGCGTGGGTGGAGAGGTTCCGCGCGGCGGCGTGCGTGGAGAGGTGACGGGCGGAGGCGTGTGTGGACAGGTGACGGTCGGCCGATGCCGCGCTGCCGGTTTCCTCCCGCACATCGAGGTCGAACGCGTTGTCCATTCGCTCCGTGCCAAGGGTCATCGCGGTCATGAGGGAACACCTCCGTTGAATGGTGAAACATGTACGGATTTCCGCTCTTGCCTCACACGATAGTGGGATGGCACGAAACTCGCGAAAGGTGCGTTTAAGCGCGTGCGCGGCCGGAGCCGTGGCATCCGTTGTCCCGTACGGGTGATAAGCGCTGACCGCTCTGGCGCCGGCGCGTTTCAGGCGTCATAAAGGAGACGGGTATGACCCCGCCGGAACGGGGCCCGCGGCCGTGGTGCCGGGAAATCGTATGCACGACAGGTTGGTGAGGAACTGTGAAATCCAACGGAATTCTCGATTCCCATTCCGGCGCGCGCCCGGTGGCGCTTGTCTACCGGGGGCCCGCCCAGGAGGACATGGACTGTGCCGATACGGTCGTCGACCTCCTCGCCAACGGGCCCTGGGGGCTGGACGTCCGTACCGCCGGGCCCAAGGGGGAGCGGCCGTTGTCCGCCGAACTGCTGGCGACCGCCCAGCTGTACGCGCAGCCCGGCGGTGGTGATCTGACGCCCGCCTACCAGCAGCTCAAGCCGTACAAGAAGGCGATCCGTGACTTCGTCGGGCAGGGCGGCCGCTATCTCGGATTCTGCCTCGGCGGATATCTCGCCGGGCGTGAGGAGGGGTTCGGTCTGCTGTCCGGCACCGTCGACCAGTACATCGGTACGGAGGGCGCCACGGTCGTGACCGAGGACAACACCCTGGTCGAAGTCGAGTGGCGCGGGCGCTCGCGTGTGCTCTTCTTCCAGGACGGCGCCTACTTCACACCGGACCCCGGTCCGGGGACGACCGTCCTCGCCACGTACACGAACGGTCGGGCCGCCGCGCTCGTCACCTCCTACGGCGCGGGCCGTGTCGCCGTCGTGGGGCCGCATCCGGAGGCCACCGCCGACTGGTTCGAGGACCCTCCGCTGCCGTTCCACGACACCCATGACCTGGCGCTGGACTTCGTCGGGAGTGTGCTGGACCGCTGAGCGGTCCGCCGCGGCAGCTGTTACCGGTGGGCAACAGACGCCGGTTCGCGATGAAACATGGGGCACGCAGCTTTGTCGGTGTCCGCGGGGTGCCGTCCCGCGCGAGTGACACCAGGAGGGCTGTGAGCACGTCGTACGAGACGATCCTTCCGCCGCGCGGTTCCGGCGGTCCGCGTTCGCGTCCGTGTCCGCGTCCGCGTGGGCCCGGCGGTGGCGATGGCGCCGGCGGTGGGGTCGCGGGAGTGGTGGCGGCCGTTCGGTGCCGGGCCCATGCATGACGTGTTGTGGGTGACCGGGCTGGTGGGTGGAGTGCTGTGTCTCGCCGGGCATCCGGCCGCTTCCGTACGGCAGTGGATGCCGCACGCGGTCGCGTTGGCGGCGATGCTGGCCATGGCCCCCGGAGCGGGGAGCCGGCGCGGGCTGCTCGTGGGGGCCGGCGCGCTCGGTCTCGCGTGGCTGTGGCAGATGCGCGCGGGGTGCCGCTGCCGGGGGCCCGCGGAGGCGGTGGATCTGGCCGCGATGGCGGTGCTGACGGCCGTCGCGGCGGGCGCCGCGGGCCTGGAGAGCGGCCACCACGGCGACCATGCGGCAGCCGTCGCGGACGGCCCCGCCGGGGTCGCGTCGGCCGCGCTCACGCCGTGGACGGCGCTGTTTCTTGTCGCGTGCTGGGTCGTGGCCCGCGCCGGTGCCGTGCTCGTCCGGTTGGCGTGGCCGTCCGGGTCCCCCGAACACCGGCCGGAGCGGCGCGCGTTGCTGCTGGGGGAGACGGGCGGTGTGCTCATGGTGACCACCATGGCGGCCATGATCGGCCTGCCGTGACCGGTCCGCCGTGACTGATCTGCCCTGACCGGTCTGACCTGACCGACTCCGTCGTGACCGGGCGGCCCTGACGGCGGCGCGGAGCGTCCTCCGGACAGCGGCCCTGTTGCTTTGGATCTCGATATGTAATTATTGGATCCAATCACTCATTGATCGTATGCACGAGGAGAGCGATGCTCAGACGCGAGGACAATGAGCGCATAACGCGCACGGGCCCGGGCACCCCCCTCGGGCAGCTCATGCGCGCCTACTGGCAGCCGGTCGCCCTCGTCTCGGAGATGCCGGAGGAGCGACCGGTCAAGGCGGTCCGGATCATGGGTGAGGACCTGGTCCTCTTCCGGCGCGACGACGTCCCCGACCGGGCCGGCGCCTGGGCCCTGGTCGGCCGCTACTGCGCCCACCGGGGCGTCGACCTCTCCTACGGCCGCCGGGAGGACGGCGGGCTGCGGTGTCTCTACCACGGCTGGCTGTACGGGCCCGACGGCCAGTGCCGGGAGCAGCCCGCGGAACCCGAGCACAGCAACTTCGCCGCCAAGGTGCGGATCCCGAGCCACCCCTGCGTGGAGCGCAACGGCATCGTCTTCGGCTACCTCGGCACCGGCGACCCGCCGCCCTTCCCGGCGTACGACTGCTTCCGCGCCCCCGAGGAGTACACCTTCGCCTTCAAGGGCCGGTGGGAGTGCAACTGGCTCCAGGGCGTGGAAGGCGGCATCGACCCGAGCCATGTCTCCTTCCTGCACCGCTTCGTCGGCGAGGACCCCCGCGAGGAGTACGGGCAGCAGTTCAGCGAGGAGGTCGAGGGCACCGGCCGGAAGCTCTCCGAGCTGGTCGGGGCCGGCTTCCGCCCCGATATCGAGGTGGAGAGCGCCGAGCACGGGCTGCGGGTCTTCGCGCTGCGCGAGCTGGCCGGGAACGTCCGGCACGTACGCATCACCAACCTGGTGTTCCCCAATGCCTTCGTGGTGCCCTTCGGCAACGGCAAGGTCTTCTGCCAGTGGCATGTCCCGATCGATGACGAGAACCACCACTGGTTCATGATCCTCTACGACTTCGAGGAGGTCACCGACACCGGGACGCTGCTGGCCCAGCGGCTGAGCGAGGTCTCGCTGCCCGACTACCGGCCGCTGCGCAACCGTACGAACGACTGGGGCTTCGACCCCGGGGAGCAGCGCGAACTCACCTACACCGGCATGGGACTGGACATCAACGTCCACGACCAGTGGGCCGTCGAGAGCATGGGCCCCATCCAGGACCGGACCGTCGAGCGGCTCGGGGTCTCCGACCGCGCCGTCACCGCCAACCGCCGACTGCTGCTGAAGGCGATCACCTCCTTCGAGAACGGCAATCCCGTGCCCGGCCTGCCCCTTGACGCGCGGTCGGCCGAGGAGCTGACCGGCCCCCTCGCCATCGACACCGTCACCCCCGCCGACGGCTGGGAAGACGCGTGGCGACAGCGGGAGTCCGCGCGGCGCGCCCGGTCCCCGTGGGCGGGGCGGGAGGTGCCGCGTGCGCAGCGCTGACGAGCGGCCGCGGGCCGAGAGCGGTGACGGGCCGAGCGCCCGCCCGCTGGTCCCCGCCGGGGCCGGCGGCTTCGTCGAGCGGCACGGTCTGTGGGACGAGCGGCAGTACGTCGCGGCCGGCCAGGTCCGCCGGGTGATCGACGAACTCGGCCTGGACCGGGTGCGGTTCTCCTTCGCCGACCAGCACGGGGTGCTGCGCGGCAAGACCCTGACCCGGGAGGCGGTGCCCGGCGCGCTGCGCTCCGGGGTCACCGCGCCCTCCTCGCTGCTGCTGAAGGACACCTCCGGCCGGACCGTCCTGCCCGTTTTCTCGGGCGACGACCCGCTGGTCCCCGGGGGTTTCGCCGGGGCCGGGGACATCGTGCTCGTGCCCGACATGACGACGTTCCGCGTGCTGCCCTGGGCCGAGCGCACCGGCTGGATCCTCTGCGACGTCCACCACCCGGACGGCACACCCGCGGCGTACTGCCCGCGCGGTCTGCTGCGCGGTAGGCTGGCCGCGCTCGCGGAGGCGGGGTACGACCTCGATGTCGGGGTGGAGCTGGAGTTCCACGTGTACCGCCCGGCGGCCCCCGGGACGGCGCCGGTCAGTGTGGGACGGCCCGGCGCGCCCGGCCCGGCGCCCGAGGTGACACCGCTGAGCAGCGGCGCGCAGCTGCTGCACGAGGAAGGACTCGACCGGCTCGACGAACTGGTCGGTCTGCTGCACACCGGGCTCACCGGGCTCGATCTGCCGCTGCGCTCCCTGGAGCTGGAGTTCGGCCCCGGCCAGCTGGAACTGACCCTGGACGCGCGGGAGGCGGTACGGGCCGCGGACGACGCGCTGCTCGTACGGGCGGCGGTACGGCAGATCTGCCGCCGGAACGGTTACCACGCGACGTTCATGTCCCGCCCGGCCGGCGCGGAGACCGCGTCGACCGGCTGGCACCTGCACCAGTCGCTGCGCTCCCGGGCGACCGGCGGCGCCGCCTTCGACCCGGTGGACGAGGAGCCGCTGTCCCCGGTGGGCCGGCACTACCTCGCCGGGCTGCTGGCCCACGCGCCCGCCGCCACCGTCTTCACCACCCCCACCGTCAACGGCTACAAGCGGTACCTGCCGATGTCCCTGGCCCCCGACCGGGTGGTGTGGGGCATCGACAACAAGGGCGCCATGGTACGGGTCGTCCCCGCCCAGGGCGGGGGCGGCGCCCGGCTGGAGAACCGATCCGGCGAGCCCGCGGCCAATCCGTACCTCTACATCGCCTCGCAGGTGGTCAGCGGGATGGACGGGATGGCCCGGCGGCTCGACCCCGGCCCGCCGGTCACCGACCCGTACGCCGCCGAGGCCCGCCGGCTGCCCGGCTCGCTCGGCCAGGCGCTGGACGCGCTCGACGCGGACCCGGTCTTCGCCGAGGCCCTCGGCCGGGACGTCGTCTCCTGGATCACCACCATCAAACGCGCGGAGTTCGCCCGCTATCTGGCGTACGTCTCGGACTGGGAGCAGCGCGAGTACTTCGACCTCGTCTGACGGCGCTTCGTCCGGCCCGCCCCGGCCCGCCACGATCCGCCCCGGCCCCCGCGGCCGGCCGACACCTTACGGAAGACCTATGACCACGTTCAACGCCCAGCCCTCGCCACGGGAACCCTTCCTCGTCGACGGCCGCTGGACCGACCCCGGCGACCGCACCACCTTCCCCGTCCTCGACCCCTCCTCGGGAGCGGTCCTGAGCCGGGTCGCGCAGGCGACGCCCGAGGACGTGGACGCCGCCGTCGCCGCCGCCGCCCGCGCGCACGCGGACGGCCGCTGGCGCGGCCTGCCGCCCGCCGGGCGGAGCCGGGTGCTGCACCGGATCGCGGAGCTGATCGAGGAGCACGCCGAGGAGCTGGCGGTGCTGGAGACGCGCGACAACGGCAAGCCGATCGAACGCTCGCGCGCCGACACGGCGATGAGCGCCCGGACGTTCCGTCACTTCGCGGGCGCCCCCACCCGGCTGACCGGCACGGTCGTCCCCCTCGACGCCGGCCACCACGTCTACACGGTGCCCGAGCCCGCCGGCGTGGCCGCGCTGATCCTGCCCTGGAACTTCCCGATCATGACGGGCTGCTTCAAGCTCGCCCCCGCGCTCGCCGCGGGCTGCACCGTCGTCGTCAAACCCGCCGAGCAGACCCCGCTGACCATGCTGCGCGTCGCCGCCCTGTGTACGGAGGCCGGGCTGCCCCCGGGGGTGCTCAACGTACTCACCGGCGACGGCGAGGTGGGCGCCGCGCTCACCGCGCACCCGGATGTCGCCAAGGTGTCCTTCACCGGCTCCACCGAGGTCGGCCGGCTGGTGATGAGCGCCGCCGCCCCCACCGTCAAGCGCCTCACCCTGGAACTCGGCGGCAAGAGCCCGCACATCGTCTTCGCGGACGCCGACCTGGACGCCGCCGTCACCACCGCGATCCGCGCCGCCTTCGGCCACTCCGGGCAGATGTGCACGGCCGGCAGCCGGCTGCTCGTCCAGCGCTCCGTGCTCGCCGAGATGGAGGAGCGCCTCACCGAAGCGGTGCGCAAGGTCCCCGTCGGCAACGGCCTGGACGGCGGGATCACCGTCGGCCCGCTGGTCTCGGAGGAGCAGCGCGCACAGGTGCTCTCGTACATCGAGGCCGGTGTCGCGGACGGCGCGACACTCGTGACCGGCGGCCAAGTCCCCGACCGGCCGGGCTACTTCGTCGAACCCGCGCTCTTCACGAACGTCACCAACACCATGCGGATCGCCCGGGAGGAGATCTTCGGCCCGGTCCTCGGGGTGATCCCCTTCGAGGACGAGGAGGAGGCCGTCGCCCTCGGCAATGACACCTCCTACGGGCTCGCCGCCGGAGTGTGGACCAGGGACCTGTCGCGCGCCCACCGCACCGCCGCCCGGCTGCGCGCCGGCACGGTGTGGATCAACACGTACAACATCTTCGACCCGGCGCTGCCCTTCGGCGGGTTCGGGGACTCGGGACTGGGCCGGGAGCTGGGCGACGACGCCCTCTTCTCCTACTGCGAGCGCAAGGCGGTGGTCGTCGCACTATGAGTACCCACACCGCCGCGGTTCCCCTCCCGCCGCCCGCGTCCCGGACCGCGGCCCTCGACGTGGCCGCCCTGCGCGCCGCCACCCCCGGCACGCTCCACGCCCGCCACATGAACGCCGCCGGCGCGGCACTGCCCAGCCGGGCGACGCTGGCCGCCGTCACCGAACACCTGCGCATGGAGTCGCTGCTCGGCGGCTACGAGGCGGCCGAGGCGCTGAGCGCGCGCACCGAGCGGGTCTACCGCTCGGCGGCCCGGCTGCTCGGCGCCGCTCCGGAGGACATCGCCCTGGTGGAGAGCGCCTCCACCGCGTGGCAGCGGGCGCTGGGCGCGCTGCGGCTCAGGGCGGGGGACCGGGTCCTGGCCTCGTCCTCCACCTATGTCAGCTCGGCCCTGCACCTGCTGGAGCTGCGGGAGTCGCACGGCATCGTGCTGGAGGTGCTGCCCGCCGACGCGGACGGCCGGCTCGACCTCGGCGCGCTGGAGACGGCCCTGCGCGAACCGGCGGCCCTCGTCACCCTCGCCCATGTCCCCACCTCCTCCGGACTGGTGGAGCCGGTCGCCGAGGCCGGCGCGCTGGCCGCCCGCGCGGGGGTGCCGCTGCTGCTGGACGCGACACAGTCGCTCGGCCAACTCCCCGTAGACGTGCAGGAGTTGCGCTGCGGTGTCGTCGTCGCCACCGGCCGGAAGTTCCTGCGCGGGCCGCGCGGTACGGGACTGCTGTACGTCGCCCCCGGGCTGCGCGCGAGGGCCCGGCCGGACGCGCCGGACGTACGGGGCGCCCAGTGGTCGGCGGCCTACCGCTACGAGGTGGTGCCGGGCGCGCGGCGCTACGAGACATGGGAGGCGTCCCACGCGCTGCGGCTGGGGCTCGGCACGGCCCTGGAGGAGGCGCTCGACCTCGGTGTCGAGCGGATCCGGGACCATGTGGCCGCGCTGGCCGGCCGGCTGCGGGCCGCGCTGCCGGCCGTGCCGGGCGTACGGCTCACCGATCCGGCGGCGGCGGCCTCGGGCATCGTGACCTTCCTGCGCGACGGGGAGGATCCGCGCGAGACGGTACGGGACCTGCGCACCACCGGATTCCGGCTGTCGACGGTGCCCGCCTCGCACGGTCAGTGGGACCTGGGCAGGCGCGGTCTGGAGCGGGTCGCCCGGGCCTCCCTGCACGTGTACAACACCGAGGACGATGTGGACGCGCTCGTCGCGGCGCTGACGGCCCGTGAGCGCCGGCGCGGGCCGGTGGCCGCTGTGGGTGCCGCTGCCGCCGCCGGCGCTCGCGAGACCGCGCCCGTACTCCCGGAATCCGTACCCGTACCCGCGCTTTCGTCCGCGCCCGTGCCCGCGGGCGGCGGACGGGACCGGGCCGATGTCATCGTGATCGGGGCCGGTATCCACGGCTCCGCCGCCGCCTGGCACCTCGCGGCCCGCGGCGCGCGCGTCATCCACCTCGACCGGTTCCCCGCCGGCCACACCCGGGGCTCCTCGCACGGCCGGACGCGGATGATCCGGCGCGCCTACCCCGCCGAGGTCTGGGACGGCCTGGTCGACACCGCGTACGGGGCCTGGGAGGAACTCGAACAGGCCGCCGGACAGCGGCTGTTGACGATCACGGGTGGCCTGTACGCCCGGGCCGTCGGTGCCCCCGGCACCCTGCGCGGCCCCGGCTGCGCGGAGGTGGACCACGTCCGCGCCGGAGAGCTTTTCCCCGGGCTGAGCCTGTGCGAGGGCTTCACCGCGGTGCACGACCCGGCCGCCGGTGTCATCGACGCCGAGGGAGCGCTCACCGCGCTGGCCGCGCTGGGCCGCGCGCACGGTGTGGACCGGCGGGACGGCTGCGCGGTACGCGGCTGGCGCCGGGAGGGCGACGGGGTGCGGGTCGAGACGGAGCGCGGTGTGCTGCGCGCGGACCGGCTGGTCGTCTGCGCGGGCCCGTGGACCGGGGAGCTGCTGCCCGCCTTCGCCGCGCCGCTGCGGGTGGTCCGGATCGTCAATGCGCACCTCGGCTCCTCGCGGGCGCATCTGCTGGAACCGCCGCTGCTGGGCGCCTTTTCCGTCGAAGTCCCGGACATCGGCCTGCTGTACGGCATCCCGGCCCTGGGCGGCGCGGGCGTCAAGATCGGGCTGGACGACGGGCCCCCGGAGGACCCCTCGGTGCCCGCCGGCCCGGTCACCGGGGCCGAGCGCGACCGGCTGCTCGGCCTGGCCGCCCGCTTCCTGCCGGCGGCGGACGGACCGGTGGAGGAGACGGTCACCTGCCGCTACACGATGGCGCCGGGCAACCGGTTCGCCGTGGGACCGCTGCCGGGGGAGGACCGGGTGTCCGTGGCGGCGGCCTGCTCCGGGCACGGCTTCAAGTTCGGGCCCGCGCTGGGGGCCGCGCTCGCTGACCTGGCCGAGGGCAAGGCACGGCCGGACCTGGACTTCCTGTCCCCGGCCGCGATGGGCATCACCGACGCGCCCGGCCCGGGAGCCGGCGCGTGAGCCCCGGGTCCCGGCGGGCCGCCGGCCGCTCAGCCCCGGAAGACGGTGGCCGACCGCTGCTCGTACCAGCGGGCCAACTGCTCGCCCGCGCTGGTCACATGGGCCTTCATCTCGGCGCGCGCCCGCTCGGCGTCCTCCGCGGCGAGCGCCTCGACGATGCGCTCGTGCTCACGGATGTTGTCCTCGCGGTGGCGGGGGTTGTCGTGCAGGACGAGGGCGGAGACATTGCGCGGAAACGCCTCGTTGACGTCCTTGATGGCGCGGGCGAGACGCTGGTTGCCGGCGACGGTGTGGATGAGGGTGTGGAAGCAGTCGTTCGCCGCGGTGGAGGGCGAGGCGCCCTCGCCCGGCGTGCCGCCGCCGCTGACCGCGCGCACCGTCTCGTTGGCCTCGCGCAGCTCCCGCAGGATGGCGGGGGTGATCGCGCGGACCGCCCGTACACAGGCGAGCCCTTCGAGTTCGGCGCGGATCTCGTACGCCTCGCGGACCTCCCAGGGGGAGGGGACCCGGACCACGGCGCCGCGGTTGGGCAGCACCTCGATGAGACCGCCCGCCTGGAGCTGCCGCAGCGCCTCCCGTACGGGAGTACGGCTCACCCCGAGCGCGCCCGCGAGTTCGGCCTGGCGCAGCTGGGCCCCGATGGGGATCTCGCCGGAGAGGATCCGCGCGCGGATCGCGGCGGCGGTGTCGTCGACGAGCGCCTTGCCCTTTCCCGCGGGGGAGTCCGCGGTGGAGTCCGCGGCGGCGGGCGGGGCGGTGTCCATGGGGTCTCCGTGGGGTCGGGGAGGCGAGGGCCGGCGGTGGCCGGGGCGGGATGCCGCGGAGCGGGCGCCCGGGACGGGCCACGTACCGCTTTATGTATCCATTCTATAGCAATCAGGATCCAAGAATTCCGATCTGTGCAAGCGAGCGGAGCACCCCATGAACAACTCCCCCGGAAGTGTCAGCACCCGTGTCCTCGCGCGGCGGGAGCGCACCCATCCCCTCGACCCGCTGTCTCCCGCCGAGATCGACGCGGCGGTCGCCGTGGCCCGGGCCGACGGACGGCTCGGCGAGCGCACCAGGTTCTGGGGCGCGACGCTGGACGAGACCTTCGCCCGTGAGGTGATGGCCGGCCGGCACGGCGCGGGCGAGGTGCTGGTCGGACTGGTCGCGATGGACCACGATCTGCCCGGCGCCTGGGAGATCGACGTACGCCTGGGGGCCGAGCCGCGCTGTACCGCGTGGCGGCCGGTGGACATCCGGCGGCCCGGCATCACCTCGACGGAGGCGCGCGCGGCGGCGCGGGCGTGCCGGGAGAGCCCGCTCTTCCGCGAGGCGCTGGCCCGGCGGGGCATCCACGACGTGTCGCTGACGGTGATCGACGCGGAGTCCATCGGCGGTTTCGTCCCGGAGAAGTACAAGGACCGCAGGATCACCTGGGGTTCGGTCTGGCACCGGGTGCGGGAGGACGACAACGCCTATGTGCGCCCGGTGCAGGGTGTCATCCCGCTCATCGACATGGCGACGATGGAGGTGCTGGAGGTCGAGGACCACGGTGTCGTCCCGGTCTCCGAGGAGCCGGGGCCGCTGTCGGCCGGCGGATTCGGGCCGGACCGGGAGGGGCTGAAGCCGCTGGAGGTGGTGCAGCCCGAGGGGCCGAGCTTCACCGTCGACGGGCACCGGGTGCGCTGGCAGGGCTGGGAGCTGCGGGTGGGCTTCACCCACCGCGAGGGCCTGGTGCTGTACGACCTGAACTTCCTGGGGCGCTCGGTGCTCAAGCGGGCCGCCTGCAACGAGATGTACGTGCCCTACCTCGACCCGAGTTCCACGCAGTTCCGCAAGAACTTCTTCGACTGGGGCGAGTACGGCGCCGGTCCGCTGACCAACTCGCTCGCGCTCGGCTGCGACTGCCTGGGCGTCATCCACTACTTCGACGCGGCCTGTCTGGGGGGCGACGGGGACGCCCAGGAGATAGCCCAGGCGATCTGTATGCACGAGGAGGACGACGGCATCCTCTGGAAGCACAACGATCTGCGCCGCGGGGTGAGCGAGGTGCGCCGCTCGCGGCGGCTGATCATCTCCAGCTTCCAGACGGTCGCCAACTACGACTACGGCTTCTACTGGTCGCTCTACCAGGACGGCCGTATCGAGCTGGAGATCAAGCTGACGGGCATGCTGTCGGCCTCCGGCATCGAGGAGGGCGCGGAGGTGCGGCACGGCCGGGTGGTCTCCCGTCACGTCCAGACCCCCACCCACCAGCACTACTTCGGGCTGCGGCTGGATGTCGCCGTGGACGGTCCGCTCAACCGGCTGGTGGAGGAGAACGCGGAGGCGGAGGACGACCCCCGCCACGACCCGTACGGCAACGCCGTCCGTATGGTGCGCACCCCGCTGCTGTCGGAGGCGGGCGCGGCCCGCCGGACGAACCCGGCGACGTCCCGGCACTGGCGGGTGGAGAGCGCGGACAAGGAGAACCGTTACGGCGAGCCGACCGCGTACCGGCTGCTGCTGCCGAACACCACCCGGCCCTTCGCCCGGCCCGACTCGGTGATGGCCCGCCGGGCGCCCTTCGTCCACCAGCATCTGTGGGCGACGGTGTCCGACGCCGCCGAGCGGTACGTCGGCGGGCAGTACCCCAACCAGGCGGAGCCCGGCGAGGACGGTGTGCAGGTCTGGCAGCGTCAGGACCGCTCGCTGGACGGGGCGGAGCTGGTGCTGTGGCCGGTCGTGGGCACACACCACTTCCCCCGGCCCGAGCAGTGGCCCGTCATGCCGGTCGACCGGGTGCGGCTGGTCCTCGAACCCGACGGCTTCTTCGACCGCAACCCGGCCATGGACATCCCCGACCCGTCGGCCACCGCCGCCGACGGATGCTGCGGGAGTTGACGAAGCGTCAGAAGCCGTATGTGTCAACACATCACGGCAGAAAATATGCAAGATCCCGATTTCATACGCTCGTAACGTTCGGGACATGGCGCGGAAGCGCGAGCCGGACAGCATGTATTTGGATCCAATCAACGCAAGATTAGATCCATTCCTTCAGAGGAACGGTGCCCCAAGGAGGCCCTCATGCCGGATCAGTCGCAGGGATCGCCCGCACTCCGCCCGGCCGGAGCACGGCTGTCCCGCCGCTCCATGCTGCGCGGCGCCGGTGTCCTCGGCGTCGGAGTGGGCTTCGGACTGACCCCTCTGCTCACCGCCTGCGGTGTGGCCGACGACGGGTCCGCGAAGTCCGGCGGTGGATCCGGCAAGGGCGGCACCCTGACCCTCGCGATCGACTCCACCAGCGCGGTCAACGACCCCGCCTTCTACACGACCCTGGGGGACTGGATGGCGGTGGACTGCGTCTGCCGCGGTCTCACCTTCATTTCCTTCGAGTCCAACGAGCCCGCGCCGGACCTGGCCGAGAGCTGGGAGGTCTCCGACGACCAGCTCACCTACACCTTCACCCTCCGCAAGGGCGTGAAGTTCCACGACGGTACGACACTGTCCTCCGCCGATGTCCTGGCCTCCCTCGGCCGGCAGTTCGACCCGGAGGACAAGACCCTCCCCAAGGGCGCCTCCAGACCGCTGGCCTCCCTCGGCGGGAACGTCGCCGCCCTGACCGCCGAGGACGACCTCACCGTCAAGCTGGTGCTCAAGGCACCCGACCGCACCGTCCTCGCCCAGCTCTCCGACATCGGCGGGCGCGTCATCTCCAAGGCCGCCCTCGACAAGTACGGCGCCGACATCGGCAAGCACCTCGTCGGCACCGGGCCCTTTCAGTTCTCCTCGGCCACCTCCGGCCAGTCCATCACCCTCACGGCGTTCGACGGATTCCGGCTCGGCCGGCCGCCGATCGACCGGCTGGTCCTGCGTCAGGTCCAGGACCCCTCGGCCATCGTCAGCTCCCTGCTCAGCGGCGATGTGTCCGCCACCCAGTTCACCCCCTACTCCGCCGTCGCACAGCTCAAGGCCGACCCGTCGGTGACCGTCCACGAAACCCCGGAGGGCTTCGACGCCATCCTGATGATCGACGCCCGGCGCATACCCGAGCTGAAGGTGCGCAAGGCCATCAATCTGGCCATCGACCGCAGGACGATCGTCCAGCAGGCGTTCTTCGGCGTCGGCAGCGAACCCAAGGGCTACGCGATCCCGCCCGCCCAGAACGGCTACGACCCCGGCCTCGCCGACCTGAGCACGAAGAACCTCGCGCAGGCCAGGAAGCTGCTGAAGGAGGCGGGCGCGGAGGGCCGCGAGCTGGGCCTCATGGCGGCCAGCGACTCCTGGCACCCCAAGGCCGCGCAGATCGTCAAGCAGAACCTGGAGGACGCCGGCTTCAAGGTACGGACCACCTCCGTCGACCCCGCCTCGTACTTCAGCCGGCTCAGCGACGGCAAGGACGACTACCACGACCTGATGATCTGGGAGCGCAACTCCTACGTCCCCGACCCCAACAACATGGTCGGCTCCATGGCCAACCCCGCCGGTCTCTACGGCTCCACCATCACCGGCCTGGACACCCTGGACGGCGCCGCCACCCTGGCCGCGGAGCTGGTGGCGGCCAAGAACCTGCCGGACGGCAAGAAGCGCACCGCCGCCTACTCCAGGATCCAGCGGCGCTGGGCGGAGGAGTACATGGTGATCGCCATGCTGGCCTGCTCCACCAACCTCGTGGTCAGCGGCTCCAAGGTGAAGGGGATCAACGCGGCGGCGCTGGGCAACCACCGGTGTTTCATGGAGAAAGCCAGTGTCTGACCCCGCGGGTGCCGCGACGGGCATCACCGGGCCCCCGGCCGCGGCGCCGCCCTCGTCTCCGTCCCCGTCCACGCCCCCGTCCCGGGCCGCCGGTCTCCGGGGATGGCCGGCGGCGCTCCGGCGGCGCGGGATCGGCACCTCCTGGCCGGCCCTGGTGTCCTGGGTGTTCCTGATCGCGATCGCCCTGACCGTCCTCGTCGGGCCCTGGCTGATCACGGCCGACCCGGTCCGCCAGACCTCCTCGGCGCTGCTGCCCTTCGGCTCGCCCGGTCATCCGCTCGGCACCGACGACCTGGGCCGCGACGAGCTGTCCCGGCTGGTGCACGGCGGACGGCCGCTGCTGTTCGTGGCGTTCGCCGCGACCGCGCTGGCGGCCGTGCTCGGCACCGGCACCGGGCTGCTCGCCGGGTACGCGGGCGGGGCCGTGGAGCAGGTGCTGATGCGCGCCGTCGACCTGGCCCTCGCCTTCCCGTCCATCCTCCTGGTCATCCTGCTGGTCGCCGCCGCCGGACCGGGCACCACGAGCCTCGTCGTCGGCGTCGGGGTGTCCCTCGCCCCGGGCCTGGCCCGGCTGGCCCGGGCGCTCACGGCCCGTGAGACGGCCCGGGACTACGTCGTCGCCGCACGGCTGGGCGGCACCCGTACCCCGCGCGTCCTGGTGCAGGAGATCCTGCCCAACATCGCCGGACCGATGGTCGCCCAGGTCGTCATGACCCTGTCGGTCGCGGCCGGCTTCGCCGCCGGCCTGTCGTATCTGGGCCTCGGTATCCAGCCGCCCACCGCCGACTGGGGCTATATGGTCCAGGCCGGCCAGGAGTTCCTCTACTCCGCGCCCCGGCTGGTGGTGCTGCCCGCGACCCTGACCCTGCTGTCCGTCGTGGCCTGCAACTTCGTGGGCGACGACCTGCGGGACGCGTTCGACCCGAAGGGCACCGCATGAGCGCCCTCCCGCTGCCGCGCGTCCGGCGTCCGCGCCGTACCGGCTCCGAACGGACCGCCACCCTGCGGGCGATGGCCCGCAGACTCCTCGGCATCCCGCTCGTCATGTTCGCGCTGGCCACCCTGGTCTTCGTCGCCATGCGGCTGCTGCCCGGATCACCCACCGCCGCCCTCGCGGGCGGTGGGACGAACCTCACCGCCGAGGAGATAGCCCGTAACGAGGCCCGGGCCGGCGAGGCCCTCGGCCTCGACAAGCCGCTCCTCACCCAGTACGTCAGCTACCTCGACGACCTGGTGCATCTGCGGTTCGGCTCCTCGTTCTTCGGCTCCAACAGCGTCCTGCACATGCTGGGCGACGCCCTGCCCGGCACCATCGAACTGACCCTGGCGGCGATGACCGTCGCCGTACTCCTCGGCGTGAGCGCGGGCATCGCCGCCGCGCTGCGCAAGGGCACCTGGATCGACACCGCGACCCGGGCCGTGGCGACCGTGAGCTTCTCCCTGCCGTGGTTCGCGCTCGGGGTGATCGCCATTGTCGTCTTCGGTGTCTGGCTGCGCTGGCTGCCCGTCCTGGGACGGCTGCCCAGCTCGCTCGACTACCGGCCCACGACCAACTTCGTCCTGCTCGACGCCGTGCTCCAGAACCGTCCCGAACTGATCGGCCCCTGGATCCAGCATCTGATCCTGCCCGCCACCACCCTGGCGCTGTCGATGGCCGGATACATCACCCGTATCGTGCGCGCCTCCGTGCTGGACGTCCTCGGCGACGACTTCGTCCGCACCGCCCGGATGAAGGGACTCACGGAGGGCGTGGTCGTCCGGCGGCATGTGCTGCGCAACTCCTGGCTCCCGATCGTCACCGTCCTCGGCCTCCAGTTCGGGTCCCTGCTGGGCGGCTCCGTGATCACCGAGACCGTCTTCTCCTACGGCGGTGTCGGCCGGCTGCTGGTGCAGGGCGTGCTCCAGCGCGACTACCCCGTGGTGCAGGGCGCCGCGCTCGCCATCGCCCTGCTCTTCGTCCTCGTCAACTACGCGGTGGACGTGCTCTACATGATCCTCGATCCACGTATACGGAAGGGCTGAGCCGCATGAACATCGTGCTGGTCCACGGAGCGGGCGGACGTCCCACCACCTGGACGGAGGTCGAGCCCCTGCTCGCCGCCCGGGGACACCGGACCGTCGCCGTCACCAACCCGCTGACCTCCCTGGCGGAGGACGTGGCGCACACCACCGCCGCCATTGAGGAGACGGAGGGACCCGTGCTGCTCGTCGGCCACTCGTACGGGGGCGCCGTCATCACCAACGCCGGCCAGCACCCCTCCGTCCGGGGCCTGGTGTTCGTCGCCGCCTTCGGCCCTGAGGAGGGCGAGACGGTCAACGGCATCGTCGAACGGTACGAACCCGCCGAGATCTCGGCGTTCATGCGGCGCGGCCCGAACGGGGAGTGGAAGTCGGAGGCGAGCGAGGAGTTCTGGGCGGAGATCGGCCCCGATCTGTCGCCCGCGCACCGGGCCGTTGTCGAGGCCGAGGGGCGCCAGGCGGACAACCGTATCTTCACCCAGCCGACCGGCAAGCCCGCCTGGCGCACTCTGCCCAGCTGGTATCTGGTCGCCGACGACGACCGCACCCTGCGCCCGGACGCGCAGCGGGACATGGCCGCCCGGATGGGCGCCGTCACCGAGCACGTACCGGGCAGCCACTACACGACGCTCGTGCACCCCCGGCGGGTGGCCGACCTCGTCCACACCGCGGCCACGGCTGTGAGCGGCACACCGTGACCGGGCACGCAAAAACCGGGCCCGCCGCGACCGGGCAGGAGAGGCCGGCCGCCGGAGCGCCGCCCGCCGTTCTCGAAATCCGTGATCTGCGGGTCGCGTTCGATGTGCCCGCCGGGCGGCTCCCGGCCGTCGCCGGAGTGGATCTGACCCTGCGTCAGGGCGAGATCCTGGCGCTCGTCGGCGAGTCGGGCTCGGGGAAGTCCGCGCTCTCCATGAGCCTGGTCGGCCTCAACCGCGGCCCGCGCACCTACATCAGCGGCCAGGTGGACTTCGGCGGACGCAATCTGGCCGAGGCGTCCGAGAGCGAACTGCGCGCGATCCGCGGCAAGGACATCGCCGTCGTCTTCCAGGACTCCCTGGCGGCGCTCAACCCGCTGCACCGGGTCGGCGCCCAGGTCGTGGAGATGATGCGCGCCCACCGCGCGATGCCCCGCGCGCGGGCCATGGACCGGGCCGTGGAACTGCTCGGCGAGGTCGGTATCGCCAGCCCCCGCGACAACGCCCGCGCCCTGCCCCACCAGATGTCCGGCGGTATGCGCCAGCGGGTCATGATCGCCATGGGCCTGGCCAACGACCCCGCCGTACTGATCGCGGACGAACCCACCACCGCGCTGGACGTCACCATCCAGGCCCAGGTCCTCTCCGTACTGGAGCGGGCGCGCGCCGACCACGGCACCGCGATCCTCCTCATCACCCACGACCTGGGGGTGGTCGCGGAGGTCGCCGACCGGGTCGCCGTGATGTACGCGGGCCGCATCGTGGAGCAGGGCTCGCGGGACGAGGTGCTGTTCGACCCCCAGCATCCCTACACCATCGGCCTGCTGGGCTCCGTACCGCCGATCGACGGCCCGGTCACCGACCGGCTGCCCGCCATCCCCGGCACCCCGCTGACCGGCGTGGACCGCCCGAGCGGCTGCGCGTTCGCCGCGCGCTGCGCGCACGCCCGGGACGCGTGCGAGGAGCCGCCCGAGCTGCGGCGCCGGTACGGCGGTCCCGGCCATCTGGACGCCTGCGTCCTGGCACCGAACGAAAGGGGGCACGCATGACCCCGCCGCCCACCGCATCCGTCACCCCGGCCGCCACCGGGCCCGTACCGCCGGCCAGGCCCGGGACCCCGCTCATCCGCGCGGAGAAGCTGCGCGTCGAGTACCGAGGCCGCTCGGGCGGCCGGGTCCGGGCGCTGCGCGACATCGACCTGGAGATCGTCGAGGGCGAGACGCTGGGCCTGGTCGGTGAGTCGGGCTGCGGCAAGTCCACCCTGGGCCGGGCCCTGCTGCGGGTGGTCGAGCCCGTGTCCGGCACCGTCGACTTCCTCGGCCTGAACATCACCGGGCTCAGCGGACCCCGGCTGCGGCGCACCAGGGCCGACCTCCAGATGATCTTCCAGGACCCCTTCGGCTCGCTGAACCCCCGGCGCCGGATCGCCGACATCGTCGCGGAACCGCTGCTGCGCGCCCGCGGCGCGAGCCGCGCGGAGGCCGAGCCGGTCGTACGGGAGCTGCTGGAGCGGGTGGGCCTCGGCGCGGACGCGGGCCGGCGCAAGCCGCACGAGTTCTCCGGCGGCCAGCGCCAGCGCATCGGTATCGCCCGCGCGCTGGCCTCCTCGCCCAGATTCGTCGTGGCGGACGAGGCGGTCTCCGCGCTGGACGTCTCCATCCAGGCGCAGGTGCTGAACCTGCTGACGGACATGGTCCGCGAGCGCGGTCTGACCATGCTGTTCATCTCCCACGACCTGGGCGTCGTACGGCATATCGCCGACCGGGTGGCCGTCATGTACCTGGGGCAGATCATCGAGATCGCGTCCCGCGACGACTTCTTCGCCGGCCCCGCCCATCCCTACTCCGCCGCGCTGCTCTCCTCCGTCCCGTCGCTGCGGGCCGGCGGACGGCGTGAACGGCAGCTGCTGGAGGGCGAGTTGCCCGACCCGGCGAACCCGCCGGACGGCTGTCTGTTCCAGACCCGCTGCCCCTTCGCCCAGGACGAGTGCCGCACCCGGATGCCGGAGCCGCGCGAGATCGCGCCCGGCCGGACCGTGCGCTGCCATCTGCCGCTGGTGCCCAGTGCCCCTCCCGGCAACAGAGAGAAAGGCTGAACCCGCGTGATCATCGACGCGTACAACACCACTCAGGACGTCCGGGGACGCTCGGACTACCTCACCGGCGTCCGCAAGGGGGAGGCGCCGCCGCCGTACACCCCGTTCGAACCGCGGCGCATCCTGGACCGGATGGACGCCGCCGGCGTCGACATGGCCATGATCTGCTCGCTCGCCCAGCGCATCGAGAACGACTTCATCGCCTCCCTGGTCGCCGCGCACCCGGACCGCTTCTTCGGCTTCGGGCAGGTCCTGCCGCAGGCCGACGACGCCATCGAGGAGATCGACCGCATGGCCGACGCCGGGCTGGTGGGCCTCAAGCTCCACCCCAGCCTGCACGGCTACCACGTCGCCGACCACGGCCTGCTGGACCCGCTGTTCGAGGCATGCGCCCGGCGCGGGCTGATGGTGCTGGTCAACGCCCTGGACGACTCCTTCTGCGCGCCGCTGGCCATCGAGGAGATCGCCCGCGACCACCCGGAAGTGCCGACGGTCATCGCCCACATGGGCGCCGTGTGGAACGTCCCCGAAGCGATCATCGTCGCCGAGCGGCAGCCCCATGTGTATCTGGAGACCTCGGCGACGCTGATGAGCGATGTGAAGCGGGCCTACGCCCGGCTGGGGCCCGAGAAGATCCTGATGGGCAGCGAGTGGCCCGGCTCCGACTTCGACCTGGAGCGCATGAAGATCGCGAAGGCGGTACCGGACGAGAAGGACCGCGCGCTCGTCGAGGGCGGGAACATGGCCCGCCTGCTCGGGATCACCGCGTGAGCGCCGCGTCCCCCGGTGCGGCGGCGGACATCGCCGCGCCCGTCTCCGTACCCGCCTCGATGAGCACCGAGGACGCCGAACTGCTCACCCTGGCGCAGGAGTTGCTGGGCCGTGTCTGGCGGGAGGGCCGGCACGAGGTCGCCTCCGCGGTACGTACGGCCGACGGCGCCGTGCACACCGGGGTCCATCTGGAGGGGTCCTGCCGGCGCAGCTCCATCTGCGCCGAGGGCGTCGCCCTGGGCGCGGCCCGCGGGGCCTATCCGGGCGGCCGGCCGCTGGAGGTCACCGCGGTCGTCTCCGTACAGATCAAACCCGCGGGCCGGTTCCGGGTGATCGCGCCGTGCGGTGTGTGCCGGGAACTGATCAGCGACTACAGCCCGGACGCGACCGTCTGGATCACCACGGTCGAGGAGAACGAGGTCGTCCCCGTCCGGGCCCTCGACCTGCTGCCCGACAAGAGCCGGCGCGCGTGGTGAGCCCCGGCCGCGAGAGAGAAGGAAGCAGCATGCCCCCAACCGCCCCCGTCCCGACCGCCGTTCCCGTCCCCCCGGCCACCGCTTCGGACATCCCCACCGGCTTGGACATCGCCTCCCTCGCCGCCGAACTGGGCGGCTCCGGAGCCCCCGTACGGTGGGAGGAGCTGACCTGGCCGGAGGCCGAGACCGCCGCCGCCGACCGGAACGCCGTGATCATCCCCGTCGGCGCCACCGAACAGCACGGCCCGCACCTGCCGCTCGCCGTCGACACCCTCATCTGCCGGGCGGTCGCCCTCGGCGTCTCCGCGCTGACCGGCGTACCGGTGGTGCCGCCGCTCGCCTTCGGCGTCTCCGCCTCCCACGGCGACTTCGGCGGTACGGTCGCGCTGCGCCCCGAGACCATGATCGCCGTCGTCGAGGATGTGATCGACTCCCTGTACGCCTCCGGAGTACGGCAGTTCATCCTGCTCAACGGACACATCTGGAACAACGGCGCGCTCGACGTCTCCGCCGAGAAGCTCCGTGTGCGCCACCGCGACGCCCGGGTACGGGCCCTGGGCTACGTGACGATGTACCCCGGCCCCGAGGTCGACGGACACGTCCAGTACGGCCGGGGCCTGATGCACGCCAACTTCTTCGAGACCTCCGTCATGCTCCACCTCCACCCCGGACTCGTACGGATGGACCGGGCCACCTCGCACCTCGACGTGGACTCCTTCTGGGACTACCGGATGGACCAGGTCAGCGAGACCGGCGTCTGGGGCCGCGATGTGGCCGACGCCGACGCGAAGCACGGCGGCGAGGAGTTCGACCGCTGTCTGCTCACCACCGCCCGCGCCGTGTCCGCCGCCGTCCGCGAGCCCTGGCCCGACCCGGCCCACCGTCCTGGAGCGACCGCGTGAAGATCTACGACATCACCCTGCCCATCCACCCCGAGATGCTGCACTGGGGACGCAAGCCCGAGGTCGAGACCGTCGAGTCGCTGGCGCGGGGCGACGCCTCCAACGTCACCCGCTGGCGGCTCGGCGCCCACACCGGCACCCATGTCGACGCCCCCGCGCACTTCCGCGACGGTGCCACACCCATCGACGAGGTCTCCCTGCACGCGCTGGTCGGGCCCGCGCTCGTCCTCGATCTCACCCATGTCGAGGGCGACGTCGAACCGCACCACCTGGAGGAGGGCGGCGCGGCCGGACACCGGCGCGTACTGCTCAAGACCTCCAACTCCGCCGGTCCGCTCAAGGAGACCGAGCGCGCCCCTAGCTGGGTGGGCCTGTCCCCGAAGGCCGCCGACTGGCTGATCGCGCACGAGGTCGAACTCGTCGGCATCGACTACCTCACCATCGAGAGCCACCACCGCACCGACACCTGGGACGTCCACCACTCCCTGCTCGGCGCCGGTGTGCTCATCCTGGAGAACGCCGACCTCGACCACGTACCCCCGGGTACGTACGATCTGGCCTGTCTGCCCGCCAAACTGGTCGGCGCCGACGGCTCCTTCGCCCGCGCCATTCTCACCACCCGGGACTGACCATGGCCTCGATCGCGATCGCCGCACCCCATCCCGCCGGGGTGGCGGCGGCCCGCCGGGTGGTGGCCGAGGGCGGCGGTGTGGTCGACGCCGCGCTCGCCGCCGCCGCCGCGCTCACGGTGGCCTACCCCCATCAGTGCTCCCTCGGCGGCGACCTCGTCGCACTGTTCCGCGACGGCGCGCGCGGCACCGTACGCGCCATCGTGTCAGCGGGCGCCGCCGCCGCGGCCACCGACCCCGCGCCGCTGCGGGCGGCCGGGGACCGGATGCCCGCCGGCGGCCCGCACACGGTGACGGTGCCCGGCGCCGTCGCCGGCTGGGCGGAACTCGCCCGCCTCGGCGCGCGCCTGCCGCTCGCCAGGGCGCTCGCGCCGGCCGCGGCCCTGGCCGAGGAGGGCGTCGCCGTCAGCGAGGGCCTGGCGCGGGCGATCCGGCACCGCCTCGATGTCGTACGGGCCGACCCGGGACTCGCCGCGCTGCTGCTGGACCCGGCGGGGGAGCCGCTGCCCGCCGGGGCGACGCTGCGCCAGCCCGCGCTGGCCGCGACGCTGGCCGAACTCGCCGCGGACTGGCGCCACTTCTACACCGGGCCGACCGCCCGGCGCCTGGTGACGGGCCTGCGCGCCCGCGGCAGCCTCCTCGACCTGGCGGACTTCGCCGCCCACCGGGCCGAGAACACCGATCCGTTGAGCGCGACCCGTGACGGTGTCACCTGGTGGGTGGCCCCGCCGCCCAGCCAGGGCGCGGCGCTCCTGGCCGTACTGGAGCGGGGGAGCGGCGACCCGCTGACCGCCGCCCGGCGGGCGGAGCTGAGCCGGGACGCGCTCCTGGGCGACCCCCGCGCGGGCGGTATCGACCTCGACGGTCTGCTGCTGCGCGAGGAGCGCGACCTCGCGGCCCTGCCCGCCGGGCCCAAGCCGGCCGGGGACACGGTGGCCGTCACGGCTGTTGACGACGAGGGCGGCGCGGTCACCCTCATCCAGAGTGTGTTCCAGACCTTCGGATCCGGTATCGCGGACCCGGCGACCGGTGTGGTGCTGCACAACCGGGGCTCGGCGTTCAGTCTGGACCCGGCGCACCCGGGTGCGCTGCGTCCCGGGGCACGGCCGCCGCACACCCTGTGCCCGGCGCTCGCCACCGGGCCGGGGCGGGTCGTGGCGCTCGGCTGCCAGGGCGGCCGGGCCCAGGCGTGGATCCTGTCGCAGGTGGCCGACGCGCTGCTGGACGCCCCGGACCCGGCGGCGCTGCTGGCCCGCCCGCGCTGGGTCATCGGCTCCCGGGACCTCGACCGGCCGCGGCCCACCCTCGTACTGGAGCCCGGCACTCCGGAGGCGGACCGGCTGACCGCCGTCGCGGGCGGGCTGGGCCTGGACGTGGCCGAGGTGCCGGGCCCGCACGACGAGGCGGGCCACGTCCAGACGGCCCGGCTGCGTACGGGCGTACTCGATGCGGCGAGCGACCCGAGGGCGGACGGCACGGCCGCGGTCCTCACCCGCGGCGTGTCCTGAGTCCCTCCTCCGGCAGCGCTGAGACGGTGTGGACCCCTTGCTCCGGCAGGGGGTCCACACCGTTTCGTCCGTTACGGGAACGTGATAAACCCGTGGCTTGTCGCTTCCGGGTCGGCGGATTTAGCGTACTAACGCGCGTCACTAATGCGCATCAGTCGGGGAGGGGCCCGTTCGGTGACGCGGCACCCCGCCGATCCCGCGCTGATGGACACCCCGAAGTGAGGACGTTCCCTTGATCCGCGTTTCGTTCAATGACGGCTGGCAGGCCAGGCCGAAGGTCAACCCCTTCGCCGAGCTGGGCGGTCAATCGGCCCCGTACCGTCCGGTGACCGTGCCCCACGACGCGATGCTCGGGCAGGAGCGCGTCCCGCCCGGTGCCGGTGCGGAGGGCGGCGCGGAGGGTGGCGCGGAGGGTGGCGCGGGGGCCTACTTCCCCGGCGGGACCTTCGAGTACCGCAAGACCTTCCCCGTACCCGAGGAGTACCGGGGCCGGCGGATCGCCCTGGAGTTCGAGGGCGTCCACCGGGACGCCACCGTGTACATCAACGGCGACTACGCCGGCCAACGCCCCTTCGGCTACTCGCAGTTCCTCATCGACGCCGATCGCTTCCTGCGGTTCGGGGAGGACAACGAGATCCGTGTCGAGGCCCGCAGCCACCGCGACTCCCGCTGGTACACCGGAGCGGGCATCTACCGCGACACCTGGCTGCTCGTCGGCGACCCGGTCCGGATCGCACCCGACGGCCTCCGGGTCACCACACCCGGCATCGAGCCGGAGACCGCGGTGGCCGAGGTTGTGACCAGGGTCGAGAACGACTCGATCGCGATCCGGACCGTCGACGTACACACCGAGATCCGGGACGGCGCCGGGACGGTGGTCGCGAGCGACGTATCAAGGATCACCGTGCTGCCCGGCGAGCCCGCGCTCTGCCGCCAGCGCCTCTACATTGACGACCCGGCCCTCTGGAGCCCGGACTCACCCGCGCTGTACGGGTGCGGTGTGCGCCTGACGGACGACGACGGCGAGGTGGACGCCGCGACCGCCCGCTTCGGCATCCGCTCACTGAGCCTCGACCCGCGCCGCGGCCTCCGGATCAACGGCGAGACCGTGAAACTGCGCGGCGCGTGCGTCCACCACGACAACGGAGTCCTGGGCGCGGCGACCTTCGCCCGCGCCGAGGAACGCCGCGTCGAAATCCTCAAGGAGGCCGGTTTCAACGCGGTCCGGATGTCCCACCACCCGATGAGCCGCGCGATGCTGGACGCCTGCGACCGGCTCGGCATGCTCGTCGTGGACGAGGCGTTCGACGTGTGGACCTCGGCCAAGAGCGAGTTCGACTACAGCCTGAGCTTCCCCGAATGGTGGGAGCGCGACATCGAGGCGATGGTCGCCAAGGACTTCAACCACCCCAGCGTCATCCTCTACTCGATCGGCAACGAGATTCCCGAGACCGGCTCGGCCGTCGGCGCCGCGCAGGGCCGCGCGCTCGCCGAGAAGGTGCGCTCGCTGGACGGTACGCGCTATGTCACCAACGCGGTCAACGGGATGCTCGCGGTGATGGCAGAGCTGTCGAAAATGAGGCAGTCGGCGGGGGAGAAGGCAGCCGACGGTGCGCAGGAGGGCGGCGGCATCAACACCTCCATGGCGGACCCGGGGGACATGATGAACGCGGTCAGCTCCTCCGAGCTGGTCTCGCGGCGCACCGCCGAGTCGTTCGCCCTGCTGGACGTCGCCGGAATGAACTACGCCGAGAGCCGTTACGCCCTGGACAAGGACCTTTTCCCCAACAGGATCATCCTGGGCACGGAGACCTTCCCGACCCGTATCGACGGCAACTGGCGGCTGGTCCAGCGGTACGGCCATGTCATCGGCGACTTCACCTGGACCGGCTGGGACTACCTGGGCGAGGTCGGCATCGGCCGGCCCCAGTACCTCACCCCCGACGCCCCCCGGCCCGCCTTCGTCGCCCCGTACCCGTATCTGCTGGCGGGCTGCGGCGACATCGACATCACCGGGCACCGGCGGCCCGCCTCCTACTACCGCGAGATCGTCTTCGGCCGGCGCGCCGCGCCGTATCTGGCGGTCCGGCGCCCGGAGCACCACGGGCGGACCGTCGCCTCGACGCCCTGGGCCTGGAGCGACACCGTCTCCAGCTGGACCTGGCCCGGATTCGAGGGCGCCCCGGTCACCGTCGAGGTCTACAGCGACGCCGACGAGGTGGAGCTGCTGCTCAACGGCCGTTCCCTCGGGCGCCGGCCGGCCGGCGCGGACCACCGCTTCCGTACGGAGTACGACACCGTCCACGAGCCCGGTGAACTCCTCGCCGTCGCCTACCGGGACGGCGCCGAGAGCGGCCGTGCCGTCCTGCGCTCCGCCACCGGACCGGTGCTGCTGCGCGCCGAGGCCGACCGGCCGGTGATCACGGCCGGGGGCGGCGATCTCGCGTACATCACCCTCAGCCTGACCGACGCCGCCGGCACGCTCCACACGGGCGCCGACCGGACGGTGAGCGTCGAGGTCGGCGGGGACGGTGTGCTCGCCGGGTTCGGGAGCGCGGATCCGTCGACCGAGGAGCGGTTCGACGCGAAGGAGCGCCGTACGTACCAGGGCCGTGTCCTCGCGGTCGTCCGCCCGACCGGGCCGGGCGGAATCCGCCTCACCGCCACCGCCGCGGGGTGCGAGCCGGCCGAGGTGACGGTCACGGTCGCCGAATAGCCGGCAGCCCCGCCGGACTGCTTCTTCGGGCCGCCTCAGGCGGACGCGCGCTCCACGAGCCGGGGGGCGATCGCGGCGAGGGGAGCGCTGGGGACGCCGCCCGCGAGCCCGGCCACGATCGCCTTCGCCTGGCGTCTGCTCAGATCGGCCAGGGCGAAGGCGAAAGTGGTGAGCGGCGGGACCGTCAGGCGGGCGGTGGGGATGTCGTCCATCCCGACCACGGCCAGATCGGCGGGGGCGGCGAGTCCGTGTGTCCGCATACCGGCCAGCACCGCGATCGCCGTCTCGTCGTTGAAGGCGCAGACCCCGGTGACGGACCGCGCGGTCCACTCGCTCACCGCCCGGGCCGCGGTCGCGGCCTCCAGGTCCGTGCTCGCGACGACGGGCGCGTCGATCCCGGCCTCGGCGCACGCCTCGGCCGCGCCGTCCAGCCGGTCCTCGGCCATCGCGCGCAGTCCCCGGCTGAGCGGCATCGCGTAGCCGATACGCCGGTGTCCGCGGCCGATCAGATACGCGGCCTGGAGGCGGCCGACCGACCGCATCGGGTCCGCGTCCGCCGTACGGAACGGGAACACGAACACGGCGCCCGCGCCATGGAGGGCCCGCGCGGTGTCGGCGTCGAACGGCTCGAACCCGATCACCGCCGAGGCGTTGACGCTCGCGCACACGGCCGGCAGCGGTCGCACCTGCGCCCCCGACAGATGCGTGACCAGGGTCAGCCCGTGCTCCGCCAGCGCGGTCGCCAGCTCCTCGATGAACCTGCTGATGCCCGCGCCGATGGGCATCGCGGGAAGGGAGAGAAGGACGATGTCGCTGCGCCCGGCGGCCAGGGCGCGCGCGGAGGAGTGCGGCTGGTACGCGAGGCTCCGGGCGGCTTCGAGGACCCGGCGCCTGGTCTCCGCCGGGATCGTCTGGCCGGGCTTGTCGTTGAGGACGAAGCTGACGGTGGTGCGGGAGACACCGGCGACGCGGGCGACATCAGCGCTGGTGGCGCGCTTGGCGGGTCGGTCCATGGCCCTCTCGCAACAGGGGACGCCGGGCTTCCTGACGGTCGGCCCCATGATAACGGCTGCCCTTGGCGCGGATCGGCGCGAGCCATCCGTGAACCCGCTCCCGTCAGACGGTCTCCTGGCGGGCGCCGAGGGTCTCGGCGGGGTAAGTCCGGTCGAACAGGACGTCGTTGGCGTGGATGGTGTCGTAGTACTCGCGCACGGACCGGATCAGCCCGTCCCGTACGACGAGGCTGAAGCAGATCTGGTTGTCGTACGTCTTTCCCGCCGGGGAGACCCCCTGGGACGTGCCCTCGATCACGACCCGGTCGTCCTCGGCGGTCGCCGCGGTGAGGGTCAGCCGTACGCCGCCCGGCATGACCTCGGCGACCAGGGTGCCCAGCCGGCCGATCTCCGACTTCTTGTACGCGCCGGCCAGCGGGATGGCGTCCGGCCGGCCCGAGACCCGCCAGACCGCGTCCTCGTCCACCAGCGCCAGGGCCGCGTCGAGGGCCCCGGTCATGAGGTGCTCGAAGAAGGTCACCGCGATGTTCTTGTTCTCCGCGGCCGTGCTTGTGCTCATGGCGCACTCCTTGTGTCGGTGGTGCTCGATCTCTTTGATGGGACTGAGTCTCATGATAGTGCATGAGTCAATCTAGTGACACATAGAGTCGGAATGTGGGTAGAGTGCGGGGTGTGAGCGGAGACGTGCGTAAGACGCGAGACATCGCCCGGGCCGCCGTCCGGGCCCAGTTGGCGCAGGTGGCCTTCGAGCTGTTCCGGCGGGACGGCTTCGACCGGGTGACCATCAATGACGTGGCCGGGGCGGCGGGGGTGTCACGCAACACGTTCCTGCGCTACTTCGAGACGAAGGAGGACGCCGTCCTCGCCGCCTTCGACGCCCGGGGCGAACGGGTCGCCGAGACCGTACGGGCCCGTCCCCCGGAGGAGGAGGACTGGACGGCGCTGCGCAGGGGGCTGGACATCGTCGCGGAGGAGTACCGCCGTGATCCGGCCGGTGCCCTGGCGACGGCCCTCCTCATCCGGCAGACGCCCTCGCTCCACGCCAGGAACCTGGAGAAGCAGTGCGGCTGGCGCCCGCTCCTCGCGGGCGCCCTGGCCGAGCGCCGCCACAGCGGCTCCGTACGGTCCGGCCCCGTACGGTCCGGGGAGCTGGACCTGCTGGTGAGGGCCGCCGCCGCGCTGGACTGCCTCGATATCGCGGTCGACCACTGGACGGCCGCGGACGGCCGCCCCGACATCGGCGACCTGCTCGACGCGGCCTTCGCCGCCCTCGCGCCGCCCGCCCTGACGCAGGCCACCGCCGCACCGTAACGCCGCGCACCGTCGCGGCCAGGAGAGGAGAACCACCACCATGACCAGCACCGAGACCACCGAGACCGCCACCGAGCGCAACCGCGAGGCCGTCCGTCGGCTGTACGACGGCGTCATCGCCGGCGACCTGTCCGCTCTCGGCCCCCTGCACAGCCCCGACTACCGGGTCACCCAGGCCCCGGGCCACCCCGTGCCGGGCACCCGGATCGGCCCGGAGGCGGGCGTGGCCGGCGGCCGGACCTTCGCCGCCCTCGGCATCGAGGGCCTCACCGTCCAGGAGATCGTCGCCGACGGCCCGCACCGGGTGATCGGCCTGGTCGAGCTGTACGGCACCGACTCCGAAGGCGCGCCGTGGACCATGCCGGTCGCCGAGTGCTTCCTGCTGGAGGACGGCCTGATCACCGAAATCCGCCCCTACTACTGGGACATGGTCGAAGTACGACGCATCGCGGGCAACCGCGCGGCCTGATCCCCATCGACCCGACCCGGACCGGAAGGCCGGTTGGTCGGCAACGTGGTCATGAAGCGGACCGGCCCCGGTCCGGAGTCCGCGGAGAAGACCGGATACGCGTTCCACCGGATCCTCCCGGCGCGGCCGCCCTTCCCCAGGGACGGGCATCTGCACATACGGCGGGCCGGCGCGCCGGTCTGAGGGGGCGCCGGGTCAGGCGGGGGCGGGGGTGGTGTCGAGGAAGGCGGCGACGCTTGCCATGAACCGCTCCCGCTCCTCCACGTGGGGCATGTGGCTGGAGTGGGCGAAGTGGGCCTCGCGGCAGTCCGGGACGCGGTCCAGGAAGGGGCGGTAGGCGACCGGGGCCGCCTCGTCGTGGCGGGCGGTCACGAGCAGTGTCGGTACGGCGATCCGGGGCAGGTCGTCGACCACGCTCCAGTCCCGCAGGGTGCCGGTCACATGGAACTCGTTCACCCCGTTCATGGTGTGGTACACCGTCGGGTCCGCGTCCACCTGCGCGAAGGTCCGTACGACCTCCTCGGGCCAAGGTGCCAGCCGGCACACATGGCGGGCGTAAAAAACCTCCGAGGCGAGCCGGTACTCCGCGCTCCCCGTGGTGCCGGCCCGTTCGTGCCGGGTCAGGGTCTCCTGGACGAACTCCGGCAGGTCCGCGCGGAGTTGGCCCACCCCTTCGATCCACAGCCGCATGGCCGCCGGGGAGTTGGCGATGACCAGCCGGCGCAGCCCCGCCGGGCGGCCCGTGGCGTACTGGGCGGCGAGCATGCCGCCCCAGGACTGCCCGAGCAGGTCGAAGGAGGAGAAGCCCAGCCGGTCCACCAGGTTCTGGAGTTCGGCCATGAAGAACTCCGCCGTCCACTCCCCGGCCGGGCGGTCCGGCAGATGGGTGGAGCGGCCGTTGCCGATCTGGTCGTAGTGGACGACCGGCCGCTCCGGCGTGGCCAGATCGGTGAGGGACAGCAGATAGTCGTGCGTACAGCCGGGACCGCCGTGGATCACGATCAGCGGTACGGCGTCCGGCGCGCCCCCGCCGCTGACGCGGTACCAGGTGCGCCACGGGCCGAACTCCACGGAACCCGTCCGACCGGTCGTCTCGTCGCTCATCTCGTCTCTTCCTCTCGTGGGTGCTCGGCGGCGAAGGCGGTGAGAAACGCGTCGTCCAGAAAGCCGGTGACGCTCGGCACCATCGGGCCGAAGTCATGCCCGACGCCCGGGAGCCGGACCTCGCGCACCCCGATTCCGTACCGCCGCAGATTCGCCGCGAGGGCCGCCGTACGCGCCACCCGGGTGGCGCCCGCGTCGTTCGCCCCGGGCGCCCAGTAGCGCGCGCCGGGGGCCAGGGTGATGTGCTCGGCGCCGTCGTCCAGCGCCCCGACCACCGTCTGTACGGCGACCTCCCGCAGCCGTACGGGATCGCACGCGGCGCCGAACCGGTCCGCGAAGTCCCCGGTCCCCGGCCACCACCGCGCCGCCGGGTCGATACGGGTGACATTGCCGGGCGCGCAGATCGCCGCCGCCGCGACCCGCTCCGGATGGACGAGCAGGAACCGGTGGGCGAACTGCGCCCCGCCCGAGAAACCCACCAGACCCCATCGGCCCGCCGTCAGACCGAAGCGGCGTACCGCGTCGTCGGCCATGGCGAGGAGCACCCGGTCGAAGTCGGCGTGCGCGGTGCGCAGGAACTTGTAGTCGTCGATGTCGTCGGCGTCCCCCAGCCCGCCCGGGAAGAGCGGTGCCAGCACGGCCACCGAGCGCTCCTCGGCCCACGGCACGAGCGCGTCGCGCAGCGACTCGGCGCGCCGGTCGGTGCCGTGGACGGCGACCACCAGCGGGACCGGCCCGGTCCGGCGGCGCGGCAGATACAGATACGAGCTGAACCGCGGGTCGGCCGGGCAGGCCAGCGCCGGGAGCGGTCCCGCGTCGGGAATTCTCATGGTGTTCCCTCCCGTCCTCTCCTGTGGTTGTCACTGAGCGCGTCGCCCGGCCTCACAGCGTCTGCCGGGCGTGCCGGACGATGTCGGCCAGCTCCTCGTAGTCGCCGTCGAGCCGTGATGTGGCGATCCTGATGTGGGCGCGCGCGTGGTGCGGATAGCAGCCGGAGCCCGGGAAGACCAGCACCCCGTGGGCGGCCAGCCGCTCGACCGCCGCGCGTTCGTCGGCCACCGGCACCCAGAGGCAGAAGCCCTCGGACGCGTGGGTGACCACCCCGCGCTCCGCCAGCGCGTCGGCCAGCGCGCGCAGCCGCCCGCGGTAGGTGTCCCGGGCGTCCGCCAGCAGCTGGGTGGTGCCGGGATCGGCCAGCAGCCAGGCCAGGGTCGCCTGGAGGATCCGGGAGGTCCACTGCCGGGTCAGCCGGATCTGGGCGTGGATGCCCTCGATGACGCTCTGCGGCCCGCCGACGACGGCCAGCCGCAGGTCGGGGCCGTACGACTTCTCGTACGACCGGATCACCACCGTACGGCCCGGCAGCCGGTGCCCCAGACTGGGCAGCGGATCGGCGGCCAGCACGTTCAGGTCGTCGTACTCGACCACCGTGGTCCCCGGCCAGCGGACCAGCAGATCCGCCAGCTCGGCCGCCCGCCGGGGCCGCAGTGTCGCGCCCGTCGGCACCTGGGCCTGCGGCTGGTAGAAGAAGGCCACCGGACGGGTCTTCAGCGCCTCGCGCAGGGAGCCCGGGACGGGCCCCCGCTCGTCCACCGCCACCTCGACCAGCTCCAGCCCCAGATCGGTCATCAGGGTGAGCAGCTGCGGCTGGCTCGGGGACTCGACGGCGATCCGGTCGCCGGGTACGGAGATGGACTGGAGCGTCGACCACAGCGCGTCCGAGGCGCCGTTCGCCACCACGAAGGACTCGCTGGCACACGGCCACCGGGGCTCCAGCACCGCCCGCAGCTCGGGCAGGATCGGCCGGTCGTAGTACTCGTCGAGCCGGGCCAGCCGGGCGGCGTGGGTCAGCGCCCGCTCCAGCGGGGGCAGCATCGCCGGGTCGGGGTAGAGCAGCCGCAGGTCCAACTGGTGCCCCAGGGTGGCCAGTCCGCCGAGCGACGCCGCCAGACTCGTCGGACTGGACACGCGCGTACCGGACTTGCCCCGGCCGACCAGCAGCCCGCGCCGTTTGAGCAGTGCCCAGGCCGAGGAGACGGTGCCCGGGCTGATCCTCAACTCGGCCGCCAGCGAACGGACATGGGGCAGCCGGTCGCCGGGGACCAGATCGCCCGCCCGGATCAGCCGGGCGACCTGGGAGGCCAGCGTGCGCGCGCTCGGATCGTCGATGTGCGCCGAGAACCACCGCGCGTCGTACTTGGGCCTGTCCGTCACCGTGCCGCTCCACTCCGTTCCGTGCCGCGCTGTGCTGGGCCGTGCCGCGCCCTGCTGTGCCGCGCTGTGGTGTGCCGTACCGCTCGACGCCCCACCGCGCCGTACCGGCTCCGCTTCGCCTATGTGTCCGGCTGCTGGAGGAACCGTCGCATGAACGCGCTGCGGGTGTTCCCGAACACCGAACCGGTCGGGCCGTCCTCCACGACGAGTCCGTCGTCCATCACCACCACCCGGCTCGCCGCCCGGCGCGCGAACTCCATCTCGTGGGTCACGACGATCATCGTGGCCCCCGCCCCGGCCAGATCGCGCATGACCGAGGTGACCTCCTCGACATTGGCGGGGTCGAGGGCCGAGGTCGGCTCGTCGAAGAGCAGCAGACGCGGCTCCATCGCCAGCGCCCTGGCGATCGACACCCGTTGCTGCTGGCCGCCGGAGAGCTGCCGGGGGTACGAGGCGGCGCGGTCGGCGAGGCCGACCCGGTCCAGCAGCTCCATGCCGAGCCGCTCGGCGTCCGGCCGGGACAGCCCCCGGTTGCGCCGGGGCGCCTCGGTGACATTGCGCAGCACGGTCCAGTTGGGGAACAGATGGAAGTTCTGGAACACCATGCCCATCCGGCGGCGCTGGACCGCGATCCGGCGCTCGGTGAGCCGGCGGGCGCCGCCCCGGTGCCGCTCGAAGCCGATCAGCTCGCCGTCGAGGGTGATCGAGCCGCCGGTCGGCAGCTCCAGACAGTTGACGCACCGCAGCAGGGTGGACTTGCCCGACCCCGACCGGCCGAGTACCGCGACGGTCTCGCCCTCGTCGACGTGCAGGTCCACGCCCTTGAGGACCTCGGTGGCGCCGAAGCTCTTGCGCAGCCCGGTGACCTCCAGCAGCCGGTTACCCATGGTCCCGCTCCTTGCCGTGCGTGTGCTCGTCGTCGGGCGCGCGGTCCGCGGTCCGTTCCGTCTGAGCCACCTGTGCCGTCTGTGCCGCCGTCCGCCGGGCCAGGAGCCGGGCGGCCAGCGCCTGGATCCCGCTCCGCGGCACGCGGACCGCGCCCTTGGCGTAGTGGGCCTCGATGAAGTACTGGACGAAGTTGAGCACCGTCGTCGCGACGAGATACCAGACGCACGCCACGATCAGCAGCGGGATGGTCTGGAAGGTGCTGCTGTAGATCTCCTGCGCGGCGAACAGCAGCTCGGCGCCGCCGATCACACTGACCAGCGCGGTGCCCTTGGTCATCCCGATGATCTGGCTGAACGTCGGCGGCACGATGAACCGCATCGCCTGCGGGAGCTGGATCTTGAAGAACACCGCGCCCGGTGTCATACCCACCGACCGCGCCGCGTCGATCTGCCCCTCGTCCACCGAGAGCAGACCCGCCCGGTAGATCTCCGCCTGGTACGCGGCCTCGTGCAGCCCCAGCCCGACGATCGCCGCGAGGAACGGGGTGATCACCGCGTTGGCGTCCGCCTGGAGAAAGGTGGGGCCGAAGGGCACGCCGAGACCGAGCGTCGGCACCAGCAGGGCGATATTGAACCAGAACACCAGCTGCACCAGTTGCGGAGTGCCCCGGAACACCCAGATATAGCCACCGGCGAAGAGCCGCAGCACCGGATTGTCCGAGACCCGGCAGGCCGCGAGCACCCCGCCGAAGACAATGCCGATCAGCATCGCGATCACCGTCATGTACAGGGTGGTCAGCAGCCCCCGGAGGATCTCCGCGCTGAAGAGGTAGTGCCCGACGACATCCCACTCGAAGTTCGGGTTGCGCACCAGCATCGTCGCGAACTGGGCGGCGAGCACCAGGGCGGCCACCGCCGCGACCCAGGTCCACGGCCGGGGCGGCCGGGCGGCGTCCCGTACATCCACCGGGCCGCTCTCCACACCGCCCTCCACACCACCGCCGTCGACAAGGACGGCGCCGCTGCCGCTGTCGCTCTCGTCCCGTACGGCCGCCGTACCGACCGCCGCCGGTCCGGTCCCGGACGCGGCCATCAGGACACCTGCTTCTTGAGGTTGATGCCCGGCGCGTCCAGCATCTCCCGTTCGAGACCCGCGCCCTTCATGATCCGGGCGTAGTCACCGCTGTCGAAAATCTTCTTGAACGCGCCGAGCACGGGCTCGGCGAGCGGCGATCCCTTGGGGACGATCATCCCCTGGTAGAGGTTGGAGAAGCCGGTGTCGGCCTCGGTGGCGACCACTTCGAGCGCGCCGTCGGAGGTCTTCGCGTAGTGGAACAGCGCGGCGCCCGAGCCGAAGAAGGCGTCGGCGCGCCGGGACTTCACCGCGAGGATCCCGTCGGGCACCCCCTTGACCGCGACGATACGGACGGCCGGGTCGCCGGCCTTCTCGCAGGCCGCGGACTGCTCGGTGAGAATGGCGTACGCGGAGCCCGCGCCGGCCGGTCCCAGGGCGGAGACCGACGTACCGCAGAGCGCGCCGAGCCCGTCGATCTTCTTCGGGTTCCCCTTGGGCACCAGGAACGGGACGATCTCCTGGACCACGTCGACGATGTCGGTGTTGGCGGACTTCCCGGTGTCACCGTACGGGTTGAACCCCGCGTCGTACCGTCCCGAGGCGACGGCGGCGAAGGCGCCCGCGAGGTCGGGCACGGCGACGTACCGCACCTTCACCCCGAGGATCGCGCCCACTTGGTTGACCAGGTCGGCGGCGGCTCCGGTGTAGGTGCCGCCGGACTTCTCCCACCACGGCGGGTTGGTGCCGGGGATCACGACGACCAGTTCGCCGGCCTTCCTGACCTTCTCGGGCAGCGCGTCGTGCAGGGCGGAGTCGGCCGTGGCCGCCGAGTTGGCCGCGTCGCCGGTGGCCGCGCCGCCGCCTCCGGTACGGTCCGACGCGCCGTCCGCCGGCTTCCCGGTGGCGGAGGAGCCGCAGGCGGCGAGAGAGAGCGTCAGCGCGACCGCCGCGACGGCCGCGCGGACTCCGGCGGTACGGACTCCGGCGGTACGGATTCCGGCCGCGCGGACCGCGGTTGTACGGGCTCCGGTGGATTTGCTCATGTCAGTGTTCCCCATTCGGTGTCGAGGTCGCCGAGCCCGCCCGGTCCGCGGGGACCGGTACGGGATTGATGGTGAAGCGCCGCTGCTTCATGAGGGGGGAGAGGGCCCTGGCCCGCGCGACCTCGTCCGAGTCGGCCGTCGCGACGGCCAGCCCCCTTCCGTCGTCGAGCCGGGAGACAAAGGCGCCGGCCGGGTCGATGACCAGGCTGTCGGCGACACGGTGGGGGCCGGCCGCGCCCGCCCCCACCAGATAGCAGGTGTTCTCGATCGCGCGGGCCCGGCAGAGGGTCTCCCAGTGGACCCGCTTCAGCGGCCCGTCGAACCACGCGGCGGGCAGCGCCAGCAACTGCGCGCCCCGCTCCGCCAGCAGCCTGGCCAGCTCCGGGAACCGTACGTCGTAGCAGGTCATGAGGCCGACCGTGAGACCACCGACGGTGAAGGTCACGGCGGGCTGCTGCCCCGGGGCGATCGAGTCCGACTCCCGGATGCCGTACGCGTCGTACAGGTGCAGCTTCCGGTACGTGGCGACGACCTCGCCGCCGCGCGCCGCCACCAGGGTGTTGAAGGCCCGGCCGTCGTCCGAGGGGACCAGGGTGCCCACGACGACCGTCATCGGATGCGGCGCGGCGTGCGCCAGCAGTCCGGCGACGAAGGGGCCGTCCAGCGGCTGGGCCGCGGTGACGGCGCGCGCGCCGTCGGGCAGCCGGGCGATCGACGCCTCGGGGAAGACGAGCAGTTCCACGCCCTCGGCCGCGGCCCGGTCGACCAGCTCACGGCAGCGCGCGAGGTTGGTGCGCCAGTCCTCGACCGGCGCGAACTGCGCGGCGGCGACCCGGATGCGGTACGTCATCGGCCGGCCCGGGCGGTGGTGGCGGCGGCGGTGGTTCCGGCAGTGGTTCCGGCCCCGGCGGCGGGTCCGGGCGCGGGCGCGAAGCGGGCGGCGCCGCTCAGCTCGGCCAGCGGCACTCCGTCGCGTATCCGCGCGAGCCAGTCCGCCTCGGCGAACCGCTCCTGGAATTCCCGCAGTCGGCGGGCGGTGGCGGCGGCGTGTCGTCCCTCGACGACCGCGACGCCGTCCTCGTCGCCGAAGACCAGATCGCCCGGGAGGACGACGGTGCCACCGACACACACCGGCACGTTCACGGCGCCCTCCAGCCCGAGGATCCGTGTGGTCAGCGCGGTCACTCCGCGCGAGTACACCGGGAACCCCAGCGCGTCGATCTCGTCCACGTCGTTGGTCGAGCCGTCGCACACGGCGCCGACGGCGCCCCGGGCCGCCGCGACGGCAGCGAGTGTGCCGCCGAAGGAGGACCGCAGCTCGTCGCCGCTCTGGTCGATCACCACGACATCGCCGGGGCGCACCCGCTCCATGGCCAGATGTACGGCGGTCGAGTCGAGATGCGGGATCCGGACGGTGAGCGCCGGTCCGGCGAACCGCCGGGCGGTGGTCACCGCCCGTAGCCCGCGCGGGAATCCGAAGTCGGTCAGATGGCCGAGAGCCGAGACCTGAAGGCCGTCGAACGACCGGGCCAGCTCCGGGCCGGGCCGCTGGAAATCAGGGCCGATGGTGATCTGAGACATGAGTGGTGGCGCCCCGTTCGGTACGTGGCCGATATGCGATGGCTACACGATGGGGCCGGACAGATTCGGGAGCAATAGAAATTGACACTGAACAAAAACAGCACCTGAGCGAGAGCTGAACGGACAGGAAAACCCCACGTCAAGGGCGTGTTTCAGATAACGCACCGGGCCGGTCCCCGTTACCCGGGCGATACGGGGGCCGGTACGGACGGGCGCGGCGGGACGGCGAATTCACGTCAGGCCGCCCGGGCCGGGGTGCGCGGAACCCCACCGCGTATCTTCGTTCCCGGGTGGCACTCCGTGCCCCAGGGAGAACACGGCAAGGAACCCGGAACAAGCACCCCCAGGACGAGGAGCAACGCGCACGATGGATCCCCTCTCCACGGCCGCCGCCCCGGCCGTCGTCCCGCTGCTGGCGGACTTCTCCCTGGAGATGACGGGCAAGGACGCCCCCGCGCTCGAAGAGGCCCGCGCACTCATTCCGGCCGGTACCCGGATCAACGTCACCTTCCTCGGCAACGAGGACCCGGCGCAGCGGCTGGCCGCCACCCGGGCCGCGCGCCGGTTCGGGTACGTCCCCGTACCGCATCTGTCGGCCCGCCGGCTGCGCTCACAGGCGGAGCTGGTGGAGCTGCTCGCCGCACTGCGCTCCGACGGCACGGCCGACAACGTCTTCGTCGTCGCCGGCGACCCCACCACGCCCCACGGCCCGTACGACGACTCCCTCGCGCTGATCCGGTCCGGGCTCCTGCGGACGTACGGCGTGCGGCACGTCGGCATCTGCGGCTACCCCGAGGGGCATCCCGCCATCGCCGGTCCGGTGCTCTGGTCGGCGCTGGCGGAGAAGACGGCGGCCCTCGCGGAGCAGGGGCTGTCCGGCGATGTCATCACCCAGTTCGGCTTCGCCGCGGGCCCGGTCCTGACCTGGGTCGAGGCCCTGCGCGCCCGGGGCATCGAGGCACCGGTGCGTGTCGGGGTGCCCGGTCCCGCCGGCGCCAAGCGGCTGATGGCGTACGCCACGCGCTTCGGCGTCGGCACGAGCACCTCCATCGTGAGGAAGTACGGATTCTCGCTGACCAACCTGATGGGCACGGCCGGCCCCGACCGCTTTCTCCACGACCTGGCGAGCGGGTACGACCCGCGGCGCCACGGCGTTCTGAAGCTGCACTTCTACACCTTCGGCGGACTCGGGGCCACCGCGCGGTGGATCGCCGACTTCCGCGCGTGATCCCCGCTCAGGAGCCCCCTGCTTCACCCTCCTCCTGACGGCGCCGCAGCGGCAGTGTGCAGATCACCTCGAAACCGCCGCCCGGGCGGGGGCCGGCGTACAGGGTCCCACCGGCGGACTGCGCGCGCTCCCGCATACCGATGAGACCGAAGCCGCGCCCCGGGGCGGGCGTGGCCGGAGCGCCGGTGCCGTCGTTGGTGACCGTCAGTGTCAGCCGGTCGGAGCGGTAGACGAGACGCACGTCCGCGGAGCGGGTGACGGAGTGTTTGGTGACATTGGTCAGCGCCTCCTGCGCGATCCGGTACGCGTTCAGGTCCACACCGCCGGGCAGGGGCCGGGGACCGCCCTCGACGGTGGTACGGACGGAGAGCCCCGCGGCGGTGAACGCCGCGACCAGATCGTCGAGTTGCCCAAGTCCCGGCGCGGGCCCCAGCGGTGCGTCCGCCTCGTTGTCCTGGCGCAGCAGCCCGACGGTGGCCTTCATCTCGACCAGCGCCGACGAGGTGGTCTCCGCCAGGCTTTCGAGCATGCCGCGTACCTGCTCGGGACGGGTCGCCAGGAGGTGTACGGCCGTACCGGCCTGGGCGTTGGCCAGGGCCAGGTGGTGGGCGACGACATCGTGCAGTTCCCGGGCGATACGCATCCGCTCCTGGGCGACCCGGTGGCGGGCCTCCTCCTCGCGGGTCTGCTCGGCGTGCTCGGCGCGGGCCCGCAGCGCCGCGAGATAGGCCCGGCGCAGCTGGACGGCGCTGCCCAGGACCGCGGGCAGGAACACCCAGGCGACGGGGTTGAGGGTCGTGAGCAGCAGATTGTGACTGAGCGGGTCGGCGAACAGGGCCGTGACGATCAGCAGCGCGAGCGTCACCACGGCGTAGATCCGGGTGGTCCTGCGGTCGGTGCGCAGCCCGAGCGAGAACAGCGCCACGATGAGCGGAGCCTGCGACAGCGGAGTGAGGAGATATCCCACCGCGCCCTCGCACACGGCGCTGAGCGCGGTCACCACCACGACCGTACGGGGATGGGTGCGGCGGCCCAGCAGCGCGGTGGCGGAGACGGCGGAGAGCAGCACCGCGAGCCAGACGGGCAGGTGCCTCCCGAAGGCGGATCCCGTGAGCGCACTGCCACCGACGGCGACGGCGAACAGCACCAGGACCATCGTGATGTCCACACCCCGCGGATGTGCCGCCAGGTGGCGCTGCCAGGGGGTGCTCATCGCGCTCTCTTTCCGTCCACCTCTCCGTCCACCGTGACGGGGCGACGGCAGTCAATACTGACAAGCCGACAACTTAACGACATCCTGCGTCTGCCGGTACTTTCCCCTGCTGAAAACGCACGAGCCGCCCCGGCTCCGTCCTCCTGAAGGATGACGGGAGTGATAGGCTCTCACTGGAGCGATAGTATATTTCTGACGCGGAGACGGACGGAAGACGGCAGGCCATGGCGGATACGGGCACGGGCACGGAGACCCCTCGCGAGCGCTACCGCGCCCAGGTGCGCGGGGAGATCAAGGAACGCGCGTGGGAGCAGATCGCCACGGCGGGGGCGTCCGCGCTCTCCCTCAACGCGATCGCCAAGCGGATGGGCATGAGCGGGCCCGCGCTCTACCGCTACTTCGCGGGCCGCGACGAGCTGATCACCGAGCTGATCAGGGACGCCTACCGAAGCCTCGCGGACACCTTCCGGGCGGCCGCCGGGGCCGGCGCCGACGCGACCGCGCTCGCGCACGCCCTGCGCGGCTGGGCGCTGGCGGACCCCCACCGCTACTTCCTCGTCTACGGCACCCCCGTCCCCGGCTACCACGCGCCCGACGACATCACCGCGATCGCCGCCGAGATCATGGCGACGCTGCTGGACGCCTGCGCGGCGCTCGGCGCGGACCGGCCCGCGTCCCCCTTCGACACCCATCTCCAGGACCACCGGCAGTGGGCGGACGGGAGCCCCGCGCCCACCCCGGCCGTCCACCGGGCCCTGACCTTCTGGACCCGGCTGCACGGCGTCCTGTCCCTCGAACTCGCGGGCCACTTCAACGGGATGGGCTTCGACCCCGGGCTGCTCTTCGACGCCGAGGTGGCGGACCTCCTCGCCGGATGAACGCGCCGCTCACCCGGCGAACGCCTCGACGCGTACGTGATCGCTCCCGCCGTCGGAGAGGAACGACGCCAACCGCCCTCCCTCTTCGGCGACTTCGGTACGGTCGGCGGGGGAGAGCCGGCGCAGCGGGGTGACGAGCACGGCGCCGTCCCGGACGGTCCAGGTCGCGGCCGTCCGGCCGTCGACGAGGACGACGCGCGCGCCGGTCACCGACAGGCCCCGATGGACGTCGTCGATGATCCGCCCGCGGTCCTGGTAACCGAGGATCGCGTTGTCGAACGCCGGCAGGAACCGTACCGGAGCGGGCGTGTCCGGGTCGGGGAGCGGCGCGCCGGGGAGGTCCAGCAGCCGCCGGCCCCGCTCGTCGCGGAAGGCGACCAGTTCCTCGCGTACGGCGGCCACCGCGGCCGGCAGCCCGGCGAGACCGCACCAGGCGCGCAGATCGGCCGTGGAGGCGGGCCCGTACGCGGCGAGATAGCGCCGGACCAGCGCCTGGCCCACCGGGTCGGAGCCGTCGGGGGAGAGCGGGTCGATCTCGCGGCCCAGCCAGGACGAGAGCATGACATTGCGTACGCCCGCCCGGGTCCGCCAGAGCCCGCGCGGCGGCAGCTGCGCCATCGGCACGAGGGCGGCGACCAGCATCTCCCCCAGCGCCCGCGCCCCGGGACCCGGTGCCGCTTCCGACACGGGGCCGGCCCCCGGGCCCTCACCGAGCGCCCGCGTCAGCTCGGCCATCGTGCGGGGCTCGCCGTCGGCCATGACCGCCCGGCCCGCCGCGGCGAGCGCGTCGAGGTCCGTCCCGGCCAGCTCGCCGCCGTACACACCGAGCACCCGCTGCCGCAGCATCGCGTCATGGCGCGCCCGCCATGCCAGGGCGTCCTCGGCGGTGACGAGGTGGACGGTGCGGCGCATGAGATGCGTCCGCACCACCCGCCGTCCGACGAGGAGGCCGGAGAGCGACTCCGGGTCGAACGCCCGCAGCCGCGACCAGAGCCCGACGAACGGCTCCTGCGGTTCCTGCGCCTGGAGGCCGCCCAGTCGCGCGACGGCGTCGAGGACCGGCAGCCCGGCGCGATCGAGCAGCGACTGCCGGGCGAGCGTGGCGCGGTTGAGCGCCCGGGTGGAGAGCACGGCCGGCCGGCTCACGTCGCCTTCCGGCCGTCGAGGGTCTCGCGCAGGATATCCGCGTGCCCGGCGTGCTGGGCGGTCTCGGCGATGACATGGATCAGCACCCGGCGCACACTGTGCTCCGCGCCCGGCGCGTTCCAGGGCGCCTCCGGCAGCGGATGCGTCAGCGACAGGTCCGGTACGGAGGCGATGATCTCCTCGCTCCGGGCGGCGACCCGCTCGTACCGCGCGAGGATCCCGGCGAGCGTCTCGCCGGGCCGCATCCGGAAGTCGGCCTCGCGCTCGATCGCCCACCGAGGGAACTCACGCGCGGTCCCGGCCATGAAGTCGGCCCAGGTGACGCCCTCGGGCAGGTCGAAGCGCATCGCCGACGGACCGTCGAGCACGAAGCGCAGCCAGGACTCCTCGACGGACGCGACATGCTTGATCAGCCCGCCCAGACAGAGCGCGCTGACGGTGGGCCGCTCGCCGGCCCGCCCGTCGTCGAGTCCGCTCACGGTGGCGGTCAGGGCGGCGCGCGCGGTCGCCAGCTCGTTGAGCAGGTCGGCCCGCTCGGCGTCGGCGGGGGAGGCGGGGGTGGTGGTCATGGTGATCGGTCCTTTCGGTGGACGGCGGACGGTGGGTCCGGTCGTACGGGCGTGGGTCGTACGGGCCCGGGTCGTACCGGCCCGGGTTTCTCCGGTACGGCCCACAGTCGCAGCGGTAGCGGCCAGGATGTGTCCGCTACTCGGCGCGACAATGGAGCCATGCCGAAGACCTCAGCACGACTGCTCGCCCTGCTCTCGCTGCTCCAGGCACGCAGGGACTGGCCCGGCGCGCTCCTGGCGGAGCGGCTGGAGATCAGCCCGCGCACCGTGCGCCGCGATGTCGACCGGCTGCGGGAGCTGGGCTATCCCATCGTGGCCTTCAAAGGGCCCGACGGCGGGTACCGGCTCGACGCCGGCGCCGATCTGCCGCCGCTGCTGTTCGACGACGAGCAGGCCGTCGCCCTGGCCGTCGCACTCCAGGCCGCCACCACCAGCGGCGCCGGTATCGAGGAAGCCGCGGCGCGCGCCCTGACCACCGTCCGGCAGGTCATGCCCGCCCGGCTGCGCCACCGTATCGACACCTTCCGCGTCACCACCGTGGACGGACCCGCCGAGGGCACGCGACCGCGCGCCGACAGCGGTGTGCTCATGGCACTCGGTGCCGCCGTACACGCCCGCGAGACGCTGCGCTTCGACTACGCCTCCGTCTCCGCGCCGGGCGCGGACGACGATCCGGCGCGGTCCCGGGCGCGCCGGACGCAGCCCCACCATCTCGTCACCCGGGGCGGGCGCTGGTACCTCGTCGCTTGGGACCTCGACCGGGAGGACTGGCGGATCTTCCGCGCCGACCGCATCACCCCGCGCGTTCCCACCGGCCCCCGGTTCACCCCGCGCGCGCTGCCCGGCGGGGATGTCGCCGCCTTCGTGAACAGCAGATTCCGGGGCTTCGACGGCTTCGACGGGTCCGGTGGCGCGGACGGCTCCGGCGGCTGGCCCTGCCGCGGCGAGGTGATCCTCCATCTGCCCGCCGCCGTCGTCTCGCGCTACGCGCGCGACGGACTGGTCGAGCAGCTCGGCCCGGACCGCTGCCGGCTCGTCCTCGGCTCGTGGTCATGGGCCGGTCTGGCCGCCGCCATCGGCCGGTTCGACGCCGATATCGAGGTCGTCGGACCGGCCGAACTCAGGAACGCCTTCGCACACTTGGCGCGCCGTTACGCCGACGCCGCGTCCGGGTGACCGTACCCCGGCCGGGCCGGCCGTCACCCCGTCGTATCTCTTGTGCGCCGGGTCCGCCGTCGAGGGCGATCGGCGGGCCCGCGCGGCAAGAATTTCATCTTCGGCGAAGAACAGCCGCGCGAGGAAACCATCCCACCCGCCCGAACCAGTGTTTTCGCAGGTCAGAGCCGGTGTGATCGGTCGATTCCGGCCCGCGCCGGACGCGTCCGTCTCGTCACTGTCCGACGGTATTTGTGCGACGTGCGCGGCCCCACCGGCGGAGTGATCCACGCAGCTTCTCGCGATCAACGCCGAACAAGACGGCCTCCGCGTACGTATGGGACGGGCAAGCAAGCAGGACGTGCGCGATGACGGACGAAGGACGGGCGAGATGACCACAGACACCAGAAACGAGCGGGCATGGCGAGCACGGAAGAGCATCGCGATGCTCGCGTGCGGCGCGCTGGCCGCGGGAGGGCTCACATCCGTCGGCGTGGCGGCGCTCGCGCCGGGCACGGCGAACGCCTCCAGCCACCGTGAGGCGCCCCTGATCTCCGGGCAGCCGCAGCTCGACAACACGGACGTGTACGCGTTCGTCAGCCCCGACAGCCCCAACACCACCACAATCATCGCGAACTGGCTGCCCTTCCAGGAGCCGGCCGGGGGCCCGAACTTCTTCCCGTTCGCCAAGGACGCGCGCTACGACATTCACATCGACAACGACGGTGACGCCAAGGACGACCTGATCTACCGGTACACCTTCAACGACCACCGGAAGAACGAACACACCTTCCTGTACAACACCGGTGTGGTGAAGAGCCTCTACGACGAGACCCTCAACTTCACCCAGACGTACAACATCGAGCTGATCCAGCTGAAGAACGGCAAGGAGGTCTCGACGTACCAGCTGGCGAAGAACGTGCCGGTCGCCCCCTCGAACGTCGGCAAGGCGTCCATGCCGCACTACCAGACCCTGCGCGACCAGGCGATCAAGCGCCTCAACGGCGGGATCAAGACCTTCGCCGGCCAGGCCGACGACTCGTTCTTCCTCGATCTGCGCGTCTTCGACCTGCTGTACGGCGCCGACCTCTCGGAGGTCGGGAACGACACGCTCAAGGGCTACAACGTCAACACGATCGCCCTTCAGGTGCCGACCTCCCAGATCCGCCAGTCGAAGAAGCAGCCGATCGTCGGCATCTACTCGACCACCTCCCGCCAGAACGCCTACGGCGAGTGGACCCAGGTGTCGCGCCTCGGCATGCCGCTGGTCAACGAGGTCGTCAACCCGCTCAAGGACAAGGACAAGTTCAACGCGTCCTCGCCCGAGAACGACGCGGACTTCCTGAAGAACGTCACCGAGCCCGAGCTGCCCAAGCTCATCGAGGCCATCTACAAGATCAAGGCCCCGGCCGAGCCGCGCAACGACCTCGTGTCGGTGTTCCTGACCGGTGTCAAGGACCTCAACCAGCCCCCGAACGTGACCCCTTCGGAGATGCTGCGTCTCAACACCTCCATCAAGCCGGCCAAGGACCCCAAGCGGCTCGGTGTGCTCGAAGGTGACAACGCGGGCTTCCCGAACGGACGCCGGCTCACCGACGACGTCGTCGACATCGCCCTCCAGGTCGTCGAGGGCGCGCTCCTCGGCGAGAAGGTCGACCTGAGCGACGGTGTGGACGCCAACGACAAGAGCTTCGAGAAGAAGTTCCCGTACGTGGCCCTGCCCCACTCCGGCTCCGACCCGCGCAGTGGTGGCGCCGAGACCAAGTCGTCCGGCCTCACCGGCTCCATGACCTCGTTCGCCGCGTCGTGGAACAACGACACCCTGATGATGGTCTCGGCGGCCTCCGGTGCCGCGGTGGCGCTGCTGGTCGGCGGCGGCATGGTCTGGCTGCGCTCGCGCCGCCGGGCCGGCAGCGGTTCCTGGATGAACTGACCCCGTCCGTCAGGCGATACGGCGAGACGGTGGTACGGCGGTACCCCCGCACTCCGCCGGCCCGGCAGCGTTGTCCGTCCCCCCTCACGACGCTGCCGGGCCGCCCCCCTGACAACCATCCGGAACACACCGGCACGTACCGGAAGCACACCGGAACGTGCCGAGAGCACACCGAGTACACACCGAGGAAGGCGAGACTGATGCTCGTACGGAAGCCGCGGCTCGCCCGCCGGAGTGAGGGCGAGCCGGCGGCGGAGCCAGAGCGGGAGCCGCGGCCCCAGCCGCGTCCCCGCCGGCGCGTCGCGGCGGTCGTGGCACTGGCCCTCGGGCTCACCGCCACCTCGGTGGTCATCGGCGCGGGCGGCGGAGCGGACAGCTCCACGACGGCGTCCTCCACGCCCCTGGTGACGGGCGGCGCCCCCGTCGACCAGCTCGGCACCGGGAACCTCGCGCAAGGCATCGAAAGCCTCCAGAAACACCTCAAGACACGGCCCAAGGACGCCACCGGGTGGGCGACCCTGGGCGCCGCCTACGTCGAGCAGGCCCGCACCAGCGGCGACCCGACCCGCTATCCGCAGGCAGAGAAGGCGTTCACCCGCTCGCTCGCGCTGCGCCCCGCCGCCGAGAACGACATCGCGCTCGCCGGCCGGGCCGCGCTGGCCGCCGCCCGCCACGACTTCCCGACCGCGCTGCGCGCCTCGGACCGGGCGCTGCGCGTCAACCCGTACAGCGAACGCGCGCTCTCCACCCGCGTCGACGCGCTCGTCGAACTCGGCCGCTACGAGGAGGCGGAGCGCGCGGTGCGCCTCGCCGACCAGCGCCGCCCCGGCATCCCCGTCTTCACCCGGTACGCGTACGTGGCGGAGCTGCGCGGCGATGTCGCGGGCGCGCGCCGGGTGCTGCTGCGCGCCGCGGACTCCGCGTACAGCACCGCCGATGTGGCGTACGTCGCCACCGCGCTCGGCCAACTGGCCTGGAGCCAGGGGCAGTACGCCAGGGCGCTCGGCCACTACAAGACCGCGCTGCGCGCCGACCCGGACTATCTGCCGGCGCTGGAGGGCCGCGGCCGTACCTACGCCGCGCAGGGCGGCGACCAGCGCGCGCTGCGCGATCTGGACGAGGTCGTACGGCGCTTCCCGCTGCCGGGCCAGCTCGCCGCGCTCGGTGAACTGCGCGAGGTCAACGGGGAGAAGGAGAAGGCGGCGGAGAACTACGATCTCGTCGCCACCTGGACCAGGCTGGCCCGTGCCAACGGCGTCGCCACCGACCTGGAGTCCGCCCTCATCGAGGCCGACCACGGCGACGCGGCCGAGGCGCTGAAGGCGGCGCGCGCCGAGTGGTCCCGGCGCGAGAGCGTGCACACGGCGGACGCGCTCGGCTGGGCGCTGTACGCGAGCGGCAAGCACCGCGAGGCGCTGACCTACGCGAAGAAGGCGACGGCCGCGTCGCCCGGCTACCGCAACGCGTCGTTCCTCTTCCACCGGGGCATGATCGAGCACGCCCTCGGCGACGAACGGGCCGCGCGCCGCGATCTGCGCGCCGCGCTCGCCCTGAACCCGGGCTTCTCGCCCACCGGCGCGCGCGACGCCCGGGCCGCGCTGGCCGAACTGTCCGGCGACACCAAGGCAGGCAAGGCCGGCAAGAACACCAACGCCGCCGAAGACACCGACGAGCCCCGGGAGGGATCGTGACCCGCCGCCGTACCGCCGCCTCCGCGTTCGCCGTGCTGGTGGCGGGGACCGCGCTGGCGCTGCTGCCCGCCCAGGCGGCGCAGGCACACCCGCTCGGGAACTTCAGTGTCAACCAGTACGACGGTCTCGTGGTCGCGCCCGGCGAGCTGCGCGTCGACCATGTGGAGGACCTGGCCGAGATCCCGGCGGCCCAGGAGCGCAAGCGCATCGACACCGACGGGGACGACAAGCTCTCGGCGGCCGAACTGTCGGCCTGGGCCGGCGCGCGCTGTGCCACGGCGGCGAAGGACGCCCGGCTCACCGTGGACGGAGGCGCCGCCATCGCCGTCGCCACCGGCGAGGCGAAGGCCGAAGTCCGGCCGGGCCAGGCCGGGTTGGACACGCTCCGGGTGACCTGCGAGCTGACGGCGGTGCTGCCGGAGGCGGAGCGGCTGCGGCTCTCGTACCGCCCGGCGAGTGTCGGGGCGGCCGAGGGGTGGCGGGAGATCACCGCCCGCGGTGACCTGATGACGGTCGACGGGTCGGACGTGCCCGAGGAGACCACCTCGCGGCGGCTGACCGCCTACCCCGACGATCTGCTCTCCTCTCCGCCCGCCGTCCGGTCGGCCGCCTTCGAGGCCCGGACCGGTGGTCCGGCGCTGACCACGGGGGAGAACGACCGGAGCGGCTCGCCGGTGGCGGGCGTACTGCCGCGGGGCGCGGACCGCTGGGCGCAGGCCCTGACCGGGCTGGTGGCCCGGCACGAACTGACCTTCGGCTTCGCGGCCCTCGCGCTCGGCGCGTCCGTCCTGCTCGGCGCGATGCACGCGCTGGCCCCCGGACACGGCAAGACCATGATGGCCGCCGCCGCCACGGCAGGAGGCCGCAACTCCCTGCGGGACGTACTGGCCCTCGGCGCCTCGGTGACGATGACGCACACGATGGGTGTCTTCGCCCTCGGCGCCCTGATCACGGCGGGTTCGGCGGCGGCGCCCACGGTGGTGTCCTGGCTGGGCATCGCGAGCGGCGCGCTGGTCATGATCGCGGGTGCGCTGCTGCTGCGGCGGGCCTGGCGGCGGCGCCACCTCCCGCACGGGCACAGCCACGGGCATGGCCACGACCACGGGCACGGGCACGATCACGGCCATGGTCACAGCCACGGGCACGACCACGCTGACGGTCACGATGCCGCCCACGAGGAGCAGCGGGACAAGGAGCGCGTGCCGGTGCTCGCGACCGCCCACGAGCACGGCAAGGAGCATGGAGGCGAGCACGCACACGGGCATGCGCACGAGCACGAGCACGCCGAGGGCTCCGTGGCCACCCTGACGGAGGCCGGCCCCCGGCACGAGTCCGCGCGGGAACACACCCACCACACCCACGGTCACACCAAGGCCCATGACGACGGTCACGGTCACGGACACGACCAGGGTCACGGCCACGGGCACGACCACGGGCACGGTCACTCCCACATCCCGCCCGCGCCCGGTCTGCGCGGCATCATCCTGCTCGGCTTCGCCGGCGGTCTCGTCCCCAGCCCCTCCGCCGTCGTCGTCCTGGTCGGCGCGGCGGCCCTCGGCCAGGCGTGGTTCGGCTTCCTGCTGGTCGTGGCGTACGGGGTCGGACTGGCGCTGACCCTCGCGGGCGCCGGCTTCGCCGTGGTACGGCTGCGCGACACCACGACCCGCAGGCTCGCCGCCAGGCCGCGCGGCCGGCTCGTGACGCTGGCCCAGCGGCTGGCCCCGCTCAGCACGGCGGCCGTGGTCCTCTTCCTCGGCTGCGGACTGCTGCTGCGGGGACTGGTCACCGCCGTGGGCTGACGCGGGGAAACGCGCCGGCACATTGAAACGAAACGGGCCGATCCCCGTACTAGCTCCTGAAGTTCGCGGCCCGAAGACCGACCGGAGGAACCGATCCATGCGCTCCAGGCAACGCCCCCGTCCGGTGAGGGCGCTGGCCTGCGTGCTCGCCCTGCTGTCGCTGTGCGTCTCCGCCTGCGCGGGGCCCGGCGATGTCACCGAGGCCGGTGCCGCCGGTCCGGGCGCGGCGCGGAGCTGGCAGGAGGGCGGCTGGCGGGACTGGGATCCCTCGCAGTGGGTCCGGGAGGCCGCCGACTTCATCAACCCGGTGATCGACGGGCTCTGGAAGCCCGACCGGATGCGCCGGGGCGTCAGCCAGGACCAGCCGGTGACCGATGACATCGGGGAGGAGGGCGTGTCCGACCCCGAGCCGTCCCCGGTCTTCGCGGAACCGGTGGCCGCGCCGTACAGCGACACCGCGCCGACGGTCGGCAAGCTCTTCTTCGACACCCCCGACGGGCCCTCGGTGTGCTCGGCGACCGTGGTGGCGGACCCGGCCAACCCCGGTGCCTCGAACCTCGTCTGGACGGCGGGCCACTGCGTGCACTCCGGCGCGAGCGGCGGCTGGCTGCGCAACATCGTCTTCGTGCCCTCCTACAACGACCAGGCCCTGGCGAACACGGCCTTCCGCGGCCAGGCCGGGAACAACGACAATGTCGCGCCCTTCGGCATCTGGTGGGCCGACTGGGCGCAGACGTCGCCGCAGTGGATCGAGCGGGGCGGCCCGAGGGGCGGCAAGGGCGCGCCGTTCGACTTCGCCGTACTGCACGTCAAGCCGCCGTCCGGGACCGACGCGAATCTCTCGCTGGAGGAGGCCGTCGGTGGCGCCGCGGGGGTCAGGTTCGACGCGCCCGCGGCCAACGGCATTTCCTCGATGGGTATTTGGGGCTATCCGGCGGAGACGCCCTTCGACGGTGAGCGCATGTTCACCTGCCAGGGCAACCCGGGCCGGCTCTCCATCAGGGCGGACGAGCCCTCGCTCTACCGGATCGGCTGCACCATGACCGGCGGCGCCTCGGGCGGCGGCTGGTTCGTCCAGGACGCGAACGGCCTGCCCGTACTGGTCAGCAACACGTCCATCGGCCCGAGCGCCAAGACCTGGCTCGCCGGTCCGCGGCTCGGCTCGGTGGCGAAGGAGATCTACACGGCGATGAGTGAGAAGTTCGCCTGACACCACGGGCCGGTGCCGGTGCCGGCACCGGTGGTGGTGTGTACGGAGGGGACGGCGCGGTCAGCCGCGGAGGGCCGGCAGGATGACCGCGTCGATGTAGTCGCGGAGGAAGTCGCGGTCGGCCGTCCGCCGCTCGATCAGCGGATGCGCGATGACCGCGCCGATCAGCAGGTGCGGCACATACGCCAACGCGGGCTTGTCCGCGGCGAATTCACCCCGCTCGACGGCCCGCGCCAGCAGGGTGCTCAGCCCGCTCAGCTCCGGGTCGATGAACAGGTCCCGCAGCGCCCGGGAGAGATCGGGCGCCTCGTACGCGGCCTGGAGCAGCCCCCGCATCAGCGCGGCGTCCCGCTCCATCCGTCCGTCGCCCAGCCGTCCCACCATGGCGTGGAAGTCGCCGCGCAGCGAGCCGGTGTCGATGTCGACGACCGTGACGGGTGTGCCGTGCCGCAGCGCCTTGACGACCAGGTCCGGTTTGGTGCCCCACTGCCGGTAGAGGGTGGCCTTGCTGGAGTGGGTACGGGCGGCCACGGCGTCCATGGTGAGGGCCGCGTAGCCGACCTCCCGCAGCAGGTCGAGCACCGCCTCGTACAGCTCGGCCTCGCGCTCCGGGGTGAGCCGGCTGCGCCGTGTCCGCGGTGGGGCCGGGGCCGCCGGCGGGGCCGGAACGGCCGGAGCGTCAGGTGCGGGAGCGTCCGATGTCGCGCTCCGGATCGCGGCTGCCATCGTCGGCCTCCCTGCTCCGGCCCTGGTGCGGGCGTACTGGTTCCTCACCCAGAACCGTAACTCAGTAACGCTCAATGGGAAACCGTATCGGCGGTGACGGGTGCTACGGCCGACGGCTTCCTCTCCGGTGTCTCCTCCGGTGTCCCGGGCCCGTCGTCGCCGTCGCGCCGGCCGGTGTGATGGAAGAGGAGATTCAGCAGGAAGGCGGTGAGGGTCGCGCTCGTGATCGCGCTGCCCGCGATGATCTGGAACCAGGAGGGGAAGGCGTGGTAGATCGTCGGGGCGGCGACGGGGAGCATGCCGACACCGATCGAGACCGCGACGATCAGCAGGTTGTCGGTGCCTTCGAAGCGCACCTTGCGCAGGGTGTTGACACCGACGGCGGTGACGGTGGCGAACATGACCAGACCCGCGCCGCCGATCACGGGCCCGGGCAGGGACGCGACGATCTCGCCGAGCTTCGGGACCAGCCCGAGCAGCACCAGTACCCCACCGGCCACGGCGGCGACGTACCGGCTGCGTATGCCGGTGATCCCGACCAGTCCCACGTTCTGCGCGAAGACGGTGTCCGGGAAGCTGTTCATGACACCGCCGAGGATGCCGGACATCCCGTCGGCGGCCAGCCCCCGGGCCAGATCGCCCGAGGTGAGCGGCCGGCCGGTCATCTCGCCGACGGCGAGCATGTCGGCGGTGGACTCGGTGAAGATCACCAGCATCACGATGCACATCGAGATCACGGCGGCGGCGGGGAACTCCGGGGCGCCGAAGTGGAACGGCGAGGTCACCCCGAACCAGTCGGCGTGGCCCACCGAGGAGAAGTCGGTGAGCCCCATCGGTATCGCCACCAGCGTCCCGCCGACCAGACCGAGCAGCACACCGAGCTGGGCGACGAGCCCCCGGGTGAAGCGGCTTATCAGCACGATCAGCAGGACGATCCCGCCGGCCAGGGCGAGATGGCTCGGGGTCGCGTAGTCCCTGGCGGCCGGGTCGGGGCCGGCGATGAGACCGGCGGCGACCCCGATCAGCGACAGCCCGATGACGGTGATCACCGTGCCGCTCACCAGCGGCGGGAAGAACCGTACGGCGCGGGCGAACGGCACCGCGACCAGCAGCCCGAAGACCCCGGCGGCGATCATGGAGCCGTACACGGCGGGCAGCCCGTACTCGCCGGCTATGAGGATCATCGGGGTCACGGACGCGAACGTGGCCCCGGCGACCACCGGCAGCCGGACGCCGAGGACGCGCCCGACACCGAGCGCCTGGAGCAGTGTGATCAGCCCGGCCACCAGCAGATCGGCGTTGATCAGCAGCCCGATGGTGGCGGTGTCGAGGCCGACCGCGGCGCCGAAGACCAGGGGCACGGTGACACAGCCGGTGTACATCACCAGCACATGCTGGATGCCGAGCAGCCCCAGCCGGGCGGGCGGCAGCAGCTGGTCGACGGGGTGGCGGTCGGGCGCGGCGGGCTGTGCGGGGGCCTGTGACACGGGATGCCTCCAGGTGGGGGGAGGGGGAGGAGCGGTCCGTACAGCGGGGCCATTCAACTTTCTGTTGAAACTGTTTCCCGCGTGTTGCGGCCGCCGTACGGCGCGGTTGCGCTCGGCCCGGGCCCCTTCTCGATCGGGCGTCGCCGAGAAGAAGAAAATTTCTCTTTTCCCGCCCCAACAGGATGTGTAAAGCTACCCCGTTGTCATTTTTGATCATGTTTTAAAGCGGAAGAGGTGGAATCGTTTGTTCCGGTACAACCCACGGCATCCGATGAAGAGATCCCTGAGGGGATCCCTGGCAGCGGCGGGCGGCGGTGTGGCGCTTCTCGCGTCCCTGCTCGTGCCCGTCACGGCCCAGGCCCAGGAGGCCGAGTCCGGGTCCGGTACGGCGGCGACGTCGTCGGCGGTGTCGTCGGCGGTGTCGACCGCCGCCGCGCTGGCGGCCACCCCCACGGTGTCCCCCATGGCGCAGACCGGGCCGCGCAACATCATCAAGCGGCTCCAGGACACGTACATCACCAACGCCAACAACGCCGATCACTCGCAGGGACACCTCCTGCACGTCGGCACGCCCGACAACGGAGTGACGAAGTACCGCAGTTTCATGCGCTTCGACGTGTCCAAGCTGCGCGGCGCCCCGATCACCAAGGCCACACTCCGCGTCTACAACTCCTTCGTCTCGGACTGCGACGCGAAGGCGTGGATGGGCGTGTACCCGGTGACCCAGCCGTGGGACCAGTCCACGGTCAACTGGGCCAATCAGCCGACGGTCGGCGCGGGCAAGGGGACCTGGTTCGGTCTCGGTCATCCCAACTGCCCCGACGTGCCGAACAAGACCAACCCGGCCGCGTCCAACGGTATCCACCGTATCGACGTCACCGACTGGGTGCGGTCATGGGCCAATGACAGCTCGTTCCCGAACTACGGCATCCGCTTCTCGGCGCAGGAGGATGTCAGCAGCGGGTACAAGGACTTCTGCTCGATGAACTCGCTGTCGACGGACTACGCGTGCCATGCCGCGTACAACACACCGACACTGGAGGTGGAGTTCAACTCGGGCTCCACACCGATCATCTCGGGCAACGCGTACGGCGAGTCCTACCCGGGCGGCTATCCGGGGGCGCACGCGGCGCTGGAGTTCCTCGACTCCGCCAGCCCGCAGGTGTGGCCCAGCTCGGGCCCGTACCAGCGGTGGCTGCCCGACGCGTACCACTCGGTCTTCGACACCACACTGAAGGGCGCGGCCTGGGAGGGCGGTGTCTCGCACAAGCTGCGACCGGGCGGCACCTACGGCGGGACGGTGCTGGTCGCGGCCGACCGGGCCAGCCAGTTCGTCGGTGTGATCCCCTATCCGGCGCTCGCCGGCTACCGCTGGGCGGTCAACACGGGCTTCGGAGGCATCCACGGGGCCGAGATGTTCCCGGACGGCACCGTCGCCGTCGCCACCGCGGACCATGTCTTCGGCGGGGGCATCGCGGGCGGTATCGCCCTCTACTCCAAGTCCCAGGGCACCCCGAACAACTGGAGCGCCACACCGCTCCAGACGACCTCCCTCGAAGGCGCGCACGAGGTCCTCTACGACCCGGACACCAACTCGCTGTGGGCCATCGGCACCGACGTCCTGGTGCGGTACGACTACCTCAACGGCAGGCTCAAGTGGGGGGACTCCTGGAGCCTGCCCAAGCAGTCGGCCACCGGCAGGGCGTACGGCCATGACATCACCCCGGTGCACGGTGACACCGACCGTTTCTGGATCGGCGCCAACGGCGGCATCGTCCAGTTCTCCAAGAGCGGTCGCGCCACCTGCTACACCGGCTCCGGCGGCGCCTGGCCGCTGCCGCAGTACGTGGCCGGCGCGGAGAAGCACTGGTGCACGGACTACGCCAACCGGACGCAGATCACCCAGCGCACCCTGATCAAGGGCATCAGCAACGACCCGGCCACCGGCCGGGTGATGTCCACCTGCTCCCAGGGCTGCCCGGAGACCCAGACCCGGCCGAACACCAGGAACTGGGAGACGGCGCGGATCCGGCTGATCTCGCCCGCGGGTGCGGAGTCGTTCGGCCAGTACTCCGTCGAGGACCGGCGCTACAAGACCAACTGGGCCGTTCCCGCCTACCGTTGAGCACGAGCCCGGCCGGGCGGACGATGCCCGGCCGGGTGACGGCGTCCGGCCGGGTCACGGCTGTACGTGCGCCACGAGGGCGTCCGGTCGGCCCGGGTGCCCGTGGACGAGGATCCCCACCGGTCACTGACCGAACGGGTGGGGGTGGCCGGGGCCCGGACCGGAGGGCAGTGGCAGTGTGCCGGGTGCGAGCACCCGCACCACCCGGACCCCGGCGTCCCGGGCGGGCTTCCCGGACGTCTCGGCCAACAGCACCTCCTGGCCGGTGTGTTCGGCCAGAACGCCGAGCGGATCCGTACGGGCACGGTGCCCGTCGCCCTCCCGGGCCCGGCCGCCGTCCCCGGCAGGGTCTCCGTCCCGGGCCCGGCAGCCGTCCCGTACCGCCGGCTCCCGCCGTACGTTCCACAGCGCCAGACTGTCCTGCCGGTGGTAGGTCCACAGCGCGTGCTGTACGGCGGTGGTCGGCGGGCCGATGCCGCGCCACTGGTCCCAGGTACGGCGCGCGGCCGGGCTCTCCATGCTCCAGCGCACCATGACCGCCTCGTACGCCGCCTTCTCGATCAGTGTGCCGAGGGCGTCGGACGGACCGCAGCGCGCCCCGAACGCCTGCCCCGTACCGTCCGGCCGGTGCAGACACACCACGGCGCACGCGGTGCCGGACGGCGCGGGCAGCAGGAACGCCGTCGTGGCCAGCCCCCGGGCGCGGACCGCGCCGGCCAGCGCGGCGGGCGCGCCGGCCTCGATCCACCGGGGCCGGCCGGCGGCGAGCCCGTACCAGCTGCGCCGTACGAGATCGCGCTCCAGCACCTCCCAGGCGGCGTGCCGAGCCGCCGCCACACGGTGGGGGTGCGCGGCGACACCGGTGGAGCCGGCCGACGGCTCGGGGGCACACCCGGTCGGCGGGCGGTGGCGCAGGAAGACGGCGGCGGCCGGGACGTACCGCTCCTCACCGCCGGTCGTCCGCGCGCGGATCCACAGCCGGCGGGCCCGTGGCCGGATGGACGGTCTGCGCACCGGCACGCCCCGGCGCAGGAGTTCGTCGTACGTGGCGACGATCCCGGCGGCGGCCTCGGCCTCCCGCCCGGCGAGCACATTGCCCATCCGCTCCAGCAGTTCGCCCCGGGCGCCGGTGGTGACCAGGTCCCGGTCGTGGCCGGCGGCGCTGCCGACGAGCACGGGCGCGCCGCCCGCGCCGCTCGTGCCCTCGAACACCGCCGAGCGCGCGGCGACCCGGGCGAGCAGCAGCCCCGGCTGATCCGGATAGGGGGTGAAGACCCGCGGCGCCCATGCCGTGACCGGGGTGCCGGAGGCGCGTGGTGTGCTGGAAGCTCTCATGGCCGCTCCTGCTCCTGTTTCCGCTCTTCTTCGCGCTCCCGCGATACGGCGGCGCACTCGTCGAGCAGCGCGCGTCCGGCGTCCGTGAGGGCTCCGGAGTGTGCGGTCAGTGTGTCCACCGCCTGCCGCGCGGACGCGGTCAGCCGGGCCTCCCGCGCCGCGACCGCCGCCGCCTCCAGGGTGCCGGGTGCGCCGGGCGTACCGGGCGTGCCGAGCGCGGCGATTCTGCGGTAGAGCAGCACACAGCGCGCCAGGGCCACGGTCCGCCGGACGAGTCCGCTCAGCGGGCGGGGGTCGGCCCGCAGGGGAGTGGTGACCAGCAGCGCGCCCGGATCCGTCCGGCCGGGCGTGCCGCCACCTCCTCCTCCGCCACCGCCGCCCGCCGGTTCCGGCAGCAGGAACGGCCGCGCCACGGCCGCCGCGTCGTACCGGCTGTGCGCGCCCTCGTGGACGAGCGCCTCCGCGCAGCGCACCGGCCCCGGCAGCCCCGAGGCGCCCGTGGTGAGCCGGTTCCGGTGCACGAGGACCGCGCCGTGCACGGTGAAGTCGGTGAAGCGGTCGAGGGCGTCGCCGTCGAGCAGCGCCACCTCGGTGACCGTCTCGGCCAGTTCCCCCACCAGCTCGGGCCAGACGTCGGTGAGCAGGGCGACCGCGCTGACCAGCACCTGCCGCTGATCCGCGTCCCACGCGACGACCCGCGCGGTGACCGGCGTACCGTCACGGCCCCGGCGCGGGGCCGCGGACCGCAGCGCGCGCGACACACTGCGCCGCAGATGGTCCTGGGGCCCGGTGGGGCCGAACGCCGGCGGCCCGAAGCCGGCGAGCAGGTCGAGTACGGAACCCAGCTCGGCCCGCGACCGGGCGGCCGACGCTCCCGAACGCAGCGCGCGCTGTGCGGTGTGCACCGCCTCCATGGCGGCGGGCCGGCGCAGGACGTCATCGGACACGGAGGCCGACATCGGCGGCGCGGACGCCCGCGCCCCGGCCCCGGCGGCGGTGCCGGACCCGGCAGCGGCAGCGGCAGCGATCCCGGCGATCCCGCCCGACTCGGCCGCCCCGCCCGACTCGGCCGTCTCGACCGCCCCGGCGAACTCCACCCGGTCGAGCACCGCGCGTATCCGCTCCAGCACCTCGCGCCGGTCCTCGACGGCCCCGCGTACATCGGCCTCGACATGCATCGTGCGTCAACTCCCCTCTCCGCCCGGGACCGTGGCCCGGGCACGGGACGCGCGGCGGACCCGGAGGCCCACCGCGCGGTGCGACGGCGCGTGTTGCTCCCCGTCGGCGTCGGGTACAACGTCATGAGCGCACGCTCGGGGAGTTCCGCCGCCATCGTGGCGGCAGCGTCTCCAAGGTCGCCAGCACGCCCCGGCCGGCGTCGCGGATATCCGGACCGGGGTGAAAAGTCCTGAATGTGTCTTGCCCGGCGCCCCGGAAGGGTGTGTTCCGTATCGACGCGCCGGTGCGCACCGCCGGTACGGCGGCCGTCCGGGCGCACCCGCCGTACCCGCACGGACCGGGCGGGCGCGGCAAGGCCGGGTTCCGGGCCCGGCGGGCCGGGGCGCTCCGGGCCCCGGTTGGCCCGGAACCGCCGCTCTCACGCGGTCACGCCGCTCGCCGGGTCCAACCAGCGTACGCCGGTGGGTGGTTGGCTGTCATGGGTGCGCCCCCGGCCTCCCGCCACCTGATCCCGAAGCGCTCTCTTTCTGCGGAGAACGGTTTCTAGAGGGGCGTATAGGTGCCGATGGGCAGGGGAGACCTTCACCCCTTCGTTCCGAGGGCTTCACGCGATCAGTTGCCCGGTCGTAGCCTAGAAACCGATTGCTGAACGACGGCGAGACGACGGAGACAGCGACGGAGAGGGGAACCGATGACGCGGACCGGCGCCGCGGCGGGACCGACACTGGCGGTCGTCGCCAGAGAGGCCGGGGTCTCCGTGCCCACGGCCTCGAAGGTGGTGAACGGCCGGGAGGACGTGGCCCCCGAGACCCGTCGCCGGGTTGCCGAGGTGCTGGACCGGCTCGGCTATGTCCCCCGGCCCCGGGGTGCCGCGCCCGCTGCCGGATCGCTGGTGGACGTGGTGGTGCACGCGCTGGACAGCACCTGGACGGCGGCGGTGCTGCACGGGGTGGAGGCGGCGGCCGAGCGGGCCGGGCTGGAGATCGTGGTCTCGGCGGGGCTCGCCCGGTCGCGCGGGTGCGGACCCGAACGGGGGCGGCTGCACCGGCTGGCCGCGCGCGGCTCGGCGGGGGTGCTCTTCCATCTGGCCGAGCTGACCCCGTCCCAGTACGCGTGGCTGGAGCAGCGCCGGATCCCCTACGTCATGATCGATCCGCTGGCCGAGCCGCCGCCCGGCGTGATCTCGGTCGGCGCCGACAACGTGCGCGGCGCGGCGCGCGCCACCGGTCATCTGCTCGCGCTCGGCCACCGCCGTATCGCCTTCGTCGGCGGCCACCGGAACGCGCTGTGCGGGCGCGACCGGCTGGAGGGGCACCGCGCCGCGCTCGCGGCGGCCGGCGTGCCGCGCCGCCAGGAGTACGAGACATACGCCCGGTTCTCCGCCACCGAGGCCCGCCTCCGCGCCCTGGGCCTGCTGGCCCTCCCCGAACCGCCGACCGCCGTCTTCGTCTGCTCCGACGCGATGGCGCTGGGGGTGTACGAGGCGGCCGCCGCGCGCGGACTGCGGATCCCCGGCGATCTGAGCGTGGTCGGCTTCGACGATCTGCCCGAGGCGCGCTGGGCCGCGCCCGCGCTGACCACCGTCCGTCAGCCGCTCTCCGACATGTCCGGGACGGCGCTCCGCCTCCTGGCCGGCCTCATGGCCGGCGACCGGCCGGCCGCCGACCGTACCGAACTCCCCACGCGGCTGACGCTCCGGGCCAGTTCGGCCCCGCCCGCCTGAAGACAGAGGCCGGAGAAGCCAGAGAGGCCGGAGAAGCCGGAGAGGCCGGGGGAGACCGGAGAGTCAGGGAGCGGGGGCCGTCGCGGCCGGCCCGGCCGACCAGTCGTCGACGAGCGCGACCAGCCGGCCGGGGTCCTCCTCGTGGAGGAAGTGGCCGTGGCCCGCCCAGAGTTCGGTGCGCGAGCCCGCCGGCGCGTCCGTGGCGCGCTCCCAGTCCGCGCCGGCCGGGTGGGAGTACACACCGAGCACCGGGCAGCGGCGGCGGGCCAGATACCGGCGGGCCGCCGGGCGGAGCCCGAACGCGTCCGGGGCCAGATACATGCCGTCGCGGCAGCGCAGCAGGACCTCCGGGTCCATGGCGGCCATCAGCCGCTCGTGCCGGGCGCGCGCCTCGGTGTGTGTCCCGGTACGGAACGCCCCGCCGACGAAACGCACGGCCCACGGCGCGCCCTCCGCGCGCAGCGCCGCCTGCTCGCCGGGCAGCCGCGCGGCCTCCGCCGCGTCCGCGCCGTACGCCGGGTCGAGCACGACCAACGCCCGTACGAGACGCGGGTGTTCCACCGCGAGCGCCGTCACGGCCTGGCCGCCCATCGAGTGCCCCACGGCGATCACCGGTCCGGTGCCGAGCGCGTCGAGCAGCCCGGCCAGGTCGGCGGCGAAGTCGCGGGGGCCGTAGCCGTCGGGAGGCGCGGCGGAGGCGCCGTGGCCGCGCAGATCCGGGACGAGGACCCGGCGGCGGCCCGCCCACGCGCGGCGGTGCGGCTCCCACTCGCCGCCGTCCCCGCCCCAGCCGTGCACCAGAAGCAGCGCCGGGCCGCTGTCCGCGCGCGGCGCGGGCAGGTCGCTGTAGTGGAGGTCGACGCCGTTCACCATGATCCGGGGCATGCCGGTCATGGTGCCCCAAGGAACCGCCCGCGTCACGCCGGTTCCGCGGCGCGGACGCCGATACGGACGAGGGTACGAACGCCGGTACGGACGAGGGTATGGCCGGAGCCGGATTGTGCAACCGGTCTCTAGACAGTATCGGCCGTACCCCTGATTCGTCATCAGCCCGAAATCCTCGGTGCACCTTGGCACATCGGCGTAACCAGCGGGTGACAGAAGTTTTTCCGGTACGACATCTTGCTCATCGTTGTCGCCCCGGCCTACTTTCCGTAGAGACCGATTTCTAAGCCAGGAAGGGAAGACTCCGCCATGCCGAGCGCAGAACTCAGCCGCCGGAACTTCGTCCAGATAGCCGGTGCCGGCAGCGCCGCCGCGGCCGCGAGCGGCTGGCTCTGGCAGTCGGCGCCCGCCGCGTACGCCGCCGAGTCCGCCACCGCCACCGGCCCCGCCGGGCCGAAGCCGGCGGGGCTGATCGACAGACTCGTCCTGGGCGACACCGCCTCCGAGGCCGCCCACGGATTCACCACCGACGGCAGCGAGATCGTCACCGGCGGGAACGGGGTCAAGGCCCGGACCGCCACCCCGCTCGACCCGGTCGCGGCGCGCGGCGGTGAGCTGCGCTTCACCCTGCGCACCGATCCCCAGGCGCAGAACTACCTCACCCTGAAGCTGTGGGGCGACGACGGCTCCGCCTACACCACGCTCGCCTACATCAACGGCGAGCAGATCGGCTACCGCCGCAACCACGACACACCGGCCATCAGCTTCGGCTTCTCGGGCCAGGTGCCCGGCCGCTTCCACTACTCCACGGTGCTGCTGCCCCTGGAGATGACCCGCGGCCGGTCCCGGGCCGAGATCACCCTGCGGACGTACGAGGGCAGCTTCTCCGGCAAGGTCACCCAGAACTCCCGCCCCTACTACGGTGTGTACACCCACACCGACGCGCGGCTCGACCTCTCCGGCGAGAACCTCACCACCTACCGGCCGCCGACCGCGCTCGCCGACGACCTCTCCGACACCGAGAAACAGAAGCTGGTCGACGGCTTCCGCACCACCCAGATCGCCCTCTTCAACCGGCTCTCGGCCCAGGTCGACGCGGCCGCCACCGGCAGGATGTCCATCGTCCGCTATGTTGACGAACTCCGTTACTACGCACAGGCGCTGACCACCGAGTGGTCGCCCGCGGCCACCGCCGCGGAACGCCGGGCCGCCCTGCTGCGGATCTTCAAGAGCGTCGACAACCACGTCAAGGACTACTACGGCAACACCCGGCTCGTGCTGCGCGGCGGCCACCAGGGCGACTGGGGCGGCTACTACGGCGCCCTCGGCGAGGCCCTCTACCTCGTGGAGAACGTGATCGCCGACCCGGAGGTGTACGGCGCCGACGCCTTCACGGCCTTCCTGGACGAGGAGTTCACCACCGGCACACAGGACGGCGCCGACTCGATCAAGGGCGTCGACCTCGACGGCGGGCGGCTCACCCGGCGCGCCGCCTGGGGCCGCTGCCTCAAGGCCAACTTCGACTTCGCGCGCTCCCGCCTCTCGTACATCTACAACCAGATGTTCTACACGTACGAGGGCGCCTGGAAGGCCCACGAGGGCCTGCGGGTGATCGGCTCCGCCTTCTACGAGGGCCGGGCGCGCAGCCACGCCATCCTGGGCGAGGCGCTCGGCCTCGTACCGTTCCTCGGTGAAGAGGTCCTGGTCGGGCCCGAGGAGGAGGAACTGGACCTGTTCCATTCGCTCTTCTACCACGACGGCACCGCGCGCTTCACCGACGCGTACGTCAACATCGTCGGCAAGGGCCTCGCGAAGAGCAAGCTCGACCGCGCCGGCCACGTCGTCCGGCGGCTGCCGTACGGAAAGCACTACACCGGCATCACCGCCGCCGGACTCACCCGTGAGAACACCTACGTCGGCAACTACGGCGAGGCGTCCCGCTACATCGGTGAGTACTTCTTCAGGACCTGGGGCCACCGGGGCGACGAGGAACTCAACGACCGCATCCTCAAACTGGCGCTGCGCAACGTCCACGCCCGCGGCTACACCCGCTACGCGTCCGTCGACGACAAGGGCAACCGCGTCATGCGGATCATCGGCTCCATCGACGAGCGCAACTGGTACTGGCCGGGCATCCCCGCCTACGGCCCGCGCATCAACGAGGGCCAGTCACTGTTCACTTCGGGCTTCGAGCCGCACATGGCGCGGCACGCGGAGCGCTACCGCGGCTCCGAGTGGGCGCCCTACTGGGAGTACGCCCGCGAGGCCGTCGGCTTCGCCCAGCAACAGCTCGCCGACCGCCAGTACTTCAACGGATTCGCCCAGGTCACCGCCAACCCCAAGGCCGATCTGCGGCTCCCCGACACCTACGCCCACCTCACCGGCGGGCGCGCCCGGCACAGCCGCCTGGGTACGGCGCAGGCGGGCAAGGTCATGCCGCAGACCGACTTCCGCGCCTACACCGGCGGCGAACTCACCGCGCTGGGCGTACGGGACACGGACTACCAGCGCTTCGCCTGGATCGACGTCGACAACATGTTCGTCTCGCTGCGCGACGGCGACACCCGGATCTTCGGCTCGCTCTACCAGAGCAACCGCGGCGTCGCCGGCAACGGCCGGCTGCACGTCATCACACCGACCCATGAACACGTCGTGCAGATCCAGACCAACGGGCTGTTCCAGTACCGGGACTACTACGCCCGGATGGACGCCATCGACGCCGACTTCATGGAGGACATCAACACCGGTGACAACTGGGCCCCGCAGGCGCTCGCCGGGGAGATCTGCCCCATCGCGTACCAGCCCGGCATCGGTACGGTCCGCCGCGAGAACTTCGAGGCCGACACCCCCTTCTCCGGCTACACCGACTTCCTCACCGCCCGCTACGGCACCTATCTCTTCGGTGTCAACACCACCCGCGCCGCGTACGGCAACAAGCAGACCTACCGGCTCGCCGTCCCCGCGAACCACCGGGGGTCCACCGTCCTCGACCTCGTCTCCGGCAAGAACCTCCGGATCACCGGCGGACACATCACCGTCGAGCCCTTCACCGCCGTCGTCCTGAAACTCTCCGACACCGCCACCACCGCGCCACTGCCGTCCGTCGTACGGTACGTGACCGCCCTGCCGGCCGACACCTCGATCACCGTCGCGTGGACGCCCACCGCCGGGGCCGCCACTTACACCGTCAAGCGGGCGCCCCGCGCCGAGGGCCCGTACACCACCGTCGCCACCGGTCTCACCGGACTGGCCTGGCACGACACCAAGGTCCAGCGGGGCAGCGGGTACTTCTACACCGTCACCGCCGTCAACGGCGCGGGCACCGGCTGGTCCTCCTGGCGCGCCGCCGTCACCCTCGACGCGCCCGTGTCCCGGCGGCTGACCGGCACCGGCTGGCGCGACGACAGGCTCGGCTCCCAGCGGCGCGGCACCACCTCCCTCCACAGCACCACTTCCGGCGGGGGCGCCACCATCGCCGTCACCGGCGGCGACGGCACCGGACTCGGCGAGGGCGACGACTACATGGTCGCCACCCGCGACATCGAGGACTCCCTGCTGCTCGTCAGCCGCGTCCTGGCCGGCAGCGGTACGGTCACCGCCCGCGTCGACGACCGCCGGGGCGCGCTGACCGGGCTGATGCTCCGCGACCGCCTCCACCCCGACACCCGCTACCTCTACTTCGGCGCCGACGCCACCGGAAAGCTCGTCCTGGCCAACCGCACCCGCGACAGCCGCCACGACTGGCAGGACGACATACGCTCCCCGCTCGACGCCGGGATCTCCGGCTTCACCGCCGCCGACCACCCCCATCTGCGGCTGGTCCGGGACTACGAGACCCACCAGGTGATCGCCCACGCCTCCGCCGACGGCACCACCTGGACCTATGTCGGCGCGCTCTTCACCCCGTTCCCGTACGCGGTGCACGCGGGCGTCGCGTCCAGTGGCAGCGCGGTGTTCACCGCCGTCAAGGTGACCGGCACGGCCGGCGGCGCGCTCCGGCCGTATGTGGCCGGACACACCGCCGACCGCTTCACCGTCGCCTGGAACAAGCCCGAGGACGCCGTCGCCTTCACCGTCCACCGCACCGCCGACGCCAAGACCGCCGCCACCGACCCGCGCACCCGCCCGGCCGGCTGGGAGAAGGCCGTCACCGGCACCCGCGAACGCTCCTACACGGAGAAGGAACTGCGCCACGGCAAGCGCTGGTTCAAGGTCGTGGCGACCCTCGCCGACGGCGGCACCCGGGTCTCCGAGGACAGCGCCCTCGCGGTCGCCGAAACCCTGGCCGAGGTCATCGCACGCGCCCGCGCGACCGACCGGGCCGCCTGGACGAAGAAGAGCTACGCGGCCTTCACCGCCGAGATCGACCGGATCGAGCGCGCGGGCGGCGACCAGGAGACACGCGTCGACGCGGTCTACGCCGCGTACGCCCTGCTGGTCTCCACGGACACCCTGCTGACCCGGTTCTCGGTCACCAGGGACATGGTCGAGGCGTCCACCGTCGAATGGCCGGGCACCGGCACCAAGGCGTCCAACGGCTGGCGGCTCTTCGACGGCGACCCCGCCACCTACACCGACACACTGGCCGCCGAGAGCTGGGTCGACATCGACGCGGGAACGGCCGGCCCCATCACCATCGACAAGATCCGCTTCCACCCCCGCGCCGGCCAGCTGGCCCGCGCCAACGGCACGGTGTTCCGCGGCTCCGACGATGGCCTGACCTGGACCGACCTGCACACCATCAGCGGTGTGAGTGCCGCCCAGTGGTACGAGGTCGCGCTCGGCCGCACGGCCTCGTACCGCAGAATCCGGATCTACGACAACCACGACGGGCGGGTCAACCTGGGGGAGGTGGAGTTCTGGTCCTACCTGCCCGACGAGGAGTGACACCTTCCCCGTACCGGGTCCGCCCCACCCGCCCCACCGGTCTCGGAAAAAACTTCTGAACCCGCGGCAACCAAGGCGCGGGCGGCGGCGACCAGGGGATGCGGAGGGAGGTGCGTACTCACCCTCCCTCCGCGTTCCCACGCCCCAAGCCCCCCGCACCCGCCTACCGTTGGAGTCCCCCCATGGCTACCGACCCTCCGACCACGAGTCCGGCGACCGCGGATCCGGTGTCCGCCGAGCCGACGGCCACCGCCCGCCGGCACCCCTCGCGCCGCGCCGTCCTCGGCGCCACCGCCGCCGGAGCCGTCGCGGCGGGAGCCGCCGTCACCGGACTCACCGCGACCCCCGCGCTGGCGGCGGCCTTCGGCTACACCGACGACGGCGCGAACTACGTCATCAGCACCGGCGCCAGCCTCGTCTTCAAGGTCTCCAAGAGCACCGGCGACCTGACCTCACTGGTCTACGGGACCACCGAGTACGAGGGGTACGGAGGCGCGCACTCCCACGTCGAGTCCGGACTCGGCGCCTCCACCGTCAGCATCGCGCAGTCCGGCTCCACCATCCTCGTCTCCGTCGTCCACGGCACACTGCGCCACTACTACGCGGCCCGCAGCGGTGAGAACAACGTGTACCTCTGGACCAACAAGGCCGACACCTCGTTCACCGCCACCCGCTACATCGTCCGGCTCAAGCCCGGCATCTTCCCCAACAACGCCCCCGACGGCTGGGTGGAGTCGTCCGACGCCGTCATCGAGGCGTCCGACGTCTACCGGCAGTCCGGCGGCCAGACCCGCTCCAAGCACTACTCGGGCGTACGGGTCATGGACTACGACTACATCGGCTACACCACCGGCTCGGTCGGCCTCTGGATGGTCCGCAGCAACCACGAGAAGGCGTCCGGCGGCCCCTTCTACCGCTCACTGCTGCGCCACGCCAACGAGAACGGCGTCGGACTCTACGAGATCCTGCACTACAACCAGGCCCAGACCGAGGCCGAACGCTTCGGCCTCCAGGGCCCGTACGTCCTGAGCTTCACCAACGGCGGCGCGCCCGCCTCCTCGCTGTACGCCGCGAATCTCGACACCTCCTGGGTGGACGGCCTCGGGATCTCCGGCTGGGTCGGCAGGAGCGCCCGCGGCCGGGTCGCGGGCGTGGGCATCGCCGGCCGGGACACCGCCTACCCGTACACCGTGGGCTTCGCCAACGCCAACGCCCAGTACTGGGCCCCGGCCGCCGCGTCCAACGGCGCGTACTCCTGCCCCAACATGCTGCCCGGCACCTACACACTGACCGTCTACAAGGGCGAACTCGCCGTGCACACCACCTCGGTGACCGTCACCGCGGGCAACGCCACGGCCCTCAACACCCTCACGATCACCAACGACCCGAGCGCCGCCCCGGCGATCTGGCGCATCAACAACTGGAGCGGCACACCGGCCGGCTTCAAGAACGCCCAGCTCATGACGTACGCGCACCCCTCGGACATACGGGCCGCCGCCTGGACCGGGAACGTGGTGATCGGCAGCGGCGAGACGGCGTCCTTCCCCTGCTACATCTGGTCGGGCGTCAACGACGGGATCCTCGTCTACTTCAGGCTCACCGCGGCCCAGGCCGCCGCCGCGCACACCCTGCGGATCGGGGTCACCACCGCCTACATCAACGCCCGCCCCCGGATCACCGTCAACAGCTGGGTGTCGGCGATCCCCTCACCGCCCACCCAGCCCTCCACCCGCTCGCTCACCACCGGCTCCTACCGCGGCAACAACAACACCTTCACCTACAGCGTGCCCGCCTCCGCCTGGCAGACGGACACGGGCCAGTACAACGTGCTGAAGGTGAACGTGGTCAGCGGCTCCACCGGCTCCGGCTTCCTGAGCCCCGGCACCTCCTTCGACTGCCTGGACCTGCTGACCTGACGTGGCCGGCTGACCCGTCCTGACCCGACCCGTGCTGTCCGGGGAGAGAAACCACCGCTCCCCGGACAGCACGCCCCGCATACCGCTCTACGCGACCGGGTTGTCGAGCCAGCTCAGCCAGGACTCCGGAATCTCCTCGTCCAGCCGGCGCAACTCGCCGGGTGCCAGCACCCGTTCGTCCCGCAGCGCGCGGGCCACCAGCCGCGCGACCGCCACGGCGCCCGTCGGACGGAAGTGCGTGTTGTCCGAGACACCGCTGGGATAGTTCGGCGACTCGCCCGGCGGCAGCCAGTTGAAGTACGACTTCGTCGTCTCGGGCCCCAGCCGCTGCCACAGCGCCAGCGACTGTGCCTGGCTGTCCAGCAGCGGCACCCGCTCCTCGGCGGCCAGCGCGCGCACCGCCGCGGGATACTCACCGTGGGTGGGCACCGCGCCGCCCGCCGCGTCGAACCTGCGGCGCTCCACCGAGGTGAGCAGCACCGGCCGGGCCCCGGCGTCGCGGGCCCCCTTCAGATACCGCCGCAGACAGTCCTGGTACGTGGACCAGGGCTCGGTGTAGCGGGCGGGATCGTCGGCCTTCTCGTCGTTGTGGCCGAACTGGACGAGCAGCAGATCGCCGGGGCGGACCACGGCGAGGAGCGCGGTGAGCCGTCCCTCGTCGATGAAGCTCTTCGAACTGCGGCCGTTCACCGCGTGGTTGGCGACGGCGATGCCCTTTCCGAGCAGGAAGGGGAGCGCCATGCCCCAGCCGGCCTCCGGCGCGGCGCGCGCGTACTTGTCGGCGGCCGTGGAGTCCCCGGCGATGTGCACGGTCCTCCGGGGACGGGCCGGGGCGCTCGCCACCCCGGTACCGGACCCGGTCATCGCGGCCAGCGGCAGCGCGGAGAGCGCCGCGGCGGCCTGTCGTCGGGAGATGGACACGTCGGTGTGCCTCACTTTCCTGGGACGGTCGGGGGAAGCGCGGAGGTCAGCCCTTCTGCTGTTCCCGCCACTCCGCCTGGGCGGCGTTCAGCTCCTTGGCGAGCTTGTCCGCGAAGTCCTTCGCGGACATGTCGCCGAGCAGCACCTTCTGGAAGTTGGGCTCGTTGCCGGACTTGCTGATGGTGTTCCAGTCCGGCAGGTAGTAGGGAAGGTTCACGATCTTCGTGCTGCCGTCGCTGAGCGCCTTCATCGCGGCGGCGGTCGGCTCGGCGTCCTGGATCCAGGCGTCGGCGGCGGCGTCGGTGTTGGCCGGGATGGAGCCGGCCGACGCGTTCCACGCGCTGTTGGACTTGTGCGAGGCCGCGAACTCGATGAGCTTCCAGGCCGCGGCCTTGTTCTTGCTGTTCTTGAACAGACCCAGACCGTCAACGGGGTTGGAGACCTGGACGCGCGAGCCGTCCTCCTGCGTCGGGTAGGGCAGGCCCTTGAACTTCTCCTTGCCGAGCGCCTCCACATGGTTCTGGTACGAGGCGAGGTTGTGGGTCAGCATGCCGATCGTGCCGTTGTCCCACTGCGCGACCATCTTGATGAAGTCGTTGTTGACGTCGGCGGACGGTGTCACCTTCTTGTACAGGGCGACGTACTTCTCCAGCGCCTCGACGTTCTTCGGGTCGTTGACGGTGGTCTTGTCGCCGTCCCAGAACTCCGAGATGCCGGACTGCCCGTACATCGCGTCCATCGCGGGAGCGATCGAGCCCGCGCCGCCGCGGATGGTGTAGCCGAACTTGTTCTTCCCCGCCGCGGTGAGCTTCTCGGCCGCCGCGTAGAACGACGCCCACGAGGTCGGAGCCTCCAGCCCGGCCGCGTCGAACAGGTCCGTGCGGTACCAGAGCGTGCCGTTGTTGCTGGAGGTCGGCACGGAGTACATCTCGTCGCCCTGGCCGCCGGCCGCCTTCACCCCGGACACCATCGTCGGGACGAGCTTCCCCTTGAGGCCGCTGGAGTCGATCCGGTCGCTCACCGGCTCCAGGACGTCCCGTACCACCAGGTTGGAGAGGTACGCGGTGGTCACACCACCGACGTCCGGCAGCCCGCCGCCGTCGATCGCCGTGTCGTACTTCGCCTGGACCTGGTCGATCGGGATCCCCACGTACTTGACCCGGATGTCCGGGTTCTCCTTCTGGAAGTCCTTGATGATCTGCGCCCAGATGTCCCGGCGCTCACCCGTGTTGTTGTCCCAGAGGGTGATCTCGCCCTTGCCGGACCCCTCGCTGCCACCGCCGCTCCCGTCGTCGCCGCACGCGGTGGCGGTGAGGGCGAGGACGGCGGCGAGCGAGACGGCCGCGGCCGTCCGCCCTCTGGGGGACAGGGCTCTGCTGGAAGTCGTTCGGATACTCATGGCCGGCTCTTCTCTGTCGAAATGATCTGAATCAGCGGTGCGGTGAGTGCCAGTGGCGGTGTGTATGCCAGTGGTGTGGTGGATGTCAGTGGTGCGGTGAGTGTCAGTTGTGGTGTCAGCCGTGGTGTCAGTGGTGTGCGCTGTGTCCGTGAGCCGTGCCATGGGCACGTACGGAGTTCTGCGGCGCCCAGCCGTCCGGGCCCGCCAGATAGTCGGCGACCTCGTGGACCGCCGCCTCGGCGTCCGTCAGCTGCGGGCGGTCGGGCGTGATGCCCGCGCCCGGACCGTAGTTGCGGTACTCGGCGAACCGGGCGTCCTTCCACGAGAAGCCGCTCATGTCCGCCCACGGCTCGGACTTGATGGCGGCCGGCAGTTCGGTGTCACGGAAGAGCACCTGCGCGATCGCGTCCGGCTGGCCGCCCGGATGCCAGGGCCGGCCGAGATGGAAGGTCCCCGCGGGCGCGTCGCTGATCACCCGGCTACGGGTGATGAGGAAACCGTACGGGTTGTCCTTCCAGGTCGAAGCGGCCGTCAGATAGCCGTTGTTGGTGTCCGAGCCCCGGCTGAGCGCCTTGATCAGGGAGCGTTCGACGACCGTGGTGGCCCGCCCGTAGAGGAAGTCCACATCGCCCTCGATGTACGAGTCGCGGACATAGACCCGGCTCAGCCGGGTCAGCGCCGGGCTGTCCGTCATCAGGGTGTCCTGGTTGCCCTTGAAGGCGGTGTTCTCGAAGACGATCCGGTCCCCGGTGGTCTTCATCGCCAGCGCCTGCGGGTTGGCCACGTCGTGCGCCGCCTCGTCGAAGTCGTTGACGAAGGTGAGATCGCGGGCGGTGACATCGCTCGCCGCGATCAGCACGGTCGCGCTGCCGCTGGAACCGCCGTACTCGTTGGGCGTGTCGAAGACGATGACCGTACGCGACCGGTCCCGCGACGCGCCTTTGAGCAGCAGATGCGGCTTGGTCGCCGGGATCCGGACCTGCTCCCGGTAGGTACCCGCGGCGAGGGCGATCGTCACCGGCTCGGTGTTCCCGGCCGGCACGGCGTCCACGGCGGACTGGACGGTGGGGTAGTCGGCGGGAACGTGCAGGACGGCCCCGGCGGACCGCTCGGTGGCCATCGCCACCGACGGCGCGGAGACCAAGGGGGCGAGCAGCGCGGCGAGCGCGGCCAGGCCGACGGCCGCGGTGCGCGCGGAAGCGAGGGAGCGGGTGCCGGTGTCAGAGCCGGCAGTGGTGCCGGTGCCGGTGTCAGTGTGAGTAGTGGTGTCGGTGTGCGGGTGCGAGTGCGTCATTGCGGCTCTCTCCTCACAGGATTCGGGTACGGCGCGGCGGAACGGCGCTCAGGCGGTCACCGCCCTGCGGGCCAGGGCCGCCGCGGCCGGCCGGTCGAGCCGGCCGTCCACCACGACGGTGATCACCCGCCGGGCGGTGGTCCCGCCCGCGGGCAGCGGCAGCCGCCGCTCCCACGCCAGCGAGGAGCCCACCCCCGGATACTCGGTGGTGCGGACGAACCACGGGTCCGCCCGGGTCTCGGCGTTCCCGCCGCAGAACAGCAGCGACCAGCCCCGCCCCGCGAGCACCAGCCAGTCGGCGCTGCGCCCGTGCACCGCCTCCTCGCCCGTCGCGGCCCCGGTGAACACGTCCGGCGCCGGCTCGTCCGGACCCGGCCGGGGCGCCCGCCAGAAGAAGCCGCCGTAACCGGCCCCCGGACGCCCGTTGGTCGCCGGGCTGCCCACCGACAGATCCTCGCCGGACACATTGGTCAGCGCCGAGGTGAAGTCGAGGGACCAGGCCCGGTCCGAGAGCGCCAGCGCGCTGATCGTCCGCCGCTCCCTGAGCAGCTCCCGGCCCCGGCGCGACCAGGACAGCTCCTGCACACAGCCGTCGGGGTCCCGCAGCAGCCAGCCGGTGTGCTCCTGCGTACCGTGGTTGTCCAGCTCCACGGGCCCCCGGTCGCGCACATAGGTGCGCCCGCCCCAGAAGTTGACGCCCGGGAAGGTGGTGCCGGCGACATCCGGCACCGCCATGGACACCCCCAGATGGTGGGGATGGTCGGCGGGCCGCAGCTCCGTCACCGTGACCCCGCCGAGCGTCCGCACGGGATGCAGATACGGACGCGCCGCGTGCGCCGGGGCGGCGACCGTCGCCGTCGCCGTCGGCAGCGACGCCCGGTCGGCCCGGTCGGCCAGGTCCGTACGGTCCGCCCGGTTCGGCCGGTGCGGCCGGTCCGTACGGTGGGCGTAGGTCGCCACGGCCAGATCGTCGCAGTGCAGCACCGTCGCCCCGGCGACCGGGGAAACGCTCGGCCGGCTCCTCATGAGTGCACCTCCGCAGGGGGCGCGGCCCAGCCCGCGCCCAGCTCGGAAAAGGTGGCCAGGGACTCCGCGCTCCGCGCCACCAGCTTGTCCACGCCCCGTACGACCCGGCGCGGCCCCTGCCCGCCCGGCGCGCCGTACCAGGCGTCCGGTGGCAGCCGTACGGGCAGCGGCGCCGTCCGTACGGACTCGACGACCCGGGTGAAGGCACCGGTCCGCTCCGGCGGTACGAGCAGCTCGTCGCCCTCGGTCACCCGCGCGACGAGGTTCTCCAGCAGATCGGTGCGCGCGTACACGATCTGCTCGGGGCCCCGGTTGACCCGCTGCACCAGCACCCGGTCCTCCTTGTACCAGAAGGTGATCCGGCCGCTCGTCCCGTGGACCACCACATACGGCTCCCCGGGCTCCTCCGCGCAGAGGGTGACCGCCACCGTGATCCGGGTGCCGCGGGCCGTGCGCAGCCGCAGACAGGTGGTGTCGTCGGCCTCGATGTCATTGGCCCGGAACTGCTCCAGCTCCACCCCGGCCAGATCGCCCGCCCCGTCGGAGCCGTCGATGCGCAGCGCCGTGGCCAGGGCGTGGGCCAGCGGATTGGTCAGCACCCCGTCCACGACGTCCCGCCCGTCCAGGGTGCGGCGCCCGGCCCAGGGCGCGCGGGTGTAGTACGCCTCGTCGCGCGCCCACGCCCCGGCGGCGCCGATCCCGCGCACGGTCCCGATCGCACCGTCCGCGATCAGCTCCCCGATCGCGGGCACGGCGAGCGAGCCCAGTGACTGGAAACCGATCTGACAGGCCGTGCCGTACGTGGCGAGCCCGGCCAGCAGCCGTTCGTACTCGGCGAACGACGGCGCGGTGGGCTTCTCCAGCAGGGTGTGCGCACCGCGCGCGGCGGCGGTCAGCGCCAGCTCCGTGTGCGTGTGGATCGGGGTACAGATCACGGCCAGCCGCGCCCCCGTACGGTCCAGCAGCTCACCGAGGTCGGCGGACTGCGCCGGCTCGCCGAAGCCCTCCAGCTCCTCGGCGCCGAGCGGGCGCAGCTCGCAGATTCCCACGAGCCGTACCAGCCCGGCCTGTTCCAGGCGGCGGATGTTCACGAGATGCGAGCGGCCGTGGCCGCGCGCCCCGGCGAGGACGACGGGCAGGCTCATCCCTTCACCGCCCCCGCGCTGAATCCGCTGATCAGCCACTTCTGGATGAAGGCGAAGACGATCACCACCGGCACGGCCGAGATCACACCGCCGGCGGCCAGCGCCCCGAAGTCCACACTGTCGGCCCCGATCAGGGTCGACAGCCCGACCGGGATCGTCTGCTTGTCGCCGTCCATCAGGAACATCAGCGCGAACAGGAAGTGGTTCCAGCTGTGCACGAAGGCGAACGAGCCGACGGCGATCAGACCGGGCCGCAGCATCGGCAGGACGACGATACGGAACGCCTGGAGCCGTGAGCAGCCGTCGACCCAGGCGGCCTCCTCCAGCGAGTACGGCACATTCCTGATGAAGCCGCTGATCAGGATGATCGACAGGGGCAGCTGGAACACCGTCTCCGCGATCACCACACTCAGCGGGGAGTTGATCAGCTGGAGGTTCTTGAAGATCTGGAAGAGCGGCACGAGCATCAGGGCGCCCGGGATGAACTGGGAGCACAGCAGCGCCAGCATGAAGCCCTGCTTGATCCGGAAGTCGAAGCGGGCCAGCGCGTAGCCGCCGGCCAGCGCGACGCCCGTCGTGCAGATCAGGGTGCCCACCCCGATCAGGGCGCTGTTCTGGAAGAAGACGGAGAACGCCCGCTCGTTCCACACCTTCGCGAAGTGGTCGAAGGTCATCGGCCACGGCACCAGCGAGTCGGAGCCCGCGGGGCGCAGCGAGAAGAGCAGCATCCAGTAGAAGGGCACCAGGGTGAAGAGGAGATAGAGGCCGAGCGGCAGATAGATCTGCCACCGCGGCACCTCGTCGAAGGCGCGCTCGCGCCGGCGGCGGCGCCCGCGTACGGGCGGCGGCTGTGCGGTGCCGGGGGCCGGCGCGGCGGGTGCGCCCTTCTCGGCGATGGCGGCGGTCACTTGCGGTCGCCTCCGAACTTGCTCAGGCGCAGATAGAGGATGGAGCAGAAGAGGAGGATGCCGAAGGCGACGGTGGTCAGCGCCGTCGCGTAGCCGAAGTCGTGTGCCTCGAAGCCGGTGACGGCGACATACAGCGGCAGTGTGGTGGTGACCCCGGCGGGCCCGCCCTTGGTGAGGGTGAGCAGCAGATCGACGTTGTTGAACTCCCACACCGCGCGGAGCAGGGTGGACAGGATGATCGCGTCCCGCAGATGGGGCAGGGTGATGTGGAAGAACTGCTGGAACCGGTTGGCGCCGTCCACCGAGGCGGCCTCGTAGAGATCGCCGGGGATGGACTGGAGGTCGGCGAGGATCAGGATGGCGAAGAACGGTACGCCGCGCCAGAGTTCGGCCAGTACGGCGGCCCAGAACACGGTGCCGGTGTCGGAGAGCACGGAGGAGCCGTACGTTCCGATGCCCGCGTCGGCCAGGTAACGCCCCACGCCCGTCGAGGGGTTGTAGAGCAGCAGCCAGATGGTCGTGGTCAGCACACCGGAGACCGCCCAGGGCGAGAACACCAGGGCGCGGGCGACGGCCCGGCCCACGAAGGTCTGGTTCACCAGCAGTGCCAGGATCAGTCCGAAGGCCAGCTGGAGGGAGACCTCGGCGGCGACCCACTTGGCGCTGAAGGCGAGACTGTCCCAGAACAGCGGGTCGTCGGTGAAGATCCGCCGGAAGTTGTCGAGTCCCGCGAAGCCGTTCCGCCAGGGTTTGGTGGGGTTGTAGTTCTGGAGGCTGTAGTAGAAGACACTGAGCATCGGATAGGCGATGAAGCCCAGCATGAGCAGCCCGGCGGGGGCGATGAGCAGATACGGGAGGCGGCGGTCCGATATTCCCGTACGCCGGGCCGGCTTCTCGGCGGCCGGCGGGACGGGTGCCCGGGGCGGCGCGCCTGATTGGTCCTGCGCCACAGCTGAGGCCATGACTTGCTTCTCCGTTCCGTGGGTGAAGCGCTTTCGCAGACGGTGTGTGAGGTGGCCGGCTCAGCCCACGTACGGATCGGGCACCTCGCCCGGCCTGGCGAGGAAGGCGAAGTCGCAGCCGGTGTCGGCCTGGGTGATCTGCTCGTTGTAGAGGGCGCCGTAGCCGCGCCCGAACCGCTCGGGCGGCGCCGTCCACTCGGCCGCGCGCCGCTGCCACTCCTCGTCCGTGATGTGCAGATGGAGGCTGCGGGCCTCGACATCGAGGGTGATCGGGTCCCCGGTGCGGACCAGCGCGAGCGGGCCGCCGATGTACGACTCGGGCGCGATGTGCAGGACACACGCGCCGTAACTCGTGCCGCTCATCCGGGCGTCGGAGATCCGCACCATGTCCCGTACGCCCTGCTTGAGCAGGTAGTCGGGGATCGGCAGCATGCCGTACTCGGGCATTCCGGGCCCGCCCTTGGGGCCCGCGTTGCGCAGTACCAGCACATGGTCGGGGGTGATCGCGAGAGCCGGGTCGTTGATGGTGCGCTGCATCGTCCGGTAGTCGTCGAAGACCATAGCGGGCCCGGTGTGTTTGAGCAGTCGCTGGTCGGCGGCGATGTGTTTGATGACCGCGCCGTCCGGACAGAGGTTGCCGCGCAGCACCGCCACCCCGCCCTCCGGCGCGAGTGCCTCGTCCCGCTCGCGGATGACATCCGGGTTGTGTACGAGCGCCCCGTCGAGCTGCTCCCGCAAGGTGGTGTGCGCGATCGTCGGCCGGTCCAGGTGCAGGACGTCCGTCAGCCGGGTCAGAAAGGCCGGCAGCCCGCCCGCGAAGTGGAAGTCCTCCATCAGATACCGCCCGCCGGGACGGAGGTTGGCCAGCACCGGCACGGTCCGCGCGATCCGGTCGAAGTCGTCCAGGGTGAGCCGGATCCCGGAGCGTCCCGCCATCGCGATCAGATGGATCACCGCGTTGGTCGAGCCGCCCAGCGCCAGCACGGTGGCCACCGCGTCCTCGTAAGCCTCCCTGGTCAGCAGCTGGGAGAGGCGCAGACCGGACCACACCAGCTCGACGGCGCGGCTGCCGGACGCGGCGGCCATCCGCTCATGTCCGGAGTCCACGGCCGGGATGGACGACGCGCCGGGCAGGCTGACCCCGAGCGCCTCGGCGGCGGCGGTGAGGGTGGACGCGGTGCCCATGGTCATACAGGTGCCGGGGGAGCGCGCCAGACCGTTCTCCAGCTCGGCCAGCTCGGTCTCCCCGATCAGCCCGGCCCGCATCTCGTCCCAGTACTTCCACATGTCCGTGCCCGAGCCCAGCACTTCGTCGCGCCAGTGCCCCGGCAGCATCGGTCCCGCCGGCACGAACACCGCCGGCAGATCCACACTGGCCGCGCCCATCAGCAGCGCCGGTGTCGTCTTGTCGCAGCCGCCCAGCAGCACCGCGCCGTCCACCGGATAGGAGCGCAGCAGCTCCTCCGTCTCCATCGCCAGCATGTTGCGGTAGAGCATGGGCGTGGGTTTCTGGAAGGTCTCGGAGAGGGTGGAGACGGGGAACTCCAGCGGGAACCCGCCCGCCTGCCACACTCCGCGCTTGACCGCCTGGGCGCGCTCGCGCAGATGCACATGGCAGGGGTTGATGTCGGACCAGGTGTTGAGAACGGCGATGACCGGCTTGCCCAGGTGCTCCTCGGGCAGATAGCCCAGCTGGCGGGTGCGGGCCCGGTGGCTGAAGGACCGCAGCCCCGACGCGATCCCGCTGCCGTACCACTGGTGACTGCGCAGCTCTTCCGGCCGTACGGTCATATCGCCCACCCCGCGACGAGCGAGGCCACGGCGGCCCGCTGCTCCTCCGGAAGCGCGCGGCTCGGCGGGCGCAGATCGCGGCGGCACAGTCCGAGGGCCGCCAGCGCCTCCTTGACCACCGTCACGTTGTCGGCAGACTGGCGCGCCGCGCGCAGCTCCTCGAAGGGCCTGATCTGCTCCCACACCTTCATGGCGCCCGCGTAGTCCCCGGCCCGCAGCGCCTCCAGCATTCCCAGCGAGACGGCCGGCGCCACATTGACCAGACCCGAGGTGAAGCCGGTCGCCCCGCCCGCGAAGTACGAGGGCGCGTACAGCTCGGCGAGCCCCGCCACCCAGACGAACCGCTCCAGCCCCGCGTCCCGCGCGAAGGCCGCGAACCGCGCGGCGTCCGGTACGGCGTACTTCGCGCCGATGACATTGGGGCACAGCTCGCCGAGGGCCGCCAGGGACTCCCCGGCGAGCTGCGCGTTGCGGATGTACGGAACGACGCCCAGCTCGGGGACGGCCTCCGCGATGGCGCGGTGGTAGTCGATCCAGCCGCCCTGCGACACATAGGGGTGTACGGGCTGATGGACCATCACCATCTGTGCCCCGGCGTCGCGGGCGTGGGTGGCGGCGGCGATGGCGGCCGGTACTTCGAGGCCGATGCCGACCAGGACGGTGGCGCGCCCGGCGGCCTCCTCGATGGTCAGCTCGGTGACGGCACGGCGCTCGTCGGGGGCGAGCGCGTAGTACTCGCCGGTGTTTCCGTTCGGTGTGACGGTGCGGACACCGCCGTCGAGCAGCCGGCGCAGCAGCAGCCGGTGGGCGTCGGTGTCGAGGGTGTCGTCCGCGGTGAAGGGGGTCACCGGGATCGCCACCACCTCGGCGAGCGCGTCCCGTGACTGCGTGAGATCAGTGCTGGTCATGCGTGGTCTCCTCGGGGAACGCCCGTTGTACGAAGGAGGCGATGTGATCGTGCAGAGCACGGGCGGCGCCGTCGGCGTCACCTGCGAGGGCGAGCCGCAGGATCTCGCGGTGCTCGGCGGCCTCCCGCTCCCAGGAGGGCACGGCGGCCCAGGCGACGGTGGACACCAGGGCCGCCTGGTCGCGTACCTCGTCCAGCATCCGGGCCAGCAGCGGATTGCCGCAGGGCAGATACAGCGCCCGGTGGAACTCCCGGTTGGCCAGGGACCGTTCGGCCCGGTCGGCCGCCTCGTCCGCTCTGACCAGCGCCTCCCGCGCGGCCTCCAGCGAGGCGTGGCGGGCGAGCGAGCGCCGCAGTGCCTCCGGTTCGAGCAGCATCCGTACGTCGTAGACCTCATGGGCCATGGCCGCGTCGACCGTGCGCACGGTGACGCCCTTGAACTGGCTCATGACGACCAGACCGGTGCCGGCCAGTGTTTTGAGCGCCTCGCGCACCGGTGTCTTCGACACACCGAAACCCGCGGCGAGTTCGGCCTCCACCAGTGGCTGCCCCGGGGTGAGTCCCCCGGTGAGGATGGAGTGTTTGATCGCTTCGAGGACGTACTGGGTGCGGGAGGGGATCGGACTCGGGGCGAAGGCCATCGGCGCTCTCACATCTCGTGTCTCATATATGACGTACGAAGTACGACGCCGATGAAGCTAAGGCGACGGTGGTGTTTCGTCAATGCTTCGCGCAGAAGTGATGTGCGGGCCGGCCCGGCCCGGCTGCCGGGGCGCAGAAGCGCTTCGACTGATGTTGTCCCAGCCGTTGACGTAGGCCCGCGGTTCCGTGACTATTCCGGCAAGCGCTTACCTAAAACGATTCAATGAGCGACTGGAGAAGAACTGTGCCTACATCCGGGAGTGTTGACCGGCGCGGCCTGCTCAAGATCGCGGGCGGCTCACTGGCCGCTCTCGGCCTGACGGCGGCCGGTTGCGGATCGGGCAGCGGATCGGGCGACGGGACGGTGACCATCCGCTACGCGTGGTGGGGCTCCGACGACCGGGCCAAGCGTATCAACGAGACGATCGCGCTCTTCGAGAAGAAGTACCCGAAGATCAAGGTCAAGACGGACTTCCAGCCCTACCTCGACTTCTGGAAGAAGTTCAACACCCAGGCATCCGGCGGCAATCCGCCCGACGTCTTCCAGAACGCCATCGGCTTCCTGCGCAAGTACGACGCGAAGAACGTCCTGCTCGACCTCAACGCCCAGGTCAAGGCGGGCCATCTGAGCATGGACGGCTTCCGGGCCGGACTGGAGACCTTCGGCGAGGTCGACGGCAAGCTCCTCGGTGTCCCGGTCGGCAGCAACTCGATGGCCCTGGTCATCGACGAGAAGGTGTTCCGGAAGGCCGGCGTCAGCCCGAAGCCCGGCTGGACCTGGGACGACTTCGACGCGGCGCTGGCGAAGATCCGCGACACCACGGGCCGGGCCGGTGACAGCGGGGGCTACGGGGTCATGTACCTCTACGACCTCTATCTGCGCCAGCACGGCAAGGCGTTCTTCACCACGGACGCCCTCGGCTTCACCGAGGCCGACCTCAAGGAGTGGTGGACCAAGGGGTACGCCGGCGTCAAGTCGGGCCTCTACTCCGACCCCAAGAAGGTCGCGCAGGTCAGGCCCAAGTCCGCGCTGGCCGCCGAGATCGCCGGCTGCGAGTTCACCTGGGACAACTTCACCGTGCGCTACACCTCCGAGGGCAAGAGCGAGTACGGCCTCGCGCCCATCCCGACCACCGACGGCAAGAAGACCGGCCAGTACCTCGGATCGCTGATGCTGAGCGGCTCCAAGCGCACCAAGCACCCCAAGGAAGTCGCCCAGTTCATCGACTTCATGGTGCACGACCCCGAGGTCGCCAAGATCATGGGCTACGACCGCGGGGTGCCCGCCACCGTCGCGCAGAACGAGGCGTTCCAGCCCACCGACCAGGTCGGCAAGGACATCGCCGCCTACGAGAAGCAGCTCGTCGACACCGGTGTGCTGGAGCCCATCACCCCGCATCCGGCCGGCGCCGATGTCGCCGAGTCCGCCTTCCTGCGCCTCGCCGAGGAACTGGCCCTGGGCACACGGTCCGTGGACGACGCGGTGAAGCAGTTCTTCACCGAGTCGAAGACGGCCATCGGCTTCTGATGGGATCCACCGTGGCGACAAGACGGCCCGCTGCGGCGGAGCACCTCCCCGAAGGCTCCCCGCCGGGCTCCGGCCCCGGTGGCCCCGCCGCACCGCGGCGCGGCCACCGGGACAACCTGGCCGGCTATCTCTTCATGTCCCCCTGGATCACGGGATTCCTGCTGCTCACCGCGGGCCCGATGGCCGCCTCGCTCTACTTCGCCTTCACCGACTACAACCTCTTCGACGCGCCGCGGTGGGTCGGCCTCGGCAACTTCACCGAGATGTTCGCCGACGCCCGCTGGCGCCACTCGGTCTCGGTGACGCTCTGGTACGTGATCATCGGCACCCCGCTCAAGCTGGCCGCCGCGCTCGGGGTGGCGCTGCTGCTCAGCCAGCAGCGCCGCGGCCAGGCGTTCTACCGCGCCGCGTTCTACGCGCCCTCGCTGATCGGCGCGAGTGTCTCCATCGCCATCGTCTGGAAGGCGATCTTCTCGGACGACGCCATCGTGGACCGCGTCCAGCGCGGGCTGTTCGGCATGGACGTCGGCGGCTGGATCGGCGACCCCGACTGGATCATCTACAGCCTGGTGGCGCTCACGGTCTGGCAGTTCGGCGCGCCCATGGTGATCTTCCTGGCCGGGCTCAAGCAGGTGCCGCGCTCGCTCTACGAGGCGGCCGAGGTCGACGGCGCCGGACCGCTGCGCCGGTTCTGGAACATCACCCTCCCGATGATCTCCCCGGTGCTGTTCTTCAACGTCCTGCTGGAGACCATCCACTCCTTCCAGATCTTCGGCTCGGCCTACATCCTGGGCGGCGCGGGCGGCACCTGCGGCCCGGCCGACGCCACCCTCGTCTACACCTGTTACCTCTACGTCCAGGGCTTCGAGAACAGCCGGATGGGGCTCGCCTCGGCCATGGCGTGGATGCTGCTGCTCGCGGTCGGACTGGTGACCGCGGTGCTGTTCTGGTCCCAGAAACGCTGGGTGCACTACGAGGAGGCGTCCCGGTGAGCAGTACCCCGACCACCCCCGAGGCGGTGGGCGCACCCGCGCTCCGGCGGGCCGCGGACGCGCTGCGCCGGCGCGGCGCCGGTTCGCTCGCCTGGCACCTCGGCTCCCTCGCGGTCCTGGCCGTGGTGCTCTACCCGGTGTTCTGGGTGATCGGCGGCTCGTTCAAGGCCAACGACGAGATCGTGGGCAGTCTGGAGCTGTTCCCCACCACCCCGATCACCGAGAACTTCACCCGGCTGGCCAACGGGATCGCGGACATCCCGATCTCCACGTTCTTCGTCAACTCCACCGTGCTGGCGCTCGGTTCGGTCGCGGGTGTGCTGATCTCCTGCTCGCTGGCGGCCTACGCCTTCGCCCGGATCAGGTTCGCGGGGCGCAATCTGCTCTTCGCGCTGATGATCGGCACCCTGCTGCTGCCGTACCACGTGCTGCTGATCCCGCAATACGTGCTGTTCCAGAAGCTCGACCTGATCAACACCTACGCGCCGCTGCTGCTGGGCAAGTACCTCGCCACGGACGCCTTCTTCGTCTTCCTCATGATGCAGTTCATGCGGAACCTGCCGAAGGAGCTGGACGAGGCCGCGCGGCTGGACGGCTGCGGGCACGCCCGGATCTACTGGTCGATCGTGCTGCCGCTGTGCCGGCCCGCGCTGATCACCAGTGCCATCTTCACCTTCATCAACGCGTGGAACGACTTCATGGGTCCGCTGATCTACCTCAACGACCCGGAGAAGTACACCGTCTCGCTGGGGCTGAAGATGTTTGTGGACCAGGACGGCGTCGCCAACTACGGCGGGATGATCGCGATGTCGCTCATCGCCCTGCTGCCGGTCCTGCTCTTCTTCCTCGCCTTCCAGCGGTATCTGATCGACGGCATGGCCACCTCCGGACTGAAAGGCTGAGCCCGGCATGAGCGCGACCACCAGCAGCACACGAGCCATCCGCTCCGGGAGTGCGCGGCGGACGGGGGACCGCGCCCACCGGCCGGACCGGGCTCCCCGGCCCGAGTCCGCGTTCCAGCGCGCCTTCGCGCTGTTCGCCGAGTGTCTGCTCACCGGAGTGTGGATCGCGCTGGCCGCGCTGCCGCTGCTCACCCTGCCCGCCGCCCTCGCCGCCGGGGCGGCGCATCTGCGCCGGGTGCTGGCCCACGAGGCCGCCACCTGGCGGGAGTTCGCCGCCGATCTGCGCTCCGCCGCCCGGCGCGGCTGGCTCGTCGGGCTGGCCGGCTGGGCGGCGCTCTGGCTGCTCTACGCCGACCTCGTCGTCGTACGGGCCGGGCTGCCCGGCGGCGCCTTCGCCGGTACGGTCGGGGTGCTGGCCTTTCTCGGCCTGCTCGCCGCCGGGCTCCGGGCCGCCGTGAGCTGGCGGCCCGGCGCGTCCTGGCGGGCGCTGCTGCGGGCCGCCGTCCGCCGTACCGTACGGGACCCGGCCGGCTCGCTGCTGCTGATCGGCGGGCTGGCCGTGGTGCCGGTGTCGGCCTGGTTCGCGGCGCCGCTCGCCGCGCCCGTGCTCGGGGTCGTCGTGGCGGGCGCGCTCGCCGTCGAACGGCGCCACGGGCACCACTGAACCCCCGTTCCGCCCGGGTTCCGCTCCCTCCCCCCTCTGTTCCACCGGCATCCGTACGCCTGTATATGTCATGCACATGAAAGGAATGCGACATGTCTCCGATCCCTCGCAGGTCCCTGCTCAAGGCCGCCGCCGTCGCGGGCGCCGCCACCCAGGTCGGCTGGGTCCTCGGCCAGGAGGACGCCCACGCGGCGGACGGCCGCGCCACCGCCGGCCCCGGTGACCCGGTCCGGGTGTCCTGGCTGGAGGACGGCGGCCTCGGCGCCGCCGCCGGCTCCACCTTCGGTGTGCCGTGGCGCCAGGGCGCGCACCCCGCCGGGACGGCCTTCGCGCTCGCCACCGAGGACGGCACCGCCGTCCCCGTCCAGACCTGGCCCACCGCCTACTGGCCGGACGGCTCCCTCAAGTGGACGGCCCACGCGGTCGGCCCCACCGCCGCCGGCGCCGACCGCTTCACCCTCGCGCCCGGCACCCCCGCCACCGCCGCGAAGAAGGTCACCGTCAGCCGGAGCCAGCGGAAGATCACCGTCGACACCGGTGTCATCAAGGCCGTCATCGGCAAGGACGGCACCCGGCTCGTCGAATCCGTCAGCCGCGGAGCCACCAAAATCGCCACCGACGGACGCCTCGTCCTGCTGCGCCAGGGCGAACTCGACGACGGCGAACACGCCACCGCCAAGTGGGAGCGGTTCGACGGGGAGATCAGCGGCGCCACCGTCGAACAGGACGGCCCGGTCCGCGCGGTGGTCCGGATCGACGGCAAACACCGCAAGGGCAGCCGCCGTTGGCTCCCGTTCAGCGTCCGCCTCTACTTCTACGCGGGCGCCGAGTCGTTCCGTATGGTCCACACCATCACCTACGACGGCGAGCAGACCCCCGGCCGCACCAAGGGCGACTTCATCCGCGGCCTCGGCGTCCGCTTCACCGTCCCGATGCGCGACGCGGCGTACGACCGGCACATCCGCATCGCCGGCGAGGACAAGGGCTTTCTCACCGAAGCCGTCCAGGGCATCACCGGACTGCGCCGCGACCCCGGCGCGAACGTGCGCACCGCCCAGGTCAAGGGCGAGAAGCTGCCCGACCCCGCCACCTGGGACCAGCGCGTCACCACCCGGCTGAAGTACATCCCCACCTGGGGCGACTACACCCTCGCCCAGCTCTCCTCCGACGGCTTCACCCTGCGCAAGCGCACCAAGGCGGGCCACGGCTGGATCCCGGCGGGCGGCGGCGGCCGGGCCAACGGCTTCGGTTACGTCGGCGGGGTGAGCGGCGGACTCTCCTTCGGGCTCCGCGACTTCTGGCACAAGCACCCCGCCCAGCTCGACATCCGGGGCGCGGCCGGCGACGAGGCCGAGGTCACCCTCTGGCTCTGGTCGCCCGAGGCCCAGCCCATGGACCTGCGCTTCTACCACGACGGCCTGGGCCAGGAGACCTTCCCGGAGCAGATCGAGGGCCTCAACATCACCTACGAGGACTACGAACCCGGCTTCGGCACCCCGTACGGCATCGCCCGCACCAGCGAGCTGATGTTCTGGGCCAACGGCGCCACCCCCACCGCCGACGCGCTCGTCGCCCAGTCCGCGGCCGTCCACACCCCGCCCCAGCTCGCCGCCTCCGCCGAAGCCCTCACCTCCGCCGGTGTGTTCGGCGGACTCTTCGCCCCCGTCGACCGCTCCGTCCCCGCCAAGGCCAAGATCGAGGACCAGCTCGACTATCTCTTCACGTACTACAAGGACCAGCTCGAGCAGCGCCGCTGGTACGGCTTCTGGGACTACGGCGACATCATGCACACCTACGACGAGGACCGGCGCCAGTGGCGGTACGACGTCGGCGGCTACGCCTGGGACAACTCCGAGCTGTCGCCCGACCTCTGGCTCTGGTTCGCCTATCTGCGCTCCGGCCGCGCCGACATCTTCCGCTTCGCCGAGGCCATGACCCGGCACACCGGCGAGGTCGATGTCTACCACCTCGGCAAGTGGGCGGGGCTCGGCACCCGGCACGGCGTCCAGCACTACGCGGACAGCGCCAAGCAGCAGCGCATCTCCACCGCCGTCTACCGCCGCCCGTACTACTACCTCACGGCGGACGAGCGCGTCGGCGATCTGATGCACTCGCTCGTGGACTCCGACGAGACCTTCCTCGTCCTCGACCCCATCCGCAAGATCCGCACCGAACCGTACGAACCCGACCGCAACGCCCTGTCGATCGGCTTCGGCACCGACTGGAGCGGGCTCGCCGCCGCCTGGCTCACCGAGTGGGAGCGCCGGGGGCCCAAGGCCGCCAAGGCCGAGGCCCGGCTCCGCTCCACGATGGCGACCATCGCCGCCCAGCCCAACGGCTTTGTCCAGGGCTCGGCCCTCTACGACCTCGACACCGGGAAGTTCGCGGTCGAGAGCAGGCCCGTGGTGGGCGTCTCCCATCTCTCCTCGATGTTCGGCCTGGTCGAGATGTGCGCGGAGCTGATCCCGCTCATCGACCTGCCCGCCTTCAAGGCGGCCTGGCTCGACTACTGCCGCTACTTCAACGCGAGCCGGACCGAACAGGCCGCGCGCTACGGCTCCCACTTCGGCACCCTGCTGCTCTTCCAGGGCCACTCCCGCCAGGACGCCTACGCGGCGGCCCAGCTGGGCGACACGGCGCTGGCCGCCCGTGCCTGGGAGAAGTTCTACTCCAGCGACGGGTACACCAGGGCCATGGTCTGGAACAAGACCCCGCTCACGGGCCCCACCGTGCTCGAACCCGGCTACGACAACCTGGAGATCAGCACGAACACCACGGCGCTCTTCGGACTCGCCGCCATCCAGAACCTCGCCCTCGTGGGCAACAGCATCCCCCGGTGACCCGCGCCCGGCTGAGGAGTCCGGACATGAGACGAACCGTTACCACCCTGCTCGCGGCGCTCACCGTACTCGGCGGGCTCGCCGCCTCGCCGGTCCAGGCCCACTGGCCCGGTCAGGGCCCCGGGCACACCGGCGCCGGGGTGCCCGGCCGGTGCGCCGGCAGCGCCCCCGTGGTCTGCCACTTCGACGTCCCGCCCGGTACGTACGAGGTCTCCGCCCTGCTCGGCGGCCGGGCGGCGGGCAGCACCGCCGTCTCGGCCGAGTCCCGCCGTACCGTGCTCGCCGAGACGGCCACCGCCCCCGGGCAGACCGTACGGCGGTCCTTCACCGTCGACGTACGCGAGCCCGAGGGGGAGCCGACGGGACCGGCCGGCAGCCCGGGGCTCGATCTGCGCTTCGGGGGCGCGGCACCGCTGCTCGCCGGTCTGCGGGTGACCCCGGCGCCGCACACTCCGAAGCTGCTGCTGATCGGTGACTCGACCGTCTGCGACCAGATCGGCGAGCCGTACACCGGCTGGGGGCAGCAGCTGCCGCAGTTCGTCCGGAGCGGGCTGACGGTCGCCAACCACGCGGACTCGGGGGAGGGGAGCGGCTCGTATCTCCACACACCGGAGCTGTTCCCCGTGGTCGAGTCCCGCGTCCGGCCCGGCGATGTGGTGCTCATCCAGCTCGCCCACAACGACAAGCAGACCCCGGCGGACGTCTACCGCGCCCACCTCACCACCATGATCGAACGGCTGGAGGCGCGCGGTGGCAGACCCGTTCTCGTCACCCCGATCGTACGTCGCTGGTTCAACGCCGACGGAACACTCGACAACGCCCCCGCGCTCAATGTGAACGAGCTGGGGGTGGACCTGCCGGCCCAGCTGCGTGCGCTGGCCGCCGAACGGAGCCTACCGCTCATCGACCTCACCGCGCTGACCAAACAGCTGATCGAGACGGCGGGACCGGAGGAATCCAAGGCATTCTTCCTCTACAACGAGAAGCGTGACAACACCCACACCTCGGAGTACGGCGCCACCCGCTTCGCGGCCCTGGTCCGCGATCAGCTCCGCGCCCAGCGGCTCGTCCCCGGACGGGTACTGCGCTGACGGGTTGTACCGGCCCCGGTATCACATACCGGGGCCGGTATATGTGGTACCCCTTCGGCTGATTAAATTCGAACGCATGGCGGATAATCGCCTTGTGGGTGTGCGTCATCTTCACCGAGGATCCTCGGGACCTCCACTGAATCATCGAATTTTCAGTGCCATTTGAGATGTAAGGAAGTACGACGTGCCGGACACCCCGACGACCGAGACACCGCTGTGGCTTCAGGGCCGTGACGCCGTGGTCGCCGCGACGCCTCCCGAGTCCTGGCGCAAGAACGTGCCGGACTACCACCTGTCGGCGACGGTCATGCCCCAGCAGCGGGTGACCGAGCACGCCGCGGGTTCGCTGGAGGAGATCGTCGAGACGCTCGTGCAGGTCTTCGAGATGGAGGTCTCGCACAACAAGGACCCCCAGACCTGGGTCTCCATGGTCAGCGAGAAATTCCGCACGAATTTCAACGGCAGCCCGTGGGCCGACGCCAAGGACCTGGTGGAGAAGGGCAGTTACAACGTCCTCATCGGCGACAGCATCTTCTACCCGGCCGGCGCCGAGAGCTTCGAGTCCTCGCACCACGTCTTCCTCGACGCGCTGTCGCAGGGATTCTTCTGGGAGGTGCTGGAGGTCCTCAGCCCGCCGCCCACCATCGCCTTCAAGTGGCGCCACTGGGGCGTCTTCGACGGCGAGTACAAGGGCTTCAAACCCACCGGCGAGCTGGTCGAGATGTTCGGCATGAGCGTCGCCACGGTCACCGACGACCTCAAGCTCCTCCAGGTCGAGCACTACTACGACCCCAACGCCTTCCTCGGGAAGCTCACCGGCGGCTGCCCCGTCGCCCGCGACTGACGGCCACCGCCGCCCGCGCCCGTCCTCCCGGCCCCCACGGCGGCCGGGAGGACGGGCGCGGTACGTACCGGACCGGTCAGGGAGTGGTGAGCGCCGGCCGCGGCGGAGTGGGCATGTTGGCCCCGATGAAGAAACTCGGGTGCGGTGGCTGGTTGTAGGCGGTGTTCTGCCACGCGATCGCCGTCCGGTACTGCCGGTCGTGCAGCAGTGTGGTGATCTTCCGGTCGGTCTCGTACGGCGTGGAGTAGATCCGCAGCGCCGTGTTGTCGGTCGTGGGCCAGATGACCTCCTCGCGCCAGTCGCCGAGGATGTCGCCCGAGAGCGAGGGCGTCGCCTTGGTGCCGTTGTTGGAGTGCACCCCCGACGCGGTCAGCAGCCGGGTGTCGCCCGACGGACCGTACTTGTCGATCCGCGTCGCGTCGAGCAGCTCACGCACCGGATCCCCGTCCCACCAGGCCAGGAAGTTGGTCGAGGACGGCTTGCGGCCGATCGCCGCGCCGGTGGTGGAGCGGAGCGAGTCGTCGCGCGCCGACCACATCTCGGCCCCCGGGCTGCCGGCCCAGATATCACCCGCCACCCCGCGCCCGTTGTCCCCGTTCGCCGGGGTCGACCACAGCACCTGACCCGTTCGGGCGTCCGCGAAGAACGACGACGGCTTGCTGGAGTCCTCGTCCACCTTGAAGTACTCCAGACCCGGCCGCGACGGATCGAGATCACCGAGATGCGCCGCGTCGCCGTGGCCGTTCCTCGTCGTCCACAGCCCGGCGCCGTTGTCGTCCACCGCCATCGCGCCGTAGACGATCTCGTCCTTGCCGTCACCGTCCACATCACCGATGGCCAGCGCGTGGTTGCCCTGACCGTCGTAGCCCCTGCCGGTGTTGGTCGAGCTGTTGGTGTCGAACGTCCAGCGCCGGGTCAGCTGCCCGCCCCGGAAGTCCCAGGCCGCGATCACCGTACGGGTGTAATAGCCCCGTGCGCTGATCAGCGAGGGCCGGGCGCCGTCCAGATAGGCCGTCCCGGCGAGGAACCGGTCCACCCGGTTGCCGTACGAGTCGCCCCACGAGGAGACCGTGCCGCGCGGCACCACGTAGTCGACCGTGCTGAGCGCCGCCCCCGTCTGCCCGCTGAACACCGTCAGGAACTCCGGCCCGTTCAGTACGTACCCGGACGAATTCCGGTAGTCCGCCGAGGCGTTGCCGATGACCCGGCCCGTGCCGTCGACCGTGCCGTCCGCCGTCTTCATGGCGATCTCGGCCTTGCCGTCCCCGTCGTAGTCGTACACCTGGAACTGCGTGTAGTGCGCGCCGGAGCGGATGTTGCGGCCCAGATCGATCCGCCACAGCCGCTGGCCCTGGAGGGTGTAGCCGTCGATGATGGTGTTGCCCGTGACCCCGGACTGCGCGTTGTCCTTGGCGTTGGTGGGCTGCCACTTCAGGACGATGTCGAGATCGCCGTCGCCGTCGAGATCGCCGACGGAGGCGTCGTTCGCCTCGTACGTGTAGTCCGCGCCGGCCGGCGGGACCTGGATCGGCACATCGAGATAGCCGGAGCGGAACTGGATCGCGCTCGGCGAGGCGGCCTGCTCCGTACCGTTCACGACGGCGCGCACGGTGTAGTCGGCCGAGTTCGGCGCGTCCTTGTGCAGATAGTTGGTCGTGGTGATCGGCTGCGTGTTGACCTTGACGGAGCCGCGGTAGAGGTTGAAGGTGACGCTGTCCGCGTCGGTGCCCAGCCAGCGCCAGCTGACCAGATTGTCATTGCCTGTGTGCACACTGACCAGCCCGCGGTCGAGCCGCTCCAGCTGCGCCGCCGCGGCCAGCGGCGCGGCCGCCGCGCCCGCGTCCGGCAGAGGGGCGACCAGGCCGGTGAGGAGCGCGCAGGCCGGTGCGAGTACGGCCAGCGGCGCCCAGCGCCGGACGGTCGGGGACGAGGCGAATCTGAACCGCACGGATGCCTCCGGGGGGTGGGGGGAGAGGGCGGGGAAAGTGACGCGATCCCTCTGCCTCCGGGTCGCCGCCCACGCGCGAATGGTTGCCGCGCGGGCGGCCCCGGATCCCGGTTCCCCGCCCCCCCCAGAGGCGCTCAGCGGGTCAGGAGGCCCGCCGCCACTGCTGGTTGGTCGCGCCGTTGCAGGTGTACGTGATGATCCGCGCCGAGTTGTCCGCGGACGCGCCGCTGACATCGAGGCACTTGCCGCTCGCCCGGGACGCCACCGCGACATAACCCGCGCTGTTGGTGGTCACCTGCCACTGCTGGTCGGCTCCGGTGCCGCACACCCGCTGCTGGATGTCGGAGCCCACCTCGGTCAGACAGAGCGAACTCTGCCGGCCCATCAACTGCACATAGCCGTCACCGGTGTTCCGGAACCAGAACCGCTGGTTGCCACCGCTGTTGCAGGTGTACTGGAGGAGCGCGACATTCTCGATGATCGACTGGTTCGGGATGTCCGCGCACTTGCCGCTGTGCCGCGCGGTCAGTGTCTCGTACGGGCCGCCCGAGCCGCTCACCGTACCCGTCCCGGTGTCGATGGTGATCTCCGGATACCAGTCCATGGTCATGGTGGTGCTGGTCGGGAAGGCCAGCGGCAGCCAGACATAGCGCGAGTCGTTGACCGTCCGGCCGAAGGAGTTCCCCCACCGGTCGCCCAGATACAGATACGAGGTGGCCGCGGTGCCCTGCACCGTGAGGACGTACGCGGTCTGGGAGTTGTACGTCGTCGAGTCGCCCACGTTCCGCATCGCGGTCCACGGACCGGCGAGCGAGGTGGCCGTCGCGTACTGCTGCTGGTTGGCGCTCCACCCGGTGGCCCCCGAGGTGAGCATGAAGTACACACCGCCGCGCTTGAACAGCGCGGGCGCCTCACGGTGGCCGCCGGGCCAGGGGTTGGCGACCAGCGAGGCGATGCCGGTGTAGTCGGCGGTCAGCCGGTAGATCTGGAGGTCGTAGTTCTCCCGGGCGGCCGACACCATGTAGCCCGCGCCGTCCGTGTCGGTGAACAGGGTGATGTCCCGCGACATATGGGTATCGAGCGGCCGGAAACTGCCCCGCCAGGTGTAGTTCCCGTCGACCGTGGCCGAGGTGGCCACGGCGGCGCGCGCCTGGCTGTAGTCCGTGGCGGTCTCCTTGTGCATCCACATCACGAACTGCCCGGTCGCCGCGTTGTAGATCACCTTCGGCCGCTCGATATTGGCGCTGGCCAGCTCCGGGTCGGTCGCCTGGGTCAGCACATGGTTGCGGAACTCCCAGTTCTTGAGGTCGGAGGAGCGGTACGCGGAGACATACCGGAAGGTGTTGTTCGCGTTGCGGTTCTCGCCGAACCAGTAGTACCAGGCACCGACCTTGATGACCCCGCCGCCATGGGCGTGCACCAGCGCCCCGGAGGTGTCGGTGAACTGGGTACCGCTGAGGACGGTCACCGGACCGGCGGCCTGAGCCGTGCCGGCCGGCAGGAAGAGGGCCGTGGCCCCCACACAGAGTGCGAGCAGCAGTGCGCGCAGTCGGTTTCTCATCTCGGACACCCTCCTTTACCGCGTCGCCGCGGTGACGCCGCCGGCCGGTCCGTCCGCCACCGGCACCCCGAAGTCGGGGGTGCCGTCCCGCCGCCAGCCCAGCCGCTGGACGCGGGTGTGCCGGTTCGGGTCGTGCAGCGGGTCACCGGTGATCTCCTTGTACTGCCGGGCGTGGTAGACGAGCACATCGGTCCGCCCGTCCTCCGCGACCGTGAACGTGTTGTGCCCGGGCCCGTACTGACCCGTCGCCGCACTGCTCGCGAACACCGGAACGGGGGACTTCGACCAGGCCCCGGGAGCGAGCAGATCGGCCCGGGCGTCCGCGGTGAGCAGGCCCATGCAGTAGTGGTGATCGGTGGCGCTCGCCGAGTACGAGAGGAAGACCCGCCCGTTGCGCTGGATGACGGCGGGCCCCTCGTTGACCCGGAAGCCCACACACTCCCAGTCGAACTCCGGTGTGGTGAGCCGGACCTGAGGTCCCGTCAGGGTCCATGGGTTCGCCATCGCGGAGAGGAAGACACCGGTGTTGTTGTCCATTCCCGGTTCGTGCTGCGCCCAGGCGAGATAGCGGGTGCCGCGGTGGGTGAAGGTGGTGGCGTCGAGTGAGAAGGTGTCCCAGGCGGTGGTGATCCGGCCCTTCTCCCGCCAGGTTCCGGTGAACGGGTCGGGGCTGTCGTTCTCCAGCACCCAGATCCGTATCCTCCACACGTCGTCGGTGCGGCCCGCCGCGAAGTAGACGTACCACTTCCCGTCGATGTGGTGCAGCTCCGGCGCCCAGATGTGCGCGCCCATGTCACCGCTGGTGTGCCGGCGCCAGATGACCGACTCCTCGGCGGTGGCCAGCCCCTGGATGGTGCGGGAGCGGCGCAGGACGATGCGGTCGTATTCGGGCGCGGTCGCCGTGAAGTAGTACTGACCGTCGGTGTGGCGCTGGATGTGGGGATCGGCGCGCTGCTCGATCAGCGGATTGCGGTACACCAGAGCGGCGGACGGGGCAGGGGCGGGCGAAGAGGCGGGTACCGCGGCGTGGGCGACACCGGGCACCGCCGTCAGGGCACCGGTGGCCAGGGCTCCCTTCAGAACAACGCGGCGGCTGGGGATGTCACTGCGGCTCATGCAGCCTCCCTTTCGGGCCTTCGGTCGGGGTGGAGGGACACAGCACGTCCGGCATGTCGAACGACATCTGTGATCCCGAACGCCGAAACCGTAAGGGCGTGTTACGGAGAGGTCAACGGCCCCGACGGGAAACGGGTACGCGGGAATCCGTTTCCGGTGATCGCTATGCTGCGGCTCAAAGCGCTCATTCGAAGCATTCAAACGAACAAGCACACGGTACGACGGCGCGGTACGACAGAGCGATACGGCAGGGGGCCGAACAGTATGCGAGAGCCGGTCGAACTCAGGCGGCAGCGGATCCTCGCCGTGGTGGAGGCGCGCGGAGCCGTCAAGGTGAGCACCCTCGCCGCCGAACTGGAGGTCTCGGTGGTCACCGTCCGCCGGGACGTGGAGGAGCTGGCCCAGGAGGGCAGACTGCGGCGCGGGCACGGCGTGGCCCGCCCGGTGGCCGCCGAGCACGAGCCGTCCGTACCTGCCCCGCGCGCCGGCTCCCCGGCCACGGCCGGCGCGGTCGCGCTCGTGGTGCCCGAGCGCCACTCCTACCTGTACGAGACGCTGCACGGCGCCCGTACGGTGCTGGAGGAGGCCGGAATGCGCGTCGCCCTGCATATCGCGCCGCAGGCCGACGGCGCCGAACGGCACCTGGTGGACGCGGCGCTGGCGGCCGGCGCCCGGGGCCTGCTGATCGCCCCGCGCTGGCGCAGCGCGCCCGCGGAGGAGGCGGACTACGGCTGGCTGGCCGACGCCGGTGTGCCCACCGTGCTCATGGAGCGCCGGCCCCGGCCGGGCAGCGCCCTGCACGCCCTCGACTCGGTCTGCTCCGACCACTGGTACGGCACCCATCTCGCCGTCGCCCATCTGATCGCCCTCGGCCACCGCCGGATCGTGCTGGCCGCCCGCGACGACAGCCCCACCGCCCGCTCCATCCGCGCCGCCTTCGCCGACATCGCCGCCGGCCGGCCCGAGGTGGAGGACTGGTCGGTGGTCCTCAGCTCCCCGGCCGCCGCGCCGGGCCCCGCCGCCGCGGCCGGCCGTACCCCGCCCGACCTCGCCGCGCTGCTCCGCGAGCGCGGCGCCACCTGCGCCGTCCTGCACGGCGACGTGGACGCCCTGATGCTGGTGCAGCGGCTCGCCGAGGACGGCGTACGGGTCCCGGCGGACTGCTCCGTGGTCGCGTACGACGATGTGGTGGCCGCGCTCGGCGGCACCCCGCTGACCGCCGTGGCCCCGCCGAAGGCCGAGATCGGCCGGGCCGCGGCCGAACTGCTCCTGCACCGGCTGGCCGACGCCGCGTCCGGCATCCCCGCGGGCCCGGTGCGCCGGATCGAGCTGCTGCCCGGACTGAAGGTCCGGGGCTCCACCCGGGCGCTGTAGGAACGGGGTGGGGCGCGGGCCGGAGAGGGCCACCGGAACCCGCCTCGAAAGTATGAGCGTTTGACCGCTTGGATTTTCTCCTGAGCGATCTATTGACCCGTACCGATCAGCCGATCAGGATCTCTTCTGTCCCGCACCGAGCCGCGGGAAGGAACGAAAGGCTGGCTTTCCCGTATGACGACGCCCCCGTCCCTCGAACTCCCCGCCGAGGACCGCGTCCTCAGCCCGTACACCGGCTACACCCGGGCCCACTGGGAAGCCACCGCCGACGGACTGCTGCGCGCCGCCTGGCGGTGGGCCACCCCGGGCGGCGCCCTGCTCGATCTGCCGGGCCGGCCCTCCGGCTCGGGGGTGCGCTCGGACGGCCTGGAGGGATACGCCCGTACGTTCCTGGCCGCCGCCTTCCGGGTCGCGGGCGCCGGCGGCGAGGACCCGTACGGCTGGCTCGGCCGGTACGCGGACGGCCTCGCGGCCGGCACCCGTACCCCCGGCCGGGACGACACCGAGTCCTGGCCGCTGATCCTCGGCCACGACGTCCAGGGCCAGCCCATGGTCGAGTCCGCGTCCGTCGCCCTCGGACTGCGGCTGACCGCGCCCTGGCTCTGGGACCGACTGGACCCCGGCGTCCAGGACCGCGCCGAGGAGTGGCTGCGCGGCGCGCTGCGGCACACCCCGGCCCCCAACAACTGGTATCTCTTCCCCTACACGGTGGCCGGCTTCCTGGAGTCGGTGGGCCGCGGCGACGCCGAGACGGCCCGCGCCCGCGAGCGGGCGCTCGGCCTGCTGGAGGGCTGGTACCGCGGCGAGGGCTGGTACGCCGACGGCGACAGCCGCGCCTTCGACCACTACAACGGCTGGGCCCTGCACCTCTATCCGGTGCTCGACGCCCATCTGTCGGGCGACACCGAGCGGCTGGCCCACTACGGCGCCCGGCTGCGTGAGCATCTGGAGGGCTTCTCCCTGCTGTTCGGCGCCGACGGCGCGCCGATCCACTTCGGCCGCTCGCTGTCCTACCGCTTCGCGGCGGGCGCGGCGGTCGGGCTCGGCGCCGTCACCGGACACACCCCGCTCGCGCCGGGAGTGTCACGGCGGCTGGTGAGCGGGACGCTGCGCTACTTCCTGGACCGCGGCGCCACCGGCCCCGACGGGCTGCTCACCCTCGGCTGGCACGGACCGCACGACGCGACGCTCCAGCACTACTCCGGGCCCGCCTCGCCCTACTGGGCCTCCAAGGCGTTCGTCGCGCTGCTCGCCCCCGGGGACGCCCCGCTGTGGCAGGCCCCTGAGGAGCCCGCGCCCAGCGAGGGCCCCGACCGGGTGCTCGCGCTCGCCGTGCCGGGGCTGCTGGTTCACTCCACCCGCGCCGACGGGATCGTACGGCTGCACAACCACGGCAGCGACCATCTGCGCCCGCACGAGGGGGAGGCGGAGGTACGGGACGACCCGCACTACAGCCGGCAGGCGTACTCCACCGCCACCGGCCCCACCGCGGCGGCGAACGTCGCGGACAACCACCTCGCCGTGGAGATCGGCGGCCGGCTCAGCGAGCGCCGCCGGATCCGGCCGCTGGGCGCCGGCGGCGGCGACGGCTGGGGCTGGGCCGCCTCCTGGCACCGGCCGGTCTTCCGCCCGGGACCGCCGATGGCGCCGGGGCTGCGGGTGGAGAGCGTCACGGTGGTCCGGGGGAGCCACGAACTGCGCGCGCACCGCGTGGTGGACGCGCCCGCCGGGTCACGGGTCCGCCAGACGGGCTGGGCGACCGGCCCCGACGACACCGTACGGTCCGCCCTGCACGGTCTGTACGGCTGGGAGTCGGCGCTGCCGGACGGCCAACGGGCCCCGCAGGGAACGGCCTTCACCCGCTGGGCCGTGGTGCCCCGGCTCACGGCGGCGGCGGACGGCACCACGGTGCTCGTGGCCCTGGCCTCACTCACCGGCGTGACGGAGGACACCGACGAGGCTCCGCTTTCCGGTGCGGTACGCGAAGTGCGCGTGGCCGGGGACACGGTCGAGGTGCGGTGGGCGGACGACGGGTCGCTGACCCGGATCGGCTTCTCGCCCCTGACGGTGGATCACCTCCGTACGGAGGGCTGAGCCGTGACCAGCCGGAGGTAGCGGTCCCAGTCCCAGAGCGGACCGGGATCGGAGTGGTTCGCCCCCGGGACCTCGGAGTGGCCGACGATGCGGCTCCGGGTCCTGGGGATCCCGTACCGGTCGCAGACGGCCGCGGTGAGCGCCGCGGACGACGCGTAGAGCACGTCGGTGAAGTACTCCGGCCGGTCCACCCAGCCCTCGTGCTCGATGCCGATGGCACGGGTGTTCCAGTCCCAGTTGCCCGCGTGCCAGGCGATGTCCTTCTCCCGCACGAACTGGCCGATGTAGCCGTCGGCCGAGGCGACCATGTAGTGCGCGGAGACCTTCTTGGCGGGGTTCTGGAAGATCCTCATCGCGTCCGGGAAGGTCTCCTGCGTGACATGGATGACGACGCGGTCGATCCGGTGGTCCGTGGGCCGGTCGGCCACCGTGTAGTTGGAGGCGGCGGCCGGGATCCAGTGGGTGGGGGGATAGCCGGCGGCCGTACGGTCGCGGCCCTCGGCCCGCGCGGGAGCGGGCGCCGAGGCGCCCGGACCGAGCACGGTGACGCCGAGATACGCCCCGGAACGGAGCAGCGAACGGCGGGACGGGGCGGGGCGTGGAACTGCCATGGGGTTCTCCCGGTGCGAGGGTTGGAGGGCCGGCCGAATGCAGAGGTTTCTCTGCACAGAGTCCTATGCAGAGAAACCTCTGCACCTTAGGGTGGGCGCATGCCCGACACCCCGGAAGCCCCGCCGGAAGACACCCCGGCGACCGCCGCGCACCCCGCCTCGCCCGCCCGCCGTCTCGACGCGCACAGTCTGCGCGGGCTGGCCCATCCGCTGCGGATGAGCATCTTCGAACTGCTGCGGCTCGACGGCCCCGCCACCGCCACGCTGCTCGCCGAGCGCCTCGGCCAGAACACCGGAACGGTCAGCTGGCATCTGCGCCACCTCGCCGAACACGGCTTCATCGAGGAGGAGCCGGGCCGCGGCACCAAGCGCGAGCGCTGGTGGCGGGCGGCCACGGCCAAGAACGTGCTGAACACCAACGACTTCCGGGACGACCCGGAGGCCCGGGGCGCCCTCTCCGTCTTCACCCACGAACTGGTGGGCCAGTACTTCAACCGCGTCATGACTTACCTCAACGACGACTGGGACGAAAAGTGGCGCGCCGCCGGCACCATCGGCGACTGGAGCGAACTGCGGCTGACCCCCGCCCAACTCGCCGCGCTCAACGACGAACTGGCGGCCGTGATCGCCCGCCACACCCCGGCCCCCGACGCCCGGCCCGACCCCGACGCCCTCCCCGTGGTCGTCCAGCTCCAGTCGTTCCCGCGCCACGGGCGCGCCGCCTCGTGAGCCGGGACGGGGACGGCGGTACGGCACCGCGCGCACGCGGCGGACTGCTGCGCCGGCACCGGGACTTCCGGCTGCTCTGGTGCGGCGAGACGGCCGGCCGCTTCGGGGCGTCGGTCACCAGCGTGACGATGCCGCTGATCGCCGTCTCCCGCCTGGACGCCGGGCCCTTCGAGGCCGGCCTGCTCACCGCCGCCGCGTGGCTGCCCTGGCTGGTCGTCGGACTCCCGGCCGGCGCCTGGGTGGACCGCGTCCGCCGCCGGCCGGTCATGCTGGCCGCCGCCGCGGTCTCCCTCGTCCTCTTCGCCGCCGTCCCGCTCGCCGACCGCGCGGGCCTGCTGAGCATCGGTCCGCTGCTGACGGTCGCCCTGCTGACGGGCGCGGCGGCGGTCTTCTTCCAGACCGCCTACACCGCCTATCTCGCCACTCTGCTGACCCCCGAGGACCAGCCCGAGGGCAACGCGAAACTGCACGGCAGCGCGTCCGCCGCCCAGATCGCCGGACTCGGCTCGGGCGGGCTGACCGCCCAGGTGGCGGGCGCGGTGAACGGCATGTTCGTCAACGCCGCCACCTTTCTCGTGTCCCTGCTCTGTCTGACCGGCATCCGCCACCGCGAACCCCGCCCCGCTCCCGCGCGCCGCCGCCCCGGCGCGCTGGCGGCCGAGGTCGGCGAGGGGCTGCGGCTGATCGCCGGGGACCCCTGGCTGCGCTCGCTCACGCTCTACGGCGCCGCCTCCAACCTGGCTCTGATGGGCTATCAGTCGATCCTCGTCGTCTTTCTCGTACGGAGCGCCGGGCTGGCGCCCGGGCCCGTCGGCGCGCTGATCGCGGTGGCGGGCGCCGGGGGAGTGCTCGGCGCCTTCCTCGCCCGCCGGATCGCGGCCAGGACCGGGACGGCCCGGGCGCTGCTGTACTTCGCGCTGGGCCTGCCCTCCTGCGCGCTGCTCATCCCGCTCACGTCCGCGGGCGCCGGGCTGCTGTTCTTCGTTGTCGGCGGCGGCTGTGTCTCGGCGGGCGTCGTCGCCGAGAACGTCCTCAAGGCGACGTTCCAGCAGCGGTACTGCCCGCCCGAACTGCTCGGCCGCCTCACCACGAGCGCCGCCTTCCTGAACTACGGCACGATCCCGCTCGGCGCCCTGCTCGCCGGCTCCCTCGGTGATCTGCTCGGTCTCCGGCCGGCGATGTGGATCATGACAGCGGGCGTACCGCTCGCGGCGCTGATCCTGCTCTTCTCGCCGCTGCGGCGCGCCCGCGATCTGCCGGCCTCCCCGCGGTCACGGGAGCATCAGCCGTCCCGTGAGCCTCGTGGGTTGCGGAGCACCCCCGAGGTCGGGTAATACTCGCAGAGTGAAAGCAGGACTTACGGCAGGACGTACTCCGAAGGGTACGGGCACGGTCGGCGCCGCCGTGTCGGTCAGACGCGCCACCGCACGGGACGCCAAGCGCCTCACCCGGCTCGTCCGTACCTCCCACGCCTACGAGGGGCCGTACGCCTCGATGGTCGCCGGATACCGGGTGGGGCCCGACTACATCGAGACCCATGAGGTCTTCGTCGCCACCGCCCCCGACCCGGCCGGTCCCGATGCCACCGTCCCCGGCCGGGTTCTCGGTTTCTACGCGCTCGTCCTCGATCCGCCGGAGCTGGACCTCATGTTCGTCGCCGACGACGCGCAGGGGCTCGGCATCGGGCGCCTGCTCATCGGCCATCTGCGCGACCGGGCCCGCGAGGCCGGGATCGAGGAGGTCCGGGTGGTCTCGCATCCGCCCGCCGAGGGTTTCTACCGGAGCGTCGGCGCCCGGCGGACCGGCACCGAGAAGGCGAGACCGCCCGCCGTGCCGTGGGACCGCCCCGAACTGGTCATCCCCGTGGATCCTGCCGGTCCGGTCGGCCCCGTCATTCCCGTCCGGCCCTGACGCGCGCCGCCCGCGCTCACGGCACCGCCGGCCCGGTGATGGCCTTGCCGTTCCGGTCGTAGGGCCAGGCGTTGATGACACAGCCGCGCAGCCCCTTGATCTGCTGCATCATGGCCGGCGCCGGCATCCCCGCGCCGGGGCAGGTCTGATGGCCGTGCCCGAGGTAGTGCCCGACCTCGTGGTTGATGATCAGCGCGCGGTACTGGGGGATGTCCTGGGCGTAGAACTCGGTGGCCAGCAGCCACCGCTTGAGGTTCACCATCACCTGGTCGCCGACGTTGCAGTTGACCTCGCCGCCGGTGTCCAGTCCGTACTGCCCGCAGATGGTGTCCACGGTGCCCGGCGTCGCCACCTTGACGACGAAGTCCCTCGGCGCGCCGGCCGGTACGCGCTGGAACGCCGAGGTGCCGTCGGCCGTCCAGCCCCGGGGATCCGCGAGGATCTTCTCCACCTCCCGCGCCGTCGCGGCGGCGGAGAGGGTGAGGCCGTCCTCGACGGAGACCGCGTAACGCAGCACCTTCGCGCCCTTCCCGGACCGGGTGCCGGTGCCCGCCGCCGTGGTGAACGTGCCCGGTCCCGACCGCGGGATGTCCTTCTCGTCCACGGTGCCGGACGAGCCGGAGGCGTCGGTGGACCCGTCCGCGTCATCCGATCGACCGGACTCGTCGGAGCCGGAAGGCTCCGCGGAGCTGCGGGAAGCCGACGGGCTCGCGCTCTTCACATCACCCGGGTCGGCCAGGGGTGAGGCGCCGCCGGTCCCGGAACCGGCCGACGCCGACTCCGTTGCCCGCACCTCCGCGGAGCCCCCGCCCTCCAGCCGCGCGGCGGCCGCGTCCGACGCGGCCCCGCCCCACGGCCCGTCCGCCACCGCCGCATAGCCGGCGGCCGTGAGCGCGATCGCCCCGAACGAGCCCGCGAGCAGCAGAAGACCCCGGGAGGGGCCCCGGGCGGGACCCCGGTGCGACGGGGCGCTGGAGCGGTGGCTGCGATGTTTCATGGGGGACGAGGCTGACGCCGCCGTGTGATCAAACCTGGACCAGAAGATAACGAAAAGGTCACGGAATGGTCCGGTGGTCGGGTCCGCCGAATCAATATGATCGTCGCGTAACAGTTCCTTCCGAGGGGGCTGTCCGGGTGATCCCGGCCCCTGGGAGCTGCGGATACTGTCCGCATGCCACGTGTCCTGCTCATCGAAGACGATCCCGCCGTACGCGAGGGTGTGCGGCTGGCCCTGCGCCGTCAGGGCCACGAGGTCGCCGCCGTCGCGACGGGCGAGGAAGGGCTGAGCCGGCTGTGGTCCTTCCGGCCGGATGTGGTGGTCCTCGATCTGATGCTGCCGGGCATGAGCGGTCTCGACGTCTGCCGGCGGATCAGGACCGGCTCCCAGGTGCCGATCATCATGGCCACCGCCCGCGGCGACGATGTGGATGTCATCGTCGGACTGGAGGCGGGCGCGGACGACTACGTGGTCAAGCCCGTACAGGCCAGGGTCCTCGAAGCCCGGATCCGCGCCGTGCTCCGCCGTATCGGCGCCCCCGGGACCGGCACCGGCACCGATGGCCCGAGGATCGAGACCCACGGTGAACTCACCATCGACCGGGCCGGGCTGGACATCACCCTGCGCGGCGAGCCCGTCTCGCTCGCCCTCTCCGAGATGCGTCTGCTGCTGACGCTGTCCGCCTCGCCCGGCCAGGTCTTCAGCCGTCAGCAGCTCCTCGAAGCGGTCTGGGAGCACAGCTACCACGGGGACATCCGGCTGGTGGACGCGTGTGTGAAACGGCTGCGCCTGAAGATGTCGGAGCCCTCGGGCCGGCCGCTCTACATCCTGACCGTGCGCGGCTTCGGCTACCGGTTCAGGTCGGCGTGAGAGTCCCCCGGCTGATCCGCGGCCTCGGCGGACTGCGGGTGCGGCTGATCGTCGCCTTCACCCTGGTCGCGGTGGCGGGCACCCTGACCACCGGCGCGCTGACCTTCCGCGAGGCCCGCAACGGAGTGCTCCAGCAGAGCCAGGACTCGGTCCTCAAGCAGTTCCGCGACCATGTCAACACCCTCGCGCCCGCGTTCACCCTCCCGCTGAACCAGACGACGCTGGACGGGTTCGCCGCCGACGCGGCACGCGCGGGCCGCTCCCAGGGCTGGCGCGTACTCGCCGTGTACGGGGACCTGCGCGCGACCTCGGTCGAGGGCGACGACTTCGCCGAACTCACCCCGAGCCTCCGGGAGGCCGCGACCGACCGGCCCGTCACCGTCTTCCAGCGGGTCACCAAGGGCGACCGCTCCGTGCTGGTGATGGGCGTGCCCGTCACCTACGCCCCGGTGGCCGAGGGCGAACCGCGCCGGGCCTCCGGACTCGTCGTCTTCCTGTCCGTCTCGCAGCGCAACGAACAGGCGTACGTCGACGCGCTGGTGTCGGCCGTCCAGCGCGCCGTCCTGCCCGCCCTCGGCCTCGCCGTCGTCCTCGCGCTGCTGGCCGCGCGCGGGGTGCTCCGGCCCGTACGGGAACTGCGCCGCGCCGCCGGCAGTATGGCCGAGGGCCGGTTCGACACCCGGCTCACGGTCCACGGCTCCGACGAACTCGCCGATCTCTCCCAGACGTTCAACGAGACCGCGTCCGCGCTGGACCGGTCCGTCGCCGAACTGCGCCGTATGGAGGCCCGCGCCCGCGCCTTCGCCGCCGATGTCTCCCACGAACTCCGTACCCCCCTCGCCGCCATGGCCGCGGTCACCGACGTCCTCGACGAGGACGCGCGCGGCCTCGACCCCGACACCGCGACCGCCGTCCGGCTGATCAGCCAGGAGACCGGGAAGCTCGCCCGGCTGGTCGACGACCTCATGGAGGTCTCCCGCTTTGACGCCGGCGCCGCCGAACTCCGGCCGGACGAGATCGATCTCGCCGAGTCGCTCCGCCGCACGCTCGCCTCCCGGGGCTGGACCGACACCGTCGAGACCGAGCTGCCGCCCCCCGGCGGGCCCCGCGTCCTCGCCGATCCGCGCCGCCTCGACGTCGTCGTCGCCAACCTCGTCGCCAACGCGCTGCGGCACGGCGCGCCGCCCGTACGGGTACGGCTGTACGCGGCGCCGGAGCGGACCGGGGGCCCGCCCGCCCGGGCCGTGGTCGAGGTGTCCGACCGGGGCCCCGGCATCCCCGAGGAGGTGCTGCCCCATGTCTTCGAGCGCTTCTACAAGTCCGACTCCGCGCGCACCCGCACCGAGGGCAGCGGCCTCGGACTGGCCATCGCCATGGAGAACGTCCGGCTGCACGGCGGCACCCTCACGGCGGCGAACCGCCCCGGGGGCGGCGCGGTGTTCACCATGGACATCCCGCTCGGACCGGTGGACAGCGCCCCCGGCGCCCCCGTCGAGGAGGACCTCGCGTGACAGACCGAACGGACCGGACGGACCGGGTGAACCGGACGGGCCCCGGCCGTGCCGCGCGGGCGGCGGCCCTGCTGATCGCCGGGCTGGCCCTGACCGCCGGCTGCCGGATCCCCGAGACCGGGGTCGTACAGGCCGGTGAACCGGCCACGGGCGTACGGGCCGAGGCGTTCGTCTATCTCGTACTGGACGGACGGCTGGTCCCGGTGTTCCGGCGCGCGCGGGCCGCCCCCGTGGACGAGGCCGGGGCGGTCGCGATGGTCCTGCGCGATCTGACGCCGGACGAGCGGCAGGCGGGCCTGAGCACCCGGCTGCCGTCGCTGCCGGCGGGCGCGGAGCCGCCGCGCGTCACGGTGAACGGCGACCGGATCTCCGTCGAGCTGTCGTTCGCGAAGCCCCTTGAGGGCCTGGCCATGGCCCAGCTCGTCTGCACCGTCGCCGACGCCCGCACGGTCACGAACCCGGACGCGGACCCGGCCGCACTCACGGTCACCCTGGTCATGGGAGAGACCCGGGCCCGGCTGAAGCCGGGTCCGGGTCCGTGCGCCGAGGGAATCGGAGTCCCGGAAGGCGTGTGGCCGAGTGCGGTCCCGCCGCTGCTCCCGGCGCCCGCGACCGGCCGGCCCGGCGCCGAGCCCGCCGAGCCGACCGTCAAGCCGGTGCTGCCGACCGCCGAGCCCGCGCCGTCGATCGCGGAGCCCGCGACCGGCAAGCCCACGACCGACGAGCCCGCGAGCGCGGATCCCGTGCTCTTCGGGCCCGCGGCCGGGTAGACGCCGTCGGCGCTACTTGTTGAGCAGCGCCTTCATCCGGGTGATCTCGGCGGCCTGGGAGGTGATGATGGCGTCGGCCAGCTCCTTGGCGGCCTGGTTGGCGCCGTCGGCTCGCTCGGTCCTGGCCATCGCGAGCGCGCCCTCGTGGTGCTCGACCATCAGCTTGAGGAACGCGGTGTCGAACTCCTTGCCGGACGAACCCTCCAGCGTGGCCATTTCGTCACCGCCCACGGCCTCGGGCATCGCCTCGGGCATCGAGCCGTTGGCGTGGCCCGCCGCGTCGTGACCGGCGGCGTCCTTCGCCGGGGCGGGCTTGCCCCAGGCCGTCAGCCAGCCGGACAGCGTCCTGATCTCGGGGGACTGGGCCCTCTTGATCTCGGACGCGAGCGACTTCACCTCCGCCGAGGAGGCCCGGGAGACGGCGACGGCGGCCATCTTCACCGCCTGCCGGTGGTGCGGGATCATGCCCTGCGCGAAGGACACGTCCGCGGCGTTGTGGATGACGGTGTCCGGCGACGCGGACGCCGCGGCGGCGCCCCGGTCGGCGGACGCGCCGTCCCCGCCGCCACAGGCGGTGAGAACGAGCGCGGCGGCGGCCGTCGCGGCGGCGAGGGCGGCGCGGCGGACCGGGAAACGGTACGAGGTCATGGCGGAGCAACTCCTGTTGCGTGAGAGAAAGTTACGGAGACGGGCATGCCGAAGGAGGCCGGCCCGGTGAGGTGCTGCCGGGGCCGGTCGCGGGGGTGCGCCTATATGCGCAGAAGCTGGAGCTGGCTGAGGGACGGGGGCGCCCGGTCGCCCGACGCGGCGCCGGGGAACCGGAGCGACGCGGCCGCCGGTCCGGCGGTCCCGTCCGTACGGGCCGGAGCGGGCGCGGTGTACGGCGCGGGCCCGCCGGCGGTGCCGGCCGCCGCGCAGGCGGTGTCGGCGTGGTCCGTGTGACCGCCGCCGTCGTCGTGATGCCCGGGCCGCTCGCACCGGGGCGCGTCGTCGGCGGTCGTGCCGCCGGCGGTCATACCGTGGCCGGCCGCCATCGGGGCCGGCCGGTGCGCCGCCGAGGCGGGCGCCGGTGCCAGTCCGTGCATCGCGAGCAGCCCGGCGAGCACCGCCAGCACCAGCAGGACCCGGGCCCCGAGGGGCCGGCTCCGGTGGTGCGGCGGACGCGTCATGGGGGCATCCTAGACACCGTTGCGCGCGGATCGGCGGAGGAGCCCGACAGCTCGCCCGCCCGCGCGTCGCGCACCGCCGCACCCGGGTGACGCCCCGTCATTGATCAGCCAGGCCCTAGGGCCTGGCTGACAAATCCCGCCTGGCTCGCGACGCCTGGCACGCACGCTCGCGGCGTTGTCGGGATCACCCCAGTACGTCCAGTACTGGGGCGACCCTCCGCCTTGCGATCGCACGCACCAGACGCCGCGAGCCCCGCCCTACGGGCGGACGGCGCTATTTGTCAGACAGGCCCTAGGGCCTGTATGGGGTTGCGCTCTGGGCTCGCGGGGCGTGGCACGCACGCTCGCCGCGTTGCCGAAATGCCCTAGTAGCTCCCTCCCCGAGCTCTCAACTCCGTTCGAGCAGGGGACACCCCATCCGAGGGCCTCCCGGCGCCTTGCGATCGCACGCACCACGCCCCGCTCCCTGATCCAGATCACAACCCCATACAGGCCCTACCCCGTCGTCCGCCGCTCCCGCGACAGCAGCCACAGCAGATACAGCCCGCCCAGCGCGCCCGTCACCAGCCCGACCGGGATCTGGAACGGGGCGAGGAGGCGCTGCGCCAGCAGATCGGCCGTCGCGAGCAGCAGCGCCCCCGTGAGCATCGCCGAGCCGACCGGGGCGCCGGGGGAGCGGGTGAGTCTGCGGGCGAGCTGGGGGGCCGCCAGGGCGAGGAAGCCGATGGGGCCCGCGACGGCGATGGCCGTCCCGGCCAGCGCGACACCGAGCAGCAGCGCCGTCGCCCGTACGCGCCCCACGCGCACGCCCAGCGCACCCGCCGTGTCGTCGCCCATCTCCATCAGCCGCAGCGGCCGGCCCACCGCCAGCGTCGCGGCGACGAGCGGCGGCAGCGCCAGCGCCAGCGGGGCGATCTGCGTCCAGGAAACGGCGTTGAGGCTGCCGAAGGTCCATGCCTTGGCGCTCTCGGCGGACTCCAGATCGGCCCGGGTGAGCAGATAGTCGTTGACGGAGGAGAGCATGGCGCCGACCGCGATGCCCGCGAGGACCAGCCGGTTGCCGGTGACCCCGCGCGACGCCGTGACCCCGTACACCACCACCGCCGTGATCAGCCCGCCGACCACCGCTCCCGTACCGACACCCACCCCGGCCGCGGAGCCGCCCGCCAGGATGACGACGAGCGCGCCGCTGGTGGAGCCGGTGGTGAAGCCGATGACGTCGGGGCTGCCCAGCGGATTGCGCGACAGGCTCTGGAACAGCGCCCCGGACAGCCCGAGGGCCGCGCCCACGAGCAGCGCGCCGCAGACCCGCGGCAGCCGCTGGCCGAGGACGATGAACCGGTCGGTCGCGGAGCCGCCCCCGCCGAACAGCACCTCGGCGATGTGCGCCGCGTCGATCCGGTACGTACCGGTGAACAGGGTGAGCGTCCACACCGCCGCGCAGCCCAGCAGCAGCAGCCCCGTCACCGCGGCGCTCCGGCCCGAGTAGCGCAGGGTGACCCCGCCGGGCAGCCGTGCCACCCGCGCCCCGCGATGCGCCGCGCTCATGCCGTGGCCTCCCGTCGTCCGGCGACCAGCCAGAGCAGTACGGGCGCCCCGACGAACGCCGTGACGATGCCGACCTCCATCTCGCCCGGCCGGGCGATCACCCGGCCCGCGATATCGCTGAGCAGCACCAGCAGCGCCCCGCCGGGCACCGAGAAGACCAGCAGCCGCCGCAGATCGGGCCCGAGGAGCAGCCGCAGGACATGCGGAACGACCAGCCCCACGAAGGCGATCGGCCCGGCGGCGGCCGTCGAGGCCCCGCACAGCAGCATGATGGCGAGAAACCCGGCCGCGCGCACCCACGGCACCCGCAGCCCGAGCGCCGCGCCCGTCTCGTCCCCCAGCGCCAGCGCGTTGAGCGCCGGACCGAGCGCCAGCGCGAGCACCGCGCCGACGACAAGGAAGGGCAGGGTCGCCGTGAGGGCCTCGGAGCCGCGGTTCTCCAGCGACCCCACCACCCAGAAGCGGTACGAGTCGAAGGCGGTGGTGTCGAACATGGTGACGATGCCGGTGCCCGCCCCCAGACTCGCCGACAGCGCCGCCCCCGCCAGCACGAGCCGGGTGCGGTGACTGCCCCGGGTGGCGCCGGCGGTCAGCGAGTGGACGAGCAGCGCGGCCAGCACGGCCCCCGCGAAGGCGAACCAGACGTAACCCGACACGCTGGTGACATGGAACGCGGCGATCGCGAGGACCACCGCGAAGGAGGCTCCGGCGTTGACCCCGACGATCCCCGGCTCGGCCAGCGGATTGCGGGTGATGGCCTGCATCACCACACCGGCCAGGGCCAGCGCGGCGCCGATCGCGACCGCGAGGAGGGTCCGGGGCATCCGCAGCCGCCACACGATGATGGCCTCCGCGCTCCCGTCGTCGTGCCACAGCACCCGCCACACCGTGTCCAGCGGAACGCTCCGCGCGCCGACCCCCAGACTCACCAGAACCAGCAGGCACACCAGGGCGAAGGCGCCGAGCAGCGCGGCGCCGCGGACCCCGCCCCCGGCGATCCGCTTTCTGGAACTCTCTCCTCCGGTTGTGTGATCCATCCCATGACCGGCATAGCTGCTCCTCAACACTTAGGAGAGCCTAAGCTAAGTGATCGTGTACCGCTTCAGTGACCTCCCCTTCCCCCGGCTCGCCGGCGGCCTCGCCGTCGTCGGCGCCCTGCTGCTCACCGGCTGTTCGACCGGCGCGACCGGCACCGCGGCCGACTCGACGGCCTCGGCGACCTCCTCCGACGGCGCCGCCTCGCCGGTGACCCACACCGCGCCCCGTACCGTGCCCAAGGGCATGGGCAGCGGCAGACCGGACGGCGAATTCCCGCGTACGGTCGGCCACTTCGAGGGCAAGACGGTCATCAAGGCCGAGCCGGCGAAGGTCGTGGTGATCTCCACCGGCCAGGCCGACGCGCTGCTCACCCTCGGCACGGTCCCGGCCGGCTCGACCCGCGGCGACGGCGCCGACCTCGTGCCCCGGTATCTGAAGGACGACTACCCGAAGGACGCGGCCGCGCTGGAGAAGGTCGCGGACGTGGGCTCCCGGGTCGCGCCGGACATCGAGGCCGTCGCCAACATCAAGCCCGACCTCATCCTGATGAACATCGCGGGCAAGGACGCCAAGAAGCTCTACACCGCGCTCAGCGCCGTCGCGCCCACCGTCGCCACCCAGGGCACCGGGCTCTACTGGAAGCAGGACTTCCTGCTCGTCGCCGACGCCCTCGGGAAGACCGAGCGGGCCCAGCGGATCCTCGACGACTTCCACACCGACGCCGCCCAGTGGGGCGCGAAGGCCGGCAAGCCCGTCACCGTCTCCTTCCTGCGGCTCAACGCCGACCGGCTGCGCGTCTTCGGTGTGCCGTCGTTCACCGGCAGCATCGCCGAGGACGCCGGGCTCGGCCGGCCCGAGAGCCAGCGGTTCGACGACACCTCCGAGGACATCAGCAACGAGCAGCTGGACCGGGCCGACGCCGACTGGATCTTCTACGGGGTCCAAGGCGCCGACACCAAGGTCACGGCGCTCACCGACGCGCCCCTGTGGCCCACGCTCTCCGCCGTCGCGGGCGGGACCGCGATCCCGGTCGACGACGATGTCTTCTACCTCAACACCGGGCCGACGGCCGCCCGTGACGTCCTCGCCGTACTCAAGAAGCACCTGACCCCGAAGAGCTGATCCGGCCGCCGCCGGAGAGCGGGCGATCCGCGCGTGGCCCCCGTACCGGCGCACCGGTACGGGGGCCACGCGCTGCCGCACGCCCGGCTCAGCCCACGAAGATCTCCACGGCCGACCAGACGGCCAGCCCGAGCATGCACAGCCCGCCGATACGCTGGACGGTCTTGAGCGGGACACGGGTCGCGATGAACCGGCCCGCGAGCAGTGCCAGCGCCGAGACGGACATCAGCGCCGCCGCCGAGCCGATGGCGGTGGACCAGGTGCCGTTGCTCGCGGCGAGATTGGCGGTGGTGATCTGGGTGAGATCGCCCCACTCGCTGATGAACACGGCCATGAACGCGGTCGAGTAGACCGGCCAGAACCCGGTCACGGTCCGGCTCCCGGCGGCGTCCTCCCCGTCCTCCTCGCCGCCCCCGCCGCCGCGCAGCAGCATGAACGCCCCGAAGGCGAAGAGCAGCGCGGAGACGAGCTTGACGGACCAGCCGGGCAGCAGCCCGATGAGGCTGCCCGCGCCGATGGCGATGGCCACATGGACGAGGAACGCGGTCGAGGTGCCGAACCAGACGTACAGCGGGCGCATCCGCGTCCCCATGGCGAGGGACGCGAACATCGTCTTGTCCGGCAGCTCCGCCAGGAAGATCAGCCCGAAGGCGGTGAGGATCGCCAGGGGATCGAGACTCATTACGGGTGGCTCTCTCTTCAGGGCCGGACCCGGATCTTCGCGAAGCACCGTCAGGAGCAAGGAGGACCGCTCGGCCCGGCACGACGGCGCGCCCGCGGGACGCGGGCACGTCAAATGCCTGACCGAAGGTCTCGCCCGCCCGTCCGGTGGGACGGGCCCGGCCACCGGGAGCCCGGGGGCTCCAGTGTGTCGACGACCGGTTCGCGGGGCTACTCCCCTTCGCTGGTCACCACGGTACCTCACCCGTACGGAGCCCCCGGGCCCGGCCGCTTCCATCGGACGGCCCTGCCCGGTGGCCCACCGGTGGCGGCTGTCCTCTAGTGAGTGCTGTGGCCGCGATCGCGCGGGCGCCGTGCTGCCCGTGGGGCGGCTCTGATCTGAGGAGTCATCAATGAGGATCACCACCAGGACCGCCGCCGCGCTGGCCGCGGCGGCACTGTGCGCCGCCGGTGTCGCCGGCTGCTCGGAGAGCGGGAGCGGGACGCGGGCCGAGGTGCCCGCCGACTACGCGGCGGCGTCCGCGTCCGCGTCGATGCTCCCGTCGACGGCCATGTCGTCGCCCGCCGCCGACCACGGGAAGGTGTCGGCGAAGGCCGTCGGGGCGTACGGGGACGTCCTGGTCAACCACCGGGACCACACGCTCTACCTCTTCGAGGCGGACAAGCGGGACAAGTCCAACTGCACGGGATCCTGCGAGAAGACCTGGCGCCCGCTGCTCGTCAAGAACAAGCCGGAGGCCGGCACCGGCGGTGTCCGGGCCAAGCTGCTCGGTACGATCACCCGCGCCAACGGGGTCAAGCAGGTCACCTACGACGGCCACCCCCTCTACACGTACCAGGGCGACCACCACCCGGGCGAGGCCCACGGCCAGGCCAAGAACGAGTTCGGCGGCAAGTGGTACGTCGTCGACGCCCAGGGCAAGGCGGTCACCACCCCGCCGCCCAGCCCCACCCACACCCCGAGCCACACGGCCGGCCCCGGCATGAGCGCCGGTGTCACACCGAGCCCCAGCGCGAGCTACTGACCGACCCGTCGCCGCCCGCCGGAACACGCCCCCGCCCCCGCACACAACGCGGTGTGCGGGGGCGGGGGCGTGTGGCCCGGTCCGGGGAGGTTACCGGCCGCCGCGCCTGCCGCGGTTGCCCTTGTCCTCCTGGTCGGTGTCGTACTCGATCTGCTCCTTGCGGACCTCGGCGGAGACCTCGCGCTGCTCGGTCACCCGCTCGGTCTCCATGCGGACGCGCTCGACGGGGATGGACTCCTTGCTGATGATCGGCTGATCGGCGTGGAGCGTCACCTCGGTCTGCGCCTCACCGATCCGCGAGCCCCGGAGCCGGCCCCGCTCCTCGGGCGTGATCGCCTCGTGGACGACGCGCACCTCCTCGTGGCTGAGCGGGACCGTCGTGGTCACGTTCTCGGTCACGACGACCTTGCGCAGCCGGGCGTGGCCGACCTCGCGCTCCTCCGCCGTGACGTGCAGCTGCTCCTCGGACCTGATGAGTTCGTCCGTGTGCAGGTCCTTACCCTCCTGCATGGAGCCGCGGACCCCGGCCATCGGCCGGCCCGTGGGCGTCGCCGCGGCGGCGCGTCCGGTGGACATGCCGGTGTCGGCGGCCATGCCCGTACGGGTCCCGGCGGTGCCCGCGGCGGCCGTACCGATGCCGCCGGCGGCCGTCAGCCCGTAGTGCCGGTAGAGCTGCTTCTCCTGGCCCGGGTCGAGATGCTCGTCCGCGTCCAGGCGCGGTGCCTCCTTGACGGTCTCCTTGGCGTACGGGACGTGGATGTCCTCGCCGGCGCGGCGGGCGCCGGTGAGCGGCACGAGGCTCTCCTTCATGCCGAACAGGCCCGTCTTCACGGTGACCCACTCCGGACGGCCACTGCGGTCGCCGACGTAGACCTGACCGACGGTGCCGATCTTGTCGCCGTCCTGGTCGTACATGCTCCTGCCGTTCAGACTGCTGGGGTTGTCGAACACGCCTTCGGCTGACATCAGCGATCACTCCTCGCGTGGGGGAAGCGCGTCTGTGGGATCAGGCCCCTCACGGTCAGGCGCGCACGATTCCATCGCGCATCCGGACGGTGGCGGCGGCAACCGGGGGAAGCCCGCCCGTACCGCCGCGACCGCGCCACGACGCCCGCCGCACCGGCGCTCCCGGCGGTTGCCGCCCCCACGCGGCTATCCGCCATTCGAGTGAACGCGCCCGGGGGCGGGGGTGCGGGCCGGGCGCTCCGCACCGGGCCGGGCGCTCCAGCGCCGGCCCAGCCGCCGACAGATGGAATCGTCTGGACAAAAATAATTGTCGGTGAGAGGGTGGACCCATGCTGGATGTGACCGTGATCGAGGACGCGGCGGCGGCGGCCGCCTCGCTGGACCCCGTGCGGGCCCGGCTGCTGGCCGAGCTGGCCGGCGGGCCGGCTTCCGCGACGATGCTGGCCGGCCGGGTGGGACTGCCGCGACAGAAGGTGAACTACCACCTCAAGGCGCTGGAGCGGCACGGCCTGGTCGAGCTGGCCGGGGAGCGCCGCAGGGGCAATGTCACCGAGCGGATGATGCGGGCCACCGCGGCCTCCTACGTCATCTCGCCGCTCGCCCTCGCCGCCGTGCAGCCGGACCCGGCCCGCTTCCGCGACCAGCTCTCCGCGCGCTGGCTGCTCGCGGTCGCGGCCCGGCTGGTACGGGACACGGGGTCCCTGATCACCGGCGCGGCGAAGGCGCGCCAACGGGTGGCGACGTACGCGCTCGACGGCGAGGTGCGCTTCGCCTCCGCGGCCGACCGGGCCGCGTTCGTCGAGGAACTGACCCGTGGCGTCGGCGCGCTGATCGCCAAATACCAGGCGGCGGAGGCCGAGGATGGCCGGGATCACCGGATCGTCGTGGCCCTCCACCCCACCGTGAAGCCCGAACACACCGAACACACCGCACCCGCACCCGCGGAGGTGCGCCCCGCCCCGGACAAGGAGCCGTCATGAGCAAGGAATTCGAGATCGCCCGCGAGTTCGAGGTCGACGCGAGCCCCCAGGAGGTCTGGGCCGCGATCACCACCGGCACCGGAGCCTGGCTCTGGCCCATGGAGTACGAGCCGCGCGAGGGCGGCGCCGCGCCGTTCGGCGGCACCGTCACCGCCTGGGACCCGGCCCACCGGCTGACCGCCCGGGTCGAGAGCCCCGAGGCCGGCGACGGGATCCCGCGACAGACCCTCAACCAGCTCGACCATCTCATCGAGGCGCGCGAGGGCGGCGGCTCGTGGGTGCGCTATGTGCACAGCGGCATCTTCGTCGACGACTGGGACAACCAGTACGACGGCGCCGACCAGCACACCGACTTCTATCTCCACACCCTGCGCCAGTATCTGCGGCACTTCCCCGGCCGCGCCGCCGTGTTCTCCGGTACGGACGGCCCCGAGGCGTCCCGGGCCGCCACCGCGTTCGCGGCCCTGACCCGGGGGCTCGGACTGCCGGACGGGGCCGCCGAGGGCGCCGGGGTCCGGGTCGACCTGCCCGGCACGGGACCGGTCGACGCCGTCGTCGACTACCGCCGCCCGAACTTCGTCGGCCTGCGCACCGGCACCGCGATGTACCGCCTCTTCGGCCGGAACCACTTCGGCGCACCGGTCGGCGTCAGTGTGCACGACTTCGCCCCCGGCGCCGACGGCCGGCACACCGAGGAGGCGTGGCGCGAGCGCCTCGACCGGATCTTCGCGTAACCCGCCCGCTACCGGGGCGGGTTACGCGTCCGGGTCCACTCCAGCAGTTCCCCCGCGCTCCAGGTGTTGATGACCCGCCCGGCCGGTACGCCGCACTCCTCGGCCCGCGCGCAGCCGAGGATCTGCCAGTCGAGCTGGCCGGGCGCGTGGGCGTCGGTGTCGATCGCGAAGAACACACAGGCGGCGACCGCCTCGCGCAGCAGCCGGCGCGGCGGATCGAGCCGCTCGGGCCTGCTGTTGATCTCCACGGCCGTACCGGACTCGGCACACGCGGCGAAGACCGCCGCCGCGTCGAACGCCGACTCGGGCCGCAGACCGTCGCCCCCACGGCTCCGCCGGCCGCGCCCCGGGTCCCGGCGGGCCGCCACCATCCGCCCGGTGCAGTGGCCCAGGACGTCGGTGCGCGGATCGCGTACGGCGGCGACCATCCGGCGGGTCATCGGCGCCGCGTCCATCCGCAGCTTCGAGTGGACGGACGCCACGACCAGATCGAGCCGGTCCAGCAGCCCGGGATCCTGGTCCAGCGAGCCGTCCGGCAGGATGTCGCACTCGATACCGGTCAGCAGCCGGAACGGCACCCACCGCTCGTTGAGCGCGGCGATCACATCGAGCTGCTCGCGCAGCCGCCCGGCCGTCAGACCGCGCGCCACGGTGAGGGTGGGGGAGTGGTCGGTGAGCACCGCCCACGCGTGGCCGACCGAGGCCGCCGCGCGGCCCATCGCCTCGATGGAGCTGCCGCCGTCCGACCAGTCCGAGTGCAGATGGCAGTCGCCGCGCAGCGCCTCGCGCAGGGCCCGGCCGCCCTCGGCCAGGGGCGCCTCGGCCTCCCGCTCCAGCCGCGCCAGATACTCCGGCACCTCGCCCGCGACCACGGCCGCCACCACCAGCGAGGTCTTCGGGCCGATGCCCCGCACCCGGGCGAGGCTCCCGTCCCGGGCGCGGCGGGCGACCTCCTCGGCGGGCAGCTCCGCCACCGCCTCGGCGGCCGTACGGAACGCCCGTACCCGGTAGGTCTCGGCGCGCGAGCGCTCCAGCAGGAAGGCGATCCGATCGAGCGCCTGCACCGGATCCATGGACGCCCCCAGCGCTGCTCGGCGGCTTGCGGACCCCCTCATTGTCCGCGCCCCCGGGGCGGCCCGCATCCCGCCGGGCCACGCCGTACGGGCCGGTACGGGGTGAGGCCCCGGGCGGGGGCGCCGCGGGGCCTCACACTGTTCGAAGAGCCGCCCACGGACCGGACGCGTCACCGCGTGGGGTGCGGCGGTCCCGTCGTGGCGGCGGGTGGTGCGTCGTACGGATACCGCGTGGTGCGGTCGGTCAGCCCTGGGCGGAGCGACGCTTGCGCGCGGCCCACATGATGCCCGCACCGGCGACGAGGACGACACCGGCGGCGCCGGCGATCAGCGGCGTGGCGCTGGACGAACCGGTCTCGGCCAGGTCACCGCCACCGTTGGGGCTGGGGACGGGCGACGGCTCGTCCACGGGCGGGGTGCTCGCGTCGGCCGGCGGGGCCGACGACTCGGGGGTCTCGGTCGTGGGCTCCTCGGTGGGGGGCTCCTCCGAGGGCGCCGGCTCGCTGGGAGTCGCGCTGGGCTCGTCGGTCGGCTCCTCGGTGGGCTGGGTCTCCGACGGGGAGGGGCTCGGCTCCTCCTTGCCGGGGCAGACGGGCGCGGTCTTGGTCTCGTCCTTGTTGAACCGGTCACCGTCGGCCGCGTCCACGACGAGGCGGACCGTCAGCTCGCTGCTGTGATCGGGAAGGTCGAGCGTCTTCTTGAAGTTGTTCCTGAAGTTCTCGGTCGGCAGCAGATCCTTGCCGTCCACGGTGACGGTGACGGTGTTCTTGTCACTGTTTCCGTAGGCCGTCAGATTCAGGCTGACCTGGTCGCAGGTCACATTCCAGGTGGGAGTGTGCGCGAAAGCCGGGGCCGCCGTGAGACCGACGCCGAGCGCGCTCGCCGCCACGACCGTTATGAGCGCGCCGGAGCGCTGCCACGATCTGTTGAATAGAGTCACAAATTCCTCCGGGATAACCGCGCCGCCCAGGATTGACGGCGCGCGCGCACAGTACCGCCATCGGCGCGGAGCCCCTTCAACCGCCCCACCCAACTCTCCCTTTTCGCCCGCCTCCTGAGCCCGGGAGGGCTCCCCGGGCCCCCGTCCGCACCGTGCGAAGAGGGGCGAAAGCCGCGTCATGATCACCCCGGGCCGGGCTCCGTCCGCGCGATCGTCCCAGTTGACACCCCTCGGCGGGCCCCTTCCGCCGGTGCGGGCCCGTGCTCCGCCGCCTATCCGCACCGTGCCTACACACATCAGGGGTAAAAATTCCGTCAATAATCGCCCACCGATGTCCTGTTGTCGATGAAAGCGGGCTTTTCCCACCGGGCGCGACGCAATTGCCGGCCCCCTATCGGCGCCGTCACAAAGATCACCGTGCCTATCCGCGGAACCGTCCCCAGAGCCGTCCCCGGGACCGCCGCCGGAACCGTCGCCTTACCGCCGCCGGCCGCGGCCAACGCTCACGCTGTTCCCGCGCGGCGCGGTCCAGCTCCTCCATCAGCCGCTTCGACCGGTGCTCCATGGCCAGTTCGTCGAGGATCCGGTCGATCTCGGTCAGCACCGCCCCGTGCAGCTGCCACTGCCGGGGATGGCGCCGGACCCCCGCCAGCAGCAGGGGCGCCAGCCGCTCCCGGCTCGTGCGCGCCGCCTCCAGATCGCCCGCGAGCCGCGCCTCCGCCGTCTCGGCGCTCGTACGCGCCTCCGTCGTCACCAGGACGGCGAAGCTCACCACCGCGTCCGCGACCCGGGAGAGCAGATCCTCCAGCGCCGCCCCCACCTCGGGGGTGAACAGCGGCTCGTCGGTCCGTTCCTTCGCCAGATCGGTGAGCGTCCTGGCCAGCACCCGCAGCACCACCGTGCAGATCTCCAGTGTGTCGAGCCCCGTCCGCAGCACCACACGGTGCAACACCCCTTCCCGCACCCGCGGATTGAGCCGGACACTGTCCTCCGCCTGCCGCAGCGCCGCGTCCACCTCGCCGACCGCGTCATCGAGCCGGCGGGCCTCGTGCAGCCGCCGCGCGGCGCGCGCGACCGGGACCGGCGCGGTCAGCCCCTCCCCGATCCGCAGCAGCAGCTGCCGTATCCGCCGGGCGAGATCCTCGATCGACTCGCCCGCCGTCCGGACCCAGACGGGCGGCGCGAACAGGAAGTTGAACAGCAGCCCCACCACCGCGCCGATCAGTGTTTCCAGCACCCGGTCCCACGCTGTCGAGGCCACCCGGGTCACCCCGAGGACCAGCATGGCGCTGATCGCGACCTCGGGCACGAACTCGCCCGCCCGGACCAGCCGTCCGACCACCAGCGACGCCAGGATGATCAGCCCCAGACTCCACCAGGTCAGCCCCACCAGCACACTGAAACCACTGGCCACCAGCACCCCGGCGACCACCGCGTTCACCCGGCGGATCCCGGTCGTCAGAGTGGAGTAGAGCGTCACCTGAACCACCAGCAGCGCCGTCAGGGGAGCCGTGAGCGGCGCGGCCTCGCTGCTCAGATGGCGGGCGGCCACATAGGCAAGGGTCGCGGCGGCGGTCGACCGCAGCGCCTGCGCGACGCCCGGTCCCCGGCCGCGGCGCAGCAGCTCCGCGGCCGGCGCTCTCAGTGACTTCCGGGTGTCGGACACGCCCTCACCCTTCCCGCCCGGAGCGGGAACGGACCCGCCGGCCGCCCCGATGGAGCCGTGTGGCGGATCCGGCGGGCCGGCGGCCCCGCGCCGCGGCGCGGACCGGTGGTTGTGCGGTACGGGGAAGGATGAGGTAGACACCTTCCCAGCGGGTCGATCGGCATTGGGCCGCGCGACCGCTCGACTCACCGAACGGTTGTGCATGCCTTCTTCACCGTCCCGCCAGGATCCGCCGCGGGCAACGAGCACGACGGCCGCGCCCCCGGCGCGTCCGCAGCACCACGACATCTTCCTGGAGCCCCGCTACACCGTGGAACTGCCGCCGCTCCAGGACGGCGAGGGAGACGAGGAACCCACCATGGAGAGCCTCTTCGACCGTCCCCCGGCCCGCCGCCGTACGCCTATCCAGCGCCGGGGATAGTTCCGGCGCCGTCCGGAGCGCCGTCGTCGTCCCAGACGACGCTGTAGTACTTGAGCCGCTCGTCCTCCGCGACCAGCCGCATGCCCACCGCCGTCATCACCCGCTGCGACGCGGTGTTGCCGTGGTCGGTGTCGCCCCGGACGCGGAGGACGCCGCGCTCGCGCGCGAAGCGCAGCAGCCGGCGCAGCGACTCGGTGGCGAAGCCCCTGCCGTACGCCGACGGGACCAGCCCGTAGCCGATCGTCACGGTCAGATCGTCGTCCGGGGCGCCGTGGAAGCCCACCCCGCCGATCGCCCGGCCGTCCGAGCGCCGGCGGATCTCGTACGGGCCGAAGGGCTGGGGGTCGCCGGTGATCGAACAGGTGGTCAGATAGCGTCCGGCCCCCACTATGTCGCCGTCGGTGGGGTAGCCGGGTGCCCACCGGTCCCCGGCCGCCGGTTCCCCGGCGGCCACCCGCTCGGCCTCCAGAACGCCCAGTGGATGCAGTACGAGCCGCGCTGTCACCAGATCCTCCATGACACGCAGGCGTATCACACGCGCCGCCGCCCGCCGCCACCGCCGTCACCGCACCGCCGCGACCGGCCGCCGTCAACATCGCGTCAAGGTCCGTCCGCCGCGCGGCAGAGTGGTGTCAAGACCGTGGCCCCGCCGCCCCGGCCGGGCGCCCCGGGCGCACGCTGGAGAGGCGGGGGCGTGGGCAGGAAGCGAGGCGCACCATGGGATTTCCGCTCCGGGGGCTGCCGTCACGCGATCGCGCCGCACTCCTGGTGGCGCCGCTCGCCACACTGGCCGTCGCCCTGCTGCTGGTGCCGTGGCGTACGGGCGTGGCCGGCGCCGATGCGGCGCTGGTCCTGGTCGTGGCCGTCGTGGCGGTCGCGGCGCTGGGCAGCCGGCTCGCGGGCGCGCTCGCCGGACTGTCGGCGGCCCTCTGGTACGACCTCTTCCTGACCCGGCCGTACGGGCGGCTCACCATCACCGGCTCCCACGACATCGTGACCGCCGTCCTGCTGCTGGTGGTGGGGCTCGCCGTGTCGCAACTGGCGGCCAGGGCCCGGCGGCTGCGCGTCATGACGGTCGTCGACGCCGGTCTGCTCGCCAGGATCCACGACACCGCCCGGCTCGCCCGGTCGCCCGGTGCCCCCGACACCGTCGTCGACCAGGTCGGCCGCCATCTCACCGAGATCCTGCGGCTGCGCGGCTGCCGCTTCGAGTACGGCACCCTGCTCGGCCACCCGGCCCGGCTCGAACAGGACGGCACCGTCGTCGTGGACCACCGGACATGGGACCTCGAACGGCTCGGCTGGCCGGCGGGCGAGATCGAACTGCGCGCCGCGAGCAACGGCCACTACCTCGGCCGCTTCATGCTCCGGCCCACCCCCGGCACCGTCCCGTCCCGCCAGGCCCGGCAGGTCGCCGTCACACTGGCCGACGACACGGGCGCGGCACTCGACACGGCGGGCCCGGCGCTCGACCGCTGACCGGCCGGACCGGCACGGGGGAACGGCCGTCAGGCGACGGGGACGCGGCCCGCCGCGACCGCCGCGACGAGGGCCGCGTGGTCCGCCGCGTTCCGGGCCGTGTAGCGCAGGGCGAAGTCGGCGACGGCGCGGTCGAAGACATCGGAGGCGCCCAGGTAGTGGGCGATGGCGATCCGGTCGCCGGAGCGGGCGTGCGCGCGGGCCAGCGCGGCGCCGCACAGCCGCGCGTAGTCGTGCAGCAGGGCCGGCGCCATGTCCTCCCCCTCCTCGGCCCCTCTCCGGTCCCGCAGCTGCCGCCAGTAGAACTGCCGCCCCTCGGGCGCCGTCACCCAGCCGAGGAAGATGTCCCCCGCCGCCTGGAGCAGCCGCTGACCCGCCACCACCCGGTGGCCCTGGTGCGTGTACGCGCTCTGCTGGAGATGGGGTTCGAGCACGGACCGCCCCGCCTCCTTGATCTGGAGGAACAGCGGATCACCGGCGCCCCGCCCCTCCAGCAGCACCAGGAAGCAGCGGGCGCCGACCCCGCCCACCCCCGCCACCTTCCGGGCCGCGTCCACGAACCGGAACCGGTCCAGGAGCAGCCGCCGTTCCTCGGGCAGCGTGCTGCGGTACCCGATGAAGACACGGCGCAGCATCGCCAGATCGATCCGGCTCACCGGCTCCAGCAGCGGCGGATCGGGGGCGATCCGGCGCCGGCCGCCGGGCGCGTCGGTCAGCCGGTCCAGCGTCCGCAGACAGGTCCGGAACGGCTCGCCGTCCGGGCCGGCCGCCGCGCGCGGACGGTGTGCCGCCCGTACGCGCGGCAGGATGCCGGCGGTGTCGATCCGCTCGTACCAGACGTCGAGTTCGCCGAGCGGCGCCAGCCGCCGCATCGACGTCCGGTACGCCTCGGCGCCCGCGCGGACGGCGCGCCGCGCGTGCGCCTCGGAGTGGCCGTTGCCGAGGGCGGCCACCGCGACACTCGCGGCGAGCCGCTTCACATCCCACTCGAAGGGGCCCGGGAGCGTCTCGTCGAAGTCGTCGATGTCGAAGAGCGGGGCGCGCCCGGGCGCGGCGAACACACCGAAGTTCAGCAGATGCGCGTTGCCGCAGAGCTGGACGGTCAGTCCCGTGCGCGGCTGGGTGGCCAGATCGCCCGCCATGACGGCGGCGGCTCCGCGCAGGAAGGCGAACGGGGAGGCGGCCATGCGCCGGTAGCGCAGCGGCAGCAGCTCCGGGACCCGGCCGGCCGCCTGCCGCGCCAGCACGGTGAGCGGATCGGGCCGGTCGGCCGCCGGGATCCACAGTCCGTGCGAGGACCGGGTGGCCTGCCGGCGGGCGGCCCGGCCGCGCTCGGCCCGGTCGGCGGGAGTGGTCATCCGCACCCCTCTCGCCGGATCGGCCGGCCGGGGCAACGGCCGGTCAGGCCAGCGTCCCGCCCCCGCCCCGACGCCGCCCGGTGTGACGTCCGTTCGAGTGATTTCCCTGGAGCCGGCGGTTGTGGAAGGAGCGCAGCGATTCGTGTGTTCTTGCGATCGGGAGTGCATTTGTGGAACAGGGCGTGTCGGCGGGCCGCGCGTGGCATGCTCGACAGGCGCTCTCACCGGTGCCGGCACCGTGCGTTCACAGGGCGATTCGGGGAGGTCGGATGGAGCATGGCCGAGAGGCGACGGGCGTGTCACCGGTACGGCCGGACGCCCCCGCGCCCCGTACCCCCACGCCCCGTACGCACGACGACCGGGCCGCCCCGGACGGTGACCGGCTCCGTACGGACGCCACCGTCCCGGCCCCCGCCCGTACCGACGCCGACCAGGCCCACGCGGGCCGGGAACACCGGGCGCTGCGCCGGGAGCGGCTGCTCGCGACCGCGACCGAGCTGTTCACCACCCGCGGCTACCCGGCCACCTCCGTCGAGCGGATCTGCGGCACGGCACATGTTCCCGTCCGCGCCTTCTACGAGGAGTTCGAGGGCCGCGAGGCGCTGCTGATCGCCCTGCACAACGAGGTGGCCCGCGCCGGAATGGAAGCCACCCTGACCGTGCTCAGCGACCCCCGGCTGGAGTCCGCAGGCACCCGCGAGCGCATCACCGAGCTGGGCCGCGCCTACGCCGCCGCCGTCACCGGCGAGACCGCGGCGGCCCGGATGGCGTTCGTCGAGGTCGTCGGTGCCGGCCGCGCGGTCGAGGAGCAGCGGCTGCTCTGGCGCGGTCTGTGGAGCGGCTTCCTGACCGCGGAGGCCGAGCGGGCCGTGGCCCGCGGCGAGGCCCCGCCGCGCGACTACGGCCTCGCGATGGTCGCCCTCACCGGCGCCGTCAACGAGCTGGTGGCGCACTGGACCCGCAACAGCGCCTCGCTCTCGCGGGAACTCCTCGCGGACGAACTCGTCCACCACACACTCGCCACCCTCGGTATCGCCGCGGACGACACCACCGCGGCCGGCCACCCCCCGGACGAAGGGAACTGACGCGATGGCCGGACTCTGGCACCAGGTCCTGCGCACCATGTCCCAGCCCGGGGCCGCCCCGGACGACGATCTGCTCGCCCGCGCCGCCGCGGACATCGCGCTGCGCGACCACCCCCATCCACCGGCCGACGCCGAGACGGTCCTGGCGATCGCGCGCGCCGAATTCGCCGCCGTGCTCAGCCTCGGCCAGGCGCAGGAGGCCCTCGATCTGGCCCGGGGCCCTAAGACCGACCGTCACATGGGGGGTGGGTGAAGGAGCGGGGGCTGGTGCGTGCAGCTGCAAGGCGGAGGAGGGAGTGATGGCGGAGCCATCGTGACCGACGACAACGCCGCAGATGTGCGTGCCGGCCCCGTGACGCCGCCCCCCCATGTGACGGTCGGTCCAAGGAACCGGAGGCCGGGGCGCCCACCTGAGAGGCCGCGCGAAGAGGCGGGACGGCGGGCGCGATCCGGTCCGCGCGGCGGGAGCCGGCCGTCCGGGCGGTTAGCCTGGGCACACGATGAACCGTTTGACGACGCCCTGGGGCGACTTCGGCCTCACCCGCTTCCCCGAGCATCCCCGCGAGACCCTGCGCGCGTGGGACGCCGCCGACGACTACCTGCTGGGGCACCTCGGCGGAACGGATACGGAGCCCACGGACCTGTCCGGCTCCGTGGTCGTCGTGGGGGACCGGTGGGGCGCCCTCACCACGGCGCTGGCCGCCCACCGGCTCGACCTGGTCGACGCGGGCCCGCTGACACAGATCACCGACTCGTACCTGACCCAGCAGGCCACCCGCGCCAACCTCAGGCGCGCGGGCATCGCCCCGGACACCGTACGGCTGCGCTCCGCGCGGGACACCCCGCCCGAGCGGACCGATGTGCTGATCGTCCGGATCCCCAAGAGCCTCGCGCTGCTCGCGGACCAGCTGCACCGGCTGGCCCCGGGCATCCACCCCGGCACCGTGGTGCTGGCCACCGGACGCGTCACCGAGATCCACACCTCCACCCTGAAGCTCTTCGAGCAGATCCTCGGCCCGACCACCACCTCCCTCGCCGTCCGCAAGGCCCGGCTGATCTTCTGCTCGCCCGCGCCCGGCCGGGTACGGACCCCCAGCCCCTGGCCGCACAGCTACGCGCTGCCCGACGGGATCGGCGCCGTCTCGGGCTGTACCGTCGTCAACCACGCGGGCATCTTCTGCGCCGAGCGGCTCGACATCGGCACCCGCTTCCTGCTGCGCCATCTGCCGCACCGGCAGGGCCCCGAGCATGTCATCGACCTCGGCTGCGGCAACGGTGTGGTCGGCACGGCGGCGGCGCTGGACAACCCGGCCGCCCGGGTGACCTTCATCGACGAGTCCTTCTCGGCGGTCGCCTCCGCCGAGGCGACCTTCCGCAAGAACGTCGACGCGGGCACGGCGGCCGAGTTCGTCCTCGGCGACAGCCTCAACGACATCCCGCCGGGCACGGCCGACCTCGTCCTGAACAACCCGCCGTTCCACACCCACCAGTCGACGACCGACGCCACGGCCTGGCGCATGTTCACCGGCTCCCGCGCGGCGCTGCGCCCCGGCGGCGAACTCTGGGTCGTCGGCAACCGGCACCTCGGCTACCACGTCAAACTCCGCCGTCTCTTCGGCAACTGCGAGACCGTCACCAGCGACCCGAAGTTCGTCATCCTGCGGTCCGTCAAGCGCTGACGGCCCGGCAGGATCGCGGGTCCGTCAGTCCCCGTCCGTCGCCAGCGCGACCTCCGTGGACTTGATCAGCGCGTGTACGGCGGTGCCGGGCGCCAGATCCAGCGCCCCGGCCGCCTCCAGCGTGATGGCGGACGTGATCTCCTGACCGCCGGTCAGCCGCACCTTGACGACGGCCATGACCTCGCCGGGGGTGACGGAGATGACCGTGCCCGGGAGCTGGTTGCGGATGCTCAGTCTCATACGAGGACCCCTCGGAGCCTGGTGCCGGCGGGGCGGCGGTCATATGCCGGATTCGCCCCGATCTGTAAGCGCACTGTAGCCGTACGAGGGCGAGCGGGGCCGGAGGAACCGGGCCGTCCGCCCGTGCCGCCCGCGACCGCTGCCCGGGTCTCATCTGCGCTCAAACATCCTTATGCGGATTGTAAATGCGAGCGAATGCGGCCTATCTTGTCGCATATGCAGTCCTACACCATCGGTCAGGCGGCCCGGCTCCTCGGCGTGAGTCCCGATACCGCGCGCCGCTGGGCCGACGCCGGCCGGGTCGAGACCCATCGTGACGAGAGCGGCCGCCGGCTCATCGACGGCCGCGCGCTCGCGGCCTTCTCCGTCGAGGTTGGGCAGAGCGCCGCCGCCGGTGAGGACGACGTCGCGTTCACCTCCGCGCGCAACGCGTTCCCCGGTATCGTCACCGCCGTCACGCTCGGCGATGTCGCGGCCCAGGTGGAGATCCAGGCGGGACCGCACCGGCTGGTCTCCCTGCTCACCCGGGAAGCCGTCGAGGAACTGGGGCTGGAGGTCGGCATGCGCGCCACCGCCCGGGTGAAGGCGACCAGCGTGTTCATCGACCGGACGTGACCGGCCCCGGACCGACCCGCCCTGCCGCGCGCCCTTGCCCCTGCTGTCGACGTCGCACCGCCGCGCCGTCGTCGCCGCCCTTCGTCCGTGCGCCCTCCCGCGCCCGTACCGCCAAGGAGTCCCCCGTCATGCCTTCCGTCCCCGTTTCCTTCCGCGTCCTCGCCGCCCCCCGCCGCCGCGCCGCCGCCGCGCTCGTCACCGCCGCCCTGCTCGTACCGCTGTCCGCCTGTGGCGGCGGGGACAGCGAGGACTCCGGCGCGGGCGCCGGCGCCTCGTCGACCGGTGTGCCCAAGGCGAATCTCACCGTGCTGGCCGCCGCGTCGCTGACCGACGTGTTCAAGACGGCGGGCGCCGCCTACGAGAAGGAGCACCCGGGCACAAAGGTGACGTTCTCCTTCGCCGGCTCCCAGGAGCTGGCCGCCCAGGTCAAGCAGGGCGCCCCGGCCGACGCCCTGGTCACCGCCGACACCAAGACCATGGACGGCCTCGCGTCCGACACCGGCACCCCCGAGATCATCGCCAAGAACCGGCTCGTGATCGCCACCGGCGAGGGCAACCCCGACAAGATCAACAGCCTCAAGGACCTCGCCGACACCAAGCTGAAGGTCGTCCTGGCGGCGCCCGAGGTGCCGGTCGGCCGCTACAGCCGGCAGGTGCTGGACGCGCAGAAGATCACGGTGAAGCCGGTCTCCGAGGAGCCGAACGTCCGCGCCGTGCTCAGCAAGGTCGAACTGGGCGAGGCCGACGCGGGCATCGTCTACAAGACCGACGCCGCCTCCGCGACCGACAAGGTCGACGCCATCGAGATCCCGGACGCGCAGAACGCCATCGCCGACTACCCGGCCGCCACGCTCAAGACGTCCAAGCACGCCGAGGCCGCCGCCGCGTTCGTGGCGTGGCTCAGCGGCCCCGAGGCACAGAAGATCCTCCAGGCGGCCGGCTTCCAGAAGCCGTAACGACCGCCCGGACCGTACGGGCACGGCCCGAGCCCGCGCCCGTACCCCTCCGCCCCGAGCCCAGGAACCCCGATGACCCGCCCCCGTACCCGCACCGGCAGATTGGGCGCCCCCGTCGCCCTGGCGCTTCCCGCGCTGCTCGCGATCGCGTTCCTGCTGCTGCCGCTGATCGGCATCCTCGTCCGCACCCCGTGGGGCGACCTCGGTACGCATCTCACCAGCCCCGGCGTGCTCCAGGCGCTCAGGCTCTCGCTGCTCGTCTCCTTCTGGGCGCTCGGCCTCTCGCTGCTGCTCGGGGTGCCGCTGGCCTGGCTGCTGGCCCGGGTGCCGTTCCCCGGCAAGACGCTCGTCCGCACACTGGTGCTGCTGCCGATGGTGCTGCCGCCCACCGTCGGCGGTGTCGCCCTGCTGCTCGGCTTCGGCCGCCGGGGGCTGCTCGGGCCCTGGCTGGAGGGCACCTTCGGCATCACCCTGCCGTTCCACACCTCGGGCGCGGTGATCGCCGCGACCTTCGTCGCGATGCCCTTCCTCGTCATCAGCCTCGAAGGCGCCCTGGCCGGACTGCGGCCCGCCTACGAGGAGACCGCCGCCTCCCTGGGCGCCTCACCGGTCCGGGTGTTCCGTACCGTCACCCTCCCCATGGTCGCCCCCGGACTCGCCGCGGGCGCCGCCCTGACCTGGGCGCGGGCCCTCGGCGAGTTCGGCGCCACGATCACCTTCGCGGGCAACCTCCCCGGCACCACCCAGACCCTGCCGCTCCAGGTCTATCTGCTGCTCCAGGACTCGCCCGAGGCGGCGACCTCCGTGTCGCTGCTGCTCCTCGCCATCGCCATGGCCGTGCTGATCGCGCTGCGCGGGCGCTGGACCGGCGGGAGCGCCGACCGCCGGGCGGACCGCGGCCCGCTGCCGGACGAAGCCGCCGGTACGGAGCCCCCGGCCGCCGGGGGAGCGGCGCCCGCCGTGCCCGCCGCCGTGCCCGCCGAGGTCCCCGTACCGCCGGACCCGGACGCCCGCTGGTCGCTGCACGCCGAGGTCACCGGCTTCAACCGGCTCACACTGGACGCGGACCCCGGCACCACCATCGCCGTCGTCGGCCCCAACGGCGCCGGGAAGACCACCCTGCTGCGCGCCCTCCTCGGGCTGACCCCCCGCGCGCACGCCGCGCTCCGCCTCGGTGACCTCGATGTCACCGCGCTGCCGCCGCACCGCCGCCGGGTCGCCTGGGTCCCGCAGAACGGCGCGCTCTTCCCGCATCTCAGCGCGCTCTCCAACACGGCGTACGGACTGCGCGCGCACGGCGTTCCGCGTGCCGAGGCCCGCCGCGCGGCGCAGTCGTGGCTCGACCGGCTGGGCGTCGGCCATCTCGCCCACCGCAGGCCGCACCAGGTCTCCGGCGGCCAGGCGCAGCGCGTCGCGCTGGCCCGCGCGCTCGCCGCGCGGCCCCGGCTGCTGCTCCTGGACGAGCCGCTGGCGGCCCTCGACCAGACCACCCGAGCCCAGGTGCGGCACACACTGCGCGGCCACCTCGACCGCTTCGGCGGGGTCTGTCTGATCGTCACCCACGACCCGGTGGAGGCCGTTTCACTGGCGGACCGCGTCCTCGTGCTCGACGAGGGGCGTGTCCTCCAGGACGCCCCGCCCGCCGAGGTGACCCGCCGTCCGCGCTCGCCGTGGGTGGCCCGGATGCTCGGCCGCAACGCCTGGGCCGGTGTCTCGGGACCGGACGGCTTCCTGCTCACCGGGGGCGGCCGGCTGGTCGTCGCCGAGCCGCCGGCCGAGGGCGCCGCCGCGCTCGCGATCATCGGGCCCGAGGCCGTCTCCGTACACCGGGAGCGGCCCGGCGGCAGCCCCCGCAACGTCTGGCCGGGCACCGTACGGGAGATCACCGCCCTCGGCAGCCGGCTGCGGGTCCTGATCACCTCGGACGAGACCCCCGACCTGGTCGCCGAGATCACCCCCGAGGCCGCCGCCGAACTCCGGCTCGCCGAGGGCGTCCCCGTCTGGACCGGCGTCAAGGCCACCGAGATCACCCTGGTCCCTCTCTGACCTTCCGGGGCAGGGCGGTCGTGCCGGCGGGCGCGCTTCCCCCGCCCCCGGGACCGCCATCTGACGCACGGTCACCAGGCGTCCGTGCGACGCCCGTACGGCCGCTTCGGCGCCGTACCGGTTCCGGAGCGGCAGGGTCGCCCCACCCGCCCCGGTCCGCGACACTGTTGTCGTGTACACACTTCCACACCAGGCACCACAGGGCCTCCCCGCCGGTCACATGATCGTCTGTGGCGACGACACCCTCGCCCACCGGCTGGCGGGCGAGCTGCGGGACGTGTACGGCGAGCGGGTCACCCTGGTCGTCCCGCCCGTCCGCGTCTCCCGGCTGCCGCCCGCCCCCGCCGCGGGACTCGGCCGGGCCACCGCCTTCTTCGGCCGGATGTCCGCGGCCATGGCCCGTACGGCGGCGACGCTGCCCGACCCGGCCGGGACCGGTCCCGGCGGTCCCGGTGCCGGTCCCGGGGACACCGGGAGAGCGGCGGTCCCGCGCCTCCTGGAGACCGCCGAACTCGGCGAGGACATCCTCCTGGAAGCCGGGGTGGCGGAGGCCGAGGCCCTCGCCCTCGTCCATGACGACGACGAGCTGAACATCCGGGCCGCGCTCGCGGCCCGCCGGCTCAACCCCCAGCTGCGCCTGGTCATCCGCCTCTACAACCGCAAGCTCGGCCAGCATCTGGAGGCGCTCCTCGACCAGGCCGCGGCCGTCGCCGTACCCGGTCTGGACCCGGCGGCGCTCGACGCCACCACCACCGTCCTCTCGGACGCCGACACCGCCGCCCCCGCGCTGGCCGCCACCGCCGTCGCCGGGACCAGCAAGGTGATCCGGGCCGACGGCCTGCTGCTGCGCGCCGTGGAGCGCAATCCGCCGGGCCCGGGCGAGGTCGCGGACCCGGGGCTGTGCACCCTCGCCCTGCTCTCGGCCACCACCAACGACCCCGCGGGCAGCGAGGGTTCGGACAGCAGCGGCCGGGAGGGGCCGGAGCTGCTCCCCGACGACGTGAGCGCCGCCACCGCCACCGGCCGGGGCACCGTCGTCCTGGAGGCCGTGTCCCACGCGGGCCCCGACCTGCCGCCGCGCCGTCTCGCGGGCCGCGGAGCGCCCCTGTCGTCGCTGTTCTCCCGGCGGCTGCGCTGGTCCTTCGCGGGGATCGTCGGCGCGGTGGTCGTGCTCGCGCTCACCTCCTGGCTGGTCACCGACTCCCGGCTGATCGGCGCCACCTACCTCACCCTGCTCGACCTCTTCGCCATCGGCGACCCCGCCGTCGGCGAACCGGCCGACCGCCAGATCCTCCAACTGCTCTCCATGGTCACCGGACTTCTGCTGCTGCCCGTGGTGCTCGCCGCCGTACTGGAGGCCCTCGGCACCTTCCGCTCCGCCTCCGCGCTGCGCCGGCCGCCGCGCGGCATCTCCGGCCATGTCGTCCTGCTCGGCCTCGGCAAGATCGGCACCCGGGTGCTGGTGCGCCTGCGCGAGCTGGAGATCCCCGTGGTGTGTGTGGAGGAGGACCCCGAGGCGCGCGGTGTCGCGCTCGCCCGCAGTCTGCGCGTACCGACCGTCCTGGGCGATGTGACCCAGGAAGGTGTGCTGGAGGCCGCCAAGATCGAGCGCGCGCACGCCCTGCTCGCCCTGACCAGCGTCGACACCACCAATCTGGAGGCCGCCCTCTACGCCCGCTCGGTCGCCCCCGGGCTCCGGGTGGCGCTGCGGCTGTACGACGACGACTTCGCCACCGCCGTCTATCGCACCCTGCGCGCCGCCCACCCCGGGGCGCTCACCCGCAGCCGCAGTGTCTCCACCCTCGCCGCGCCCGCCTTCGCCGTCGCCATGATGGGCCGGCAGATCCTCGGGGCCATCCCGGTGGAGCGCCGGGTGCTGCTGGTCGCCGCCATCGACGTGGCGGGCCATCCCCGGCTGGAGGGCCGTACCGCCGGCGAGGTGTTCCGGCCGGGCGCCTGGCGGATCATCGCGCTGGACACCGCCGACCCGGGGGACCGGCTGCCGGACCTGTCCGACACCCGCCCCGGCGTCGCGGGCCGGCGGCCGCCCGGGCTCGTCTGGGACCTGCCCCCGGGCTATGTGCTCGGTCCGCGCGACCGGGTGGTGGTCGCCGCCACCCGCCGCGGCCTCGCCGAACTGCTCGGCCGGCGGTCCGGCGGCGGACGCGCCGGGGGCCACCGGGCGGACCGGGGGCACGGCGGATAGCGGGGTACCGGGGATGCGGCCGGGGCGTACGGGCACCAGAATTGTCACCACCGGACGAACAAGGAGGCGGCATGAACGCGGAGTCCGCTGCGCGGCCCGACCACGAGGGCGTGACCCCCGACCGACTGCTGCACACCGGCGCCGACGACGGGGTGACGGCCGAGGACCTGGTCCTGGCCTCCGGCCGGGACCTCACCCCGGAGAACATCGAATGGGCCAAGCGCCGGATCGCGGCGAAGGGCCGCGCGGCCATCGAGGAACAGCTGCCGTAACCCCCGGGCCGCCGGGCGGGCCATCCGCCCCCCGGCGCGCCCCCTTCCGACGCGTCACCCCCAGGTGCCCCGCCGCCCCCGAGCGGCGGGGCACACCGCTGTGCGCCGGGCGCCCCGTCCGTAAGCCCGTGTCCTCCCGCCCGTCACCGAACTCCCCTACTCTGCCTCTCGGTTGACATGCCCCGCACATGCGCAACGGGAGGAATCCGGGTTATGACAAAGCTGCTCCGCACCACGGTGGCGGCCGGCGCCGCCGCCGTGCTCGCTCTCACGGTCACCTCGGCGAACGCCGCCGACCCCGGCGGGCTGCCGTTCCCCGACAGCACGGCGGTGGGCGTTCACAACGCGTACGAGAAGACCGCCTTCACCTACTTCGCGGACGCGCTGGACTCCGGCGCCGGGATGCTCGAAATCGACGTGTGGACCAATGTGTTCGGCGCGGGGTGGCGGGTCTCGCACTCCAACCCCCTGGGCAACGACAACAATTGCGCGAACGCCACCACCGTCGCCCAGCTGCGTACCAACTCCCGCAACCGGGATCTCGCCGGCTGTCTCACCGACATCAGAACCTGGCACGACGCCAACCCCGGCCACCGGCCCGTCGTCCTCAAGCTGGAGATGAAGGACGGCCTCCTGGGCAGCGCGGGCCGCGGCCCCGCCGCCCTCGACGCGCTGCTCGGCGCCAAGCTCGGTGACGCGCTCTACCGGCCCGCCGAACTGACCGGCGGCCACCCCGATCTCGACACGGCGGTACGGGCCGGGGCCTGGCCCTCGCGCGCACAGCTCGCCGGCAGGTTCATCGTCGAACTCATCCCGGGCACGGTCGAGGAGCAGAACCCGTTCGACACGCTGTGGACCGACCGGGAGTACGCGATGCACCTGCGTGACCTCAAGGCCGCGGGCCGGCTGGGCGAGGCGGCGGCCTTCCCCGCCGTCCACCACGCGGCGGCCGGCGACCCGCGCACGCGGTACGCGGACGCGGGCATCAGGCCGTGGTTCGTCTTCTTCGACGGGGACGCCTCCGCCTACGCGGCCGCCGGGTTCGACACGTCCTGGTACGCCCAGCGCAACTACTACGTGCTGATGACGGACGCGCACAACGTGGCCCCCGCCATCAGCGCCACCACCCCGACCGAGCAGCAGGCCCGGGACCGGCTGGCGCTGCTCGCGCGGAAGAACGCGAGCCTCATCTCGGCGGACTGGCGCACCCTGCCGGCGGTGCTCTCCTCGGCCGTTCCGCGCGGATAGGCACCATCCGGTTCCCGTACGTACGGTCCCGGGGCCGCCTCACTCCGCCCCGGGACCGCTGCTGCCGCCGTCCTGGCCGCTGTCCTCGCTGCCGCCGCCCCGGCCGTGCGCCGCCAGCACCGTGCCGATCGTGTCCGCCTCCGCCGCCCGCTTGTCCGTCCGGTAGCGCAGCACCCGCGCGAAGCGCAGTGTGACCCCCGCCGGATAGCGCGAGGACCGCTGGAGCCCGTCGTAGGCGATCTCGACGACCAGCTCGGGCCGTACGGTCACGGTGAAGCCGTCGTCCCGTACCGCCAGCTCCCGCAGCCGCCCCGTCTGCCACTCCAGCGTCGCGTCGGTCAGCCCCTTGAAGGTCTTGCCGAGCATCACGAACGAGCCGTCCTCGCGCCGCGCGCCCAGATGCAGATTGGAGAGCCGCCCGGTGCGCCGGCCGTGTCCCCACTCGGCGGCCAGCACCACGAGATCCAGGGTGTGCACGGGCTTGACCTTCAGCCACCCCGCGCCGCGCCGGCCCGCGCTGTACGGGGCGTCCAGCGCCTTGACCACCACACCCTCGTGGCCCCGGTCCAGGGTCGCCCGGAAGAACGCCTCCGCGTCCGGCCCGCTGCCGCCCGCGACCACGATCCGGCGTACCCGCAGCGGCTCCGGCACCAGCCGCGCCAGCGCCGTGTGCCGGTCCGCGAGCGGCAGGTCGAGCAGCTCCTCGCCGTCCGCCGCCAGGATGTCGAAGAAGACCGGCGACAGCGGCACCGCCCGCGCGGCGGACGGTACGTCGCCGCGCGACCCGACCCGTCCCGCGACCTCCTGGAAGGGCCGCGGCCGGCCCGCCGCGTCCAGCGCGATGACCTCGCCGTCCAGTACGAAACCGTCGCCCGCCAGCCCCAGCGCGACCGCCGTCACTTCCGGCAGCCGGTCCGTGATCTCGTCGAGCGTGCGGGTGAAGATCCGTACCGCCGCGCCGTCCCGGTGCACCTGCACCCGGATCCCGTCGAGCTTCTCCTCGACGGCGCACTCCCCGAGCCGCTCGACCGCCTCCGCCACCCCGGCGGCGCTCTGCGCGAGCATCGGCAGGACGGGCCGGCCCACGGTGAGCAGGAACTCGTCCAGTACGGGCGGGCCCGCGGCCAGCAGCCGCCGGGCCACCGGGGCCAGCGAGCCCGCCAGCATCACCGCCCGCCGTACGGCGTCGGGCCGCGCGCCCGAGGTCTCGGCGAGCGCCTCCACGGCGACGGCGTCCAGCGCGCCCTGCCGGATCTCGCCGGAGATCAGCCCGACCAGGAAGCGCTGCTCCTCCTCCGTCGCGGCCCCCAGCAGCTCCCGCACCAGACGTCTGCGCTCGCCCTGCGCGCCGGGTCCGGCGACGGCCGCGAGCGCGGTGAAGGTGTCGTCCACCCGGTGCACGGTCAGTGTGGCGCGGCCGGCCGGCGGGGGCGGGTCCTTGAGCGCGTTCCAGCCGACACCGATCCGCCCCTGGGGCAGCCGTCCGGCCAGATACGGGATGACCACGGGCACATCGTCCGGCCCCGCCGTCCGGAAGAGCCCGGCCAGCAGCGAGATCTTCCGGGACCGCGCGGAGACCCCGGCGACCTCCCGGGACACATGGGCGAGCGGTGCCAGCAGCATGTCTCCATCGTCCAACGCCGGACCCGGGACCGCGCGCCGAGGCAGGGAGCGCGGTCCCGGGCCCGGTGTCCCGGGAGAGGTGCTCCGGGAGGGATGTGCCGGGTCGGCCGGTGGGGCAGCCGGTGGGTCAGCCCGTCGGGTTCCAGCCGTCCGTGCCGGCCAGATACGCGGCGGCCGTGTACTCGCCCGCCTGCGCGGCCGTGAGCTGCGGACGGTTCGCGTTGACCGTCGCGCCGGGGCCGGTGTTCGCGTACTCGTGGAAGCGCGCGGACCGCCACGGGAACGTGCCGAAGTCCGTCCAGGGCGCGGCCACCCGGATCGCGGCCGGCAGAGCGGTGTTACGGATCACCAGCTGGCCGACCGCGTCGTCGGTGGGGTGCCAGGGGCGGCCGAGGGAGAAGGTGTTGGCCTGGGCCGAACTGCTGATCGTGGAACCGGTGATGAGCATGCCGTACTTCTTCGCGGAGTTCGTGTTGGGCGCCGCGAGATAGCCGTTGTTGCCGCCCGCCGCCGCGCCCCGGTCGCGCAGGGTGATGTTGACGCGGTCGAAGACGGCGGTGGCGTTGCCGAAGAGGAAGTCGACATCGCCGCTGATGAAGGAGTTGCGGAAGTACTGACGGTACTGGCCGGTCGCGTTCGGCGCGTAGGTGAGGAGGGTGTCCTGGTGGCCGATGACGCGGACATTGCGGAAGATCTGCCGGTCGCCCTGCGCGGTGACGGCCACCGCCTGGGTGTCGGTGATCTCGGGGTGCTCGGCGCGCAGCCAGGTGTTCTGGAGGGTGACCCCGGTGACGGTGAGGTCGTTGGCCGCGAAGGTCGCGGTGGCGCTGCCCCGGGTGCCGTACGTGGTCCCGTCGGGCTTCCGGGTGCCCGCCGCGTTGTCGTACGTGATGACGACGTCCTCGGCGTTGCCGGTGGCGCCCCTGATCGTCAGGCCCGTCTTGCCGGTGGGGACGTTGAGCACCTCGCGGTAGGTGCCCTTGGCGACGGACACCGTGTCACCGGCGGCCGAGGCGTCCACCGCCGCCTGCACGGTGCGGTACTGGGCCGAGCCGTCGGCCGCGACGGTACGGGTGGCGGCGGCCACCGCCGGGGCGGCAGCGGCGGCGGCGACAGGGGCCGCGGCCGCGGTGCTCGTCGTGCCGGCGGCGGTCAGTATCCCCGCGCCCGCGGTCGCGGCCAGGGAGGACGGCAGGTCCTTGGCCGAGGACTCCAGGCCGGCGGTGAGCGTCGGCGTCCAGTTCACCGCGGTCTTCAGCTGCTTCGACGAGTCGGCCGCGGCGTTGTAGGCGGCGGCCAGGTCCGTCACCGTACCGTCGACCATGTTGCCGCTGCCCGCGATGGCGCCGGTGCCGTCCCCGCTCAGGAGCTGGGAGGTCTTGCGGTCGCTCGACAGCTTCCAGTAGTTCTTCTCGGCCACCACCTGCGCGCCGGCGCGGGAGTTGATGGTGTAGCTGTGCGCGTAGCCGCCGGCCTTGGTGGTGTCGTAGTAGTTGTTGTAGATGTGCACCTGGCCGATCCGGGTCAGCGGCGCGCGCTGGGTGATGCCGGTGTAGACGTTGTGGTGGATGGAGATGCGCAGCGCGCTCGCGTTGTCCGTGTCGCTGGAGCCGATCAGTGTCGTCTTGTCGTGGTTGGTGAAGCGGTTGCGCTCCACGGTGACCAGGTCGGAGCCCTTGGTGATGTCGAGCAGGCCGTCGTGCACCTGGAACTTGCGGTCGAAGTAGGTCGCCGACGCGCTGTCGAGCGTCGGACCGTCGCTGAACGTGTTGTGATCCACCCAGACATGGGTGGCCCCGCGCAGCGTGACCGCGTCGTACTCGGAGTTCCAGTTGCCCGTGGAGCCGTCGGTCGGGTCCCACTGCGGGAAGCAGTCCTCGGGGCTGTTGAACGTCAGATTGCGCACGATGACGTTGTCGACGTTCTTCAGCACCAGGGCGCCGCCGAGGATCCTGGCGTTCGACCCGGGGACCCCGACGAGCGTGGTGTTCGACGGGACGTTGAACTGGATGTTCTTCGCCTGCTTGGCCGCCGCGGCGACCCGGGCCGTCTCCTGGGTGCCCGAGGGCACCTTGGTACGGCCCCAGGTGGCCGGGTCGTACGCCTTCAGATACGCGGAGAGCGAGTACCCCGTCCCCGAGGCGTAGTCGGCGCAGCCGACGGCCGCGCCCGCGTCGTCGGTGTTGGCGTTGATCGTGCCCTTCACCTGGATGATCCGGGGAGTCGTACTGCTCGCCGAACCGAGCGCCGCCACCAGCTGCGCCCGGGTGGAGACCGTCACGACCTGGGTGGCCGCCGCGCCTCCCGTCGTGCCGGTGCCACTGGCCGCCCAGCCGTCCTTGGCGGGCAGCGTCTGGTGTGCCAGATCGGTCGCGGCGCTCGCGCCGGCGGCGAGGGGGATCGCGCCCAGCCCGGCGGCCACCACGGCCGCCGCCGCGAGCAGCGCCGTACGGCGGGCGAGCCGTGACCGGCGGTGCGGCGGCGCGGCCGCGGAGGCCGTGTCCGGTGAGGGGCCGTGGGGGGAGAGAGGGGAAGGGGACATCCGTCAACGTCCTTCGTCGTGGGGGAAGTTCATCCACGGGTGGGCACCGCCGGGGGAAAGGTTGCCGCATGATCGACTCTTTCGCGCCGGGTTCTCCGCCGTTCTTCCGCCCCGCTCCCGCCGTTGTCCGCGCGCGCCCGCCCCACCTCCGCAGTGCCCCCGGCACGCCCCCGGGCCCGCGCAATCCGCCCGACACCCGCCCCACCCCGTACACCTTCCCCTGCCGGGCGGCCATACTGGACGGTCCGGGACGGAGTGGAACGAAGGTGCGGGGGGCGACAGCACGCGATGGCGGAGAGCAGGCTGATCCAGGGCCGCTACCGGCTGCTCGATCTCATCGGGCGCGGGGGCATGGGCGAGGTGTGGCGGGCGCGCGACGAATCGCTCGGCCGGCATGTCGCCGTGAAGTGCCTCAAGCCGCTGGGACCGCAGCAGGACCACGCCTTCACCCGGATCATGCGGGAGCGGTTCCGGCGCGAGGCCCGGGTCGCCGCCGCCCTCCAGCACCGCGGTGTCACCGTCGTCCACGACTTCGGCGAGTACGACGGCGTCCTCTACCTCGTCATGGAGCTGCTCGACGGCCGCAACCTCAGCCAGCTGCTCGACGACCGCGCCCCGGCCCTGGAGGACGAGACACCGGAGGAGCGTCCGCTGCCCCTCGCCGACGTCGTCGACATCGCGGAACAGGTCACCGACGCCCTCGCCTACACACACGGCCAGGGCATCGTCCACCGCGATCTCAAACCCGCCAACATCATGCGGCTCACCGACGGGGCCGTGAAGATCTGCGACTTCGGCATTGCGCGCCTCGGCCACGACATCGGATTCACCTCACGGCTCACCGGCACTCACGTCGCCATGGGCACCCCGCACTACATGTCGCCCGAGCAGATCTCCGGCAGCCAGATCGACCACCGCAGCGATCTGTACTCGCTCGGCTGTGTGCTCTACGAGATCGCCACCGGCACCCCGCCCTTCGACCTGGTCGACACCTGGTCGATCCTCGTCGGCCACCGCGACACCGTCCCCCGGCCGCCCAGCGAGCGCCGCCCCGGACTCCCCGCCTTCCTCGACGACATCGTCCTCGGCCTGCTCGCCAAGACCCCCGAGGAGCGGCCCGCCGACGCGGGCGAGCTGCGCGCCGCGCTCGCCGCCGCGCGCTCCGCGACCGCGCCGCCGCCCGGACCGCACCCGGTCCGGCTCGCACTGCCCGCCCAGGCCACGCCGCCCGCCGCCGGCCGCCGCGTCCCGTACGCCCTCGGCCCCGCCGGACCCCCGCTCCCCGCGGACATCCCGCTGCCCGCCTGGACCCACTCCATGACCACCGGGCACAAGGCCATCGGCGTGACCGGGCTGACCGGGCTCGGCGAGCCGCCGCCGGACCACACGGCGGGGCTGACCGGCGAGTGGACCGTCGTCCCCGCCGACCCGCGCGCCACCGCCGTGGCCCGCCGCGACACCGGACGCCCCGCCCCGCCGCCCGGACATCTCGCCGCGCTCGCCGCCCGGCACAGCGCCGGGCTCAGCCTCGGCCGGCTCGGCCGCTGGGAGGAGGCCGGCGAGGTGCACCGCGCGGTCGCCGCCGAGCGCGCGCACGCGCTGGGCCCCGATCACCCGGACACCCTCGGCAGCCGGTACGAGGTCGGGTTCACGCTCAGCAGGACCGGCCGTACGGTGGACGCCCTGCGCGAGTTCTCCGAGGTCGCCGAGGGCCGCGAACGCGCCCTCGGCCCGGACCACCCCGACACCCTCGCCGCCCGCCAGGAGACGGCCTACGTCCTCGGACAGCTCGGCCGGCACTTCGAGGCCCACGAGGTCTTCGCCGCCGTCCTCGCCGCCCGCGGGCGCACCATGGGCCCGGACCACCCCGACACCCTGCGCTGCCGCCACAACCTCGCGTACAACCTGAGCAGGCTCGGCCGGCTGGAGGACGCCCACCGGCTGGCCCACGAGGTCGCCACCGCCCGCGCCCGGGTGCTCGGCCCCGACCACCCGGACACCCTGGTCAGCCAGTACGAGGTGGCCTACGCGCTGGGCCAGCTCGGCCGCTGGCCCGAGGCCCTCGCCGGCTACCGCCAGGTCGCGGCCGGCCGCGCCAGGGCGCTCGGCGCCGACCACCCCGACACCCTCGCCGCCCGCTACGAGGTCGGCATCAGCCTGGGCCGTCTCGACCGCAGCGCCGAGGCGCTGGAGCTGTACGGCGGCCTGGTCGAGGACCGCGCCCGCGCCCACGGCCCGCGCCACCCGGAGACCCTCCGCGCCCGGCACGGCCTCGGCGTCAACCTCGGCCGCCTCGACCGCTGGGACGAGGCCCTCACCGAGGCCCGTGAGGTCTGCGCCCTGCGGGAGCGGGTCCTCGGCGCCGACCATCCCGACACCCTCGTCAGCCGCCGCGAGATCGCCGTCGGCCTCGGCTGGCTCGGCCGCTGGACCGAGGCGCTCGCCGTGTACCGCCAAGTCGCCGACGCCCGCGCCCGGGTCCTCGGGCCCACCCACCCCGACGCGCTGGCCAGCCGGGACGACGAGGCCCACTGCCTCGAACAGCTCGGCCGGAGCGCGGAGGCGGCGGCCCTCTACCGCCAGGTGGCGGCGCTGCGCCGACGGCACGGCTCGCGCGGCCACTGACGGCGCCGCTGCCATTACGGAGCCATGGCCCCCGGCCGCGTGACCGCTCCGGCCCCTGGCCGCGCGATCATCCGCGTGTTACCAAGAGCCATGCCCGCAACCACCTCGCCCGCCCGCGCCTCCTACGACGCCGTCATCGTGGGCGGCGGCCACAACGGACTGGTCGCCGCCGCCTATCTCGCCCGCGCCGGCCGCACCGTCCTGGTGCTGGAGCGCCTCGGGCACACCGGCGGCGCCGCCGTCTCCAGCCGCCCCTTCGCCGGGGTGGACGCCCGGCTCTCCCGCTACTCCTACCTGGTCTCCCTGCTGCCCCGGAAGATCGTGCGCGAGCTGGGGCTGCGCTTCACCACCCGGCGCCGGACGGTCTCCTCGTACACCCCGCTGGGCGACGGCGGGCTGCTGGTCGGTGAGGGCCGGACCCGCGCCTCCCTCGCCGCGCTGACCGGCGGCGACGCGGAGTACACGGCCTGGGAGGAGTTCTACGGGATGACCCGGCGGGTCGCGGAGCGGATCTTCCCCACGCTCACCGAGCCGCTGCCCGCCCGGGAGGCGCTGCGCGCCCGTGTCGACGACGACACCGCCTGGCGGACGCTCTTCGAGGAGCCGATCGGCGTCGCGATCGAGGAGCGGTTCCGCCACGATCTCGTCCGCGGGGTGGTGCTGACCGACGCCCTGATCGGCACCTTCGCCGACGCCCACGACCCGTCGCTCGTCCAGAACCGCTGCTTCCTCTACCACGTGATCGGCGGCGGCACCGGCGACTGGGACGTGCCCGTGGGCGGCATGGGCGCGCTCACCGACGCGCTGGCCGCCGCCGCGCGGTCCGCCGGCGCGGAGATCCGCACCGGCCACGAGGCGACCCGCGTCGAGACCGACGGGACGCGCGCCGAGGTGACGTTCCGCGCGGAAGGGACGGACCGTACGGTGAGTGCCCGGCAGGTGCTGGTGAACGCCTCGCCCCAGGCGCTCGCCGCCCTCCTCGGGGAGGACCCGCCGCCCGCCGCCGAGGGCGCCCAGCTCAAGGTGAACATGGTGCTGCGCCGGCTGCCGCGGCTGCGCGACCGGTCCGTGGACCCCCGCGAGGCGTTCGGCGGCACCTTCCATGTCGCCGAGGGATACGGGCAGTTGGCCACCGCCTACCGGGAGGCGGCGGCGGGCCGACCGCCGGGCGCCCCGCCGTCCGAGATCTACTGCCACTCCCTCACCGACCCGTCCATCCTCGGCCCGGAACTCGCCGCCCGGGGCTACCAGACCCTCACCCTCTTCGGACTGCACACCCCCGCCCGGCTCTTCACCGACGACCACGACGCCGTCCGCGCGGAGCTGCTCGCCGCGACCCTCGCCCAGCTGGACGAGCGGCTGGCGGAGCCCCTCGCCGGCTGTCTCGCGGTGGACGACGAGGGCCGGCCGTGCATCGAGGCGAAGACCCCGCTCGACCTCGAACGCGAACTGCGCCTGCCCGGCGGCCATATCTTCCACCGCGATCTCGCCTTTCCCTTCGCGGCGGAAGGGGCCGGCCGCTGGGGTGTGGCGACCGCGCACCCGAATGTGCTGCTCTGCGGCGCGGGCGCGGTACGCGGCGGCGGGGTCAGCGGTGTACCGGGACACAACGCGGCGATGGCGGCGCTGGGGCGGTGAGGCGAGAGCCGGGGACGGGGGTTGACGCGTTCACCTCGCCGGGTCAGTCCGCCGAGAGCGTCCAGCCGGCCGCCTCGATCCGCGCCGCGTCCCTGGGCCGCGCCTCGTCGAAGACCGTACGCCCGGCGCCCGTACCGTTCCCGCCGCCCTCGACCCGCAGACCGGTCACATACACGCCCCGCCCGGTGTACGGCCCGCTCGTGACACAGCGCCAGCGCAGCCGGGGACCCGCCAGGGCTCCGGGCGCGGCTCCCGGCAGGTCGGGGAGGTCCGCCGTCAGCCGGTGCCAGACGCGCCCCGACCAGCCCGAGACCGCGCCCGCCGGGTGGTCGCGCGGCGGCTGCCCCGTCCGTACGGTGGTGAAGGGCACCGGCCGCCAGCTCCGGCCCGCGTCGGCCGACGCCTCCAGCACCAGTGTGCCGGCCCCAGGCACGGTGTCCCACCAGAGGGCGCACTCCAACTTGCCCCGCCCCCACGGCTGTTCGAGGTCCGGCAGGGTCAGGGTCGCCGTCGTGTCCCGTGCCGTGCCGGCGAACCAGGCGGTACGTCCCCGCTCCGGCCGGACCGCGACGGCCCGGGCCATCCGGTCGGCGCACGCCACGCGCGGCGCACTGCCCGAGCGCCAACTACGCACCGGATGGACCGAGTTGCCGAGCACGATCAGAAACGAGTCGGTCGTCGGATCGAGCACGACACTGGTCCCGGTGAAACCGGTGTGCCCGACCGTACGCGGTGTGGTCATCGCGCCCATGTACCAGCGCCGCCCCAGCTCGAACCCGAGCCCGTGCGCCTGCCCGGGGAACGCGCCGTTGAAGTCGGTGAACATCAGCTCCACCGACTCCGGGCGCAGGATCCGCGCCGCGCCGTACGCGCCCCCGTTGAGCAGGGTGCGCGCCAGGACCGCCAGGTCACGGGCGGTCGAGAAGACGCCCGCGTGGCCCGCCACCCCACCGAACGCGTACGCGTTCTCGTCATGGACCTCGCCGCGCACCATCCCCCGGTCGAGCCCCGACCAGGGCGGGCGCGCGTCCTCGGTGGCGGCGATGCCGGGCCGCCAGGAGACGGGCGGCCGGTAGCGGGTGCGGCGCATCCCGAGCGGGCCGGTGATCTCGTCGTGGAGGAGCGCCTCCAGTGCCCGGCCGGTGATCCGTTCCAGAAGCAGCTGAAGCGCGATCATATTCAGATCCGAATAGAGCGGGACCGTCCCGGGCGGATGCGCCGGAGCCTCGTCCCACAGCATCCGCAGCCGCCCCGCCCGCGTCGGCTCCCGGTACAGCGGGAGCCAGGCGCGCAGCCCCGACGTATGCGTCAGCAGCCCGCGTACCGTGATGTCCCCCTTGCCCCCGCCCCCGAACTCCGGCAGATACGACGCGACGGCCGCCTCCAGAGCCAGCTCGCCCCGCTCGATCCGCCGCACCGCGAGCACCGAGGTGAACAGCTTCGAGAGCGAGGCCAGATCGAAAACCGTGTCCCGGGCCATCGCGACCCGCCGCCCGGCCGGCAGCTCCACCCCCGCACCGGTCCGCTCGTCGTACGCCGCGTAGCGCACGGCATGGCCGATCGCCCGGTGCAGCGCGATCGTCCCGCCGCGCCCGGCGAGCAGCACGGCGCCCGCGTACCAGGGGCGGTCGGGGGACGGGCCGAGGAAGGCCGCCGCGTCGTCGACGAGCCGCTCCAGCTGCCCGCCGACGAGACCCGCCCGCTCGGCCGACCCGTACCGCAGGATCGTCGCCCGGCCCGGCACCGCCTCCCGTGTCACACCCGTCCCCCGTCCACCCGTCCACGCGTCCCGCCACCTGCGGCCTGCGGCCTGCGGCCTGCGGCCTGCGGCCTGCGGCCTGCGGCCTGCGGCCTCCCTGACGCTCCTCACTACCACGCCGCGGCTGACCACGCATCAGGGGACGCCGTACGGACCGGCACCCCCGCCCGGCCCGCCGCGCGCGCCCCGGCCACCTCTGGCAGCGTGGGACGCATGGCTACGCGTATCGGCATCAGGTCACTGACCTCCCAGTGGACCGTGGTGGTGCCGCTGCTCGCCGTGGTCGCGCTCGTGCTCAGCTGGGGCCGGAGCCTGACGGGCTTCGCAGTCGGGCTGGTCGCGCTCTGTCTGGCGGGCGCGGTCCTGGCCGCCGTCCACCACGCCGAGGTCGTCGCGCACCGGGTGGGGGAGCCGTTCGGCTCGCTCGTCCTCGCCGTCGCGGTCACCGTCATCGAGGTCGCCCTCATCGTCACCCTGATGATCGACGGCGGCGACAAGACCGCCTCGCTCGCCCGGGACACCGTCTTCGCCGCCGTCATGATCACCTGCAACGGCATCCTCGGGCTCTGTCTGCTGGTCGGCGCCCTGCGCAGCCGGATCGCCGTGTTCAACCCCGAGGGCACGGGCACCGCGCTCGCCACCGTCGCCACGCTCGCCGTCCTCACCCTGGTCCTGCCGACCTTCACCACCAGCCAGCCCGGACCCCAGTTCTCCCCGGCGCAGCTCGGCTTCGCCGCGGTCGCCTCGCTCGGGCTGTGGGGGCTGTTCGTCGCCGTACAGACCGTGCGCCACCGCGACTACTTCCTGCCCGTCACCCAGGAGGGCGATCTGCGCGACGAGGACACCCACGCCGACCCGCCCAGCCGGCGCGCCACCGTACTCAGCCTGGTGATGCTGCTGGTGGCGCTGGTCGCCGTCGTCGGGGACGCGAAGGCGGTGTCGCCCACCATCGAGTCCGGTGTGGAGTCCGCCGGGCTGCCGCAGGCCGTCGTGGGCGTCGTCATCGCGCTGCTGGTGCTGCTGCCGGAGACCATCGCCGCCGTACGGTCCGCCCGCCGCGAGCGGGTGCAGACCAGCCTCAACCTCGCGCTCGGCTCGGCCATGGCGAGCATCGGGCTGACCATCCCGGCCATCGCGCTCGCCACCATCTGGCTGGAGGGCCCCCTGGTCCTCGGGCTCGACGCCACCCATATGGTGCTGCTCGCGCTGACCGTGGTGGTCGGCGCGCTGACCGTCGCTCCCGGGCGCGCCACCCTCCTCCAGGGCGGCGTCCATCTGGCGATCTTCGCCGCGTTCGTCTTCCTCGCCATCAGCCCATAGGCCGGGGGACCCGTTCGACCCGGGGGACCCGTTCAGCGCGTCCGGAGGTCCACGATCCGCCGGATCTTCCCCACCGAGCGCTCCAGCGTCTCCGGATCGACCACCTCGACCGCCACCGAGACCCCCACGCCGTCCCTGACCGCCGCCGCGATGGCGACCGCCGCGTCCGCGCGCTGCTCCGGCGTGGCCGCCGGGCGCGCCTCGGCCCGTACCGTCAGGGCGTCCAGCCGCCCCTCGCGGGTCAGCCGGAGCTGGAAGTGCGGGGCCACGCCCGGTGTGCGGAGCACGATCTCCTCGATCTGGGTGGGGAAGAGGTTCACCCCGCGCAGGATCACCATGTCGTCCGTCCGGCCGGTGACCTTCTCCATCCGCCGGACGGGCCGCGCGGTGCCGGGCAGCAGCCGGGTCAGATCCCGGGTCCGGTAACGGATCACCGGCATGGCCTCCTTGGTGAGCGAGGTGAGGACCAGCTCACCGCGCTCCCCGTCCGGCAGCACCGCGCCGGTGAGCGGATCGATCACTTCCGGATAGAAGTGGTCCTCCCAGATGTGCAGCCCGTCCTTGGTCTCCACGCACTCCTGGGACACCCCCGGACCCATCACCTCGGACAGGCCGTATATGTCCACCGCGTCGATCCCGGAGCGCTCCTCGATCTCCCGCCGCATCTCCTCCGTCCACGGCTCGGCCCCGAGGATCCCGACGCGCAGCGAGGTGGTCCGGGGATCGACGCCCCGGCGCTCGAACTCGTCGAGCAGGGTGAGCAGATACGACGGCGTCACCATGATGATCTCGGGACGGAAGTCCTGGATCAGGGTGACCTGCCGGGCGGTCATGCCCCCGGAGGCGGGGATCACCGTACAGCCGAGCCGCTCGGCGCCGTAGTGCGCGCCGAGGCCGCCGGTGAACAGGCCGTAGCCGTAGGCCACATGGACCTGCTGGCCGGGGCGCCCGCCGGCCGCGTGGATCGAGCGTGCCATCAGGTCGGCCCAGGTGTCCAGATCGCGCTGGGTGTAGCCGACGACGGTGGGGCGGCCGGTGGTGCCGCTCGACGCGTGGATACGCCGTACCTCGGAGCGGTCCACGGCGAACATCCCGAACGGGTAGTTGTCCCGCAGATCGGCCTTGGTGGTGAACGGGAAGCGCGCCAGGTCGGCGGGCGAACGGCAGTCCTCGGGCCGGAGCCCGGCCCGGTCGAAGGCGTCCCGGTAGAAGGCGACATGGTCGTAGACGTGCCGCAGGGTGCGGCGCAGCCGCCTCGTCTGCACTGCGGCCAGCGCCTCACCGCCGAGCTGGTCCGCCGGATCCCACTGAGGTCTCATGGCGCTCTCCCGTGCCGGGGCCGATGCGGCAAGGTGATCGACCGATCATTCGGTTGATCGTCCCGCCCCCAGTAATCCAGCGGCGGAGCCGGGCGTCAAGACGTACGGCGCGGGTGCCGACGTGGCCTGTCCCGGACCGGTGACGATCGATAGTCTGGCGCGGGACGACGCAGTGGGAGGAGCGGGACATGGCCGAAAGCATCACCACCCGGAAGCCGCACGCGGGCTGGGACAAGCCGGAACTCGATCTGAGCGGGGCGCAGTGGCGGTCGGGCAGCCGGGGCGCGGGTGACGTGGAGATCGCCTTTGTGGAGGGCTTCATCGCCATGCGCAACAGCGGCACGCCCGAGCGGCCGTCGCTGATCTTCAGTCCGGCGGAGTGGCGGGCATTCGTCATCAACGCGCGGGACGGCGAGTTCGACCTGACGTGACATGACCCGGCGGTGCGACCGCGACCGCCCGCGCCCGCCGGGCGCCGGGTGGCGAGTGCCGGCTCAGGGCCAGAGCAGCTCGCGCACCCAGCCCGTCCCGGTCCCGGA